>NZ_JBQTCH010000001.1:920000-927362 GCF_052445935.1 Rhodopseudomonas sp. NSM | reverse complement strand
TGACCCGGCCATCTACGTTTTGGGGCCGCCTGCTGAGACCGGCCCTGCATCGCCACCTGCATGGCGTCATCCTGAGGCGCCCGACGTGTCGCGCGTCTGCGCGGCGCGTCGGGCCTCGAAGGATGAGTTGCAAGGCTCGCCGCTGTCATCCTTCGAGGCTCGCTGCGCTCGCTCCTCAGGATGACGGTCGCGCAGCGTGGTGAGGCCGTCGAGCCTGCCCGGCTACTTCTTCGCGATCTTGTAGATCGCGTTTTCGATATCCGACGACACATAGATCGTGCCGGTCGCGCCGACGCCGATGCCGGTCGGCATGTTGGTCGGCGGCAGGCCGGGAGCGGCGGTGAGGCCGATCGGCAGGTTGCCGGCGAGTTCGGTGACCTTGCCGGTCGAAGGATCGATCGAGACGACGCGTCTGGCGCCGACTTCGGCGACGATCAGCTGGCCGGACGGCGCCAGCGCCAGGCCTTCCGGCATCTTCAGATCCTTCGCCACCACGGTCTTGGCGCCGCTCGCCGGATCGATCTTCGTCACCTGCCCGGCGAACGCCTCGGTGACATAGACCGCCCCGTCGGGTGCCGCCGCGAGGCCGACCGGGCCGGCGAGGTCGGTGGCGATCGCCTTGCGGTCCTTGCCGTGCTCGCCGCCGACCTCGATCAGCGATTTGGTCCCGAGCTCGGCGACCACCAGCTTGCCGTTCGCCAGCCGGATCGCGTCATAGGGCGCCTTGAAATCGTGCAGCATCTCGATGCTCTTGCCGCTGGCCCGATCGATCACCTGCACGGTGCCGGTGAACCAGCTCGACAGGATCACCTCGTCGGCCTTGGCGGTGGCGCTCATCGGATATTCCAGCGTGGTGCCGTCGGCGTGCATCCGCGCCAGCTCGCGCACCTCGCCGGTCGCGCCATCGACGCTGCGATAGGCGAACACGTCGGCGACGTAGATGGTGTCCTTGCCGCCGTCGCTCACCACGCCGATGCCGCCCGGAAATGCCAGCTTGCCGATGATCACCTGCCTGGCCGTGCCGGTTTTCGGGTCGACCTCCTGGATGCCGTTGTCGGCCATGTTGGAAACGAAGATGCGGTCCTGCGCGTCGATCGCGAGATTGTCGAGCGACGGCTTGAGCTGCGCCGCGACCTGCTTGTTGCCGGTCTTGACGTCGACCCGGACGAGCTGGCCGAGCGCGGTGTCGAGCACGTAGAGATTGCCCTTGGAGTCGAAATTCGCCGCCGCCGGAATTTTGAAGCCGTCGGCGACGACGCTGAGTTCGCCCTTGTCGACGTCGACCGCGGCGACCTGGCCCTTGAACCACAGCGGGCCGTAGAGCTTGTCGTCCGGGCCGAATTCGAAGCCGTTCAGGCCCCCGATCTTCTCCATGATCTTGCGCGGCGGCTTGGTGCCCTCGACGTCGATCTCATACAGCGCGTCGCCGAGAAACACCTGCGTGGCGTAGAGCCGGCCGTCCTTGCGGAACGCCAGCGAATTGATGCCGGGCAGACCCGAGGCGAGTTTCCTGATCGGCCCGTCGCCCTTGCGCGCGTACAGATCTCCGGTGAGAAACGCGGTCCACGCCATGGTGCCGTCGGGCGCGAAGGCGATGTCGTCGGCCATGCCTTCCGGCGTCGGCACCGCGATCTTCGCCGTGCCGGCTTCGCGATCGACCTCGTACAGCGCGGCACCCGCGACCGAGCCCGCGAACAGCCGGCCGGCCTTGTCGACGCCGAGGCCGTGCACGCCGTGAAACGCCGAGCCCTGCACCAGTTTCGTGACCTGGTAATCGTCCGCGCGCGCGGCGGAAAAGGCCAGCAGGCCGAGCGCCATCGCGCTCGCGCCGAGCGCAAGTTTGGTCCTCATCGCATTTTCTCCCGTAAGTTTGTTGTTATGCCGGGAGTATTTGGCTGCGCCGAAGCGTTGGCAAGAGGAAGTTGGCAAGGGGAGTTGGCAAGGGGACTGGCAAATCCCGTGTCCCGGACGCGCTGCGGCATTGTTCATGCCGCTGCGCAGATCCGGGACCCCGGTTACGTCTTGCTTTGCAGAATTCCGGGTCCCCGGATCAGCAGTGCATCACGCCGCAAAGCGCTTTGTGCGGCCCTGAATCGCCGGCTCGCTCGCGCTGCGCTTGCCGCGCTTACTTCCGCGCCGCCGCCGCGCTGACGCTTCGCGCCGGCGTGGTCGCGGTCAGGTCGTCGGCGAAGCGGCCGACGCCGCGGCCGGCCAGCATGGCGTCGAGGCGGTCGCGTTCTTTTTCGAAACTCGCCAGCAGCGGGCCGCCCAGTGAGCGGCCGCGCGGCAGTTTCACCCGCATCGGGTCGACGAACCGGCCGTTGACGAGAATTTCGTAATGCACATGCGCGCCGGTCGACAGGCCGGTGGAGCCGACGAAGCCGATCACCTGGCCCTGCCGCACCCGCTTACCGGGCTCCATGCCCTTGGCGAAGGCCGACATATGGCCGTAGGCGGTCTCGTAGCCGTTGTTGTGCTTGATCCGGATGTATTTGCCGTAGCCGCCTTCCCAGCCGGCCTTCTCGATCACGCCGTTGCCGGAGGCGAAAATCGGCGTGCCATAGGGCGTCGACCAGTCGACGCCGGTGTGCATCTTGACGTAGCCGAGGATCGGGTGCCGGCGGCCGCCGAAGCCGGAGCGCATGATCGCGTTGTTGACCGGCTTGCGCACCAGGAACTTCTTCGCGCTCTTGCCGGTCTCGTCGTAGAAATCGACCACCGAATCGTCGGGGGTCTGGAAGCGGTAGTATTTCTTGGTTTCGCCGCCGACGGTGAGCGCGGCGAACAGCACGTCGTTCTTCTCGACCGCCGTGGTGGTCTCGTCGTCGCCGGCATAGAACACCTCGAACGAGTCGCCTGCCTGCACCCTGCGCTGGAAGTCGACGTCGTAGGAGTAGATCTTGATCATGTCGTCGATGATCGCCTGCGGCACCTTGTTGCGCAGCGCGGTCTCGTAGATCGACTGGTAGAGGCGCACGCCGGTGCCGTCGTCCTCGTCCTCGTCGCTGTTGTCGGCGGTATCGCTGACGGTGTTCAGGGCCTGGACGTCGACCGCGACGTAGCGGCCGAGATCGGACAGCGCCGCCACCGCTTCGACGGTCGAGTCGTTGGCGATGATCACCCGGAACGGCTGCGGCTGTTTGGCGGGGCCGGTGGGCTCCATCAGGATTTTCAGCTTCTGGCCTTCCTTCAGCCCGCCGCTGCGGCCGCGCGCGCCGAGCGCGGTGGCGACCGCGGTGGCATCCTCCTCGCTGGCGCCCTGGTCGCGCAGCACCGAGATCACGGTGTCGCCCTTCTTGACGATATGGACGCGCTCGCCGGTGGCGTTGCCGCCGGTCACCTGCTCCTTGGTCTTCGGCAGCAGCGTGACGTTTTCCGGCACGATCCGGGTCTCGAAGCCCGCATAGGGATCGGCGGAGGCGCCCTCGGGCGCGTAGCCGAGCCGCATGTCGCCGCCGCTGTTGCCGCCGCCGCCGATGTCGCCGGCGGTGGCGCTGGCGTAGCGCACGCCGCTGTTGCCCTTCCAGCTCGCGGCGTCGCGCACCCGCATCAGGATCTCGTCGGGCGGGATGAAGCCCGCGATCTTCGCCCGCGGCAGCACCTGGCCGAGATCGCGGGTGATGAACGAGACCTCGGCGTCGGGTTCGACCGCGTCGGGATTCTGCGCGTCTTCCGCGGCCGGAGTGGCGACGCCGACGTCGCTCAGCATCCGCTGGGCGTTGAACGGCGGGATCTTGGCGGACAGTTCGGAGGTCGACAGCGACAGATTGCCGGCGATCTTGATGAAGGGCCGCACCCGGACGACGTCGCGACTGCCGACACGAGACACGGTCGAAACCCGGATCACGTTGCGCGCGGCCTGCGATTCGCTGGGCGGGGGCAGGCGGTCACTCTTGTGCAGGGCTGCGTTCTTGTCGGCGCCGAATGCGCCGCGGAGCGCGGCCTCGACCCGCTCCGGCGCCTTGGCGAAGGTCATTTCGCCGTCGAGCGACGCGAAAACGGCGCCGCCGATCAAGGCTGCGCCGCACAGGCCGGTCAGAATCGTCCCGCTGAACCATTGGACGGATACGCGGCGGCGATCGATCACCGCGGCTTCGGAGCCATCAACGGAAAGCGGGGGCTCGTGCCCGAGATCGATGAAACCGACCTCGCGCCCGTGGCTGCGTCCCCGTGACAACCTCTGGCTCAATCCGCAGTCCCCCAAAATCTTCCCCGCTGGCGTCTGTCGCCCGCCGGCAAGTGTCCCTGACCTGTCGGACTCTCAGCGCGATCGGGTGGATCGCGAGAGCGTCCTGTGGCCCAGACCTCCCGGAAACGCCGCGCGGGCGAAACTCAGGAACTGGGCCGCGCCACTGACGTTCGACAAGAGGCGGCCAAATTGCTGGCAGCCAGCACGAACGTCAATGGCGGGAAATGTTCGATGCCGGACGCAGGCGAGGAATTGGCGATGAAAGCATCATGATCGCGATCCCTGTCTGGCAAAGACCGGCTGCCGGAGCTGGCAACCGGACGAATCCGGCCAATCTATTTTGGGGAGAACGACCGAGGAATGTGGCTTGAGTACGGCGCCACGGCCCGGAAAGCCTTGTGCCATCAAAGGAAAATGATTTTTCGAGGTCACACGACATTTTTCTGACGAAGGCCGTTGACAGATCCGAGGGGCCTGGCCTATAAACCAACCACTGAGCGCGGCGCCGCTGCAGCCCACCGGGCCCCAGCGAGCTTCCGCGCCTCTGAAAGCTTCATCACTACGATGAGTGATCAGCAGCCGACAGTCATCGGTTGCTAATTGCCGTCGGATGGAGAGCGGGGCTCCTATAAGTGTAGGAGCAGAAGTCGAAACCTTCGGGTTTGCGCTTCATTGGATCTTCGGATCCGGCCGAACCTCCGGGTTCGACACATAGAGATAAGAACCTTCGGGTTCACGGGACCTTCGGGTCTTTTGGGGTCTTCGGGCTCCGGGCTGTTTGACAAGTAAATATGAAGAAAGAGAAACGTGGACGGCGAAGTCCTTGCGGGTCTCGATTGTAAGAAGGCTTCGGCTTTCGAGCATAGAGACCGGACGAAAGACTTCGGCGGTTACACGTTTCAAAGGTTACACCATGTCATCTTCGGATGGCGTGTCGGTCGCGATGTGAATCGTCGGCCGGCGTATATGGTGGGACCTCGTCAAAACGTTGTGATCAGCCGGTTCAAAGTTTCAAGTCCAACTTGAGAGTTTGATCCTGGCTCAGAGCGAACGCTGGCGGCAGGCTTAACACATGCAAGTCGAACGGGCATAGCAATATGTCAGTGGCAGACGGGTGAGTAACACGTGGGAACGTACCTTTTGGTTCGGAACAACTGAGGGAAACTTCAGCTAATACCGGATAAGCCCTTACGGGGAAAGATTTATCGCCGAAAGATCGGCCCGCGTCTGATTAGCTAGTTGGTGAGGTAATGGCTCACCAAGGCGACGATCAGTAGCTGGTCTGAGAGGATGATCAGCCACATTGGGACTGAGACACGGCCCAAACTCCTACGGGAGGCAGCAGTGGGGAATATTGGACAATGGGGGAAACCCTGATCCAGCCATGCCGCGTGAGTGATGAAGGCCCTAGGGTTGTAAAGCTCTTTTGTGCGGGAAGATAATGACGGTACCGCAAGAATAAGCCCCGGCTAACTTCGTGCCAGCAGCCGCGGTAATACGAAGGGGGCTAGCGTTGCTCGGAATCACTGGGCGTAAAGGGTGCGTAGGCGGGTCTTTAAGTCAGAGGTGAAAGCCTGGAGCTCAACTCCAGAACTGCCTTTGATACTGAAGGTCTTGAGTATGGGAGAGGTGAGTGGAACTGCGAGTGTAGAGGTGAAATTCGTAGATATTCGCAAGAACACCAGTGGCGAAGGCGGCTCACTGGCCCATTACTGACGCTGAGGCACGAAAGCGTGGGGAGCAAACAGGATTAGATACCCTGGTAGTCCACGCCGTAAACGATGAATGCCAGCCGTTAGTGGGTTTACTCACTAGTGGCGCAGCTAACGCTTTAAGCATTCCGCCTGGGGAGTACGGTCGCAAGATTAAAACTCAAAGGAATTGACGGGGGCCCGCACAAGCGGTGGAGCATGTGGTTTAATTCGACGCAACGCGCAGAACCTTACCAGCCCTTGACATGTCCAGGACCGGTCGCAGAGATGTGACCTTCTCTTCGGAGCCTGGAGCACAGGTGCTGCATGGCTGTCGTCAGCTCGTGTCGTGAGATGTTGGGTTAAGTCCCGCAACGAGCGCAACCCCCGTCCTTAGTTGCTACCATTTAGTTGAGCACTCTAGGGAGACTGCCGGTGATAAGCCGCGAGGAAGGTGGGGATGACGTCAAGTCCTCATGGCCCTTACGGGCTGGGCTACACACGTGCTACAATGGCGGTGACAATGGGACGCTAAGGGGCAACCCTTCGCAAATCTCAAAAAACCGTCTCAGTTCGGATTGGAGTCTGCAACTCGACTCCATGAAGTTGGAATCGCTAGTAATCGTGGATCAGCATGCCACGGTGAATACGTTCCCGGGCCTTGTACACACCGCCCGTCACACCATGGGAGTTGGTTCTACCTGAAGGCAGTGCGCTAACCCGCAAGGGAGGCAGCTGACCACGGTAGGGTCAGCGACTGGGGTGAAGTCGTAACAAGGTAGCCGTAGGGGAACCTGCGGCTGGATCACCTCCTTTCTAAGGATGGGTCTTTTCAAGAACTCGCTGCTTGCAGTGAGGGATTATCGACCTGTTTTAGAAACATCCGGGGTTCAAGTCATAATGAACCCCAAATTGGCGGGATTTCGCCGTCTTCGTTTCTCTTTCTTCGCGGACGAACACGCGCCAGGGGCGGCGCGCAGCGTTCTATCGACACGGCCGTCCGGCCGGATCGATGTGCGCGCGCATGCTCCTCGTGTTGAGGGCTTGTAGCTCAGTTGGTTAGAGCGCGCGCTTGATAAGCGTGAGGTCGGAAGTTCAAGTCTTCCCAGGCCCACCACTTCATCGAGCGTTGCATTCGTCTTCTGGTTACGGGGCCATAGCTCAGCTGGGAGAGCGCGTGCTTTGCAAGCATGAGGTCGTCGGTTCGATCCCGTCTGGCTCCACCAGATGGATGATCACTGCGACCCTCGCTTGTGCCTCGACGCTGTCATCGGACAGCTCGACGGAATTCGTCCGCATATTGTATTCGCTTGCCTTCATTCGCATGAAGGCTTGCGGGTTTTCTGACATCGTAAAGAGGAGATCGATCCGAGTTCGGATCCAGTGGAGCAATCCGCGGGAGACGAGCGCGTATCTCCAGACGGTTTTCGGCGCATGCTGATCGCAAGATCGGCGTGTTGTAAAACTGTCTTTGTTGGCGAC
>NZ_JBQTCH010000001.1:0-915000 GCF_052445935.1 Rhodopseudomonas sp. NSM | reverse complement strand
CCGGTTGTTCTTCCTCACCGAGCGGCAGCGCGACGAGTATTTCATCGCCTATGATTTCGATCCGGCCCGCGCCACCGTGCTGCCGATGGTGCTGCACGACGACCGCTACGCCGCCGCGCGCAAGCTCGGCGCCACCCCGTGGCGAAAGAATCTCGGCATTCCCGACGACGCGCTGATGGCGGTGTCGGTCGCGGTCGATCCGAAGCTCAAGGGCGTCGATCGCAGCCTCGCGGCGCTGGCGCTGTATCCGAAGCTGCATCTGGTCGTCGCCGGTTCGGATTCGCCGTGGCTGCATCGCCGCGTGGTGCGGCGCGATCTCGAGCGCCGGGTACACATCGTGCCCTATGTCGCCGAGGTGATGGAGCTGATCGCCGCGGCCGATTTCATGCTGCACCCCGCGCGCTCCGAAGCCGCCGGCCAGGTGATCGGCGAGGCGCTGCTCGCCGGCGTGCCGGTGCTGGCTTCGGCCGCCTGCGGCTATGCCGGCGAGATCGAGCGCAGCGGCGCAGGCCTGGTGCTGCCCGAACCGTTCCAACAGGAGGCGCTGGTCGCCGGCATCGCCGGGATGATCGATGCGCTGCCGGCAATGCACAAGGCCGCGGCGGCGCGCGCGATCAGCCTGCAGCAGCAGCGCGGCGCCTGGCTGTCGGCGATCGCCGCGCGGATCGAACAGCGCGGTTGCTGAAACCGGGTGGATCACGGCGCCGGCCGCCGCTAAGCTCGCCTGCGCATCAGCAACGGGAATTCCGATGACGGCGCAGAACTACGCGATGTTCGACACCGCGCTCGGCCGCTGCGGCATCGCCTGGGGCGATCGCGGCGTGGTCGCCGTGCAACTGCCGCAGCCGAACGACGCGCAGACCCGCGCGCGCATCGCCCAGCGCCATGGCGAGATCGACGAAGCCGCGCCGCCGCCGCCGGTGCGAGACGCGATCGACGGCATCGTCGCGCTGCTCGCAGGCCAACCGGTCGACCTCACAAACATCCCGCTCGACCTCGACGGCGTCTCCGATTTCCAGCGCGGCGTCTACGCCATCGCGCGCACCATCCCGCCGGGGCAAACGCTTAGTTACGGCGACATCGCCAGGAAGCTCGGCGGAGTCGAACTCGCGCGCGAAGTAGGGCAGGCGCTCGGCCGCAATCCGGTGCCGGTGATCGTGCCGTGCCACCGCGTGCTCGCCGCCGGAGGCAAGCCCGGCGGATTTTCCGCCAATGGCGGCGTCGCCACCAAGCTCAAACTGCTGTCGATCGAGGGCGCGGCGGTCAACTACACGCCGAGCCTGTTCGATTGAGCGGCGGAATTCTTGGGCGCGACCTGCCTGACGTTTGTCACGGGTTTGCCGCAAGCCGCAAAAACTCACGCCGGCGGCGGCACCGAGACCTTAACCGATTGACGCTCCAGCATTTTCTCGTTGAACGCGGCGAGTTTCGGATAAGCCTCGCGCCAGCCGCAATCGGGAAACCGGAAATCCGCATAGCCGAGCACGCAAACCAGCCCGATCTGCGCCAAATCCAGTTGTCCGTTCAAGACCTTATCGGCCTTCTCGAAACGCGCCATGCCGCTCCAGGCGCGATTCCAGTGATCGTCGTACCAGCCCTGCCAGAACAGCTCCTTGGGCCGTACCATCTTCTCGTAGCGGCACAGCAGCATCGAATCCAGCATGCCCTGCAGCAGCGAGTGATCGCTCTTCACGCGCCACTTCTCCGGCCCCGAAGCCGGCATCAGCTTGCCGCCGCCGGCGAGGTCGTCGAGATATTCCGCAATCACGAAGGAATCGACGATCACCTCGCCATTGTCGAGGATCAATGCCGGCAGTTTCTTCAGCGGATTGACGTCGCGCATGTAGTCGTCATTGGCCTGCCCGGGAACGACCGTCGCCGAAACGAATTCGATCCGGTCGATCAGTCCGAGCTCGATCGCCGCGATGCGCAGCTTGCGCGCGAACGGCGAGGCGGGGGAGAAGCTGAGTTTCATCGGAAGTCCTTTGGATAGGCTTGTCAGGCGGGGCTTTTCGACGCTTGCCACGTCATCCTGAGGAGCCCGGCGAAGCCGGGCGTCTCGAAGGATGGGCAGCGAATACTTTCAACTTCACCATCCTTCGAGACGCGCTCCTTCGGAGCGCTCCTCAGGATGACGTCCTTGATGTTGCGGCTCACGCCGCCACGATGGTCTGCTTCTGCTCGCCGAGGCCGTCGATGCCGAGCGTGACGACGTCGCCGACATTGAGGAATTGCGGGGGTTTCATGCCCATGCCGACGCCGGGCGGGGTGCCGGTGGTGATGACGTCGCCGGGCAGCAGCGTCATCAGTTCGGACAGATAGGACACGATCTTCGGCACGTTGAAGATCATCGTCGCGGTCGAGCCGGTCTGGCAGCGCTTGCCGTTGACGTCGAGCCACATCCCGAGCTTGTGCACGTCGGCGATCTCGTCCCTGGTGACGAGCCACGGCCCGAGCGGCCCGAACGTGTCGTGCGACTTGCCCTTGGTCCATTGCCCCATCCGCTCGATCTGGAAGGCGCGTTCGGAGACGTCGTTGCAGACCGCGTAGCCGGCGACGTAGTTCAACGCGTCGGCCTCGGAGACGTATTTGGCGCGGGTGCCGATCACGATCGCAAGTTCGACTTCCCAGTCGAGCTTGGTCGATCCGCGCGGCTTCTCGACGTCGTCGTTCGGCCCGCACAGCGAGCTCGACGCTTTCATGAAGACGATCGGCTCGGACGGAATCGGCATGTTGGCTTCGGCGGCGTGATCCGCGTAGTTCAGCCCGATCGCGATGAATTTCGGCGCGCCGCCGACCGGCGATCCGATCCGCGGCTGGCCTGCCACGGCCGGCAGGCTCGCGGCATCGAGCGCGGCGAGTTTGGCGAGGCCGGCCGGCGCGAAGGCTTCGCCGGCGAGGTCCGGCAGCTGCGCCGACAGATCGCGCAACTGGCCTGCTTTATCGATCATGCCGGGTTTTTCCTGGCCGATCGCACCATATCGAACGAGCTTCATGTCGCGCTTCCTCCTGAATTTTGCTGCTCACCTCATGGCGCAGCGCCGCGCGGAATTCAACCGGCGTAGCCGCGGGCGGCCCATGCGGCGTTGCTGCGCGGGCGCTGCTATTGCGCTGCCACCAGCCGGAAGGCGTCGCCGTCGCGCGTGATGTGGCTGGGTCCGAAATGGCCGCCGATCACCAGCGTCGGCGTATCGGCGAAGCGCGAAAACAGCGCGCGCCGGGATTCGGTCGATTGCTTCGGATCGAAATCGACCGTCGAGGCCCAGTCGAGATGCGCCATCTGGCAGGGATGGTGCGCGACGTCGCCGCTCAGCAGCGCCTCGGCGCCGTCCGAGCGGATGTGCAGGCTGACATGGCCCGGGCTGTGGCCCGGCGTCGGGATCAGCGTGATCTCGTCCGCCACCGCAGCGTCGCTCGCCACCAGATCGACCAGGCCGGCATCGACCACCGGCTGGATCGAATCCGCGAACACCGCGGCGTGCTCGCCCTCGGTGCTGTGTTGTTTCCAGTAGTCGTATTCGTCGCGCGCGAACACATAGCGTGCGTCGCCGAAGGTCGGCACCCAGCGCCCATCGACGAGCCTTGTATTCCAGCCGACGTGATCGACGTGCAGATGCGTGCAGACCACCATGTCGATGCTCTCTGCCGGATAGCCCGCCGCTGCCATGTCGGCGAGGAACGGCCTGTCCAGTCCGTTCCAGGTCGGCACGCTGCGGCCCTGCTTGTCGTTGCCGATGCAGGTGTCGACCACGATGCGGCGAGTCGGCGTCTCGACCACCAGCGCGTGCACCGTCATGCGCAGCCGGCCCTCCGCATTGGCGAAGTCGGGCGCGAGCCATTGCAGCTTCTGGATTTCCTCGTTGGTCGCCTGCGGCAGGATGAACCGGGTGCCCCCGGTGGATTCGATTTCGACGATTTTTGTGATCTTGACCTTGCCGATCGTCCAGCCCATCCCACGTCTCTCCCGATTGTTGTTTTGCCCGAACATGCTGGTTTTGCCGGTGCGGTGCAATGGATCATCTGCCGATGCGACGCGTTGGTCGCGTGGCGCCAAACGATGGGAGATCATTCGATGCCTGAACTCGCAATTTCCACCGACAAGGTCGGCTTCCTGATCGAGAAGGCACGGGAATACGACGTCAAGGAAGGCGCCACCGACCTCGATTCCGGGTCGAATGGCGCCGACGACAACATGATCGACGTGCTGGAAGACAACGGCAGCGACCCGGTGGCGCAGGAGATCGCCGGCTTCATCGCCGCGATGACCGAGGAAGAACAGATCGATCTCGTCGCGCTGATGCGGCTCGGCCGCGGCGACGGCAGCATCGAAGAGTGGGACGATCTGCGCCGCGAGGCCGCCGACGGCCGTAACGGCCGCACCGCACGCTACCTGCTCGGCGAGCCGCTGCTCAGCGATTATCTCGCGGCCGGTCTCGACGAATTCGGCCTGTCGTGGAGCGACGAGCGGATCACGCCGGTGGCGTGACGAACTACTCCGAGACCAACATCACACCAGGCCTCCGCCGCCGCCAGCGGCGGAAAGGGCAGCTGTCGGCATGCGGTCACCTCGGTGTTCGTATCGTGCCGGGTTTTGGCGGTGAAGAGGGAGTTCCATCGGCCGCAACGCTTGCGAGTTCCCTTCGCCCCAGCTTTGAAACGGCCGGACCTCGTACCTTCACTAGGTCAGAGTTTTTACCAGCGTTTTCAGGCGGCGACAGTTTATCATTTCGGCTGCATCAGCTTCGCATGGAGTTGGAGACAATGAAGCTGGAAGCTATGAAGCTGGAAGCCGACTTCAACTATCGGGAGTTTTTTGCCCGGCCGGGCGCTGGAAAATCGATCCTGCGGGTTGCGCGGGACCAGGTGATTTTCTCCCAGGGCGATGCCGCCGACAGCGTCTTCTTTCTGCTCGATGGCCGGATCAAAGTCGTCGTGCTGTCCGCGCAGGGCAAGGAGGCGGCGACCGGGCTCGTCGAGACCGGACAGTTCTTCGGCGACGGTTGTCTGATCGGTGATGACACGCGCTGTGCGACCACGATCGCGATGCGGGATTGCGTCGTCGCCTCGATCAGCAGGGGCCTGATGATCGAGACGTTGCGCACCGAGCCGGATTTCGCCGAGCTGTTCACCCGCCATCTGCTGCTGCGCAACCGCGGGATGGAAGAGGATCTGATCGATCAGCTGTTCAACTCGAGCGAAAAGCGGCTGGCGCGGTTGTTGCTGCGGCTCTCGAAGCTCGACAATGACGGCAGCGCCCAGCCGATCGCTCCGCATATCAGCCAGGAGACGCTGGCGGAGATGATCGGCACAACACGCTCGCGCGTCAGCTTCTTCATGAACAAATTCCGCAAGCTCGGCCTGATCAGCTACGACCGCAACATCGAAGTGCATCCGCGGCTGAGCGCGATGCTGCAGGATCACTCCGAAGCCCGCAACTGAGCCGGCCGGCCTTGCCCGATCGCGCCGTTGCCTCCTTAGACCCGACGCCGAAGCAGGGCACCGCTGCATTCGGCCCCTCGCACTTTATGCTGTCGTTCGTATAGTGGCGCCGGGCGCAAGACGCTGGGGCGGAAACGGCAGATGGATGCGGCGTGGCAGGACAGGCTCGCGATTCGCGACCTGATTGAAAATTGGGTGGTGTGGTGTGACGCCGGAGACTGGGACCGCTTCCGCACGGTCTGGTTCGACGACGGCCGGATGATGGCGACCTGGACGCAAGGGTCCGCCGACGAATTCATCGCCATGAGCAAGGCCGGCTGGGCCAGGGGCGTTTCGATCCTGCATTTTCTCGGCGGGCAGTCGATCGACCTCGCTGCTTCCCGCGCGATTTCACAGACCAAGATGACGATCGCGCAGCGCGCGGTCGTGCACGACGTGCTGGTCGACGTCGTCTGCACCGGGCGGTTCTACGACTTCCTCGAAAAGCGCGATGGCCGCTGGGGCTTCGTGCTCGCGCTGCTTGCGCAATTCCCCGAGGGCTATCGGCATCTGGCCTATCTGCAGAGCCGGATCGGCTATCAGATCAAACGCGACATGCCCGGCCTGAAAGGCGAGGCGGTGGAGCGGCTTTACGCCAGCGGCGCGGCGTGGTTGAGGGGAGAGAAGCTGGATCGGTAGGCTTTCGACGCCGTCGGCGTCATCCTGAGGTGCGCGCATCTCTGGGCGCCTCGAAGGATGGGCCACACGTGCCGCTGTCATCCTTCGAGGCTCGCTTCGCTCGCGCTTCAGGATGACGAGTCCTGCTACTATACAGAGCCAACAAGAAACCAACCGGAGACCGAAATGCCCGACTTCATCACCCTCGCCGAACTGGTGCGCAACACGGCCCAGGCGCATCCGGACCGGATCGCGGTGATCGACGGCGAGCGGCAATTGCGCTACGCGGAATTCGATGCGCTGATCGACCGGGTCGCAGCCGCCCTGCAACGCGACGGCGTGCAGCCGACCGACGCGATCTCGATCTGCGCGCTGTCCTCGCTCGAATACGCCGCGACCTTTCTCGGCGCGCTCCGCGCCGGCGTCGCGGTGGCGCCGCTGGCGCCGTCATCGACCGCGCAGGATTTCGCCGCGATGGTGAAGGACTCCGCCGCGAAGATCCTGTTCACCGACGATTTTGCGGCGAACGCGATGAAGGATGCCGCGATCGACGCCTCCGTTCGCCGGATCGCGCTCGACGGTGGCGGGAGCGGCGCGGCGTTTGCCGGCTGGATCGCCGAACAAGGCACCAGGCCTGCGCCGGTGACGATCGATCCGGAATGGGTCTTCAACATCATCTATTCGTCGGGCACCACCGGCACGCCGAAGGGCATCGTCCACACCCATCATCTGCGCTGGCGGCAATACGGCCAGCTCGATCCGCTCGGCTACGGCCCCGACGCCGTGACGCTGCTATCGACGCCGCTCTATTCCAACACCACGCTGGTCTGCTTCAATCCGACGCTGGCCGGCGGCGGCACGCTGGTGCTGATGAAGAAGTTCGACGCCAAGGGTTTCCTCGATCTGGCGCAGAAGCACCGCGTCACCCACGCGATGCTGGTGCCGGTGCAGTATCGCCGCATCATGGCGCTGCCGGAATTCGCCGACTACGATTTGTCGTCCTTCGTGATGAAGTTCTGCACCTCGGCGCCGTTCGCGGCCGAGCTGAAGCGCGACATCCTCGCGCGCTGGCCGGGCGGTCTCACCGAGTATTACGGCATGACCGAGGGTGGCGGATCCTGCGCGCTGCTGGCGCACGAGCATCCCGACAAGCTCGCAACCGTCGGCCAGCCGATGCCCGAACACGAGATCCGGCTGATCGACGAGGACGGCAATTTCGTCGCCCAGGGCGAGATCGGCGAAATCGTCGGCCGATCGGCCGTGATGATGCAGGGCTATCTCAACCAGCCGCAGAAGACGGCCGAGACGCTGTGGACCGACAAGGACGGCAACCGCTGGGTGCGCACCGGCGACGTCGGCCGGTTCGATGCCGAGGGCTTCCTGACGCTGATGGACCGCAAGAAGGACATGATCATCTCCGGCGGCTTCAACATCTATCCGAGCGACATCGAGGCGATCGCGAGCCAGCATCCGGCGGTGCTCGAGGTCGCGGTGGTCGGCATGCCGTCGGAAGACTGGGGCGAGACGCCGGTGGCCTTCGCGGTGCCGCGCCCGGGCGCAGCGCTCGACCCGGCCGACCTCAAGGCGTGGACCAATGCCAAGGTCGGCAAGACCCAGCGGCTGTCGGATGTCGTCATCTCCGAAGCCCTGCCGCGCAGCGCGATCGGCAAGGTGCTGAAGCGCGAGTTGCGCGATCAGCGGCTGGCGGCGGGGCATAGCGCCTGACGCGGTCATTCCGGGGCGCGCCGTCAGGCGCGAACCCGGAATCCCGTTTTTGTTGTGCGAGGCGTGATGAACATCTCGGGATTCCGGGCTCGCCGCTGCGCGGCGCCCCGGAATGACGCGGACGAGCAGTGCGGCGTGTGTTCGTCCGCGGTGCGACGCCCCGGTCAATAATGCGGCGGGCGTTCGTTGGCCGGCGCCGCGACGCTGGTTTCGGCCTGCGCCAGGCGATCGCCCAGCGCTGCGACCTGCCGTGTCAGCGCGTCGATCTGCTTCCATTGCGCAGTGACGGTCTGGTTCAGCGTCTCGATAGTCTCGTCCTGATAGGTCAGACGGACTTCCAGCGCCTCGATGCGCTCGCTGAGGGATTGATCGTCGGCCATCGGCCCGCTCCACTGCTTGACTGTCTCGCCGGATCGCGACCTCGGCGCGCACCGAGCCGGGCCCGCACCCGGACGACGATCTATCAGCCGAACCCGCGGCGCGAAACCCCACGCCATCGGCAGATCGTGATCGGCGGCGGATGGGCATGCCGCGGCGAGGATTGCTCAGCGCCGCCGGAATATGCCAATTAGGCTGGCGCCGAAGTGCGGCGCGGTGAACCAATGAGCTCGTTCCCATGAGGAATTTCCACTTCGCCGGCCGCTCCACGGTCCATGCCCGCAACGCCATGGTGGCGACCTCGCATCCGCAGGCGGCGCTCGCCGCGATCGAGATCCTGCAGGCCGGCGGCACCGCCGCCGACGCCGCGATCGCGGCCTCCGCGCTGCTGGCGGTGATCGAGCCGCAATCCACCGGCATCGGCGGCGATTGCTTCGCGCTTTATCAGCCCAAGGGCACCGGCAAGGTCGTCGCCTATAACGGCTCCGGCCGCGCGCCGGCGGCCGCCAAGGCGGAGTGGTTTCTGGAGCGCGGCATCGACGCCATTCCGCTCACCAGCCCGCATGCGGTGACGATCCCCGGTGCCATCGACGCCTGGGCGACGATCCTGCGCGACCACGGCCGGTTCGGCTTCGACAAATTGCTGCAGCCGGCGATCAAGGCCGCGGCCGAAGGCTACGTCGTCGCGCCGCGGATCGCGTTCGACTGGAAGAACGGGTTTGCCAAGCTGAAGAAGGGCCACAACACCGAACGCTATCTGCTGCCGAACGGCGAGGCCGCCCTGACCGGCGACGTCATCAGGCAGCCGGAGCTGGCGCAGACGCTGAAGCTGATCGCCGACAACGGCCCGGACGCGTTCTACAAGGGCGCGGTCGCCGAGGACATGGTCGAGACGCTGCGCGGGCTCGGCGGGCTGCACACGCTGGAGGATTTCGCCGGCCATTCCACCGAGACGACCTCGCCGCTCGGCACCATCTACAAGGGCTTCGACGTCTGGCAGTGCCCGCCGAACGGCCCGGGCATCACCATGCTGGTGATGCTGAACATCCTCAGCCGTTTCGATCTGACGAAGTTCGGCCCGCTCAGCGTCGAGCGCTTCCATCTCGAGGCGGAAGCCGCGCGGATCGCCTACATGATGCGCGAGCAGCACATCGGCGATCCGGCCCATGTCGAAGTCGATGTGGTTCGAATTCTGGCGCGCGACTTCGCCGAGGAGCATTTCAGCAAGATCGCGCTCGACAGGCTGCTCGATCTGCCGAAGGTGTCGCCGCCGATGAATCCGTCGACGGTGTACATCACCGTGGTCGACGAGGACCGCAACGTCTGCTCCTTCATCAACTCGATCGCGCATTCGTTCGGCTCGGCGATCGTCTCGAACAACACCGGCATCCTGCTGCAGAATCGCGGCGCCGGCTTCCGTATCCAGCCCGGCCATCCGAACTGCATCGCGCCGAACAAGCGGCCGCTGCACACCATCATCCCGGCGCTCGCCACCGAGAACGGCCGGGCGCGGATGTCGTTCGGCGTGATGGGCGGCCAGTATCAGCCGGTCGGTCAGGTTCGTGTCCTGACCAACATTCTCGACTACGGCCTCGACGTGCAGGAGGCGATCGATCTGCCACGCGGCCTGCACTACGAGAACGTGTATCAGCTCGAGGACGGCGTGCCCGCGGCGACGGTGGAGGGCCTGAAGGCGCTTGGCCACCAGGTAACGTCGGTCGGTACGCCGCACGGCGGCGGCCAGGCGATCTGGATCGACTGGGACAGGGGCACGCTCACCGGCGGCTCGGATCCGCGCAAGGACGGCTGCGCGCTCGGATACTGAGAAAGCAATAGTTGCTGAATTCGAAGCGGCGATGGCTCCCCTCCCCGCAAGGGAGGGGAGAAGAAGAGAAGGGAAACGCCGCGTGAAAGTAGCCATCCTCGACGATTACTTCGACACGCTGCGGACGCTGGACTGCTTCGGCCGGCTGCAGGGCCACGACGTCACCGTGTTCAACGATCACGTCCAGGACACCAACGCGCTGGCGGAGCGGCTGCGCGATATCGAGGCGCTGGTGCTGATCCGCGAGCGCACGCAGATCCGTGCCGCCTTGCTGGAGAAACTGCCGAAGCTGAGGCTGATCAGCCAGCGCGGCGTCTATCCGCATATCGACATCGACGCCTGCACGAAGCTCGGCATCGTGGTGTCGTCGAACATGAGCGCAGGCGCGCCGTCCTACGCGGCGGCCGAATTGACCTGGGGCCTGGTGCTCGCGGCGATGCGGCAGATTCCGCAGCAGATGGCGGCGCTCAAGGCCGGCACCTGGCAGGTCGGCGTCGGCCACACGCTGCGCGACAAGACGCTCGGCATCTACGGCTACGGTCGGATCGGCCGGGTCGTCGCGGGCTATGGCCGCGCCTTCGGCATGACGGTGCAGGTCTGGGCGCGCGAGCCCAATCTGGCGGAGGCGCGCGCCGACGGATATCTGATCGCGGGAAGCAGAGAGGAGTTCTTCGCCGACAGCGACGTACTGTCGCTGCACATGCGGCTGGTCGACGCCACCCGCGGCATCGTCACGTCTGCGGATCTGGCACGGATGAAGCCCACCGCCTTGCTGGTCAACACCAGCCGCGCGGGACTGATCGAGCCGGGCGCGCTCGTCGATGCGCTGCGTGCCGGCCGTCCCGGCATGGCGGCGGTCGACGTTTTCGACACCGAGCCGCTGCGTGATCCGCAGGATCCGTTGCTGACGATGGACAATGTCGTCGCCACGCCGCATATCGGCTACGTGTCGCGCGACGAATACGAACTGCAGTTCGGCGATGTGTTCGACCAGATCGTGGCCTATGCGGCCGGTGAGCCGATCGACATCGTCAACCCCGCGGTGATGGCTCGGGCGCGGCGTTGATCCGGCTCCCAAACGCAGAAAGACCGGCCCAAGGCCGGTCTCTCGCACTGATCTCTTTCGCAATGATCGCAGGTTGGTAAACTAACCGCGATCGATCACGCCGCGCTCAGAGATTGCGGTGGGCGGCGTCGGAGACCTTGTCGGTGGTGTCCTTCACGGCTTCCTTGGCGTCGCCCATCGCCTTCTGGCCCTTGCCCTTGATTTCCTGCACGGCGCCTTCGCTCTGCAGCTTCTCGGAGCCGGTGGCTTCGCCGATTCCCTGCTTGGCCTTGCCAGTCATTTCGTTCGCGGTGCCCTTGATCTTGTCCGTCGTGCTACCCATCGAAACTCTCCTTGATCTCACAAGCTTCACCTGACTGGTGTGCTTCGAAGAGACAACCGCGGGATCGGTCGGCAGTTCCGGGATTTATCGTTTCCGATCGCGTCAAATAGTCGGAACAAACAGCCGCCGTGAAGATCGCGGTGCGGGCGGATCGATCCGGCTCGATCCGGAAATTGAGCAGTATTGCTCAGGCCGATTCCCCGGCAACTTTCGGCAATTGTTAACTGCCGTCGCTATCGCTGCAGCGTTCTCGTCCAAATTAACGCCCCGGAAGCAATGGGGTCCCATCGTCGTTTCGCCGTCGGCCGAGGTCGCCAGACAACCGGGCGATGCCTGATACGCAGCGCCGGGAAGACAGACGTCGACGGCGCAGGTATAATCACCTTGCCAGGCCGGGTCAGGTGATTGAATTCAGATCCTGACGAGCGGCCGAGAGAGCGTTGCGAGATGTCCGGCCTGCGGCAGGTGATGATGATGGCACTGGGGACGCGAGGCGACTGGACTTCGCGGCTCGCCTTCTGGTTCGGTGGCCGCGGCGCCGGCACCCTGGCACCTGCCAATGTCGACGAGCGCGAAATGCGGCTCATCCGCGCCGCGCAGATCGACAGCGTCAGCCGGCTGGTGCCGGTGACGATGTCGATCAATATGATCAATGCGACGCTGGTTCTGGTGGCGTTCTGGGACCGCAACTCCCGTCCTTTCCTGGTGGCGTGGTTCTGCGCAATCGGCATCGCCGCGGCGCTGGCGATGCGGTCCTGGCTCAAGACGCGGCACAATCCGCCGCGCGAGGCCTCCGCGAACGCGATCCGACGGATGAGCGCCCAGGCCCTGATCCTCGGCCTGATCTGGGGCGCAATGCCGATTGCGCTGTTTCCCGATGCCGAGCCGACCGATCAGTTGATTATCGGCTGCCTCGTGACGGGCATGATGTCCGGCGGCGCGTTCGCGCTGTCCACGGTGCCGCGCGCGGGTCTTGCCTATACCTGGGCGATGGTGCTCGGCGCTGCGATCACGCTGCTGCTGTGCACCGGCACCGGCTACCAGATCACCATGATTTTTCTGATGCTCTACGCCGTGTTCATGTCGCGCAATCTGGTCTCGCACGGTGAGATGTTCTTCGACAATCTCCGCGCGCAGTTCGAGCTCGAACGCAACACCGAGATCATCTCTCTGCTGCTCAAGGATTTCCAGGCGAACGCCAGCGATTGGCTGTGGCAGACCGATGCCGAGGGCCGGCTGGTGCATGTGCCCGACCGCTTCGTCGAAGTCGCGCACCTGCCGGCCAATCTTCTGCACGGCGCACAACTCTCCGATGTGCTCGGCATGCTGTGCCCGGAAGACGGCCGCTGTGCGGCCGCGGTCGCCGCCAAGATGGCGGTGCGCGAACCGATGCACGAACTCGTCGTGCATGTGATGATCGGCGGCACCCAGCGGCTGTGGTCGCTCACGGCGCGGCCGATGCTCGATCACAACGGCGAGTTCACCGGCTATCGCGGCGTCGGCCGAGACGTCACCGAACGCTGGCGGGCCGAGCAGGCCGAGGCCGAGAACCGGGCGAAATCCGGCTTCCTGGCGATGATGAGCCACGAGATCCGCACGCCGATGAACGGCGTGCTCGGGCTCGCCAACTCGCTGCTCGAGACCAAGCTCGATCCGGAGCAACATCACGCGGTCACGACGATCCGCGACTCCGGCGACAATCTGCTGCGGATCCTCAACGACATCCTCGATCTGTCGAAGCTCGAAGCCGGCCGGATCGAATTCGAACAGGTCAATTTCTCGCCATCGGTGCTGGTCGACGCGGTGCGGTCGATCGTCGAGCCGAACGCGCGCGCCAAGGGAGTGGCGCTCAAGATCGACATCGATCCGCGGCTGCCGCCTGCCCTGACCGGGGATGCCCAGCGAATTCGTCAGGTGCTGCTCAACCTCGCATTCAACGCGGTCAAGTTCACCGATCGGGGCGGCGTCACCATCGTGCTGACCTGCGTGAAGCGCGACGACAGCTATGCGACGATCGAGTGGCAGGTCACGGATACGGGTATCGGCATTCCGTCCGATCGGGTCGGCTCGCTGTTCACCGATTTCGCGCAAGGCGACGTGTCGATCAATCGTCGCTTCGGCGGCACCGGCCTGGGGCTGGCGATCAGCCGGCGCATCGTCGAGCAGATGGGCGGCGCCATCGACGTGACCTCGAAGCTGGGCGAGGGTTCGACCTTCCGCTTCAGCCTCGACTTGCCGTGGACCAATGCGCTGATCGCGGACTATCGGCTCGACCGGGTCGGCAATGACGATCTGCGAACCCGGATCGCGATGCTCGGCCATTCGCTGCGGATGCTGATCGCCGAAGACGATGCCACCAACCAGATGGTGGTGCTGAAAATGCTGCAGGAGTTCGCCGCCGAGACCCGGGTCGTGTCCGATGGCGCCGAAGCGCTTCGCGCGGTCGCCGAGGAGGAATTCGACGTCGTCCTGATGGACGTGCGAATGCCGACGATGGACGGGCTCGCCGCCACCCGCGCGATCCGCGCCCAGGGTGGTGCGCTTGCCACGCTGCCGATCATCGCTTTGACGGCGAATGCGTTCCCTGACGACATCAGGACCTGTCGCGAAGCCGGCATGACCGACTTCCTCGCCAAGCCGCTGCGGAAACCGGCGCTGGTCGCGGCGGTGCTGCGCGCGCTTCGCGGCGGCAGCGGGGCCGCGGCGTTGGAGGCGCCGGCTGCTCTGGCTCCGCCTCCGCCGCTCGATCTGAATATCCTCACCGAATTGACCGAGGAAATCGGCCGCGAACAGGTCAACGACATGGTGGCCCTGTTCTTCAGCGAAACCGAACGTCGAATCGCTTTGTTTCGCGGCTTCGGCGACGCCATCGATCGCGACATGCTGGCGATCGAGGCCCACGCAATGAAAGGTGGCGCTGCGACGCTGGGATTCGCGACGGTCGCCGAGATTGCGCGCGCCATCGAACTGGGCGCGCCGATCGCGTCGGCGGAAGCCCTCGACGCCCAGGCCGATCAGCTCGCCACGGCGCTGTCCGACCTGCGCCGGCACTGCGAGGGCAGCTTCAGACTGGCGAGCTGAGGGCACGGCGCGATCAGGTCTCGGGCCGATCGATGACGCCGCTGTCGGAATCGGCCACGATCCTTCGTCCTCGACATGACGCTTCAAGGAGTGGTGCCATGTCGAGGATTACCCCTTGCCTGTGGTTTGCGACCGAAGCCGAAGAGGCGGCGAACTTCTATGTTTCGCTGCTGCCGGACTCGAAGATCGAAACCGTGCAGCGCAGCGTCGTGGACACGCCCTCGGGACCCGAAGGTTCGGTCCTGCTGGTGGAATTCACGCTGGCCGGCCAGCGCTACATCGCGCTCAACGGCGGGGCGCCGATGAATTTCACCCACGCCGTGTCCTTCATGATCGATTGCCGGGACCAGGCCGAGGTCGACCGCCTTTGGGATGCGCTGCTCGACGGCGGCGTCGCGGATCAATGCGGCTGGCTGCGCGATCGCTACGGCCTGTCCTGGCAGATCGTCCCGTCAATCCTGCCAAAGCTGTTCCGCGGCCCCGACCGCGATGGCGCCAGACGGGCGATGCAGGCGATGATGAAGATGGTGAAGCTCGACGGAGACGCGCTGCAGCGGGCCTATAACGGTGCGGGAGTATAGTGGTATTGCCGAAATTATGATCACTGACGATTATTGACAATCGTCAGTGATCATTCGAAAGTTCCTCGTGGCCATTTCGAGGACCTGTCGATGATTGCGCACCCGATGTTCGATGGAATTTTCCGGCTGCTGGCCGGCGTTCTGGTTGCCCTTGCGGCGCTTGCGCTGGCGGGGTGCAACGACAAGCAGGCCAGCAACGACCGTCCGGCGCGGCCCGTGCTGGTCGAGACCGTGTTCTACACAGCGGCGTCCCCAAAGCGCAGTTTCGTCGGTACCGTCCGGCCGCGGATCGAGACCGAGATCGGCTTCCGGGTCACCGGCAAGGTCGCGCAGCGTCTGGTCGAGGTTGGCCAGACGGTGGAAATCGGCCAGCCGCTGGCGCTGCTCGATCAGACCGATCTGAAGCTGCAGGCCGAGCAGGCCGATGCCGAGCACAGCGCCGCCAGGGGGGTGCTGGCGCAGGCGACCGCGTCCGAGAACCGGGCCAGGGAGCTTCGCACCAAGGGCTGGGCGACCGAAGCGCAGATGGATCAGGCGCGCGCCGCGGCGGACGAGGCGCGTGCCCGCGTCGCCCGCGCCGAGCGCTCGGTGGATCTCACGCGCAACGCACTGTCCTACGCCGGCCTGGTGGCCGACACCCGCGGCGTCGTCACCGCGACGCTGATCGATTCCGGACAGGTCGTCTCGGCAGGACAGCCGGCATTCCGCATCGCGCGGTTCGGCGAGAAGGAAGCGGTGGTCGCGATCCCGGAGACGCTGATCACGCGGGCGACCCAGGGCGTCGCCAGCGTTTCGCTGTGGTCGGAGCCGGGGCGCAGCTACGCCGCCAAGCTCCGGGAGGTCGCGCCGATGGCCGATCCCGCCACCCGCACCTTCCTCGCGAAATTCTCGCTGCCCGACGCCGACGACCGCGTCGTGCTCGGGATGACGGCGACGCTGACGCTCGCCGATCCGGACACGCTCCGGGTCGCCCGGGTGCCGCTGTCGGCGCTGTTCAATCAGGGTGGTACGTCGTCGGTCTATGTCGTCGACTCCGCCGGGCAGGTGACGCTGAGGCCGGTGACGGTGAAGGCCTACGAGACCGAGAAGGTGGTGATCGGCGGCGGTGTCGAGGAAGGCGCCAAGGTGGTCGTGCTCGGGGTGCAGAAGCTCGATCCGGCCGAAAAGGTCCGGGTCGTATCGTCGCTGTCGTTCTAGATCAGGCGGGGGCCCGATGCGCTGGTTCAATCTGTCGGCCTGGGCGGTCGCGCATCCGGCGCTGATCCTGTTCCTGATCTTCGCGCTGGGCGTCTCCGGGATCTACTCGTATCAGCGGCTCGGCCGCGCCGAGGATCCGTCCTTCACCGTGAAGGTCGCGGTGATCTCGGCGATCTGGCCGGGCGCCACCGCCAGAGAAATGCAGGAACAGGTCGCCGACCCGATCGAGAAGAAGCTTCAGGAGCTGCCGTATTTCGAGAAGGTGCAGACCTACTCGAAGGCGTCGTTCGCGGCGATGCAGGTGACCTTCCGCGACTCGACGCCGCCGGCCGAAGTGCCGCATCTACTCTATCTGCTGCGCAAGAAGCTGTGGGACGTCGCGCCGCAGCTCCCCGGCGATCTGATCGGTCCGAACATCAACGACGAATACAGCGACGTCGATTCCATCCTCTATATGATGACCGGCGATGGCGCCAACTACGCGCAGCTCAAGAAGGCGGCCGAAGGCCTGCGCCAGCGGCTGCTGAAAGTCGCCAACGTCACCAAGGTCAACACCTACGGCACCCAGGACGAGCGGATCTATGTCGAGTTCTCGCACGCGAAGCTCGCGACCCTCGGCCTGACGCCGCAGGCGCTGTTCGACTCCCTCGCCAAGCAGAACGCGGTGACGCCGGCGGGCACGGTGGAAACCTCGTCGCAGCGCGTGCCGCTGCGCGTCACCGGCGCGCTCGACGGCGTCACGGCGGTGGCCGAGACGCCGGTCGAAAGCAACAATCGCGTGTTCCGGCTCGGCGACATCGCGACGGTCACGCACGGCTATGTCGATCCGACCGACTACATGGTGCGGCAGAAGGGCCAGCCGGCCATCGGCATCGGCGTCGTCACCGCCAACGGCGCCAACATTCTCGAACTCGGCGAGCAGGTGAAAGCCGCGACCGCCGAGTTCATGGGCGAGGTTCCGCAGGGCATCGAGATCGAGCAGATCGCCGATCAGCCGCTGGTGGTGAAGCACGCCGTCGGCGAATTCATGAGCTCGTTCATCGAGGCGCTGGTGATCGTGCTGTTCGTGTCGTTCCTGGCGCTCGGCTGGCGCACCGGCATCGTGGTGGCGCTGTCGGTGCCGCTGGTGCTGGCGATCGTCTTCATCGTGATGAATGTGATGTCGCTCGATCTGCACCGCATCACCCTCGGCGCACTGATCATCGCGCTCGGCCTGCTGGTCGACGACGCCATCATTGCGGTCGAGATGATGGTGGTGAAGATGGAGCAGGGCTGGGATCGCGCCCGCGCCGCATCCTTCGCCTGGGAGTCGACCGCGTTTCCGATGCTCACCGGCACGCTGGTGACGGCGGTGGGCTTCCTGCCGATCGGCTTCGCCAATTCGTCGGTCGGCGAATATGCCGGCGGCATCTTCTGGATCGTGGCGATCGCGCTGATCGCGTCGTGGTTCGTCGCGGTGATCTTCACGCCCTATATCGGCGTCAAGCTGCTGCCGGATTTCGCCGGCAGGAAGGGCCACAATCCCGACGAGGTGTATCACACCAGGATCTATCGCGCGCTGCGGGCCGGCGTCGCCTGGTGCGTGCGCTGGCGCGGAACGGTGGTGCTCGCCACCGTCGGCATCTTCGTCGCGTCGGTGGTCGGCTTCGGCCACGTCCAGCAGCAATTCTTCCCGTTGTCCGAGCGGCCCGAGCTGTTCCTGCAACTGCGCCTGCCGGAAGGCACGGCGTTCAACGTCACGATGAACACCGTCAAACAGGCCGAGACGCTGCTCAAGGACGACGGCGACATCTCGACCTACACGGCCTATGTCGGCAAGGGCTCGCCGCGGTTCTGGATGGGGCTCAATCCGCAGCTGCCGACCGAATCCTTCGCCGAGATCGTGATCGTCGCCAAGGACGTCGCATCGCGGGAACGGATCAAGGCGCGGCTCGAACAGGCGGCGCATGACGGCCGGCTCGCCGAGGCGCGGGTCCGCGTCGATCGCTTCAACTTCGGCCCGCCGGTGGGCTTCCCGGTGCAGTTCCGGGTGATCGGCTCCGACACCGCCAAGGTGCGCGAGATCGCCTATCAGGTCCGCGACGTGGTGAAGCAGAATCCCAGCGTGATCGATCCGCATCTCGACTGGAACGAGCAGTCACCTTATCTCAAGCTGGTGGTGGATCAGGATCGCGCCCGTGCGCTCGGGCTGACGCCGCAGGACATCTCGCAGGCGCTGGCGATGCTGATCTCGGGCGCGCAGGTGACGACGGTGCGCGACGGCGTCGAGAAGATCGGCGTGGTGGCTCGCGCCGTGCCGTCGGAGCGGCTCGATCTCGGCCGGATCGGCGAACTCACCATCACCGCGCGCAACGGCGTCGCGGTGCCGCTGTCGCAGGTCGCCAAGGTCGAGTATGCGCACGAGGAGCCGATCCTGTGGCGGCGCAACCGCGACATGGCGATCACGGTGCGCGCCGATGTCGTCGACGGCGTGCAGGCGCCGGACGTCACCAACGCGATCTGGCCGCAGCTCGAGACGATCCGCGCGGGCCTGCCGTCCGCCTATCGCATCGAGATGGGCGGCGCGATCGAGGAATCCGCCAAGGGCAATGCGTCGATCTTCATCCTGTTTCCGGTGATGGTGATCGTGATGCTGACGCTGCTGATGATTCAGCTGCAGAGCTTCCCGCGGCTGCTGCTGGTGTTCCTCACCGCGCCGCTCGGCGTCATCGGCGCTTCGCTCGGCCTCAACGTCGCCAATGCGCCGTTCGGCTTCGTGGCGCTGCTGGGGCTGATCGCGCTGGCCGGCATGATCATGCGCAACACCGTCATTCTGGTCGATCAGATCGAGACCGACGTCGCGCAGGGCTCGACCCGGCGCGTGGCGATCGTCGAGGCCACGGTGCGCCGCGCCCGGCCGGTGGTGCTGACGGCGCTCGCGGCGATCCTGGCGATGATTCCGCTGTCGCGTTCCGCCTTCTGGGGGCCGATGGCGATCACCATCATGGGCGGCCTGTTCGTCGCCACTTTCCTGACGCTGTTCTATCTGCCCGGATTGTACGCGCTGTGGTTCCGCAACAGCCTCGACGAGCGCGGCGGCGACAGCGGCGCCGACCCCGCGCCGCAGCACGGCGACCCGGCGCAGCCTGCGTTTCCGCTTGCCGCCGCCGCCGAATAATTCAACATTGGCTCCCTGATGACGCTGACGTCCGACAACACCGAAGCCGACATGCGGCACCGCATCCTCGTGGTTGCGGAGCGGCTGTTCCGCCAGATCGGCTATCAGAAGACCACCGTGGCCGATATCGCCAAGGTGCTGCAGATGAGCCCGGCGAATGTGTATCGCTTCTTCGATTCGAAGAAGGCGATCCACAAGGGCGTGGCGCGGCATCTGATGGGTGAGGTCGAGCAGGCCGCGGACAGCATCGCGGCGGCGCGCGGCCCGGCGGCGGAGCGGCTGCGAGATCTGCTCACCACGGTGCACCGCATGAACACCGAGCGCTATGTCGGGGACGAAAAGCTCCACGAGATGGTCGCGATCGCGATGCAGGAAAACTGGGACGTCTGCATCAACCACATGGAGTGCATCACCGCCGCGATCGGCGAGGTGGTGGCGCAGGGCGCGGCGAGCGGCGAATTCGACGCGCCGGATGTGCCGCTGGCCGCGGGTTGCGTCTGCACCGCGATGTTGCGCTTCTTCCATCCGCAGATGATCGCGCAGGCGTTCGAGAAGGAGGAGCCGTCGCTCGATCAGCTGATCGACTTTGTGCTCGCCGGACTCGGTGCTAGGAAGCGTGTTGCTGCGATCGAATAATTGCGAGGATCCTCGGTGACCGAACTGCACTTCTATGAACCCTCCAACGGCCATGGCCTCAAGCACGATCCGTTCAACGCCATCATCGCGCCGCGCCCGATCGGCTGGATTTCGTCCTGCGACGCCGAGGGCCACGTCAACCTCGCGCCCTACAGTTTCTTCAACGCCCTGAACTACACGCCGCCGCTGATCGGCTTCTCCTCGACGGAGCGGAAGGACACCGTCGCCAACATCGAGCAGACCGGCGAGTTCGTCTGGAATCTGGTGACGATGGATCTGGCCCATGCAATGAATGCGACGGCAGCAACGGTGCCCCAAGAGGTCGACGAGTTCGAATTGGGCAAGCTCACCAAGCTGCCGAGCCGCCTGGTGAAGCCGCCGCGCGTCGCCGAGAGCCCGGTGTCGTTCGAATGCCGGATGTCCGACATCATCCAGCTCAAGGCCGCCGACGGCACCAGGACCGATGCCTGGCTGACGATCGGCGAGGTCGTCGCGGTGCATATCGACAAGCGGCTGATCCGGGACGGCATCTATCAGACCGCATTGGCCCGCCCGATCGTCCGCGCCGGCCGCCGCGGCGACTATTTCGAGATCCGGCCCGACGCGATGTTCGAGATGCCGCGCCCCGCCTGATGCGCTGCCGCGAAAATCCGTCGCCCGCGCGCCCGCGTTGACCTGCGGCGCGAACAGCCGCACCATGACCGAAAATCCCCACGGGGGCGCGCGTGACTGCTCTGAGCCATCGCCAATCGGAAATTCTCAATCTCGCCCGCGCTTCGGGGCGGGTGATGGTGGACGATCTCGCCCGCCGGTTCGAGGTCTCCGCGCAGACCATCCGCAAGGATCTCAACGATCTGTGCGACCAGCGCTCGCTGACGCGGATTCACGGCGGCGCCATCATCGCTTCCGGCGTCGAGAATCTGGCTTACGAGGCGCGCCGCTTCGTCGCCGCCGAGGAAAAGCGCGCAATCGGTGTCGCAGCGGCGGCGCAGATTCCGGATGGCTGTTCGCTGTTCATCAATATCGGCACCACGACCGAGGAAGTCGCGAGCGCGCTGACCTCGCACCAGGACCTTCTGGTGATCACCAACAACCTCAACGTCGCGATGCTGCTGTACAAATATCCGCGGATCGAGGTCATCGTCGCCGGCGGCACGGTGCGCCGCGCCGACGGTGCGGTGATCGGCTCGGCGGCGATCAGCCTGATCGGCCAGTTCAAGGTCGACTACGCGATCATCGGCGCCTCGGCGATCGACGAGGAGGGCGCGCTGCTCGACTTCGACTACCGCGAGGTGCAGGCGTCGCAGGCGATCATCGCCAATGCGCGCAGCGTCATGCTGGTCGCCGACTCGACCAAGCTGCGGCGCAGCGCGCCGGTGCGGATCGCGCATCTCAGCCAGATCCAGACCTTCGTCACCGATGAGCCGCTGCCGCCGGCGTTGCAGAGCATTTGCGACGCGCGCGGCATCGAAGTGATCGAGGCGTTGCCCAGGTGCGCTGACGATCTCGACGAGAGCGCCGCCTAGCCGGCGGCCCCGACCGCAATCTAAGGTTGTTGAAGTCCGGGCGGGGCATGATCGCCCCCCAATACCCGCTTGCTTTCGTTTTTGATTGTGCTTTATTCTTTCGCGAAACAAATTCGACCAAAGCGAAAGCTGCACTGCAGCAATTTCGCAAGAGGCCAAGGGAGCGTCCGTGGCGAAGGTTTTCGATCTCGCGATTATCGGCGGCGGGATCAACGGCTGCGGCATCGCGCGCGACGCGGCCGGCCGGGGAAATTCCGTCTTCCTCTGCGAGATGAACGACCTCGCCAGCGGCACCTCGTCCTGGTCGACCAAGCTGATCCATGGCGGGCTGCGCTATCTCGAATATTTCGAGTTCCGGCTGGTGCGCGAGGCGTTGATTGAGCGCGAGCGGCTGTGGCAGATCGCGCCGCACATCATCGGCCCGCTGCGCTTCGTGCTGCCGCATCATTCCGGTCTGCGTCCGGCCTGGCGGCTGCGGCTCGGGCTGTTCCTGTACGACTATATCGGCGGACGAAAACTGCTGCCGCCGACACGCTCGGTCGATCTCGCCCACGACGAAGTCGGCAAGCCGCTGATCCCCGGGCGGTTCACCCGCGGCTTCGAATATTCCGACTGCTTCGTCGACGATGCGCGCCTGGTCGTGCTCACCGCGCGCGCCGCCGCCGAGCGCGGCGCCGAGATCCGCACCCGCACCCGCGCGGCGCAGGTTCGGCAGAGCGACGGCATCTGGGAGGTGACGCTCGAAGACACGCAGAGCGGCGTGCGCAACACGATCCGGGCGCGCGCGCTGGTCAATGCCGCCGGCCCATGGGTCGAGGCGGTGCTGGCCTCCGGCGCCGGCGTCAACGCCGCCTCCAAGGTGCGGCTGGTGCAGGGCTCGCACATCGTGGTGCCGAAGCTGTACGATCACGACCGCGCCTACATCTTCCAGAACGCCGACGGCCGCATCGTGTTCGCGATTCCCTATCAGGGCGACTTCACCCTGATCGGCACCACCGACCGCGACTATGACGGCGATCCCTCCCAGGTGAAGGCGACGGCGGAAGAGGTCAGCTACCTCTGCGACGCCGTCAGCGCGTATTTCGCCAGCCCGGTGAAGCCGGCGGACGTCGTCTGGACGTTTTCGGGCGTGCGCCCGCTGTATGACGATGGCGCCAGCGAGGCCAAGGCCGCGACCCGCGACTACGTATTCGAGCTCGACACACCGGGTGGCGCGCCGGTGCTGTCGATCTTTGGTGGCAAGATCACCACCTATCGCCGGCTCTCGGAAGAAGCGCTGGAGAAACTCGCGCCGTATCTGACGGGCAAATCCGCGAAGGAAGGCTGGACCGCGCACCAGCCATTGCCGGGCGGTGATTTTCCGGTCGACGGCGCGCCGGCGCTGATCGCCGGACTGATGCGCGACTACCCGTTCCTTTCCGCATCGCACGCGCATCGCCTCGTCCACGCCTATGGCACGCGCGCGCGCGATCTGCTCGGCGCGGCGCGATCGATGGCCGATCTCGGCTGCGACTTCGGCGCCACATTGACGGAGGCGGAAGTCCGCTATCTGATGAGCCGCGAATGGGCATGCAGCGCGGATGACATCGTGTGGCGGCGCTCCAAGCTCGGCCTGCGGCTGCCGCCATCCGCGCTCGCCGCCATCGATCAATGGATCGCCGCGCACCGCGGTTCTGACAAGCCCCAGCAGCAGGCGGGAGGCCGGGCATGAGCGTCAGCCTGGAGAACGTCACCCGGACGATCGACGGCGTGCCGGCGATCTGCGACGTGTCGCTGACGCTGGAGCGCGGCACGCTGAGCGTGCTGCTCGGGCCGACGCTGTCGGGCAAGACCTCGATCATGCGGCTGCTCGCCGGGCTCGACAAGCCGAATTCCGGCCGTGTGCTGGTCGACGGCCGGGACGTCACCGGAATCGACGTGCGCAAGCGGTCGGTGGCGATGGTCTATCAGCAGTTCATCAACTACCCGTCGCTGACGGTGTACGAGAACATCGCCTCGCCCCTGCGGGTGCAGGGCAAGCCGCGCGCCGAGATTGAACGGCGCGTGCAGGAGGCGGCGCAGCTGCTCAAGCTCGAGCCGTATCTGAAGCGCACGCCGTTGCAGCTCTCCGGTGGTCAGCAGCAGCGCACCGCGATCGCCCGCGCGCTGGTCAAGGGCGCCGATCTGGTGCTGCTCGACGAGCCGCTGGCCAATCTCGACTACAAGCTGCGCGAGGAACTGCGCACCGAACTGCCTCGGATCTTCGAGGCGTCCGGGGCGATCTTCGTCTACGCCACCACCGAGCCCTCCGAGGCGTTGCTGCTCGGCGGCCGCACCATTTGCATGTGGGAGGGGCGGGTGCTGCAGACCGGCCCGACGCCGCTGGTCTATCGCCAGCCCGACACCATGCGGGTCGCGCAGGTGTTTTCCGATCCGCCGCTCAACATCGTCGGCGCCGAGAAGAGGGCCGGGACGGTGCACTATTCGGGCGGCGTCGAAGCGCCCGCCATTGGCGTATTCGCGGGCCTCGGCGACGGCGCCTATCGGGTCGGCTTCCGCGCTCACCAGATCGAGGTCGCGCGCGGCCATGCCGATCGCCATGGGTTTCAGACCACGGTCGCGGTGACGGAAATCACCGGCTCGGAGAGCTTCGTGCATCTTAAGCGCGGCGACGACAACTGGGTCGCGGTGCTGCACGGCGTCCACGAATTCGAGCCCGGCCAGACGTTGGACGCGGTGCTCGATCCTGCCAATCTGTTCGTGTTCGACGCGGCCGACCGCCTGGTCGCCGCGCCGAAGCCGATGTGACGGAGAGGCCGATGGCGCGCATCGATCTCGTCGACCTCGCTCATTCGTATCTCGTCGGCGACGATCTGCCACCGGCCGCCTATGCGCTGAAGCCGGTGTCGATGACGTGGCGGCAGGGCGGCGCCTATGCGCTGCTCGGCCCCTCCGGCTGCGGCAAGACCACGCTGCTCAACCTGATCTCCGGCATCGTCACGCCGTCGCGCGGCAAGATCCTGTTCGACGGCAACGACGTCACGAGGCTGTCCACCCGCGAGCGCAACATCGCGCAGGTGTTTCAGTTTCCGGTGATCTACGACACCATGACGGTGCGCGAAAATCTGGAATTCCCGCTGAAGAACCGCGGCGTGCCGAAGCCCGAGATCGACAGGCGCGTCGCCGAGATCGCCGACCTGCTCGATCTGACGCCGCATCTGAATCGGAAGGCGACGCGGCTCACCGCCGACGCCAAGCAGAAGATCTCGCTCGGCCGCGGGCTGGTGCGCTCCGACGTCGCCGCGATCCTGTTCGACGAACCGTTGACGGTGATCGATCCGCATCTGAAATGGGAGCTGCGCTCGAAGCTGAAGGCGCTGCACCGCGCGCTCGATCTGACGATGATCTACGTCACCCACGACCAGACCGAGGCGCTGACCTTCGCCGACACCGTCGTCGTCATGCACGACGGCCGCGTGGTGCAGAGCGGTACGCCGGAGGAGCTGTTCGAGAAGCCGGCGCACACCTTCGTCGGTTACTTCATCGGCTCGCCCGGCATGAACATCGTGCCGGCACAGATTCGTGGCCGCGAGGCGCTGATCGACGGCCACGCGGTCGCGCTGGCGCGCGGCTACGACGATCTTCCGGCTGGCGCCAAGATCGAGATCGGGGTGCGGCCGGAATTCGTGCACCTGACCGCGAAGGCGCCGGGACTGCCGTCCGGCCACATCGAGCGGATCGACGACCTCGGCCGAATTCGTTTCGCCTGGGTGCGGGTCGGCGGCGTGCGCTTCGCCGCGCGGGTGCCGGACGGCTTCTCCGCCGACGGCGACGAGGCCGGGCTGATGATCGAGCCCTCGCGCATCCACGTCTATGCCGACAGCGTGATCGTCGAAGGCCGTGCATTGGAGCAGGTCGCCTGATGGAGAAGATCGTCAACCAGAGAGCCTGGCTGCTGGTGCTGCCGGTGTTCGCCATCGTCGCCTTCTCGGCGATCCTGCCGCTGATGACGGTGGTGAACTATTCGGTGCAGGACACTTTCGGCAACAACCAGTTCTTCTGGAACGGCGTCGGCTGGTTCAAGGAACTGCTCGATCCCTCGACCGATCTCGGCGGCCGCTTCTTCGCGTCGCTGGGGCGCAATCTGGCGTTTTCGGCGATCATCCTGGCGATCGAGGTGCCGCTCGGCATCGTGGTCGCGCTGTCGATGCCGCGGCGCGGCTGGTCGGTCGCGTTCTGCCTGGTGATCATGGCGCTGCCGCTGCTGATCCCGTGGAACGTGGTCGGCACCATCTGGCAGATCTTCGGCCGGCCCGACATCGGCCTGCTCGGCTACACGCTGAACAGCCTGGGCATCAATTACAACTACGTCTCCAACGAATTCGACGCCTGGGCCACGGTGGTGGTGATGGACGTCTGGCACTGGACCAGCCTGGTGGCGCTGCTGTGCTATGCCGGCCTGAAATCGATTCCGGACGCGTATTACCAGGCGGCGCAGATCGACGGCGCGTCGCGCTGGGCGGTGTTCAAGGCGATCCAGCTGCCGAAGATGCACCGCGTGCTGCTGATCGCGGTGCTGCTGCGGTTCATGGACAGCTTCATGATCTACACCGAGCCGTTCGTCGTCACCGGCGGCGGGCCGGGCAATTCGACCACCTTCATCTCGATCGAGCTGGTCAAGATCGCGCTCGGCCAGTTCGACCTCGGCAAGGCCGCGGCGCTGTCGATCGTCTACAACCTGATCATCATCATCGTGTGCTGGGTGTTCTACACCGTGATGACCAACGCCGGCGCCGAGCGCCGCCCGGCCGAAGGGAGCGTGTGATGCATTCGATCCCCGGCCGCCGCATCATCCTTGCGCTGTATCTGCTGTTCCTGATGCTGCCGATCTATTGGCTCGTCAATATGAGCTTCAAGACCAATGGCGAGATCGTCTCGACGATGACGCTGTGGCCGCATCAGCCGACGCTGGAGAACTACCGGACGATCTTCACCGATCCGAGCTGGTATTCCGGCTACATCAACTCGCTGCAATACGTCGTCATCAACACCGTGTTGTCGATCTCGTTCGCGCTGCCGGCGGCCTACGCGTTCTCGCGCTACCGCTTCCTCGGCGACAAGCATCTGTTCTTCTGGCTGCTGTCGAACCGGATGGCGCCGGCCGCGGTCTATGCGCTGCCGTTCTTCAACCTGTATTCGGCGATCAACCTGTTCGATACGCCATGGGCGGTGGCGCTGGCGCATTGCCTGTTCAACGTGCCGCTGGCGGTGTGGATCCTCGAGGGCTTCGTCTCCGGCGTGCCGCGCGAGATCGACGAGACCGCGTTTCTCGACGGCTATTCGTTTCCGCGCTTCTTCGTCAAAATCCTGATGCCCCTGATCGCCAGCGGCATCGGCGTCGCGGCGTTCTTCTGCTTCATGTTTTCGTGGGTCGAATTGCTGCTGGCGCGGACGCTCACCTCGGTCAACGCCAAACCGATTTCCGCGGTGATGACCCGCACCGTATCTGCCGCCGGCATGGACTGGGGCCTGCTCGCCGCCGCCGGCGTGCTCACCATCATTCCGGGCGCGCTGGTGATCTGGTTCGTCCGCAACTACATCGCGCGCGGCTTCGCGCTCGGTCGGGTGTAGGGATTTGAGAATGACGCTTCATCACCGTCATTGCGAGGAGCGAAGCGACGAAGCAATCCAGAGGCGCCGTGCGCTGGACTCTGGATTGCTTCGCTGCGCTCGCAATGACGAAGCGAGTGGGGGTTGAACATGGATCACTTCGCCTGGATGGCATGGACCTGGCCGACCGCGATCTTCTTCATGGCGCTGGCCGGCACGCTCGGCACCATGACCTGGCTCGCGGTCGCCTATCCCGAGGTCGAGCGGGTCGGCGTGCTGCGGTTTCCGACCACCCGCGGCGACCGGCTGTTTCTGTCGCTGATTCTCGCCGCCGTGATCCACCTGGTGTGGATCGCGGTGGTCGGGACCGATCCGCTGCTGACGCTGCCGGTCGGAGAAGGAGTCGAAGTGTCGAGCCTGTGGCTCGCCACGCTGCTGTCGCTGCTCGCGGCCGTTGCGGTGTTCCGCACGGTCTGAGCGGTGAATGAGAAGCAGATCCGGGATCAACCCGGACCTGAACTTGTCGCTCAACGGAGGAACCAAGGATGCGAGATTTGATCGGACGTGACGTTCAACGCAGCCGGTTGCGGCTGATGACGATGGCGAGCGCTGCGGCACTGCTTGCGGCCTCGATGACGCTGGCGGCGCCGGCATCGGCCGCCGACGATGCCGTGCTGAAGAAGTGGATCGACGAGGAATTCCAGCCCTCGACGCTGTCGAAGGACGAGCAGCTCAAGGAGCTGCAGTGGTTCGCCAAGGCGGCCGAGCCGTTCAAGGGCATGGACATCAACGTCGTCTCGGAGACCATCACCACCCACGAATACGAAGCCAAGACGCTGGCCAAGGCGTTCAGCGAGATCACCGGCATCAAGCTGAAGCACGACCTGATCCAGGAAGGCGACGTGGTCGAGAAGCTGCAGACGCAGATGCAGTCCGGCAAGAACGTCTATGACGGCTGGATCAACGACAGCGACCTGATCGGCACGCATTTCCGCTACGGCCAGACCATCGCGCTGTCGGACTACATGACCGGCGAGGGCAAGGACGTCACCAATCCGGGGCTCGATATCGACGACTTCATCGGCCGCTCGTTCACCACCGGCCCCGACAAGAAGATGTATCAGCTGCCGGACCAGCAGTTCGCGAACCTGTACTGGTTCCGCTACGACTGGTTCACCAATCCCGACTACAAGGCGAAGTTCAAGGCGAAATACGGCTACGACCTCGGCGTTCCGGTCAACTGGTCGGCCTATGAGGACATCGCCGAGTTCTTCACCAACGACATCAAGGAGATCAACGGCGTCAAGGTCTATGGCCACATGGACTACGGCAAGAAGGATCCCTCGCTCGGCTGGCGCTTCACCGACGCCTGGCTGTCGATGGCCGGCAACGGCGACAGGGGCCTTCCGAACGGCCTGCCGGTCGACGAATGGGGCATCCGGATGGAAGGCTGCCGTCCGGTCGGCTCCTCGATCGAGCGCGGCGGCGACACCAACGGCCCCGCCGCCGTCTATTCGATCGTGAAGTATCTCGACTGGATGAAGAAGTACGCCCCGCCGCAGGCCCAGGGCATGACCTTCTCGGAGTCGGGTCCGGTGCCGGCGCAGGGCAACGTCGCCCAGCAGATCTTCTGGTACACCGCCTTCACCGCCGACATGGTGAAGCCCGGCCTGCCGGTGGTGAACGCCGACGGCACGCCGAAATGGCGGATGGCGCCATCGCCGAAGGGTGCGTACTGGAAGGAGGGCATGAAGCTCGGCTATCAGGACGTCGGCTCCGGCACGCTGTTGAAGTCGACGCCGCCGGACCGCCGCAAGGCGGCGTGGCTGTATCTGCAGTTCATCACCTCGAAGACGGTGAGCCTCAAGAAGAGCCATGTCGGTCTCACCCTGATCCGTGAGAGCGATATCTGGGACAAATCGTTCACCGAGCGGGCGCCCAAGCTCGGCGGTCTGATCGAGTTCTATCGATCGCCGGCCCGCGTGCAGTGGTCGCCGACCGGCAACAACATCCCGGACTATCCGAAGCTGGCGCAATTGTGGTGGCAGAACATCGGCGATGCGTCGTCCGGTGCGAAGACGCCGCAGGCGGCGATGGACTCCCTCGCGGCGGCGCAGGACTCGGTGCTGGAGCGGCTCGAGCGTTCCAAGGTGCAGGGCGATTGCGGTCCGAAGCTGAACAAGAAGGAGACCGCCGAGTACTGGTACGAGAAGTCCGCAAAGGACGGCAATATCGCGCCGCAACGCAAGCTCGCCAACGAGAAGCCGAAGGGTGAGACCGTCGACTACGACACCCTGATCAAGTCCTGGCCCGCCTCGCCGCCGAAGCGGGCGGAGGCGAAGTAAGCGCGCGCTTCAGTCCAGCGTTCGCTCTCACCAACGTCATGCCCGGCCTTGTGCCGGGCATCCACGAGCTGCAAAGCTCGGCGCACCAAGAACGTGGATGGCCGGGACGAGCCCGGCCATGGCGGGGAAATGAGCGAGACCAAACAAAAAGGCCGGGAGCAATCCCGGCCTTTCTTTATCAGTAAGGTCTCTCAACGAGTCATTCCGGGGCGCTCGCGTCAGCGAGCGAACCCGGAATCTCGCAACAACTTCTGGATTCCGGGTTCGCGCTTCGCGCTCCCCGGAATGACGACTGGGAATGGGTTCTTTCGCCGAGCACGGCCTGCTCCCTCGCCCCGCTCTTGCGGGGAGAGGGCTGGGGTGAGGGGCGACACGCGCACTGAGTCTCGGCCGCGTGGAAACGCCCCCTCACCCGACCGGCTTCGCTGCGCGATGCCGGTCGACCTCTCCCCGCACGCGGGGAGAGGTCACAATTACTGCGCCGCCTGCGCCGATTCCAGCGTCGGGTAGTCGGTATAGCCCTTGGCGCCGCCGCCGTAGAAGGTCGACTTGTCCGGATCGTTGAGCGGCGCGCCGGTCTTTAGGCGTTCGACGAGGTCGGGGTTGGAGATGAACGGCTTGCCGAACGCGATCAAATCGGCGGCGCCGGACTCGAGGTGCTTGTCGGCGAGCGCGAGGTCGTAGGCGTTGTTGCCGATATAGGCGCCGCTGAAGCGCTTGCGCAGGGACGCGTAGTCGAACGGCGCGATGTCACGCGGGCCGCCGGTGGCGCCCTCGATGACGTGGATGTAGACCAGCTTCAGCTTGTCGAGTTCGTCGACGATGTAGTCGAACAACGCCTGCGGATTGGAATCCGAGACGTCGTTGGCCGGCGTCACCGGCGAAATCCGGATGCCGGTGCGTTCGGGTCCGATCTCCCTGGCGACGGCAGCCGCCACTTCCAGCATCAGCCTGGCGCGGTTCTGGATCGAGCCGCCATATTCGTCGGTGCGCTTGTTGCTGCTGTCGCGGGCGAACTGGTCGAGCAGATAGCCGTTGGCGCCGTGGATCTCGACGCCGTCGAAGCCGGCGGCCTTGGCATTGGCTGCGGCCTGGCGGAAGCTGTCGATGATGCCGGGAATTTCGCTCGCCTCGAGCGCGCGGGGCTCGGAGACATCGGCGAACTTGCCGCCCACGAAGGTCTTGGTGTTGGCCTTGATCGCCGAGGGCGCCACCGGGGCGCCGTGGTTCGGCTGCAGGTCGACATGCGAGATGCGGCCGACGTGCCAGAGCTGGATGAAGATCTTGCCGCCGCGCTTGTGCACCTCGTCGGTGACCTTCTTCCAGGCCGCGACCTGCGCGTCGGAATAGATGCCGGGCGTGTCCTGATAGCCCTGGCCCTGCTGCGAAACCTGGCTGGCCTCGGTGATCAGCAGCCCGGCGCCGGCGCGCTGACCATAATATTCCGCCGCCAGCGGACTGGGCACGAGCCCCTCGGGAACGGCCCGGTTGCGGGTCAGCGGCGCCATCACGACGCGGTTGGCAAGGGCGATCGGGCCGAGCTTGTAGGGCTCGAAGAGCTTGGAATTCGACATGGGGGGCCGTCCTGAAAATTGCGGATGGCCTCGAACTGGGGGCGAAAAGCCGGAAACACAATGGCTTTGGCCAAAATAGATGCGCCGGCATGAAGTTTGGGGCGCGATTCCGAAAGACCCGGTCCCGTGTGGAAGAAAACGGCTGGGAAGGGGCTCGGCGGAGGCAATTTCAGCTCCGCCGAGCGTCAGGTCACGTCGGGATGCGCTCGGTGCGCGGGCGTGTTCAGGCGACCGCGGGACGCTGGCGGCGGAAGAACCAGAACGCCAGCGGCGCCACGAACAGCGTGCCGAAGGCCGGCACGGCGGCGACCCGCAGGATCTCGCTGGCCCCGAGGGTTTCTCCACCGATTCCGAATCTGCCGAGCACGATGGCGATCACCAGCGTGATGATCGGCGCGACGACGATGGTACCGGCACCTGCGGCCTGCGACACCAGTCTACCGGCCGGGGCGGCGGTTGCGGCCACACGCGCCAGCACGATGGCGGCGGCGAAAGCGAGTGCTGTAAGCACCAAGAGAAAGGTCATTTCCAGTTTCCTGTTTGGTCGGGCGTCCTTTCCTGTGCGGCGCGCAGGGCGCGCAGCGTGGAAAAGATGTCCGGGATCTATGCGAAGGGAGACACTTCGAACGGCAACAGGATACTTTATTGCACCGCACAGACCTTGATCTAGCGCAGATCGAAATAGGACAGATCGCCGCGATAGCGTCGCTTTGGAGGTATCAAATGGGTGCAACAGGCCTTTAGATACCGCAAAATGGTATCAGAAGCTGATCGCAGGGGCGGTCTGCACCCTTCGAATGCGCATAGCTTCGGATCGCACGGGACGAGACCAGTTCGAGCCGTTCTGCGGGCGCGGCGGCCTGCGACTTTCGTCGCGGCTCACCCCGTTGGCTTCTGCGCCCCGCGCAATCTCCCGACCACGCCGGTCGGGAAAAAATACACGCTGGCGACGAACAGAAGCCCGAGCCACAGCAGCCAGCGGTCCGGGTGCAGCAGTCCCGGCAGCAGCGGCAGACCGAGGTCGGCGGCGGCGGTCGAGGCCGCGCCCATCAGCGCCTGCAGGTAATTCTGCGCCAGGATGAAGATCGTGGCGCCGATGATCGCGCCGTAGATCGTGCCCATGCCCCCGATCACCACCATCAGCAGGATGTCGAGCATGATCGAGAAGCTGAGCGAGGTGTCCGGTCCGGCATAGCGCAGCCACATCGCGTTGAGGATGCCGGCGCAGGCGGCGACGAGCGCGGCGATCACGTTGGCGTAAGTCAGGTGGAAGACGGTGCGGTAGCCCAGCGCCTCGGCGCGGAAGCGGTTCTCGCGGACCGCCTGCAGCACGCGGCCGAACGGCGAGTTCACCACCCGCAGCAGCCCCAGGATCATCGCCGCGCAGCCGACGAGAATGATGTAGTAGGTCAGGGTGCGGCCGCTGACCCGGACGCCGAACAGGTCCTTGATGAACACCGTGCCGGGCTGCAGCAACTCCGGCAGGGTGAAGCTGCGGCCGTCCTCGCCGCCGGTCAGCCACGACAATTGCGACGCCAGCACCAGAAAGGCGGAGGCGACTGCCAGCGTGATCATCGCGAAGAAGATCGCCTCGACGCGCAGCGAGAACAGCCCGATGCCGAGCGCCAGCAGCGCCGCCAGCGGCAGGCCGATGACGATTCCGGTCGCCACCGCGCCCCAGCCCGGGCCCATCGTGTACAGCGCGATCGCCAGCGCGTAACTGCCGATGCCGTAGAACATCGTGTGCGCGAACGACACCGTGCCGGTGTAGCCGAGCAGCAGATCGTAGGACGCCACCAGGGCCGCGAAGATGCAGATCTTGGCGGCGACGTTGAGCGGCTTGGCGCCGGGAAACACGAACGGCGTGATCGCAAGCAAGACCACGATCGCGATCAGGATCAGCGCCAGCACACGGCTGCGCGGCGGATCGCCAGAGAGCAGCATCATCGGCTCGTCACCGCATAGAGCCCGCGCGGCCGCCACATCAGGATCGCGACCATCAGCAGGATGTTGGAGACCAGCGCCAGCTTCGGCACCAGGAAGCCGCCGTAATTGGCGACCATCGCGACCAGCAGCGCGCCGATGAAACAACCGCCGACCGAGCCGAGACCGCCGATGATCACCACGATGAAGATCAGCACGGTGAGCTCGTTGCCCATCGAGGCGTGGACCTGCTCGCGATACAGCGCCCACATGATGCCGCCGAACCCGGCCAGCGCCGAGCCGACCATGAACACGCCGAGGAACAGCCGCTTGATGTGATAGCCGAGCGCCTCGACCATCTCGCGGTTTTCCACGCCGGCGCGGATCAGGAGCCCAATTTTCGTGCGGTTCAGCACCAGCTGAATCGCCACGAACACCGCGATCCCGACCAGCAGCACCAGCAGGCGATATTTCGCGATCGCGATATCGCCGATGATGAACGAGCCGCGCAGCGCGGTCGGCAGCGGCAGCGGGATGATCTGCGGCCCCCACAATGCATAAAGCGCCTGCTCGGCCACGATCAGTCCGCCGGTGGTCATCAGGATCTGCTTCAGGTGCTGGCCGTAGACCGGCAGGATCAGCACGCGCTCGACGACGAGGCCGAGCGCGCCGGACACCGCCATCGCGGCCAGCGCCGCCGGCACCAGCACGGCGAGATTGGTCAGCAGCGAATCCGCACTCGACATTCCCGCGAGCGGCAGCAGCACCAGCGTCGCCACATAGGCACCCACCGCGATGAAGGCGCCGTGGCCGAAATTCAGCACGTCCATCAGCCCGAACACCAGCGTCAGGCCGGACGCCATGATGAAGATCATCATCCCCATCGCGAGCGAAGCGACCGTCAGCGTCACCCACGAGCTGAACGAGCCGACCAGCGGCAGCATCAGCAACGCCAGGATCAGCGGCAGCAACACCGGCGCGAGATCGCGCTTCGGCTTGGGCAGGGCGTCGGAGACGGAGGGGATGTCGGTCATGCTGACACCGCCGTTGTCGACGTTTCCGTCATTGCGAGGAGCGAAGCGACGAAGCAATCCAACTCCGTGCACGGAGCCGCTGGATTGCTTCGCTTCGCTCGCAATGACGGAGAGAGGTGAGTCGACGGCATCACTGATGCGCCTCCAGGCTGAGGCCGAGCAGGCGCTCCTGCAGCGGAATGTCGGCGGCGAGATCGGCCATCGCGCCGCGATGCACGATGGTGCCGTTGTCCATCACCAGCACCGTATCGCCGATCTGCTGCGCGACATGAAAATTCTGTTCCACCAGAAGGATCGTCACGCCGCTGCGCTTGATCTCGGCGAAGCACTCGATCAGCGATCCGATGATCGCCGGCGCCAGCCCCTTGGTCGGCTCGTCGATCAGCAAGAGCTTGCGTGGCTCGACGATCGCGCGGGCGATCGACAGCATCTGCTTCTGCCCGCCGGACAGGGAGCCCGCGCGCGACAGCCAGAATTTCCGCAGCGCCGGGAAGAAGCCGAAGACCCAGTCGAGCCGCTTGTCGTCGAGATCGCCGTCGCGCGCGGCGAGGATCAGGTTTTCCTTCACCGTGAGATCGGAGAACACCGCCATGCTTTCGGGCACGTAGCCGATGCCGAGCCGGGCGATATCCGGCGTCGCCATCGCCTCGATCCGCTGGCCGGCGAAAGTGATCTGTCCTTGCGACGCCGGCCACAGTGCCATGATGGTGCGCAGCGTCGTGGTCTTGCCGGCGCCGTTGCGGCCGAGCAGCATCGTGGTCCTGCCCTCGGGGACGGCGCAATCGACGCCCTGCAGGATGTGATAGCGCCCGATATTGGTGTGCACGCCGGAGAGAGTGAGCAGATCGGTCATTCTCCCCTCCCCCTTGCGGGGAGGGGTCGGGGGTGGGGGTGCCCCAAGCACTGTGCCCGCGTCGCCCTCACCCCAACCCTCTCCCGCAAGCGGGAGAGGGAGCGCGCTGGCGCGAGAGGGGAGGACGTCACCAACACTGAGCCAATCGACAAAGCCAACATCATCCTCACGCCGCGCTCTTGCCCGGCGCGATGCCGAGATAGGCTTCCTGCACGATCGGCGAGGCGATCACCTCGGCGGGCTTGCCGTCGGCGACCAGCTTGCCGTTGTGCAGCACGATGATGCGGTCGGCGAGCGAGCGCACCACGTCCATCTTGTGTTCGACCAGCAGGATGATCTTGGAGGGATCGGTCTTCAGCCGCGCGATCAGATCGAGCACCACCGGCACCTCGTCGACGCTCATGCCGGCGGTCGGCTCGTCGAACATGTAGACCTTCGGCTCCAGCGCCATCATCAGCGCGACTTCGAGCTTGCGCTGGTCGCCGTGCGACAGCGCGGTGGCGGCGACGCTGCGGCGGCTGCCGAGCGCGACGCTGTCGAGGATGGCGTCGGCGCGGTCGATCAGATCGCGCCGGGTGCGCCACGGCCGCAGCATGTCGTAATGCGTGCCGCTGCGCGCCTGCACCGCGAGGCGCACGTTCTCCTCGACGCTGAGATTGGGAAACAGGTTGGTGAGCTGGAACGCGCGGCCGAGCCCGGCGCGGGTGCGCAGCGGCGCGGTCATCCGGGTGATGTCCGCGCCGTCGAACAGGATGCGGCCTTCGCTCGGCCGCAACTGCCCGGAGATCAGGTTGAAATAGGTGGTCTTGCCGGCGCCGTTCGGCCCGACGATGGCGGTCAGCTCCCCGGGCCGGAACACGCAACTCACCGCGTCGACGGCGACATGGCCGCCGAAGCGAATGGTGAGCGACTGGGTTTCGAGGGTGGTCATGGGGGAGCGAGCCAGCACGACGTTAGAGTTCGTCATTCCGGGGCGCGAGCGCAGCTCGCGAACCCGGAATCTCGATGTGACAATCTCGGGATTCCGGGTTCGCGCTTCGCGCGCCCCGGAATGACTCCTGTGTGGCTGTCACCGCTTGTTCTTGATCGGAACCGCCATGTCCTCGATCTTCAGTTCGCGCACCGGCTCGAGCACGGCCCAGGCGAGGTCCGGATCGACCTTGACCTTGAAGTGATACATGCTCTGCAGCGCCTGGTGGTCGTCCTTGCGGAACACCATCTTGCCCTTGGGCGTGTCGAACTCCATGCCTTCCATCGCGGCGATCAGCTTCTCGGTGTCGGTCGACTTCGCCTTCTGCACCGCGGTGACCACCGCCATCGCCGCCGAGAAGCCGCCGGCGGTGAAAAAGTCCGGCGGCGCGTTGAAGCGCTTCTGATGCTCGGTCACCAGCCAGTCGTTGATCGGGTTCTTGGGGATGTCGTAGTAGTAATAGGTCGCGCCTTCCATGCCGGGCAGGCGCTTGTAGGCGGCGAGCGCGGGCAGGATGTTGCCGCCGGTCGACAGCTCGATGCCGTAGCGCTTCGGGTCCATGTCCTGCAGCTTGGTCAAGGGATCGCCGCCGCCGGCCCACACCACCCAGATAATCTTCTTGCCGGGCTTGTCCTTGAGCGTGTCGAACAGCCGCTGGCCGACCGCGGTGAAGTCCGTGGTGGTGGTGGGCACGTATTCCTCGGCGGCGAGCGTCGCGCCGGTTTTCGCCAGCGCTTCCTTGAAGGCGGCGACGCCGTCGCGGCCGAACGCGTAGTCCTGCGCCAGCGTGGCGATGGTGACGCCCGGCTTGCCGATCGCGACCGCGTTGGAGATCGCATCCTGCGACGAGTTGCGCCCGGTGCGGAAGATGTAGCGATTCCACTTCTCGCCGGTGATCTGGTCGGCGACCGCGGGTTCGACGATCAGGATCTTCTTGTTCTCTTCGGCGACCGGCAGATCGGCCAGTGCGGCGGCCGACGACGAGGTGCCGATCGCGATGTCGGCGCCGTCGTCCTGATAGGCTTCGGCCAGCGCGGCCTTGGACAGGTCCGGCTTGCTCTGATCATCCTTGGTGATCACCACGATCTTGCGGCCGTCGAGCGTCATCGTGCCCTTGGTCGCGTATTCGAGCCCCATCCGCAGGCCGGTCTCGGTCTGCTTGGCGTAGGCTTCGAGCGGGCCGGTCTTGCCGTAGATCAGCGCGATCTTGAGATCGTCGGCGCGGGCGGCGACCGACGCGGTCAGCGCCGGGACTGCGGCAGCAACGACGGCTGCGGCTGCAACAATGGAAAGATGACGCACGTTCTTCCTCCGGGTTTTGTTGCGCCGGACCCTAGAGCAAGTCGGGGAAAGTTGGAACGTCGCCGCGGATGAAATTTCGCTATGGCTGCCGCGCCGGTGGATTGCGGGGGCGCCGTTCGGCCGGCGCGATGCCGGGTTTCGCGGCCGGACGGAACGGCGGCTCGGTCGAGGCCGACGGCGCGGGCGCAACCATGCCGCCCATCTTCGTGAGCAATTCTGCAGTGGGCCATGAATCCGCCGGCAGGCCGTATTTGATCTGCATCGCCTTCACAGCGCTGCGGGTCTGCTGGCCGAGTATGCCGTCGATCTTGCCGACGTCGAAGCCGGCGCGCACCAGCAACTGCTGCAATTGCTTCATCTCGTTGAGCTGCAGTTGCGCCACCTGCGCGGTCGGCTTGCGCATCGGGCCCGCGCCGGCGATCCTTGTGGCGAGATAGCCGGCGGTGGTGGAATAGATCAGCGAATTATTCCACTCGGTATAGGCGGCGAAATTCGCATAGGCCAGAAACGCCGGGCCATGGCGGCCCATCGGCAGCAGCAGCGAGGCTGGCATGTTATCATTCTGCAGCGGTCTTCCGTCGGCTGCGGTCACGCCCCATTGCGCCCATTGCGAGCGCGGGTGCTTGACCAGCAGATCGGCCTGCTCCCACGGCAGATTGGCCGGCACCGCCACCTCCTGCAGCCACGGCTCGCCGCGCCGCCATTTCAGCCCGGTGGCGATGTAATGCGCGGTCGAGCCGATCACGTCGGCGGGGCTATGCAGCATGTCGTGGTGGCCGTCGCCGTCATAGTCGACCGCGTAGTCGTAATAGTGCCGCGGCAGAAACTGCGTCTGGCCGAGTTCGCCGGCCCAGGAGCCGATCATCTCGGCGGGCGCCAGATCGCCGCGATCGACGATCTTCAGCGCCGCGATCGTCTCCTGCTGAAACATCTCGGAGCGGCGGCAGTCATAGGCCAGCGACACCAGCGAGCGCAGCGTCGACAGATTGCCCTGCACCGCGCCGAAATCGCTCTCCAGCGCCCAGAACGCGGCGATCACCGCCGGCGGCACGCCGTATTCCTTCTCGGCGCGCGCGAACGCCTGCGCGTGCTGCCTGATCATCTGCTGGCCCTTGACGCGCCGGCCCTCCGACGCCATCCGCCCGGCGAATACCGTGAAGATCTGCCCGAACACCCGCTGCCCGCGGTCGCGATTGACGATGCCCTGGTCGTAGACGAGATACGGCGACGCCTGCGCGATCGCCCGCTGCGACACCCCGGCGGCGACCGCCTGCTGCTTCAGCCCGGCGAGAAACTGATCGAAGCTCTGCCCGCCATGGCAGGAGGCGCCGCGCTGGGCTAAAGCGGGGGAGGCGGACAGGGCAGTTGCCAGTGCTGCCAACACGGCGCCGCGCCAGTTGCTCGCCAGTCGTTGCACCAAGTTCATCCGCCGCATGGCCACCTCATCAACGTCATCGCCGGGCTCGACCCGGCGATCCATCAAATCAGACGACGAGTCTTGTTGGGATGGGTTGCCGGGTCAAGTCCGGCAATGACGGCGTCCCTCGGTGCGGCACCGGGGCGGAACGTTTCCATCCGTCATTGCGAGGAGCGAAGCGACAAAGCAATCCAGTGACGCAGCGCATCGAGCTTCTGGATTGCTTCGCTTCGCTCGAAATGACGCTGCAAGTTACTACGAGGTTCGCTGATTTGCCGCGTTCGGTGAGCTGTCCTCACAACTCCCTTGCATTGCTGAACGCAAAGCTCGACGCCCGTCGCGTGTTCTCGTCCAGGATCAGCGTCCGCGTGATCGGCGGCTCGGCGCGCTGGCTGCAGTTCTCGCGTTCGCACAGGCGGCAGTTGACGCCGATCGGGGTGCCTTCGGCTTTCTCCAGATCCATGCCGGCGGCGTAGGTCAGCTTCGACGCATGGCGGATTTCGCAGCCCAGCCCGATCGCGAAGCGCGGCTGCGGCTGCGGGTGCGGCGCCACCGGCCGTCGCACCATCTGGGCGATCGAGAAATAGCGGCTGCCGTCCGGCAGTTCGATCACCTGCTTCAGCAGCCGGTCGGGCGTGTCGAAGGTCGAGTGCACGTTCCACAGCGGGCAGGTACCGCCGAATTTCGAGAACGGGAAGGTGCCGGACGAGAACCGCTTGGAGACGTTGCCGGCATTGTCGACCCGCAGCAGGAAAAACGGCACGCCGCGCGCGGTCGGCCGCTGCAGCGTGGTGAGGCGGTGGCAGACCTGTTCGAAGCCGGCATTGAAGCGCTGCGCCAGCACGTTGACGTCGTAGCTGAGCTGTTCGGCGGCGGCGTGGAATGCGGCGTAGGGCATCATCAGCGCGGCGGCGAAGTAATTGCCGAGCGTGATCCGGTAGAGTCGCCGGGCCGGCTCGTCGAGCGCGCCGGCGCGGTTGACGATGCCGTCGATCACGCTGCCATATTCGGTGAGGCCGGTCTGGAACGCGGCCTGAAAGGCGCGGCCCTGCGAGTCGACCAGCTCGGAGATCAGCAATTGCCGGCGATGGCGGTCGAACCGGCGCAGCGTCTCGCGCATCACGTCGACCGGCATGATCCGGGTGGTGATCGAATGCCGCTCGCGTAGCCGGTCAGCGAGCGCGCCATAGACCTCCTGCGAGCCGACATTGAGTTCGTCGCGCACCGCCTCGGCGGCCTGCTCGAGCTCGGGGAAATAGTTGCGGTTGGCCTCGATCAGGTCGCGGACGCGCTCGATCGGGTTGGCCTCGAACCGGGTGCCCTCGTCGCGATCGGCCATCTGGGCCGCGACCAGTGTCTCGCCGCGGCGCGCTTCGGTGTAGGCGGCATACAATCGCTGCAGGGAATGGGTGACGCCCGGGCACAGTTCGGCGAGGTCGCGCAGTTCCTGCTTGGGCAGGTCGATCTGGCGAAACAAAGGGTCGGAGAAGATCTCGTTGAGTTCGGCGAAGAAGCGGTCCTCGTCGGCGGTCGCGAGGTCACGCAGATCGAGATCGTAGGTCTCCGCCAGCCTGAGCAGAATCTGGGCGGTCACGGGGCGCTGGTTCCGTTCGATCAGATTGACGTAGCTCGGCGAAATGCCGAGCCCTTCGGCAATCTGGGTCTGCGAAAGGCCGAGTTGCTGCCGGATTCGCCGGAACCTGGGCCCGACGAACAGCTTTTTCCCGGATTCTCCCGCCATCTCCGCTCCCTGCGATTTTGTGACAAAAATTACAAAATTACATTTGTGACATGTAGGAAAGTTACATGACATCACCATTCGGTCGCAAGAGGGCTAGCCGTTTTTCCTCGACTAGCGTTTAGCTCTCAGCACGTTTCGCAACGCACTGTCACGAATGTGGTGTGTTGCGGCATTATTCGTACCGAAGGGATCAACAGCATGAATTTCCAGCCACGTGGCATCAGCGATCTGGCCATCCAGAAGCCGGCTTCCTATCAGAGCCAAATCGAGGCGGCCGAAGCGCTCCTCAAGGACCAGCCCACCTGGAATGGCGTCAAGGCCGAAGCCGTGGCCCGGATGCGCCTGCAGAACCGCTTCAAGACCGGCCTCGACGTCGCGCGCTACACCGCCGCGCTGATGCGCGCCGACATGGCAGCCTATGACGCCGACAGCACCAAATATACCCAGTCGCTCGGCTGCTGGCATGGCTTCATCGCGCAGCAGAAGCTGATCTCGGTGAAGAAGCATTTCAACACCACCGACCGCACCTATCTGTACCTGTCCGGCTGGATGATCGCGGCGCTGCGCTCCGAGTTCGGCCCGCTGCCCGACCAGTCGATGCACGAGAAGACCTCGGTGCCGGCGCTGATCGAAGAACTCTACACCTTCCTGCGTCAGGCCGACGCCCGTGAGCTCAACACGATTTTCCGCGACCTCGACGCCGCCCGCAAGGCCGGCGACAAGGCCAAGGAAACCGCGCTGATCGAAAAGATCGACAATTTCCAGACCCACGTCGTGCCGGTGATCGCCGACATCGACGCCGGCTTCGGTAATGCCGAGGCGACCTATCTGCTCGCCAAGAAGATGATCGAGGCCGGCGCCTGCGCGCTGCAGATCGAGAACCAGGTGTCCGACGAAAAGCAGTGCGGCCATCAGGACGGCAAGGTGACGGTGCCGCACGAGGTCTTCCTGGCGAAGATCCGCGCCTGCCGCCACGCCTTCCTCGAACTCGGCGTCGAAGACGGCATCATCGTTACCCGCACCGACTCGCTCGGCGCAGGCCTGACCCAGCAGATCGCCGTCAGCCACGCGCCCGGCGACATCGGCGACCAGTACAACAGCTTCCTGGATTGCGAAGAGGTCGACGTGACTTCGGTCGGCAATGGCGACGTCATCATCAGCCGCGAAGGCAAGCTGCTGCGCCCGAAGCGTCTGCCCAGCAACCTGTACCAGTTCCGCGAAGGCACCGGCGCGGATCGCTGCGTGCTCGACTGCATCACCTCGCTGCAGAACGGCGCCGACCTGCTGTGGATCGAGACCGAGAAGCCGAATATCGAGCAGATCGCCTCGATGGTCGATCGCATCCGCGAAGTGATCCCGAACGCCAAGCTGGCCTACAACAACTCGCCCTCGTTCAACTGGACCCTCAACTTCCGTTGGCAGGTCTATGACGAGATGAAGGCGGCCGGCAAGGACGTCAGCCAGTACAACCGTGCCGAGCTGATGAAGGCGGAGTACGACAATACCCCGCTGGCGCTCGAAGCCGACGAGAAGATCCGGACCTTCCAGGCCGATTCGGCCAAGCGCGCCGGCATCTTCCATCATCTGATCACATTGCCGACCTATCACACGGCAGCGTTGTCGACCGACAATCTCGCCAAGGAATATTTTGGCGAGCAGGGCATGCTGGGCTATGTCAAGAACGTGCAGCGCCAGGAAATCCGTCAGGGGATCGCCTGCGTCAAGCATCAGGACATGGCCGGCTCGAACATCGGCGACGATCACAAGGAATACTTCGCCGGCGAGGCCGCTTTGAAGGCCGGCGGCGCCCACAACACGATGAACCAGTTCGGCTAACAACAACAACAGGAGCGACGACGATGTCGAACGGCAGCAATTTCTGGGTGATTGGCGGCGAGTTCGGTTCGATGAACTTCCACAAGCTCGTTGAAGGTTCGGCCCAGGTTCAGGGTCCGTTCAAGACGCGCAAGGAGGCCGAAGAGGCCTGGAAGGTCGTCTCCGAGGAAAACCGGCATCGCGCAGGCGTGCGGTTCTCCATCGTCGAAGAGCCCAACCGCGCGACGGCCTGATCACAATCAGAGCCTGATCAATCAGAAGACGTCCAAGGACTTTGGCGGTCTCATCGGGGCAACCCGGCGGGGCCGCCATCGTCGTTTTGGCGGCTGCGCGCCGGTCGTCGCTGCGGCACGCGCGCCACGCTTGCACCGACAAGGCAAATCCTTGAGGGATCAGGCCCTTTCCGCCGCCGAGGGTTACTGATAGGTTAATTTGGACAGTCGAGCCGGGTGCAGATGGCGGACGCGCAGAACAGAACCGCAGGGACGGAACAGGCGCGGCCGATGCGGCTGCGCGATGCGCTGCGCCAGGCGCGGATCGAGGCCGCCGATCGCACCGGCGTGGTGGTCGACCTGCGCGATGCCGAAATCGCCCGGCTGGAGATCCTCAACGACGCCCTCGACCCGCTGTTCGCGGAAATTCCCGACGGCGTCGACCTGTTCGACCGCGGCCTCAGCCAGGGCGACACGCCGCGGCTGTGGATCGACGTGGTCGCCCATGTGATGATGGGCCGCGACAAGCGGGTCTATCGCTTCGTCCAGGACACCCGCTTCGGCCGCATCGTGCTGGCCGAGTCGCACGAGGCCGCGGTCATCGTCGCCGCGATCACCGACTATGTCGCCCGCCGGCTGATCGAGCGCGAACACGCGCTCACGGCCGCGACGCCATTGCCCACCACGACGCCGACGCCTGCACCTGTCGACAAGCCGCGCCGCGGCGGCTTCGGGATCTTCGTGCTCGGCTTCATCGCCGGCGCGCTGGCGCTGTTCGCGCTCGCTTTGTTCGCGGCGCTGCGGAACGTGTGACCGCCTGTTTCCGTCATTGCGCTTCTGAATTGCTTCGCCTTCGGCTCGCCATGACGGCAAGGCGTCGACCGCTACAACAGCACCGGGTCGCGCAGCTCCTGCACCGTTTCGGTGCCGGCAAAGCCGCGGCTGCGGTGCTCGCAGCGCCAGCCGTCATTGGTCTCGCTGATCGCGAACAGATTGTAGGCGGCCGACGGGCGATGGTGATCGTTGAAGGCCGACGCCGACGGCACCCCGATGACCGGGATCGTGCCCGTCGGCGTGTCGATCCGGATCGTGGCGTGGACGTGGTCGTGGCCATGCAGCACCAGATCGACCGGATGGCGTTGCAGCAGGGCGATGAGCGCGCTGGCGTCGGTCAACCGCTTGAACCGGGAGCGCGAGCGCAGCGGGTGGTGAATCAGCAGCACGCGAAACGCCCGCTCGGAGGCCAGCCCTTGCAGCATCGCCTCGAGCCGCGAACGTTGCGCTTCGCCGAGCCGTCCGGTCGCCATGAATGGTGCGGACGGCACCGCGCTCGATACGCCGATCAGCGCGACATGGTCGCGGCGGCGCAGATAAGGATAGCCGGGCGCGCCGTCGTCGCCGCTGACGTAGTCCGTAAAGCTCTCGCCGAAATGGGTGGCGGTCGCGGTGATATAGGTGTCGTGATTACCGGGCACGAGGCTGACGCGATCCGGCGGCCCGACGCTTTCGAGCCATTCTCGCGCGGGGGCGAACTCGGCGGGGAGCGCGATGTTGACCAGATCGCCGGTGACGGCGATGTGGTCGGGCTGCTGCGCCTGCAGGTCGCCGACCAGGGCGTCGAGTATCTCGCGGCGATGGATGCTGTGCCGGTTGCGGGTCCAGTTCAAATAGCCGAGCATGCGCTTGCTCGCGAGATCGGCGAACCGCGGCTTCGGCGGCAGCGGCAGATGCGGGTCGGACAAATGCGCCAAAGTGAAAGTCATCGGCTTTTCCCGGTCCGGCCGCCTGCGAGCGCGTCGCGAATTCCCGCCTGTCAAAATCAGCACGGTTTTGGCAAGCTCGGTGGATCGGCGCAAGTCTCCGCTGCGCCTCGGATGCGAGGATGATCCGCCATTGCCGGCCTTCCAGAGTCTGAGACCGAAGCTCGAGCCGGCGCTGCGGCGGGTGTTTCATCTGTACTGGCGGTTCGCCCGCGGCATGACGCTCGGCGCGCGCGGCGTGGTGCTGGACGAGCACGGTCGCGTCTTTCTGATCCAGCACAGCTATGTCAGCGGCTGGCACCTGCCGGGCGGTGGCGTCGAGGTCGGTGAGAGCTTCCTCGATGCGCTCCGCCGCGAACTGATGGAAGAAGGCCGGATCGAGCTGACGGGCGACCCGGAGTTGCATGGCATTTTCTTCAACAGCCACGTCTCGCCGCGGGATCACGTCGCCGTCTATGTGGTGCGGCGGTTCCGCCAGGACCGCGCGCCCGAGCCCAATCGTGAGATCGTCGCCTCCGGCTTCTTCGATATCGCCGACCTGCCCGGAGACACGACATCAGGGACCCGATTGCGGATCGCCGAAGTGCTCGGGCGGGAGCCGCGGCGGACCACCTGGCGATAATGCGCTGAACCGCGCCGAAACTGCTCGCGATCACATCAATGGCTCATTTCTCTGGTCAAACCCGGCGAAAATCTCGAAAGGACTGGTCTTGACGGCATTTGCGAAGGCGATCGCTCGATCGCTGCTGATTGTATGGGCAGTGTTGGCGGCGAATGCCGCGTTCGCTCAGGTTCCAGTGCCGAACGGCAACGGGAACGGCGCTCCGGCCGCGAAAGTGGAGGAGAAGCCCGCAGATCCGCTCGGCCGCGACACGCCGGCCGGAATGGTCTCCGGGTTCATCGATGCCGCCGCCGAGCAGAATTACGACAAGGCTGCGCAATATCTCGATCTCAGCCAGGAGAAGGGCGCCTGGGGGCCGAGCGTCGCGCAGCAGCTCCAGCGCATCCTCGACCAGGGCGGCTACGTCTTCTCGCGGTTGAGGTTGAGTGCGGATGCCGCCGGCGACCAGGACGACGGGCTGGCGCCGGACCAGGACAGGTTCGGGGCCGTGCGCACCGAGAACGGCCCCGTCGATCTGATTGCGCAGCGGGTCGATGGCAAGGACGGCGTCAAGATCTGGCTGGTGTCGGCGAAGACTGTCAGCGACCTGCCAGCGCTGTCGCGCACGGTGACGTCGAGTCTGGTCGACAAGATTTTGCCCTATGCGCTCCGCGACGAATACCGGATCGCCGGCGTGCCGGTCGGGCATTGGCTTGCCGTCATCGTGCTCGCGGTGCTGACTTTCTCGGTCGTCTGGGCGATCACGGCCGCGATCCTCTGGGTGGTATTCCGCTTTCGCGGTTCAGAGTCCCGCATCAGCCGCGTGCTCGGCGCCTCGGCCCTGCCGATCCGGCTGTTCCTCACCGCGATGTTGCTGCGGATCGCGCTGGTCCTGACCGGCGTCGCGATCGTCGCGCGCCAGCACATGTCCGGCGCCACCGAGCTGCTCGGCTGGATCGCGCTGTCCTGGATCGTCTGGCGCGTGGTCGATGCGCTGGCCGAATATGCGATTGCCCGGATGACGCTGCGCGGACGGCTGTCGATGCTGTCGGCGGTGACGTTCATTCGGCGCAGCGTCAAATTCGTGCTGATCGCGTTCGCGCTGATCGCTGGGCTCAATGCGCTGGGCTACAACGTCACGGCGGGCCTCGCAGCTCTGGGCATCGGCGGTATCGCGATCGCTCTCGGCGCGCAGAAAACCATCGAGCATCTGGTCGGCAGCCTGACGCTGGTGACCGATCAGCCGATGCGGGTGGGCGATTTCTGCAAGTTCGGCGAGACGATGGGCACGATCGAGGACATCGGCATGCGATCGACCCGGATCCGCACCCTCGACCGCACCCTCGTCACCGTGCCGAACGGCGCGCTGGCTGCAGTGCAGATCGAGAATTACAGCCGCCGCGACAAGTTCTGGTATCACCCGACGCTGGACCTTCGTTACGAGACCACGCCGGACCAGATGCGCAATCTGATCACGACGATGCGCGAGATGCTGCTGGAGCATCCGAAAGTCGACAACGACCCGGCCCGGGTCCGGCTGCTCGGGTTCGGCCCGAGCTCGCTGCCGGTCGAGATCTTCGCGTATATTCACGCCGTGAGCATGGATGAATTTCTGGAGGTTCAGGAAGAACTGACGCTGCGGCTGATGGAGATCGTCGAGGCTTCCGGGACCGGCTTCGCCTTTCCGTCGCAGACGGTCTATTTCGCGCGCGACAAGGCGCCGTCGTCGGCGAACCGCTCGCCGCAACTCGCTCCTGCCGAGCATCCTGACAGTGAAAGCGATTCCCCGAATCGTCGCGCGGGCTCAGCGATCCGCGCCTGAGGCGCTTTTCGGCCATAGCCGGGCGGTGGACCCCGCCCGGCTGTGGTGCTATTGCGGCGTCCGCCATGACCGATCTGTCCCTCACCATCCTGCCCGAGACCCCGAACGACGCCCAGCCGGTCGAGCGGCTGCACGAGCGGACCTTCGGTCCCGGCCGTTTCGTGCTCAGCGCCTATCGGCTGCGCGAGCACGTCGACCACATCAACGCGCTGTCGTTCACCGCGCGGATCGGCACGCTGCTGGTCGGCTCGGTGCGGCAATTGCCGATCCTGATCGGCGACACGCCCGCGCTGCTGCTCGGCCCGCTGACGGTGGAGCCGCCGTTCCGCGCGCGCGGCGTCGGCCGTGCGCTGCTCGACCGCGCGCTGGCGGACGCCAAAGAGCAAGGCCACAAGCTGATTCTGCTGGTCGGTGACGAGCCGTATTACAGCCGCGTCGGCTTCAAGAGGATTCCGAAAGGCCGGGTGACGATGCCCGGTCCGGTCGATGCCAACCGGCTGCTGGTGATCGAACTCGCCGATGGCGCGTTCGACGGCGTCGGCGGCCCGATCCGCCCGGACTGGAGCCGGGCGCGGACGGCTCCGTAACCCCACCGCGAGTCATTCCGGGGCGTCGCGTAGCGACGAACCCGGAATCTCGATGTGATGATGGGGGTGTTGCAACAATCTCTGGATTCCGGGTTCGCGAGCTTCGCTCGCGCCCCGGAATGACTGCAGAGGATCAGAACTTCAGGTTCGCGAACGCCCGCACGCCGAGGCCGGGCATCAGCACATTGTCCTTGCTGTAGGACACCGAGTTGCGGATGTTCTCGTTGAGCAGGTTGTTGCCGACCAGGCCGATCAGCATTTCCTGCGCCCCCCAGACATTGGGATTGAGCCTGGTCCGGTAGCTGACTTCGGCCTTCAGCAGATTGTAGCCGGGCGTCGTCGTCTCGGCGATCTCGGCGACATCGTTCTGGGCGAAGGCGTGCAGCAGGTTGATGCGGGCCAACCAATTGGCGTCGCGCCAGAACAATCCGCCGCCGAGCCGCACCGGCGGGATCCGCGGCACGTTGGTGCCGTCGGCGAAGGTGGCGCGCACCACGTCGAACTGGTTCTCGATGCCCCAGGTGCCGCCATAGAACTGCGCGACGTCGAGCTGGCTCTGGAATTCGCCGCCCTTGAAGGTCGCGTCACGCTGCGAATAGATCGCCTGATTCAGCTCGAGGCCAGTGCCGGCGATACACGCGCCGTCCTCGCAGGTGTTGCCGGTCAGCCGCCGATAGATGAATCCGCTGAACTGCGTGTAGTAGGCGGTGATCTCGAACCGGAACGGCCCGTCGGCGCGGCGCAGGCCGACCTCGACCGATTTCGCGGTCTCGATCTTGAGGTTGGGGTTGCCGATGTCGAAGGTCGCGGTGGCGTCGTGGCCGCCGCGCGAGAACAATTCGGCCGGCTTCGGTGCACGTTCGACATATTGCCCGGTGATGCTGGCCGACAGGCCCCACGGCAGCGCCTGGATCAGGCCGAGGCTGAAGCTCTTCGGCGTGAACGACAGCTTGTTCGAGGTGGCCGCGCCGATCGCGCTGGGATCGGTGTTGAGATCGAAGATCTCCGGCACCGAAGAGGGCGTCGTTCCCGACAGGTTGACGTGTTCGATACGTCCGGCCACCTGCGCCTTGGTGGTGTTGGTGAATTGCAGCTCGTTGAAGATGTAGCCGGCGACCCGGCTGTTCTTGTTGGGATCGAACAGGCCGTTCAACGGGCTGGCCGGATCGTCGGGGCTGGGCGCGGTCAGTTCCTGATGGCCGGCCTGCACGCCGAGCGCCGTCGTCACCGCCGCGAAGCCGGCGTTGAACGGCGTCAGCTGAACCTCGAGGCGGCCTTCCTGCTCGCGGTTGGTGAACGTCTGGCGCACGCCGCCGCTGGTCGGGTCGGCTGCGTCGGCAAGGCCGATCTCGTTGTGCTTGTAGTCGGTGGCGCCGACCCAGAACCGGATCGCCTCGATCGCGGCCGCATCGGGCCGGTACTCGCCCTTGGCGTTGAATTTGGTCTGCTTGGCATCGATCCGCGTACCGAACTCGGCGCCCTCGACGCCGGGGATGTGATACAGCGAATTGGTCTGGGTGATCGACGCGCCGATGAAGCCGCCGTCGAACAGATAGGAGCCGCCGATCGAGGCCCCGGCCGCCTGCGCCGCCGAGTTCGGCTGGCGTCCGTTGAACGGCAGGCCCGGCGCCGCATAGGGATAGCTCGGGACGTTGTAGTCGCTGGCGTTGCGGCCGTAGACGTCGGCATGGACGGCGACGTTGTTGCCGGCCGCATCCAGCAGCACCGCGCCCTCGACGCCGTTGTCGACCGAGCTGACGGCGCTGCGGACCTCGGCATTCATGCAGCCCGGCGAGCCGCCGATCGCCGCCGGCGCCTTCACCGGCAGGCCATAGCTCTGGAACGGCGCGGCGCAGGGCGGCACCGCGTCGGGGATGCGGTTGTTGGTGGCGCTGACCACGCCGCCGATCGCGGTGGAGCCGTAGCGCAGCGTCGCTGGGCCGCGGATCACCTCGATCTGGTTGGTGGCGAGCGGGTCGATCGGCACGAAGTGGTCTTCGCCGAGATCCGACGCGCCGTTGCTGCCGATGCCGTTCTCGATGATGTTGACGCGATTGACGTCGAGGCCGCGAATGATCGGCCGGCTGGCGGCGCCCGGCGCGTAGCTCGAGCCGGTGATGCCCGGCTTGTTGTTCAGCAGGTCGCCGAGCGTGCCGCCGCCATTGCGCCGGATTTCCTCGTTCGGAACGACCGTGACGGTGGCGAACTGGTCGGTGACGATCGGCAGCGTGCCGGGCAGCGCTGCCGCGGGCTGGGCGACGACGGGCGACGCCTCGGCCGGAGCGGCTCCGCGTTGCTGCGCGGGGGCGGCCACGCGGGTCGCGGTCCGGGTCGGCGGCGCGCTGTGGCGGCGCACGATCGGGCTCGGCGCCGTGACGACGACTTCCGGCAGCGCGGTGGCGGTCTGCGCGAAGGCCTGCGATGCCGGCAGGCCGTCGAAGGCGACGAAGGCTGCGCTGCCGAGCAGGAGCGCGCGTTTGAAGGCGAATGACATGGTCTGAGTCCTGACTGACCGGGTCGGCGCTTCAGCGCCGGATTCCGGACTCTGCGCGAGGCAGATTGAATACGAATGGGCTCCGCGTACTGCCGGGGCAGTGCCGCGCGTGGCTCGATCGGATGCAGTCAGGAAGCGGGAGGCGCGCGGGGCTGGAAACCGCCGGGCTGCTGGGTCGGGTCAGCGGCCGTCACCGCGGCGATGCGATAGTGCAGCGGATCCGCCAGTCGCAGAGGCAGTGCCGGCGGCGCGGCGTCGAGCATCGTGCTTGCCATCGAGACGATGGCGCAGATCGCGCACAGGTCGGCCGCGGCATTGTGATGGTGATCGCTATCCGGCGAGTCCGGGCCAATGGCCGAGGCCGCCTGGGCGATCGCTGGCGCGGGGAAGTCGATGCCGTGGAAGTGTCCGAACGACAGGGCAAACTGGAGCGCGAGCGCGATCAGCGCCAGCCGTGCTCCCGATCGGATATATGCCCGCACCCAGCCCATGCCCACCCAAGCCCCGAACGTCGCACGGCATGCCCTGCCAATCGACGTTACAATATAACATCGCGGCAAGATCGATGGCTGTCAACGGAGGCCGCGACGATGGTCGCCGGGTGTTGTATTTGCGCCAGCGTCGCTCGGCCCCATCAGCCAGGCGGCATTTCCTCGGCCAATGGCCGAGCCGGCCGCTACTTCGGCTTCGGCATCAGCGCCTTGAGCTTCTCGATGTCGGCGATGTTCATCTTGATGCCGCCGGGCATCACGATGTCGCCGGGCCTCTGGCCGCTCTTGCAGGGGCCGAGCCATTTCGCATCGAGCGTCATGGTCGCGTCCTTGGGCACGCCCGGCAGCGGATTCTCGTGATGCGAGGTCACCCTGACCGAGTAGGCCGAGTTGAAATCGCCGGTGATCTCCGACCGCGACGTCGCCGTCATGCCGGCGGTGCTGCACACCGCGTCGATGACGTAGCCGGTGGCGGTCTTCTGCGTGTCCTGCTTGGAGCAGACCTCGTTGGACATCGGCTGGAACGACGAGGTCATCTTCTTGTCGGTGGCCTCGTCGGTGCAGTGCTGCATGGCGATCTCCTCGCCCGCAGCGCCGGCCCGCGCCATCTTCAGCTCCCATAGCCCCGCTTTGCGGGTCGGCAGGTCGATCGCCAGCGCGGCCGTCGTCGAAGCGATCAGCAGCGGCAGCGCGCAGAGCCCGAATGTACCTGCCCGATTCATGGAGCCTGTCCGCTCAGTAGGCGACGCGCAGCGGCCGCTCGTCCGCGCCATACGGCACCCAGCGGCACGAGAACGAGATGTAGCCGCCGTAATTCGCCTGCACGCCGAGCAGCTTCACGACCTTGCCGTAGCGCGCGCAATGGTCGATCGCGATCGCGCGGATGTCGGCATGGCCGACCAGATTGTAGGAGATGATCCCGCCGGTATCGTTTCCCTTGACCACCGGCACGGTGTCGGCGCGGGAGGCGGTGCCGGACAGCATCGCACAGAGAACGGCAAGGCCCGCGGCCTTCAGCATGCGCATTGGAATCTCCTTCTTGGCTCCGGTGAGTCTAGATCGTCGCGATGGCGATGGAAAGAACGCGCAGGCCGTCCGGCGCAGGGATGTGCGCAGGTGTGGCTGCGCTGCACTTGACCTCGGGATGGCTTCGCGGCACCGTCCGCGCCAGAAAAATCCGGTGAATCGTCCATGCGCCTTGTTCCGACCTCGAAATTTCAGATGGCTGCTCTCGCGGCGCTGCTCGGATTGTTCGCGCTCGCGCCGGCGGCGCAGGCGGCGAATCCGCTGGAGATGAATTTCTGGCTGTCCGGCCCGCGCTATGACGGCAATCTGCCGGCCTGCGAGTCGGGGCTGCCCTCGGTGACCTATCAGTTCGCCGAGAAGGAGGGTAACTTCTGGAATTCGGCGCTGCGGATCACCGGCTATTCGAAGCTCCGCGAGGTCGCGTTTCGTCCCTGGCAGAGCGACAATATTCCGCGTCGCTATTGTGCGGCGGACGCGTATCTGAACGACGGCCTCGTCCGCCCGGTGTATTTCTCGATCATCGAGGACGGCGGTCTCGCCGGCTTCGGCCACGGCGTCGAGTTCTGCGTCGTCGGCGTCGATCGCAACTGGGCGTTCAATCCTGCCTGCAAGGCCGCCAGGCCCTGAGCAAGCGGGGACGGCGCAAAGTGCCGTCGCTCTTGCCTGTCTTCCACTATTGCTGTCTTCCACTTTTTGCGTTCTTGAAACGTTCCTGATCGCTCGCTAGGCTTTGCCGGTTCGTGGCAGCGGGGCCTTCATCATGCGTGATTTCGTCGTTCGCCGGCGGTCGTTGATCGCCGCCTTGGCCGCCTGCGTGGCAGCGCTGGTTGCCACCGCCTCGCCGGCCCAGGACCGGCGCCAGAACGCGCCCGGCGAGTTCGATTTCTATGTGCTGGCGCTGTCGTGGTCGCCGTCCTATTGCGAGCAGGCCTCCGAGCGCGGCAATACCGGGCGCTCGCAGCAGATCCAGTGCGGGGGACGCCCGTTCTCCTTCGTGGTGCACGGGCTTTGGCCGCAATACGAGCGCGGCTTCCCGGAATATTGCCAGCGTCCGTCGCCGCGGCTCGACCGCCGCATCGTGAATGCGATGCTCGATTTGATGCCGGCGCCGGGCCTGATCTACAACCAGTGGGACAAGCACGGCACCTGCACCGGGACCTCCGCAAGCGCGTATTTCGAGGAGATCCGCAAGGCGCGCGCCGCGGTTCGCGTCCCGCCGGACTTCATCGACGCCAAGGAAGCCCGGGCGGTGACGCCGGCCGAGGTCGAGGACGCCTTCATCAAGGTCAATCCGGGTCTCAGCAACGCGGCGATCGCCGTGATCTGCGACCGCAGCCGTCTCACCGAAGTGCGGATCTGCATGAGCAAGGATCTGCAGTTCCGCGCCTGCGAGGAGATCGACCGCCGCGCCTGCCGCCGCGACCGGCTGGCAGTGCCGCCGGTCCGCGGCGGCTGACGAGCCGCGCACGCCGCGGGACGAGCGGGCAAGGCGGCTTCGGTCAGGCCGGAACCGGGCACGCCCCGCCCAGACGGCGCCGCCGGGGTCGCGCGTCTTGACTTCGCGTATCGCTCCGCGTCACCGTCGCGCTCCCACCTCCGAAGCGATGAATTGAAATCCGACATGACTGGTTTTGCCGTGATCCGCGACGACACCCCCGCGTCCGCCATCCCGAAAGGGGCGGTGGTGGCGATGGGCAATTTCGACGGCGTGCATCTGGGTCATCGCGCCGTGATCGGCGCCTGCCTCGAGATGGCGCGGGTGAAGCGCGCGCCGGCGCTGGCGGTGACGTTCGAGCCGCATCCGCGCAAATTCTTCAGCCCCGACACCCCGCAATTCCGGCTGACCGACGAGCCCGCCAAGCTCCGGCTCCTCGCCGGCACGGGCCTCGACGGCGCCGTCGTGCTGCGTTTCGACGCCGCCCGCGCGGCCACCACGGCGCATGATTTCATCCACGGCGAGCTGATCGGCCGGCTCGGCGTGCAGGGCATCGCGGTCGGCTACGACTTCCATTTCGGCAAGGGCCGCGGCGGCTCGCCGGCGATGCTGGTCGGCGAGGCGCCGGCGCTCGGCATCGAGGTCGACGTCCAGCCGCATATCGATTTCGGCGATCATCCGGTGTCGTCGAGCGCGATCCGCAGGGCGCTGGAGGAGGGCCATATCGCCGCCGCGACCGAGATGCTCGGCGCGCCGTGGTTCGTCACCGGCGAGGTGATCCACGGCGAGAAGCGCGGCCGCGAGCTCGGCTATCCCACCGCCAACATCCGGCTCGATGCGCAATGCGGCCTCAAGCACGGCATCTATGCGGTGCGGGTCGGCCGCGGCGCCAGGCACTACGACGCGGTGGCGAATTTCGGCCGCCGCCCGACCTTCGACAACGGCGCGCCGCTGCTGGAGATCTTTCTGTTCGACTTCAGCGAGCAGCTCTACGGCGAAACGCTCGACGTCGCCTTCATCGCCTTCATCCGCGACGAGGAGAAGTTCGAGAGCATCGAGTCGCTGGTGCGGCAGATGGACGACGACTCGGCCCGCGCCCGCGCCGCGCTCGCCGCCGACCGTGGCGCGTTCCCCAAGCTCGGCGACATCGCGTGACGAAAACCGAGAAAGAGAAGATGCTGGCGGGCGAGTTGTATCGCCCCGGCAGCCCCGAGCTCGCCGCCGGCGAGGCCGCCAACAAGGCCTGGATCGTGCGCTACAACGCCACCGGCGCGCTGCCGGCGTCGGAGCGGCATGTGCTGCTGTCGGAGCATTTCGGCCGTGTCGGCAAGGGCGCCGTGGTCCGGCCGCCGTTCTTCTGCGACTGCGGCTACAACATCCGGCTCGGCGACGGCGTGTTCCTGAATTTCAACTGCGTGATCCTCGACATCATGCCGGTGTCGATCGGCGACCGCACCCAGATCGGCCCGGCGGTGCAGATCTACGCCGCCGACCACCCGCGCGACGCGGCGACCCGCCGCGACGGCCTCGAATTCGGTCGGCCGGTGACGATCGGCGCCGACGTCTGGATCGGCGGCGGCTCGATCATCCTGCCGGGCCTCACGATCGGCGACGGCGCCGTGATCGGCGCCGGCAGCGTCGTCACCCGCGACGTCGCGCCGGGGGCGACAGTGGGCGGCAACCCGGCGAGGCCGCTCGGGCGAGGCTCGGGCCAGCCGCAAGGATGACCGCCGCGGGGCTTTGCGATCCTGCGACCGCCTGCTAATGAATGCCCGCATGTCTGCACGGCGCCTCATCATCAGCATTAGCGGCCCGGCTTCCGCCTGAGCTTCGAGTTCGGCGCAAGACCGGGACCCGCCTATTTCATCGCGATCGATCGCGTCAGCGCCTCTTGACCCAGAGCTTCCATGTCCGACAAGCCCGAAAAATCCGACGCCAACGACTATTCCAAGACCCTGTACCTGCCGCAGACGGAGTTTCCGATGCGCGCCGGGCTGCCGGCCCGCGAGCCGGAATTGCTCAAGCGCTGGGAGGAGATCGACCTCTACGGCAAGCTGCGCGAGAGCGCCCGGGGCCGCGCCAAATTCGTGCTGCACGACGGCCCGCCTTACGCCAACGGCAACATCCATATCGGGCATTCGCTGAACAAGATCCTCAAGGACGTCGTCACCAAGAGCCAGCAGATGCTGGGGTTCGACTCCAACTATGTGCCGGGCTGGGACTGCCACGGCCTGCCGATCGAATGGAAGATCGAGGAGGAGAACTACCGCTCCAAGGGCAAGCCGAAGCCGAACTTCAAGGATTCGGCCGCGATGGTCGCGTTCCGCAAGGAATGCCGCGCCTACGCGACGAAGTGGCTGAACGTCCAGCGCGAGGAGTTCAAGCGGCTCGGCATCATCGGCGACTGGGATCATCCCTACGCCACGATGGACTACTTCGCCGAGGCCCAGATCGCCCGCGAACTGATGAAATTCGCCGCCAACGGCACGCTGTATCGCGGCTCCAAGCCGGTGATGTGGAGCGTGGTCGAAAAGACCGCGCTGGCCGAAGCCGAGGTCGAGTACGAGGACTACACCAGCGATACGGTCTGGGTGAAGTTTCCTGCGACCCATGTGGTCGGCGATGGCGCGGCGTGGCCTTCGGAAGACATCGGCGCCGCCAATGGTCTGGCGTCGGACAATGCTTCGGTGCTGATCTGGACGACGACGCCCTGGACGCTCCCGGGCAACCGCGCGATCAGTTTCTCGTCCCGGATCGAATACGGCCTCTACAAGGTCACCGATGCTCCTGGCGACAACTGGGCCAAGGTCGGCGACCTCTATATTCTTGCCGATGCGTTGGCCGAGAGCGTGCTCAAGCAGGCGCGGGTCGTTGCGTATGAGAGAGTCTCGACGGTCGAAGCCAGCGTGCTGAAGGCGATGCAATGCGCGCATCCGCTGCGCGGATTCGCCGGCGGCTACGAGTTCACCGTGCCGCTGCTCGACGGCGACCACGTCACCGACGACACCGGCACCGGCTTCGTGCACACCGCGCCCGGCCACGGCCGCGAGGATTTCGACATCTGGACGCAAAATGCGCGTGCGCTCGAGGCGCGCGGCATCTCGTCGACGATTCCCTACACCGTCGACGAGAACGGCGCGCTGACCGAGCAGGCGCCCGGCTTCACCGGCAAGCGGGTGATCAACGACAAGGGCGAAAAGGGCGACGCCAACGAGGCGGTGATCCAGGCGCTGATCGGGGCCTGGATGCTGGTGGCGCGCGGCAAGCTCAAGCACCAATATCCGCATTCGTGGCGCTCGAAGAAGCCGGTGATCTTCCGCAACACGCCGCAATGGTTCATCGCGATGGACAAGGACATCGCCGATGGCCGAGCGGCGAAGACCGGCGACACGCTGCGCGCCCGCGCGCTGCAGGCGATCTCCGTCACCCAATGGGTGCCGCCCGCCGGGCAGAACCGCATCACCGGCATGATCGCCGGCCGGCCCGACTGGGTGATCTCGCGGCAGCGCGCCTGGGGCGTGCCGATCGCGGTGTTCGTGCGCGAGACCGGCGACGGCTCCGCCGAGATCCTCGTCGACGACGCCGTCAACATGCGGATCGCCGAAGCCTTCGAAGCCGAAGGCGCCGACGCCTGGTACATGGAGGGCGCGCGCGAGCGTTTCCTCGGTTCGCGGGCCAACGAGGCGTGGCAGAAGGTCGACGACATTCTCGACGTCTGGTTCGACTCGGGCTCGACCCACGCTTTCGTGCTGGAAGATCCGGTTCACTTCCCCGGCCTCGCCGGCATCCGCCGCAAGGTCGACGGCGGCGCCGACACCGTGATGTATCTCGAAGGCTCGGACCAGCATCGCGGCTGGTTTCATTCCTCTCTGCTGGAGAGCTGCGGCACCCGCGGCCGCGCGCCCTACGACGTGGTGCTGACCCACGGCTTCACGCTCGACGAGCAGGGCCGCAAGATGTCGAAGTCGCTCGGCAACACCACCGATCCGGCCAAGGTGATCGCGCAGTCCGGCGCCGACATCCTGCGGCTGTGGGTGTGCGCCACCGACTACGCCGACGATCAGCGCATCGGCCCCGAGATCCTCAAGAACGTGGTCGAGACCTATCGCAAGCTGCGCAATTCGGTCCGCTGGATGCTCGGCACGCTGCATCACTACAAGCGCGACGAGGCGGTGGCATTCGCCGACATGCCCGAGCTGGAGCGGCTGATGCTGCATCAGCTCGCCGAGCAGAGCGCCGTGGTGCGCGCCGCCTATGCGGAGTTCGACTACAAGACCGTGGTGGCGTCGCTCGCGGCGTTCATGAACACCGAACTGTCGGCGTTCTATTTCGATATCCGCAAGGACACGCTGTATTGCGACCCGCCGTCGTCGCCGGCCCGCAAGGCGGCGCTGACCGCCATCGACATCATCTGCGACGCGATCCTGAAATGGCTGGCGCCGGTGCTGTCCTTCACCGCCGACGAAGCCTGGGGCATGTACCGGCCCGGCGCCGAGCCGAGCGTGCATCTGACGCTGTTCCCGCTCGACCTCGGCGCCTATCGCGACGACGAACTGGCGAAGAAGTGGGAGACCATCCGCAGCGTCCGCCGCGTCGTCACCGGCGCGCTGGAACTGGAACGCGCCGCCAAGCGGATCGGCTCGTCGCTGGAAGCCTCGCCGGTGATCTACCTCGCCGACCGCCCGCTGCTGGCGACGGTGTTCGACGCCGACCTCGCCGAGATCTGCATCACCTCGAACTACGAGATCCGTGAAGGCGACGCCCCGGAGGGCGCGTTCCGGCTCGACAACGTGACCGGCGTCGCCGTGGTGGTCGAGCGCGCGCAAGGCACCAAATGCGCGCGGTCGTGGAAGATCCTGTCGAGCGTCGGCAGCGACCCGGAGTATCCCGACGTCTCCCCGCGCGACGCCAAGGCGCTGCGCGAGTGGAAGGCGCTGGGCGCTCCGGTCTAAAGCTCTCGTCGTCCCCGCGCAGGCGGGGACCCATAACCCCTGACGCCTGCCTTCGAGCCCAAGCCGATGACCGACGCCTCGTCTGAACTGGACCGATACGGCGTATCGGTCCCCGCCTGCGCGGGGACGACGCCACGTCACGGGGCGGGCGCCGCACCATGACCTCGCCCGTCCGCCTCGGCATCCTCGCCGCCGTGGTCGCGCTGGTGCTCGATCAGGCGACCAAGCTGTGGCTGCTCTACGTGTTCGATCTCGGCCGCAAGGGCCTGGTCAGCGTCACGCCGTTCTTCGACCTGGTGCTCGCCTGGAACACCGGCATCTCCTATGGGTGGTTTTCCGGCCAGGGGCCGACCGGGCAGGCGATCATGCTGGCCTTCAAGGCGGTGGCGATCGTGGCGCTGGCGATCTGGATGGCGCGCTCCACCACCCGGCTTGCGACCATCGGTCTCGGTCTGATCATCGGCGGCGCGATCGGCAATGCGATCGATCGCCTGGCCTATGGCGCGGTGGTCGATTTCGCCCTGTTTCACGCCGAGATCGCCGGAAAAACCTATAGCTGGTACGTGTTTAACCTTGCCGATACGGCGATCGTTGTCGGCGTGGCGGCGCTGCTGTATGACTCCTTCTTCGGGGCAAGCGCCGCAAAAGCGCCCTGATCCCGGCCGATACGGGCAGCGCGGCGAAGGCCGGCCGGCGTTCGTTCTGCGGCCGGCGGTCAATCCACAGGACGTGAACAGGATCAACGCCATGCGCCAGATCGCAACCACCTTCTGGATGCTGCAGAAGTCGCCCGCGGCGATGCTGCGTGTCACCCGACTGACGGCCGTCGCGCTCGGCATCGGTCTGGTGATGGCCGGCGGCGTGGCGCGCGCCGAGGACGGCGACAACGACGACCTGACCTTCGAAGAGAAGATCATCAAGGGGCTGATGGGCGGCATCGGCGCCACCAATATGGAAAATTCCGGCATCAACTATCGCGAGCGCTCGCCGCTGGTGGTGCCGCGCCAGCTCGAGCTGCCGCCGCCGGAAGTCGTCGCCAAGGACGTCAACGCGCCGCCGAACTGGCCCAAGGACCCCGATGTGCAGGCGCGCAAGGAAGCCCGCTCCGCCGCCCGCCAGAGCAAGCCGACGCCGATCGAATCGGCCCGGCAATTGACGCCGTCTGAGCTGAATTCGGTTCGCGCCGACGCCAGCAAGGGCACCAATAGCGATCCGGTTCAGCCCGGCACCCAGCAGAACAACCCGATCCTGAGCCCGTCGCAGCTCGGCTTCACCGGCAGCTTCAGCAGCCTGTTCGGCGGCAACAAGACGGAAACCGCGCCGTTCACCGGCGAGCCGACCCGCGAGACGCTGACGCAGCCGCCGGTCGGCTATCAGACCCCGTCGCCGAATTTCGCCTATGGCACCGGCCCGAAGGAAGCGCTCGGCAACAAGCGCATCGACGTGATGTCGGGCAAAGAAGTCACCTATTGAGCCGGGGCCGTTTGGCGCCCTTTCTCCTGCCGGCTGCCGTGCCGGGTTGCCTCGATCTTTCGCCGCGCCGCGCCCTCGAACGGCGGGCGGCTGCGGCTTGCCGACGGCCCGATCCGATCTCTCCTACCGGGATGATTGCTTCGACATGAATATATCCGTCTTCCGTCCGCGCGCCGCGTTCGCCGTCCTCGCGACGGCGCTGCTGCTCGCAGCCCCGGCCGCCGCTCAAACCGCCCCCGCCAATCCGCCCGCCACCTTCACGCTCGGCAACGGCCTGAACGTCGTGGTGATCCCGGATCACCGCACCCCGGTGGTGACGCAGATGATCTGGTACAAGGTCGGCTCCGCCGACGAGACGCCGGGCAAGTCCGGGCTGGCGCATTTTCTCGAGCATCTGATGTTCAAGGGCACCGCCAAGCACCCGGTCGGCGAGTTTTCGCAGACGGTGCTGAAGGTCGGCGGCAACGAGAACGCCTTCACCTCGTTCGACTACACCGGCTACTATCAGCGCGTGCCGCGCGATCAGCTCGAGCGGATGATGGAGTTCGAAGCCGACCGCATGACCGGCCTGGTGCTGAAGGACGAGAACGTGCTGCCCGAGCGCGACGTCGTGCTCGAGGAATACAACATGCGGGTCGCCAACAATCCCGATGCGCGGCTCACCGAGCAGATCATGGCGGCGCTGTATCTCAATCATCCCTATGGCCGCCCGGTGATCGGCTGGCTGCAGGAGATCCAGAAGCTCGACCGCGAGGACGCGCTGGCGTTCTACCGCCGCTTCTACGCGCCCAACAACGCCACGCTGGTGATCGCCGGCGACGTCGATGCCGATGCGATCCGGCCGGCGATCGAACGGATCTACGGCGCGGTGCCGGCGCAGCCGGCGATCCCGGCGCAGCGGGTGCGGCCGCAGGAGCCGGCGCCCGCCGGCCCGCGCACCGTGACGCTGGCCGATCCGCGGGTCGAGCAGCCCAGCGTGCGGCGCTATTATCTGGTGCCGTCGGCCCACACCGCGGCGAAGGGCGAGAGCCCGGCGCTCGAAGTGCTGGCGCAACTGATCGGCGGCGGCAGCAACTCCTATCTGTATCGCGCGCTGGTGATCGACCGCCAGCTCGCGATCAATGTCGGCGCCAACTATCAAGGCACCGCGCTCGACGACACCCACTTCATCGTCGCGGCGACGCCGAAGCCGGGCGTCGAATTCTCCGAGATCGAGAAGGCGATCGACAATGTGATCGCCGAGATCGTGCGCCATCCGGTTCGGTCCGAAGACCTCGAACGGGTCAAGACGCAACTGATCGCGCAGTCGATCTACGCGCAGGACAACCAGACGACGCTGGCGCGCTGGTACGGAACCGCGGTGACCTCGGGCCTCACCGTTCAGGACATCCAGACCTGGCCGCAGCGCATCCGCGCCGTCACCTCGGATCAGGTCCGCGCCGTCGCGCAGCAATTCCTCGACCGCAACCGATCCGTCACCGGCTATCTGGTCAAGGGCACGCTGCCGAAGCCCGAGGAGAAGCGCTCGTGATCATGGCCTTCCGCTCGATCAAACGTCTGGCGCTTACCGCCGCTATCGCGCTCGCCGCCGCGCTGCCGGCGGCGCCGAGCTTCGCCGCGGCGAAGATCCAGAATCTGGTCACGCCCGGCGGCATCCATGCCTGGTTCGTGCAGGACGCCACCGTGCCGCTGATCTCGATGGAGTATTCCTTCGGCGGCGGCGCCAGCCAGGATCCGGCCGACAAGCCCGGCGTCGGCCACATGGTGGCGAATCTGCTCGACGAAGGTTCGGGCGACATGGACTCGGCGACGTTCCACGAGCGGCTCGACCGCCGCGCCATCGAACTGTCCTACGCCGTCACCCGCGACACTTTCCGCGGCTCGCTGCGGATGCTGACGGAAAACCGCGACGAGGCGTTCGGTCTGCTGCACACCTCGCTGACCGCGCCGCGGTTCGAGGCGAAAGACGTCGAGCGCATCCGCGCGCAACTGATCTCGACGCTGCGCCGCAAGTCGCTCGACCCGAACACCATGGCGACCCTCAAGTTTCTCGAACTCGCGTTCGGCGATCATCCCTATGGCCGGCCTTCGACCGGCACGCTGGAGAGCCTGCCGAAGGTCACCGTCGACGACATGAAGACCTATGCGGGCCGCGTGCTGGCCAAGGACACGCTGAAGATCGCCGTGGTCGGCGATGTCGACGCCGCGACGCTGGCGAAACTGCTCGACGACACCTTCGGCAGCCTGCCGGCCAAGGCGCAGCTCACGCCGGTGGCCGACATCGTCGCCACCAAGCCGCCGCAGCGCAGCTTCGTGCCGCTCGACGTGCCGCAGACCGTGGTGATGTTCGGCGGCCCCGGCCTCAAGCGTCACGATCCGGATTTCATGGCCGGCTATGTGGTCAACCACATCCTTGGCGGCGGCTCGCTGTCGTCGCGGCTGTATCGCGAGGTTCGCGAGAAGCGCGGTCTGGCTTATTCGATCTACGTCTCGATGCTGTGGATGCAGCATTCGGCGCTGTTCACCGGCGCCACCGGCACCCGCGCCGACCGCGCGACGCAGTCGATCGAGGCGATCGACGCCGAGATCAAGCGGATCGCCGACGAGGGCCCGACCCAGCAGGAACTCGACGAGGCGAAGTCGTATCTCAAGGGCTCGCAGATGCTGTCGCTCGACACCTCGGCGAAGCTCGCCCAGGCGCTGCTGCAATATCAGAACGACGGCCTGCCGATCGACTACATCGCCAGGCGCAACGCCATCGTCGACGCGGTGACGCTCGACGACGCCAAACGCGCCGCCAAACGGCTGTGGTCCGACGGCCTGCTGACCGTGGTGGTCGGCCGCACCCCGCAGGCCGCCGCCGATCCGAACGCCGTGAAACCCGCCGGCACCCCGCCGCCGCCACGGGCGAATTAGCTTCGCGCGAATTAACGCTTTCAGCGGGCGCTGCCTAACCTCTCCCCGCAGGCGGGGAGAGGGAGCGCGCCGCGGCGCGAGGAGAGGCTGTGTTATTCGGCAGAGGCCCGGTTCCGCAGTCGTCCCGCTTCATCCGAATGTGCTACAGGCAGTGCTGGTTCGGCCCGGCGCCTGCGCCGGGCTCTTGACGAATTATCCGGTGCCCCATGCTGCGGATCAGCCGCAATCTTGCGATCGACGACGACGACATCGAGATCAGCTTCGTGCGCGCGTCCGGCCCCGGCGGCCAGAACGTCAACAAGCTGTCGACCGCCGCCCAGCTCCGCTTCGACACCACGAAGATCGCGCTGCCGGAGGACGCCGCGTTGCGGCTGATCAGTCTCGCCGGCCAGCGCATGACCAAGGAGGGTGTCATCGTCATCCACGCCCAGCGCTTCCGCACCCAGGAGCGCAACAAGGCGGATGCGATCGACCGCCTGCTCGAATTGCTGCGCGAAGCCATGGTGCGCCCGGTCCCGCGCCGCGCGACGCGGCCGACGCTCGGCTCCAAGAAGCGCCGCCTCGAAGGCAAGAAACGCCGCGGCGACATCAAGGCCGGCCGCAGCGGCAGAAGCTTCGACGATTGAGGGGGGCGTCATTGCGAGGAGCGAAGCGACGAAGCAATCCAGGAGCCCCGTGCACGGAGCTGGATTGCTTCGCTGCGCTCGCAATGACGAAGAAGGAGGGGACTGCGTCCGTGGCTGACGCCGGCGGCCGGCTTCTCTAAAGTCACCGCTCACACACACACGAGTCGCCCGGTTCCCATGCCCGTTCGCCAGCTCCCCGAAACCATCGTCAACCGCATCGCCGCCGGCGAGGTGGTGGAGCGGCCGGCGAGCGTGGTGAAGGAGCTGGTCGAGAACGCGATCGATGCCGGCGCGAGTCGGATCGATATCTTCAGCGACGGCGGCGGCCGACGGAAGATCGTGATCGCCGACGACGGCGCCGGCATGACGCAGGCCGATCTCGCGCTGGCGGTCGACCGCCACGCGACGTCGAAACTCGACGACGAGGATCTGCTGCAGATCCGCACCCTCGGCTTCCGTGGCGAGGCGCTGCCGTCGATCGGGGCGGTGGCGCGGCTGTCGATCACCACCCGCCATGCGCGGGAGCCGCACGCCTGGGCGCTCAGCGTCGAGGGCGGCGACAAATCGGAGCTCGTGCCGGCGGCGCTGTCGCAAGGCACCCGCGTCGAGGTCGCCGATCTGTTCTTCGCCACGCCGGCGCGGCTGAAATTTCTCAAGACCGACCGCACCGAGGCCGAGGCGGTCCGCGAAGTGGTGCGGCGCCTCGCAATGGCGCGACCCGACATCGCCTTCACGCTCGCCGGCGAAGAACGCGCGCCCGTCACCTGGGCGGCGGCGCTGCCCGGCGCGCCGGGCCGGCTGACGCGGCTCGGCGACATTCTCGGCGCGGATTTCCGCGCCAACGCCATCGAGGTCCGCTCGGAACGCGAAGGCGTCGCGGTCGAGGGCTTCGCCGCGTCGCCGGCGCTGACCCGCGCCAACGCGCTCGGGCAATATCTGTTCGTCAACGGCCGGCCGGTGCGCGACAAGCTGATCCTCGGCGCGGTGCGCGCCGCTTACGCGGACTATCTGCCGCGCGACCGCCATCCGGTGGTGGCGCTGTTCGTCACGCTGGATTCGCGCGAGGTCGACGCCAATGTGCATCCGGCCAAGACCGAGGTCCGCTTCCGCAACGCCGGCCTGGTGCGCGGGCTGATCGTCCACGCGCTGAAAGAGGGGCTCGCCCGCGAGGGCCGCCGCACCGCCGCCAACAGCGCAGGCAGCGTGATCTCGACATTCCGTCCGGCGTCGATGCCGGCGGCGAATTGGGACTGGCGCGCCTCGCCGTCCTATCCGGTCGGCGGCGGCGCACCCGTCTTCGCCGAGCGCCCGCAGGCCGCGTTCGACGTCGGCGGGCCGAGCGCGGATGTCCGCCCGCACGACGCCGCGCCGGATCTGCTCGACCGGCCGCTCGGCGCGGCGCGGACCCAGATCCACGAGACCTATATCGTGTCGCAGACCCGCGACGGGCTGATCGTGGTCGATCAACACGCCGCGCATGAACGCATCGTCTACGAGCGGCTGAAGGCCTCGCTCGACGCCAATGGCGTTCAGCGCCAGATCCTGCTGATCCCCGACATCGTCGAGATGGACGAGGCGACGGTCGAGCGCCTGGTCGCCCGCGCCGACGAACTGGCGCAATTCGGCCTCGTGGTCGAGAGCTTCGGCCCCGGCGCGGTGGCGGTGCGCGAGACGCCGTCGCTGCTCGGCAAGACCGACGCGGCGTCGCTGCTGCGCGATCTCGCCGAGCACATGGCCGAGTGGGACGAAGCGCTGCCGCTGGAGCGCCGCCTGATGCACGTCGCCGCCACGATGGCCTGCCACGGCTCGGTGCGGGCAGGGCGCGTGCTCAAACCCGAAGAGATGAACGCGTTGCTGCGCGAGATGGAATCGACGCCGAATTCCGGCCAATGCAACCACGGCCGCCCGACCTATGTCGAACTGACGCTGACCGATATCGAGAAGCTGTTCGGGCGGAGGTAGTTATAGCGTTTTCGAGCGAAGTGGATGCCGGTTCGCGTGAAGAAAACGCGTCAAATCAAGAATCTAGAGCTCCGGTTCTGATTCTATCAGAACCGGAAAAGCTCTGGTCGCTGCTCAAGCCCCAAGCACAACGCGCTCCCTCTCCCGCTTGCGGGAGAGGGCTGGGGTGAGGGCGCCCCAGGCAGTGAGTCATCGCTCGCCGAGAGGAGTGCCCTCACCCGGATCGCTGCGCGATCCGACCTCTCCCGCAAGCGGGAGAGGTGGCGCTGCGGGTTCGCTCACGTCGTGCGCGCCCCGGAATGAATCGACGTTGGTGAAGCGGCTTACGCCACGTCCCGGATCCAGCCGTGCTTGTCCTCGGCGCGGCCGTATTGGATGTCGACGAGCTGCTTGCGCAGGCCCATCGCGACCTCGCCGGCGGCGCCGCCGCTGATGGTGAAGTCGCCGCTGGCCGAGCGCACCGTGCCGATCGGCGAGATCACCGCCGCGGTGCCGCAGGCGAACGCCTCCTTGAGCTTGCCGCTGGCGGCGTCGGCACGCCACTGCTCGATCGTGTAGGCCTCCTCGCGCACGGTCCGGCCCGCCTGCCGCGCCAGCGCGATGATCGAATCGCGGGTGATGCCGGGCAGGATGGTGCCGAGCGGCGGCGTCGACAGCGAACCGTCGTCGAACACGAAGAACACGTTCATGCCGCCGAGCTCCTCGACGTAGCGGCGCTCGATCGCGTCGAGGAACACCACCTGATCGCAGCCGTGTTCGATCGCCTCGGCCTGGGCGCGCAGTGATGCCGCGTAGTTGCCGCCGCATTTGACGCCGCCGGTGCCGCCGATCGCGGCACGCGTGTAGTTCTCCGACACCCAGATCGACACCGGCGCAGGCCCGCCCTTGAAGTACGAGCCGACCGGCGAGGCGATCACCGCGAAGATGTATTCCGCCGACGGCTTGACGCCGAGGAACACTTCGCTCGCGATCATGAACGGCCGCAGATACAGGCTGCCGTCGCCGCCGGGAATCCAGTCGCGGTCGATCCGGATCAGTTGCTCGATCGCCTCGATGAACACCGGCTCGGGCAGTTGCGCCATCGCCATGCGGTCGGCGGAATCGCGGAAGCGCCGTGCATTGGCGTCGGGCCGGAACAGGTTCACGCCGCCGTCGGCGCGCTTGTAGGCCTTCAGGCCCTCGAAGATCTCCTGCGCGTAGTGCAGCACGGCGGTCGCCGGATCGAGCGGGAAGTTGGCGCGGGATTCGACGCGTGCGCCGTACCAGCCCTTGGCCTGATCGTAGCGGACGATCGCCATGTGGTCGGTGAAGACGCGGCCGAAGCCCGGGTCGGCGAGCTTCGCGGTTCGATCCGTCTCCGGCGTCGGCTGCGCCGACGGCTGGATGTCGAAATTCAGCCAGACCGAGCCGTCGACCTTGTCGAACGAGATTCCCATGGACGTGATCTCCTGGATCGGCGCGCCTGCCGGTGGCCGTGGTTGCGCGAGCCCGGCTGATGCCGGCCGCTGGGTGGTTCGGTCCCGGCCCGCGCCGGGAGACATTGTTTTGGCGGATCCTGCGAACTCCGCTATGTTTCGGCCAAGCCGTCCGACATTCGCATGCACGCCGTTTCGCCGCATCTGGTTATCGGACCGCGCGGGGAAGGGTCGCAAGCGGAATAGTCGAATATTTCGTCTTGGTCGGCCGTTTTGTAACATAAGACCCAGATATGTCAACATGGCTGACATAAATTTCAACGGCTACCTGCAAGGCGAGAGCGCCGCGTTCGCGGCGCCGAGCCGCCCGGCGGATGCGTCGGTTGCGTCGGTTGCGCCGCCGCGGTGGGACATCATCGAGCTGTTGTTCTTCGCCTATCGCGACTTCGTCGGCGATGCCGACCACGTGCTGGAGGCGTTCGGGTTCGGCCGCGCGCATCACCGGGTGGTGCATTTCGTCTGCCGCTATCCGGGGCTGACGGTCGCCGATCTGCTCGACGTGCTGCGCATCACCAAGCAGTCGCTCGGGCGGGTGCTGAAGCAACTGCTCGACGAGGGTTACATCGTGCAGAAGGCCGGCGACAGCGACCGCCGCCAGCGCCTTCTTTTCGCCACCGCAAAGGGCGAGGCGCTGGTGGTGAAACTCGCCGGCCTGCAGACCGACCGGATTGCACGCGCGCTGCGCGGTCTCGGTCCGGGCGAAGCGGAGGCCGTGCGTAAATTCCTGCGCGCCATGATCGATTGCGAAGATCCGGACAAGGTGCTCCAGACCATTCTGCAATCCGACGGCGCCATCGCGAAGGATGTCACGTGATCCAGCTAGCAGCCCTGGCGAAGAAGCCGGTCCGCCCCGCCGACGATGCGCCGCATCTTCTGCTGGTCGACGACGACCGCCGCATCCGCGATCTGCTGTCGCGCTTCCTCGCCAGCGAAGGCTATCGCGTCACCACGGCGCAGAGCGTGCCCGACGCGCGCGCCAAGCTCGCCGGGCTGAATTTCGATCTCTTGATCCTCGACGTGATGATGCCCGGCGAGACCGGCTTCGATCTGGCGCGCTCGATCCGGGTCGATTCCGACGTGCCGATCGTGATGCTGACCGCGCGGCACGAGGCCGAAGCCCGCATCGAGGGGCTGCAGCTCGGCGCCGACGACTACGTCGCCAAACCGTTCGAGCCGCGCGAATTGCTGCTGCGGATCTGCAACATCCTGAAGCGCACCTCGCCGGCGCCGGCGAGCAGGGCCGAGACCATCGCGTTCGGTCCCTACGTGTTTCACATCGAGCGCGGCGAACTGCGCCAGGGCGACGAGACGATCCATCTCACCGACCGCGAGCGCGACATGCTGCGCGTGCTGGCCGCGGCGCCCGGCGAGACCGTGCCGCGCGGCGATCTGACCGGCGGCGGCGGCAACGCCAATGAGCGGGCCGTCGACGTGCAGATCAACCGCCTGCGCCGCAAGATCGAGCGCGACCCGGCCAACCCGCTGTTCCTCCAGGCCGTCCGCGGCATCGGCTATCGTCTGGTCGCCGCGCCGTAGCGTTGGTCGGCTGATAATTTGATCGGCGATATATGAGCAATGCCTTCCCCCACGCACGACGCAACCCCTCCCCGCCCTGCGCAGGGAGAGGTCGACCGGCGAAGCGTAGCGTAGCCGGTCGGGTGAGGGGCCTGGCACGGCGCTTCCTCACAGCTTCCGCATTCGCGGGTCGGCCGCAGCCCCTCACCCCGACCCTCTCCCCGCAAGAACGGGGCGAGGGAGCTCGCCGTGCATGGGGCGGAAGCAATGCTCCTATTCGAAAACTTGCTGACACCTCCCCACGAGCGCCGTCATGAGCACGCTCGACACCGGCCTCACGCTGATCCGCTCCGCCTCGCGGCGGGTGTCGGCGGCCAATGGCTGGATGGGGCAGCGCTTCAACGACTTCATGCCGAAGGGGCTGTATGCCCGCGCGCTGCTGATCATGATCGTGCCGATGGTGCTGCTGCAATCGGTGATCGCCTTCGTGTTCATGGAGCGGCACTGGAACACGGTGACGCAGCGGCTGTCGGCGGCGGTGGTGCAGGACATCGCGGCGCTGATCGACGTCTACAAGAGCTACCCGCAGGACAAGGACAACGCCGCGCTGCGCCGGATCGCGCAGAACCGGCTCGGGCTGGTGGTGGATTTCCTCGGCCCGGGCGAGATGCCGCCGCCGGGCAGCAAGCCGTTCTTCTCGCTGCTGGATCAGTCGATCAGCAAACAGATCAGCAAGCAGATCGCGCGGCCGTTCTGGATCGACACCGTCGGCCGCTCCAACCTGGTCGAAATCCGCATCCAGCTCGACGATGCGGTGATGCGGGTGTTCGCGCTGCGCAGCGCGGCCTATGCGTCGAATTCGGAGATCTTCCTGCTGTGGATGGTCGGCACCTCGACGGTGCTGCTGGTCGTCGCGGTGCTGTTCCTGCGCAACCAGATCCGGCCGATCCTGCGGCTTGCGGACGCCGCCGAGAGCTTCGGCAAGGGCCGCGACGCGCCGAACTTCAAGCCGCGCGGCGCCCGCGAGGTGCGGCGCGCGGCGCACGCCTTCATCGAGATGAAGAGCCGCGTCGAGCGCGCGATCGAGCAGCGCACCGCGATGCTGGCCGGCGTGTCCCACGATCTGCGCACCATCCTCACCCGCTTCAAGCTCGAACTCGAACTGATCGGCGACGCCCCGGAAACCGAGGGGATGCGCAAGGACGTCGACGAGATGTGGGCGATGCTGGAAGCGTATCTCGCCTTCGCGCGCGGCGACAGCGGCGAGCGGGCGCAGCCGACCGACATGGCGGCGGCGCTGGAGGAACTGCGCAACGACGCCGAGCGCCATGGCCACATCGCCACCGTGTCGTTTTCCGGCCAGCCGGTGGTGACGGTGAAGCCGGCGGCGTTCAAGCGCTGCCTCGCCAATCTGGTGTCGAACGCCGCGCGCCACGCCGACGCCATCGCCATCGCCGGCCAGCGCGATCATCGCTACCTCACGGTGACGATCGACGACGACGGTCCCGGCATTCCGATGGCGATGCGCGAGGAAGTGTTCAAGCCGTTCCTGCGGCTCGACGACGCCCGCAATCAGGACGAAGGCGGCACCGGCCTCGGCCTCGCCATCGCCCGCGACATCGCCCGCTCGCACGGCGGCGACATCACGCTCGGCGACAGCCCGATGGGCGGACTGCGCGCGACGGTGCGGGTGCCGGTGTAGGTCTATCTGTGTAGTTCTATTTTGTGTCGTTCGTCGGCGTCGCCCCATCCACCACCGTCACCACCCGCGAAAGCGGGTGGCCCAGTATTCCAGACGCCGATTACTTGAACTGAGCGCTCCGGAATACCGGGTCGCCCGGTCGAGCCGGGCGATGACGGTGGTTGGGACACTGATACCAACACTTGTCATTGCCGGGCTTGACCCGGCAATCCATCCTCTTCGCGAAATGCCACTGCATGGAGGAACGCGCGCTTGCGCGCGCGAGGGATGCGCGGGTAAAGCCCGCGCATGACGCCTGTACGCGTCGCTTACTTCGCCAGTTCCCGCGACCGCTTCGCCGCTGCGGCGACGGCACGGGTCAGCAGCGGGCGGAAGCCGTCGTCGGCCATCAGCACGTCGAGTGCGGCAGCCGTGGTGCCGTTGGGGGAGGTGACGTTCTTGCGCAGCGTCGCGGCGTCGAGCTCGGAGCGGTGCAGCAATTCGCCGGAGCCGGCGACGGTGGCGCGCGCTAGCGTCATCGCCAGCTGCTCCGGCAGCCCGGCCGCGACGCCGGCGCGGGCGAGTTCTTCGGCGAGCAGGAACACATAGGCCGGCCCGGAGCCCGAGACGGCAGTGACGGCGTCGATCAGGCTCTCGTCGTCGACCCATTCGACCGCGCCGGTGGCGCGTAGCAGCGCATCCGCGGTGGCGCGTTGCGAAGCAGTGACGTCGCTGGCTGCGACCGCCACCGTGATGCCGCGGCCGATCGCCGCCGGCGTGTTCGGCATCGCGCGGACGACGTGGCCGCCGATCTGCGCGGCGAGCGCCGCGATCGGAATGCCAGCCATCACCGACACCACCAGCGTCGACGGACCGGCGTAGCTGCGCAATGCGGCGGCGGCGCCGGCAAAGGTCTGCGGCTTCACCGCGACCACCATCGTCGCCACCGCGCCGACGTCGGAGGCCGAGGCGTTGAGGCGGACGCCGCGGCCGGTCAGCGCGCGGATCTCGTCGGAAGGCTGCGGGTCGATCACCACGACTTCGCCGCCGTCGAGCCCCTGTGCCAGCCAGCCGGTGAGCAGCGCGCCGCCCATCTTGCCGGCGCCGGCGAGCACGAGATTGCCGCCGAGCTGAGCGAGCGGCCGCGGAGCTGGTTTGGTCGTCATGGGGCTCTCCAACGAAGCCTGGTCGGTTACGCTTCGCCCTCGGTGTCGAACATCGCGGCCGACATCGCTTCGGACGCGGTCTTGCCGGCCCATACCGTGAACTGGATCGCCGGATAGTAGCGCTCGCAAGCGCTGATCGAACTGATCAGCATGGTCTCGCACTGCGCGCTGGTCGCCGACAGCCCGCCCGGCAGCACCAGCGCCTGGCGGAACATGATCGTGCCGGTATGTGTCCATAGATCGAAGTGACCGACCCAGAGCTGCTCATTGATCGCGGCGATCAGCCGCTGGGTCTCGTTGCGGCGTGCGGACGGCACCTTCATGTCGAAGGCGCAGGCCAGATGCAGCGCCTCGATCTCGCTCATCCAGGTGAAGGACAGCGTGTAGTCGGTCCACTGCCCCTTCGCCGCGATGGTGATTTCGTCTTCGCCGGATCGTTCGAACACCAGATCGTTCGACGCGGCGATGTCTTCGACCGCCTCGAGCGGGTTGTTTCTGGAATCGAAGACGCCTTCGAGGATGGCCATGCCGTCTCGACCTTCACTTTGAATGTGCCTGATACGCATGTGGCAGGCCGATACGCGCCTGTGCCCGGTGGATCGTTGCAAACGCATGATCCGGACGAACCGAGGTTGCAGAAATGAAATGATGTGATTTGCCGAATCCGTGCAATCCCGAGGCCGGCCCATCCACAGCCAAACCGCGGCCCGTCCACAGTTCGATCGTCTGCGCGAAGAACAAAACGGAATCGGATTCGCGTCGTCCGAGTCCGGTGGTTGGATTTCACCTGTCGCGAGTCCGGCGGCGCGCCGCCGACCTTTGATTCGGTGCCGCGCGCTGGTAGCCTGAGGCTCGTTCCAGAACTCAGGCGAGTGACCCCGATGACCGACACCGTGACCGACCCCACCGACGCGCCGCCGCCGTCTGCGCCCGCGGCAGCGTATCCGCGGTTCGCGCGGCCGCAGCGCGTCGCCTTCGTGCAGTCGTCCTGGCATCACGACGTCGTGGCGGAGTGCTGGGAGGCGTTCGCGCGCGAGATCGTCGCGCGTGGCGTCGACGCGTCGCAGGTCGATCTGTTCGAGGTGCCGGGCTCGTTCGAAATTCCGCTGCACGTGCAGACGCTCGCCAAGACCCGGCGCTACACCGCGATCGTCGCGGCCGGTCTCGTGGTCGACGGCGGCCTCACCGGCTTCGTCGCCGAAACGGTGATCAAGGCGCTGATGGACGTCCAGCTCCGCACCGAGGTGCCTGTGTTCTCGGCGGTGGCGACGCCGCAAGCGTTCGAAAGCGGCGACGCGCAGGTCGCGTTCTTCAGGCAGCACTTCGCCGCCAAGGGCGCCGAAGTCGCCCACGCCTGCGCGGATACACTGCTCAGCCTCGAACGGCTCAGAGGGCAGGTGGCGGCGGGGATCGTGTAACCCGCGACTGAGCGGTCTGTCGGACGTCTCCGCAGGATCGCCGTCATCCTGAGGCGCCGTCGCGCAGCGACGGCCTCGAAGGATGGCCACGAGCCCCCGCTGCCGTTTCACAGGCGCGACAATCATCCTTCGAGGCTCGCTGCGCTCGCACCTCAGGATGACGGCTATGCTGGAGGAAGGTCCGGTCAGTCGACTCGGGCAGTTCTTGCAGCCTCATTCTGCTGCGCGCGCCCCGGAATGACGAACGAGAGTTTCGAGTTATCAGTCGAACAGGCTCGACACCGACTCTTCGGAGGCGGTGCGGCCGATCGCTTCGGCGATCAGCGAGGCGATCGACAGCGTGCGGATGTTGGCGCTGTTGCAGACCGCCTCGGTCGGCTGGATCGAGTCGGTGATCACCAGCTCTTTCAGCTTCGAGGAATTGATGCGGGCGCAGGCGCCGCCGGACAGCACGCCGTGGGTGATGTAGGCGTAGACGTCCCTGGCGCCGTTGGCGAGCAGCGCGTCGGCGGCGTTCACCAGCGTGCCGCCGGAATCGACGATGTCGTCGATCAGGATGCAGGTATAGCCCTCGACCTCGCCGATCACGTTCATCACTTCGGATTCGCCGGCGCGTTCGCGGCGCTTGTCGATGATCGCCAGCGGCGCGTTGATGCGCTTGGCGAGGCCGCGGGCGCGCACCACGCCGCCGACGTCGGGCGACACCACCGCGACTTTCGACAGGTCGAAGCGCTCCTTGATGTCGCGCACCATCACCGGCGAGGCGAACAGGTTGTCGGTCGGGATGTCGAAGAAGCCCTGGATCTGGCCGGCGTGCAGATCGAGCGTCATCACCCGATCCGTCCCCGCATGGGTGATCAGATTGGCGACCAGCTTGGCCGAAATCGGCGTGCGTCCCCCGGCCTTGCGGTCCTGGCGGGCGTAGCCGAAATACGGGATCACCGCGGTGATGCGGCGCGCCGAGGCGCGGCGCAGCGCGTCGGTGATGATCAGCAGTTCCATCAGGTGGTCGTTGGTCGGGAACGACGTCGACTGGATGATGTAGACATCCGAGCCGCGGACGTTCTCCTGGATCTCGACGAACACCTCGTTGTCGGCGAAGCGGCGAACGCTGGCCTTGGTCAGCGACATGTTCAGCCACGAGGCGATGTCGCGCGCCAGCGCCGGATTGGAATTGCCGGCGACCAGCTTGACGGAGCCGTTTTTCCACGACATCGACGCGTTTCCCCTCGCCGCGGTGGATACAACGTTCAGCATATCGGATGACTCATGAAAACGGACGCTTTGCGAGCGAGGTGATATCAGCCGCCGGCCTGCGATGGCAACCCGTCGCAGGCGGTTTTCCGATGCGGATTCGACATAGGTAGCGGTCAGCGGGCGGCGAAACTCAGGGAGCTCGCCGGCGGCGCGTCGCTCGTCGGGATGCTGGTGTCGGCGCTGGCGATCGCCGGCCCGCGCGAGGCCGGCTCGCTCGGCGCCGCCGGGGCGGGCGTCGCCGGTTCGGCCGGTAAGGTCCCGTTCACCAAACCGCTCAGCCCGGTGAAGCCGGCCTGGGCGATGCGGCGCAGCACGGTGTCGTCGGCCTGGCCCCAGGCATCGCGACCGGAGCGGCCGGTCGCCTCTTCGCCGGACAGCCGCAGCGTGCGCTGCTGGTTGCGGTCGTAGACGTCCCAGACCCAGGCGATGTTGGTGCGGTTGCCACGCACCTGTGCGGAGAGATAGCTGCGGATGCGATAGGCGGCGCCGCCTTCGCGCGACACCACGGCGATGTTGCGCAGCTTGGATTCGCTGTCGAGCACCGACACCATGCGGTCGAACACGGGCGGCGGCGGGCCGTCGATCGATTCGAATGCCACGGTCGACCCGCCGCCGGCCGACGCCATCGGCCCGGCGCCGCCGCCTTCGGTGACGCAGCCGCTCAATCCGCCCATCAGCCCCAGCAGCAGGACGGCGCGCGCGAGGCGCAAAGCGGGCTGGCGGAGCGGGCGAACTGTCATGGCGGGTTCCGTCGGAAGGCGCGGCCGAGCGGCGGCCGGACGGAGCAAGCGATATCGTTAAAATCCGTTAAGGTCTAGGGCAGCGCAATTGCGGGCGTTGCCGAGGTGAGCAGCGCGTCACCGGCGTCCGTCGGAATTGATGAAAGATGTCAGCGAAGTGGACTGTTGCCAATCACCCCGCAGCGGTCATTCCGGGGCGCGCGCAGCGCGAACCCGGAATCTGACGCTTGCGATGACGGACGCTCGGGTGCCACGCGCTTGCGCTGCGATATTCCGGGTTCGCCGCTGCGCGGCGCCCCGGAATGACGGACGGGGGCCTCGCGAGGCGGCGAGCCTCAGCCTTCCAGCACGATGGCGTGGATCTGGCGGCCGTAATCGGGCTCGGCGCGGTGCACCGAGCGGCGGTAGCTGAAGAAATTCTCGTCCGGATAGGTGTCGATGCCGGTGTCGTCGACCGCCGCCACCCCCGCCGTTTCCAGCCGCATCCGGATGAAGCCGCCGAGATCGAACATCGCGTGTCCCGGCCGCGCCGCCGGGATGAAGAAGCGGGCGTAGCCGGCGTCGGCCTCGGCGAAGCGCGCGACGAATTCGGCGCCCACTTCATAGCTCGGCTGGCGGATCAGGGGGCCGATCGCGGCGATGACGCGGCCGCGCGTGGCGCCGAGGCCTTCCATCGCGTCGAGCGTGGCTTCCAGCACGCCGGTCAGCGCGCCCTTCCATCCGGCATGGGCGGCGCCGATCACCCGCGCCGCCGGGTCGGCGAACAGTACCGGCCCGCAATCCGCGGCGGTGACGCCGAGCGCCAGCCCCGGCGTGGCCGTGACCATCGCATCGGCCTTCGGGCGCGCGGCGTTGTCCCACGGGGCCTGCGCCACCGCGACATCGGGCGAATGCACCTGATAGACGGTGAGGAAGCTCTCCGGCGGCACCCCCATCGTCCGCGCCATCCGCCGTCGGTTCTCGGCGACATGCGCGGGGTCGTCGTTGGAGCCGATGCCGCCATTGAGGCCGGCATAGATGCCCTGCGAGACGCCGCCGTCGCGGCTGAAGAAAGCGTGGCGCAGGCCCGGGACGGCGGCGAGCCGCTGCGAGGCGATCGTCATGCCTTCTGTCCCTCCGCGGCGCGCTCGAGGTCGTCGCTCAGCGCCACCAGCGAGGTGATGGCGGGATCGGACACGCCGATCACCTTGAACATCGCGCCCATGCCGCCGCGGCCCTCGCCGGTCAGCCGCTTCAGCGCGCCGGCGATGTCCTCGGACACCTGCGCGCTCGCCTTGGCCATCAGCGACAGCGCGCGGGTTTCGATCCCCAGCCGCTTGAGGAATTCGCCCTGCGTCACCGGGCCGTGCACGCGGGCGCCGAGATCCTCGGCGGCGCGTCCCAGTGCCTGGAAGTCGACATGCGCGGTGAGGTCGGCGCGTCCGGGATTCTGCAGCGGGTCGGCGAAGGAGTGGCGCGCGATCGCCTGAAACGTGTCGCCGACGTCGCTGCGGACATGGCCGTAATCGATGATCAGCGCCGCCCCGCTTTGGTCGCGCAGCCGCGCGGCGATCGCCATGATCTCATTGTCCGGCCGCCATTCGAACACCGCGCCGGCCGGCGCCATCCGCACCAGCGGCGGCAGCAGCAGGTCGAAGCGCGGGATCGGGTCCTCGGCGACGCCGAACACCAGCTCGCCGCTGGCGCTGATCTCGACCACGCGCTCGTGCCAGCCGCCGTCGCGCTTCACCGCCTGATGGATCGGCAGCACGTCGAAATATTCGTTGGCGAGCACCACCGCGGGGCCTTCCGGCACCTCGTCGAAACGCTCGTGCCAGTGCACGTTGCGGATGCCGGCCAGCATCGCCTGCTGTTTCTCGCGCAGCACCGGGTTGATCTCGACCAGATGCACGCTGAGCGACTGGTACAGCGGCGGCAGCACGCGCAGCGCGCGCAGCGCGTCGGCGATCATGGTGCCGCGGCCGGGGCCGATCTCGATCAGCCGCAACACGCCGGGTTCGCCGGCGGCCTTCCACACCGATGCGGTCCACAGCCCGATCAGTTCGCCGAACATCTGGCTGATCTCGGGCGAGGTGGTGAAATCGCCCTCGCGGCCGAGCGGATCGCGCGACACGTAGTAGCCGTAGTCGGGATGGGCGAGGCAGAGCTCCATGTAGCGCCACACCGGCATCGGGCCGGTCGATTTGATCAGCCGCTTGATCTCCGCCAGCAGCGGCGAGTCGTCGCTCACTTGACCGCCTCGCCGGGTTTTGCGCCGGCGGGTTGCGGCGGCGCGCTGGCGCGGCGCCGTGCCGCCAGCATCACGACGATTCCGGCGATCACCATCGGCACCGACAGCAGCATCCCCATGGTCGTGCCGCCCCACAGGAAGCCGAGCTGCGGATCGGGCTCGCGGAAGAACTCGCCGATGATGCGGCCGAGCCCGTAGAAGGTGAGGAACGCGCCGATGATCAGCCCCGGCCGCTTCAAGGCGCCGGCGCGGATCATCAGCGCCAGGATCAGGAACAGCGCCAGCCCCTCGAGCCCGGCCTCATAGAGCTGGCTCGGATGCCGCGGCAGCGGCCCGGCATTCGGGAACACCATCGCCCAGGGCACGGTGGAATCCGCCGGCCGGCCCCACAATTCGCCGTTGATGAAATTGGCGACCCGGCCGAGGAACAGCCCGATCGGGCCGACCGCGCAGGTGATGTCGCCGAGCGAGGCGATCGAGACGTTGCGCTTCCAGCCGAACAGCATCACCGCGACCACACAGCCCATGAAGCCGCCGTGGAACGACATGCCGCCCTTCCACAGCACGAAGATTTCGGCCGGGTTCGCGATGAAGAAGTCGAGATTGTAGAACAGCACGTAGCCGGTGCGGCCGCCGAGAATGATGCCGATCGTCACCCACAAGATGAAGTCGTCGAACTGGACGGGCGTGATCGGCGCCGGCCCGCCCCACAGCCGCTCCCGCTGCAGCAGCATCCGGGCGTACAGCCAGCCGAGCAGGATGCCGGCGATATAGGCCAGCGCATACCAGCGGATCTCGAACGGGCCGACAGCGAGGGCCACCGGATCGAATACGGGGAAGGCGATGGCGAAAAATGGCATTGTCGGTTCGCTTAATCCTGAAGCCTGCGCCGGTACAACGCCAAAAGTCGTTCCCAATGCCGTTCGGCGGCGTCGCGGTTGTAGACCGGCCGCTGCGGAAAGGCGAAGGCGTGTTGCGTGCCGGGATAGATTTCCACCTCGGCATCGACGCCGTCGGCGGCGAGCGACTCGCGCAGCGCGGCGATCATCTCCGGCGGCGCCCAGCGGTCGGTCTCGGCGCAGGCGAAATACAGCTCGCCGCTGGCCTTGTGCGCCGTGCGGTGCGGGCTGTCCGCCGCGTCGGTCATCAGATGGGTGCCGTAGATCGATGCCGCGGCCTTGACCCGGTCGGGGAAGTGGGTGGCGGCGCTGATCGCGTAACGGCCGCTCATGCAATAGCCGACCGCACCGGCCGGGCCCTTGCTGGCGGCGGGCCGCATCGCGGCGAAGTCGAGCAGCGCCTTGACGTCCCGCATCACCATCGCGATGCTGAGCGAGCCCATCAATTCGTACATCCGCTTGCGCTCGGGGGCCTCGTCGTCGGCGGGGATCGGGCCGAGTTCGAACACGCCGGAACGGTAATACAGGCTCGGCAGCATCACATAATAGCCGCAGGTGGCGAGCCGCCGCGCCATGCTGCGCAGTTCCTCGCGGATCCCCGGCGCATCCATGAAGAACAGCACCACCGGATGCGGGTCGTTGCGTTCGGGATGGGTGATGAAGGTGCTGACGCGGCCGTCGAGGGTCGGGATGTCGATCTGTTGCTCGATCATGCGGACGACCGATCCTCTCGAATGGGCCTTGCGATGCCGCCGGGAACATCGCAAGGAATGCCGACGCTGACAAGGCGGCGGAGACGCCGCGCAGGCGCCTTGAAGTGCACCGGCGCCATCGCCATTGTTTCGTCCAGGCCGGTTTCGACCGGCAACAGTTTCGACTGCAACCTCGCGCCAAGCGACCCGGAGTTCTCGACATGACGCAGACCAACAACCGGATTTTCGACGAGATCGGCCGTCTGATGAACGACGCCGCCGGCGCGGCGCAGGGCGTCAAGCGCGAGGTCGATTCGGTGGTGCGCAGCCAGGCCGAAAAGATCCTGCGCGACCTCGACATCGTCAAGCGCGAGGAGTTCGAGGCGGTCAAGGACATGGCCCGGCTCGCCCGCGAGGAGAACGAGGCCCTCAAGGCGCGGATCGCGGCGCTGGAGGCGAAGCTCGGCGGCGGCTCCGAGCCCCCGACCGCGATGGCGTGAGCATCAGCCCCTCATGGTGAGGAGGCCGCGCAGCGGCCGTCTCGAACCATGAGGCGGCACGGCCTGTCCTCGCAGCCATCCTTCGAGACGCCCGGCTGCGCCGGGCTCCTCAGGATGAGGCAGTGCAGGGGAATCGCGAGGGTATGGCCCCCGATTTCCTTGTCATTTCCCGCCTTTGCGGCTAGAAACCCGGCACGACCGCGGCCCCCGCACCCCTGGAGGCTTGCCGCGGCGTTCGCATGGGCCGCGTTGCGGCCTTTAACTTTTTACAGATCAAGGACTTAAACGATGGCGACCGTCATGGAATTCAAGGCGACCGCACGTCCGAAGAGCGGCAAGGGGGCCGCCCGGGCAGAGCGTCGCGCCGGCCGAGTGCCCGGAGTGATCTACGGAGACAATAAGCCCCCGCTGCCGATCTCGGTCGAGGACAAGGACCTGCGCCTGCGCATTCAGGCCGGCCGCTTCCTCACCACGATCTTCGACGTCGTCCTCGACGGCCAGAAGCACCGTGTGATCCCGCGCGACTATCACCTCGACCCGGTCAAGGATTTCCCGGTCCATGTCGACTTCCTGCGGCTCGGCGAAGGTGCGACCATCCGCATCAGCGTGCCGCTGCATCTGAAGGGTCTCGAAAGCGCGCCGGGCGTCAAGCGCGGCGGCACCTTCAACATCGTCACCCACACCGTCGACCTCGAGGCGCCAGCCGACGCGATCCCGCAGTTCATCGAGGCCGACGTCTCGACGCTCGACATCGGCGTGTCGCTGCATCTGTCGGACATCGCGCTGCCCAAGGGCGTCAAGTCGGTGTCGCGCGAAGACGTCACGCTGGTCACCATCGTGCCGCCGTCGGGCTTCAACGAAGAGGCGGCTGCACCTGGTGCCGCGCCTGCGGCTGCCGCCGCGGCTCCCGCCGCCAAGGCTGGTGCGGCCAAGGCTCCGGCTGCTGCGGCCCCGGCGGCCAAGGCCGGCGCGGCCAAGGCTCCGGCGGCTCCGGCAGCCAAGAAGAAGTAATCCGCGGGACGCCGCGGCATGCGCTTGTTTGTCGGGCTGGGCAATCCGGGTGCGAAGTACCAGGACAACCGGCACAACATCGGGTTCATGGTCATCGACCAGATCGCGCGGCGTCATGGCTTCTCGCCATGGCGCCGTCGCTTTCAGGGCGAGACCGCCGACGGCACGCTGGACGGTGAGCGGATCACGCTGCTGAAGCCGCTCACCTACATGAACGAGTCCGGCCGCGCCGTGCAGGAAGCCGCGAGCTTCTACAAGATCGGGCAGAGCGAGGTCGCGGTGTTTCACGACGAGATCGAACTGCCGCCGGCGAAGGTTCGCGTGAAGGTCGGCGGCGGCATCGCCGGGCACAACGGCCTGCGCTCGATCTCGGCGCATATCGGCAATGATTACTTGCGGGTGCGGCTCGGCGTCGGTCATCCGGGGGTGAAGGAACTGGTGCACAATCACGTGCTCGGCGATTTCGCCAAGAGCGAGCGTCCCTGGGTCGCGGCGCTGTGCGAGATTGCCGCCGACAATGCCGGCCTGATCGCCAAGGGAAAAGACGCCACCTTCGCCAACAAGGTGCATCTGGCAATGCAGGCCAGGGGATTTCTGGACAACGAGAAACAGGCCAAAGGCGGCGAGCGCGACAAGTAATCGAAGCCGTCATCGCCGGGCTTGACCCGGCGATCCATCTTCTTCGAAGAAGATGGATGCGCGGGTCAAGCCCGCGCACGACGGTCGAACTTTAAAGCGCCGCGACGGCCTCGAACAGCGGGACATACCATGGGATTCAAATGCGGGATCGTCGGGCTGCCGAATGTCGGCAAGTCGACGCTGTTCAATGCGCTGACCGAGACCGCGGCGGCGCAGGCGGCCAACTATCCGTTCTGCACCATCGAGCCGAATGTCGGCGAGGTCGCGGTGCCGGATCCGCGGCTCGACAAGCTCGCCGAGGTCGGCAAGTCGCAGCAGATCATTCCGACGCGGCTGACCTTCGTCGACATCGCCGGGCTGGTGAAGGGCGCCTCCAAGGGTGAGGGCCTCGGCAACCAGTTCCTCGCCACCATCCGCGAGGTCGACGCGATCGCGCACGTCGTGCGCTGCTTCGAGGACGGCGACATCACCCATGTCGAGGGCCGGGTCGCGCCGATCGCGGATATCGACACCATCGAGACCGAGCTGATGCTCGCCGATCTCGACAGCCTCGAGAAGCGCGTCGACAACCTGACCAAGAAGGCCAAGGGCGGCGACAAGGATTCCAAGGAGCAGCTCGAACTGGTCACCCGCGCGCTCGCGCTGCTGCGCGAGGGCCGGCCGGCGCGTTTCCTCGAGCGCAAGCCGGAGGAAGAGCGCGCGTTCCGGATGCTCGGCCTGCTGACGTCGAAGCCGGTGCTGTACGTCTGCAACGTCGAGGAAGGCTCCGCCGCCGAGGGCAATGGCTTTTCCGAGCAGGTGATGGCGCGCGCCAAGGAAGAAGGCGCGGTCGCGGTGGTGATTTCCGCCAAGATCGAATCCGAGATCGCGACGTTGTCGCGCGCGGAGCGCGCCGATTTCCTCGATACGCTCGGGCTGCACGAAGCCGGCCTCGACCGGCTGATCCGCGCCGGCTACGAGCTGTTGCATCTGATCACATACTTCACCGTCGGCCCGAAGGAAGCCCGCGCCTGGACCATCACCAGGGGCACCAAGGCGCCGCAGGCCGCCGCCGTGATCCACACCGATTTCGAGAAGGGCTTCATCCGCGCCGAAACCATCGCGTATGACGACTATGTCGGGCTCGGCGGCGAAGCCGGCGCCCGCGACGGCGGCAAGCTGCGGCTCGAAGGCAAGGAATACGTCGTCGCCGACGGCGACGTGATGCATTTCCGGTTCAACACCTGAGGTCGGCAAAGCCTTTAAGCTCGTCATTCCGGGGCTCGCGCCGCGAGAACCCGGAATCCATACGCCGCAGCGCTGCTGTGACGCATGGTCGAAATGTCAGGCCGTCGTGCAGGACATTGATGCAGGGGATATGGATTCCGGGCTCGCCGCTACGCGGCGCCCCGGAATGACGATCTCTTTCTATCGAAACCCCTGCTGATCGCGGATCGCGCCGAGATGCTCGTTGATGCGGAACACGATCAGGATGAACTCGGCGATGATGCGGGTGAAGACGATGCCGACCAGGATCGAGGCGAGGCTCGACAGCACCAGGATGAAGCCGCCGAAAGGCGACACCGCCATCGCCGCCAGGCCGGAGAACACGCCCGAAATTCCGAACAGCACCGTCAGCGCGATCACCAGCCAGTAGAACGGCTTGATGATCGTCGGCGTGATGAAACGGTCCCATTGGAACAGGTCGCGAAAATTGAACATTGTGGTCTCCCCAGCAGCCCCGGATCGTGGCTTGTGATTGCCGCCAATAACGGCCACAATCGGGCCTCCCGCCAGCAAATGCCATGACCCTCCTCAGCTTCGAAGATTTCCCCCCCGGCCACTTCGGCCGCTTCGGTCCTCGCCGCGTGACGCGCGAGGAGATCGTCGCGTTCGCCACCGAATTCGATCCGCAGCCGATGCACCTCGACGAGCGCGCCGCCGCGGGGTCGATGCTGAAAGGGCTGTCCGCCTCGGGCTGGCATCTGTGCTCGATCATGATGCGGATGATGTTCGACGGCTACATCAAGAACACCGCCTCGCTCGGCTCGCCCGGCGTCAACGAGATGCGATGGATGGCGCCGCTGCGTCCCGGCGACGATCTCACCATCGAGGTCGACGTGGTCGAGGCGCGGGTGTCGAACAGCCGGCCCGACACCGGCATCGTCACGTTCAAATGCCACGTCCGCAACGGCAAGGGTCAGATGCTGTGCGAGATGGTCTCGCCGATCATCATCCGGCGCCGCCAAGCGGGCGTCGCGACCGAAGCCAGTTAGCGAGAAGAGCCGAGACCGCCCGATGGGTTTTTTCGAAGACATGCAGGTCGGCCAGCGCCGCGAGATCGGCGCCTACACCTTCACGGCCGAATCGATCGTCGCCTTCGCGCAGCAGTTCGATCCGCAGCCGTTTCATCTCGACGAGGAGGCGGGCCGTCAATCGCTGTTCGGCGGGCTCGCGGCGTCGGGCTGGCACATCGCCTCGGCGTGCATGCGGCTCTTGGTGCTCGAGCGCCAGCGGGAGGCGGCCGCGGAGGCTGCGCGCGGCGAAGATGTCGCGGTGTGGGGCCCGTCGCCGGGCTTTCGCGATCTGCGCTGGATCAAGCCGGTGCTCGCCGGCGACACCGTCACCTACGCCAATCTGGTCGAATCCGTGCGGCCGTCTGATTCGCGTCCGGAGTGGGGAATCGTCCAGGCCCGCAACACCGGCACCAATCAGCGCGGCGAACTGGTGTTCTCGTTTCTCGCCACGGCCTTCGTGCCGCGGCGTCCGGCGACCGAGTGAGGCGTGCGAGCAACAGCCGTCGGCATTTTAACCTAATGCCGGGTTTTTCGGGGAGACGGGCCCGGAACGGCCACGTTATTAAGACGTTGTGAACCCTGCACGGGCATTGCTCGATAGACCGGCAGGGCAAGGGGATCAGAGGACGATGGCGGACCAAGTAGGACTCAAGTGGGTGGGCTTCATCTTCGCCACCATTACCCTGGCCGTGATTGTCACCACCGGCATGGTGGTGAAGGGCTATGCCGACGGGGCCTACTCGTTCGACGCGCCGACCGTTACGACCTCCAGCCGCTGAGCTGACGTCGCCGAGCGCGCGCTTCGCCGCTCCTTAAGACTTCCTCACCAAGCCAGTCTCACCCACGAAAAATGCAGCCACCTCGCGATGGCTGCATTGGATTCGGCGTGGGCTTCTGCTCGAGCGTCGCGCGCGGCCTCAGCCGTTGCGCAGGTTCTCGGCGGAGCGTTTCCACTGCGAGACGTTGTCGGCGATCATGCGGGTCGACTTCATCGCCTGCTGGCTGAGCTGGGCGTAGCCCGAGATCTCGCGCTGGACGCGCTGGCCTTCGGCGTGCAGCAGGTCGCGCAGCGCTTCGAGTTCACCGATCAGGTTCTCGATCTCGGCGAGTGAGGTGCCGGCGACGCGCTGGATCAGCGAATTGACGTTGGAGACGGTGGCCTCCGCGCTGGCGTCGAGCGACGGCGCGGGCGACGACGGCGCGGTCGAGGACGCCGGCGTCTCGGTGCCGCTCAGCGCGCCCGGCGACGGCCGGCGCAGATAGGCGATGTCGTTGCGGACGAAGTCGCGGATACCGGCTTCGACTTCGGAGACCGCAGCGAGGTTCTCGTCGGTCTCGGGCGTGTCGAGTTTCTCGGATGGAATGGCATTCATCGGCTGTTCCCCTTGGTGAGCGTCGAGCAGCGCGGTGTGTCCCCGCACGCCATTTGCGCAGCTATCAGTGCAGCGCATTTTGACCGCATCGCGGCCAATCTGCGGCGGCCACCCGGTGTTTCCACGAATTCGCTAACCAAGTCCTAACAGCCGCAGCCGGAGCCTGCGCTCAGGCGATCCGCGGCAGGTCGATCGGATGGCCGATCGCCTGTTCGACCAGGTCGAACGTATCGATCAGAATCCGCATGCTGACCAGCTTGCCGGCCCTGAACTGCGCGAACTGCGCCAGTCGCAGGCTGATCGGCTTGTTGGTATCGAGCGCGGTCAGCGAGTAGCGGATCATCGATGCGGAGGTGTCGACGCCGAGCATGATCGCCTCGCGATCGTAGCGATGGATGCGGATGTTGTCGGCGATCTGCCGGCAGACCTCGAGCACCGCGGCCTTGCCGTGGCGCGCGCCGAAGAACGGAAACATCTCGATCGGGCCATAGATCGCCCAATCGACGTCCTCGTCGATGATATTCGCCAGGTCATCAAGTCGGCGTTCGTCGAGCGCGCGATGCAAAGCGCGCGAGAAACGCCAGAGGCTGTGCTCTGTCATGAATTGGTCCGGGTCGTGAGAACTGGGGTTACTTCGGGACAGCGGCGCCAGGGCGACATCGATGTCGCCACGCCTTTGCTGCGCTAATGCGAACGGATTAGAACCATTTGATTAAACTTGCAACTACTTTTTGTGCAGTGCACAAAAAATGGCGGGGCCCGAGTTCCGCCTGAAACAGCGGCAGAACCCGCCTCTCCGGCTAGGTTTCATCTTGTTTGTGTACAAATGACTCGGGGTCTGCCCCGGTTCCGGCCGTCGCGGCCGCCGCCGTCCGGGCCAACAGCCGGGGGCGCGGCGTCCGCTCACCAAGAGTTGACCGCCCGCGCCCGCGCATTCGCGCTGCGTCCGTCGATCAGGCGCTCTGGCCGACGGCGTTTGCACGCGTGCCGTCTAGGCGACCGGGTTGGTCGCCGCAGGCCGCGCGTGTGCAATCTTGTCGAACTACTAGGCCTTCGCTTTGCCCGCCTTGCGCTTCGCCGGCTTGTTGCCGGGTTTCGGCCTCGCGGCCTTCGCGGCGGTGGTGCCGCCGCCGGCCTTCTTCGCCACCGGTTTGGTCTCCGCAGCGACGGCGGCCGCCGCGGTCTCGGCCGCCTTGCGCATCGCGCGGGCGTAGGAGTCCGCCGCGTTGTCGGCCGCGACCTGCAGCCGCTTCGCCGCGGCGAGGCCTTGCTCCATCGCCGCCTTGGCGAGTTCCTTGGCGCGCGCCTTGCCGCCGGCGTCCTTCGCCTTGGCGGCGAGGCCGAGATAGTGATCGCGCCGGGCCTTCACCGCGCCGGTGAGCGTCTTGTTCTGCTGCTTCGCAAGCTGCCGGATGATGCCATCCAGATCGGCGTCGGCCATTCCTGTAGTCCCCCAGATCAACGAACATTCGTTGCGGCGGAATATGCGTGGCCGCGCAGCGAATGGCAATTCGCCGCGCAGGGCGTGTCGGCGCGCGGCGGGCTTGACTTCGCAACCCGCTCGGACAATCTCGCGCCCAACAAAATCCAAGAACCCTGGGAGAACAAGAAAATGGCCGAAGCCTACATCATCGACGCCGTCCGCACCCCGCGCGGGATCGGCAAGGTCGGCAAGGGCAAACTGGCGGAGATGCATCCGCAACATCTCGCCGCCGCCGTGCTCAAGGCCATCGCCGAGCGCAACAAACTCAACACCGCCGAAGTCGACGACATCATCTGGTCGACCTCGACCCAGCGCGGCAAGCAGGGCGGCGACCTCGGCCGCATGGCGGCGCTCGACGCCGGCTACGACATCAAGGCCTCCGGCACCACGCTCGACCGTTTCTGCGGCGGCGGCATCACCGCGGTGAACTTCGCCGCGGCGCAGATCATGAGCGGCATGGAGGACGTGGTGATCGCCGGCGGCACCGAGATGATGTCGCTGACCGGCGCAATGGCCGCCGAGGACATGGCGGCCGGCAAGCCGCCGCTCGGCATGGGCTCGGGCAACGCCCGGCTCGCCAAGGTGCATCCGCAGTCGCATCAGGGAATCTGCGGCGACGCCATTGCCAGCATGGAAGGCATCAGCCGCGAGGCGCTCGACGCGCTCGGGCTGGAGAGCCAGCGCCGCGCCGCGATCGCCATCAAGGAAGGCCGCTTCGACAAGAGCATCGTTCCGGTCAAGGACGACGACGGCAACGTCGTACTGGCGAAGGACGAGTATCCGCGCCCCGAAACCACCGCCGAAGGCCTCGCCGCGCTGAAGCCGGCCTTCACCGCGATGGCGGACTATCCGCTCGACGACAAGGGCACGACCTATCGCAAGCAGATCAACCAGAAGTATCCCGACCTCGAGATCAAGCACGTCCACCACGCCGGCAATTCCTCGGGCGTGGTCGACGGCGCCGCCGCGGTGCTGCTGACCTCGAAGGCCTACGCCGACGCCCACGGCCTCAAGCCGCGCGCGAAAATCGTGGCGATGGCCAATATCGGCGACGACCCGACGCTGATGCTGAACGCCCCGGTGCCGGCGGCCAAGAAGGTGCTGGCCAAGGCCGGGCTCACCAAGGACGACATCGACCTGTGGGAGATCAACGAAGCCTTCGCCGTGGTCACCGAGAAGTTCATCCGCGACCTCGATCTCGATCGTGAGAAGGTCAACGTCAACGGCGGCGCGATCGCGCTCGGCCACCCGATCGGCGCCACCGGCGCGATCCTGATCGGCACCGTGCTCGACGAACTGGAGCGCCGCGGCCTCAAGCGCGGTCTCGTCACGATGTGCGCCGCCGGCGGCATGGCGCCCGCGATCATCATCGAGCGGGTGTGAGGCGAGGGGACGGCTACGCACGGTGCGGCAGCGAGCCGCCGCTCGCGCGTCGTTGAGGCACTGAGCTGACTGAAAAGGGCGGCGCCGGATGCGCCGCCCTTTGTTTTTGCCTAAACTCTCCATCCGTCATGGCCGGGCTCGACCCGGCCATCCACGTCCTTGCTTGGCTCGTTTTGAAGAGGTGGAGGCCTGCGACGCGTGCGGACAGGACAATCGAGCATTGTCCTCTCAACGTCATTGCGAGCGCAGCGAAGCAATCCAGCATTGCTGTGCACGGGGCGCTGGATTGCTTCGTCGGCTTCGCCTCCTCGCAATGACGGAGCCACAGTTTCGAGACCGTAGGATGGGTTGAGCGCAGCGAAACCCATCAGCACGCACGGTCTGACGATGGGTTTCACTGCGTTCAACCCATCCTACGATCCGCGATCGTGCCTATATGACATGGATGCCTCAGACATCCCCCGCCATCCTCCGCCCCAAACGTCCGCCGCCGGTGCTGATCTGTGGCAAGTGCCTGTCCCGCATCGACGACGGCAAGACACTCAAGCAGGCGCTGAAGGCCGAGCTGAAGAGCCGCGTCGCCGCGCATGGCGGCAAGCGCGCCAGGCTCGTCACCACCGGCTGCCTCGGCATCTGCCCGAAGCGCGCCGTCGTCACCGCCAGCGTGACGACGCTGGGGCGCGGTGAGTATGTGCTGGTGGAGGACGCGAAGGGGGCAGGGGAGGCGGTGGCGGTGCTGATGCCGGAATAGCGTCCGGTCCTCCATCGTGCCCGACGGTACTGATCGCTGCGGCATTCCAGCACGGCGTTCTCACACAGTCTTGTGAACCGGCGAGCGATCGTCGAGGCAACGCTGCCGGGGGCGTCGCGTTGGTCCGATAGGCCAACAGCGAAAAGGAGGGAATATGAAGAATTACCTGTCGATGGTTCTCGCGGGAAGTATGCTTGTCGGCGGCGCGACGGTGGCTGCGGCCGACAGCATGTCGAAGTCGGAAAACCGCGCCGACAACATGTCGCAGACCACGGTCGGATCGACCGCGAAGGGCGGCCGGCTGACGCTGAGCGATGAGCAGAAGCGGCAATTGTGGAGCCGGATCAGCGAGGGCGCCCGCGAGCAAGATGCCCCCGACGGCTTCAAAGGCAAGGTCGGCGAGACCGTTCCGAGCGGCATCCGGATCGAGCGGTTGCCTCAGCAGGCGCAGCAGGACGTGCCGATCGTCCGCAACTATCGCTACGCCATGCTCGACGACAAGATCGTGCTGGTCAATCCGAACAACGATCGGGTGGCCGGGGTGATCCGCGAGCAGTAAGCACCGGCCCCCGGGGCGCACCGTCTCCGCCGTTTTCCAGAATCCTGGTTGCGGCGGGGACGTAGCGCGTCCCTTGCCTCTTCTTTCGTGCTGCCCCCTATGCCGCGCGCGGTTGCGCCACCAGGCTGATGCCGAGCGCATGCAGCCCCCTCAGCACGGTCGCGAATTCCGGCTTGGCGTCGCCGCCGAGCGCGCGATACAGGTTCTCCCGCGACAGCCCGGTGTCCTCCGCGACGCCGCTCATGCCTTTGGCGCGCGCGACCGCGCCGATCGCCTTGGTAATCAGCACCGGGTCCTCGGATTCGAACGCTTCGGTGAGATACTCTGCGATCATTTCCGGGCTCTCGAGATAGTCGGCCACGTCGAACGGTGTGGTGCGCACCAGGCTCAATCCTCCAACTCCCGGGCCAGTCGCTTCCGCAGCCCGTCTACTCCGCGGCGAGAACGCGGACGCGCGGCTCGATCGCGGGCCAGTCTGCGGCGCGGGCGCGGCGCAGGTCGTAGGAGGCCTGCAGGTTCATCCACAGTTCGGGCGTCGTGCCGAAATATTTCGCCAGCCGCAGGGCGACGGCAGCGGTGATGGCGGAGCGGCCGTGCACGATGTCGTTGATCCGTGCCGGGTTGACGTCGATGTCGCGCGCCAGCCGGTTCTGGCTGATGCCGTTCGGCCGCATGAACTCCTCAATCAGAATCTCGCCGGGAGGAATCGGGGGGAGTTGCTTGGTCTTGGCCATCCTGACCGCCTCTAGTGATAGTCCACAATCTCGACCATCTCCGCGCCGTCGTCGCGCCATTCGAAGCAGATCCGCCATTGATCGTTGATGCGGATCGAGTATTGACCGCGGCGATCCCCTTTCAGAGCTTCGAGCCTGTTGCCGGGAGGCTGGCGCAGATCATCCAGCTTCGCGGCACCATCCAGTAGGAGCAACTTGCGCCGGGCCTGCCGCTCGATGGCGCGGAAACGCGGCACATCCTCGTCGGCGAACAATCGCGCGGTCGCCTGGCTCCGGAACGAGCGGATCATCGCGGAAGGCTATTCTCCCGAAGGGAATAGCGCAAGGGGAATGGCCCCGGCACCCGCTACCTCTTCTTCCACCCCCCGCGATGCCCCGGTGCGCCGCCGCTGCTGCGCGGCGCCGGGCCGAATTCCGGACCCGACTCGCGGCTGTTGGTCGGCTGGAAGATCCTGCTTTCGGTGCCCGGGCCCATCTCGTCGAGCGTCGGCTTGCGCGGCTTGGCGCGTTGCACTTTCTTCACTTCGTGCCAGCCGGCGATGCCCATTTCGTCGAGGTCGGGCTTGTGCACCTTGCTGCGCGGGGTGTTGTTGCCGCCGCGTTCGGTCGAGAGTTTCGGCAGGTTGGCGGAGGCGCCGAATTGTTTGTCGCCCTTGTAGCTGCCGGCCTTGGCGGCGACGCCGCGCTGCTTCACCGTCGGATCGTCGCTCACCGCCAACTCGGTGGCGCGCAGGCGTTTGACCTCGTCGCGCAACCGCGCGGCTTCCTCGAAGTTGAGGTCGGCGGCGGCCTCGCGCATCCGCGTTTCGAGATCGGCCAGCACGGCGCCGAAATTGTGCCCGATCACCGCGGCGTCGTCGGTGAAGCCCGAGCCCTTGCCGTCGCCGATCTCGACCAGCACGTGGTCGCGCTCGTACACCGAGCCCAGAATATCTCCGATCGACTTCTTGATGCTCTCCGGCGTGATGCCGTGCGCGGTGTTGTATTCGATCTGCTTCTCGCGGCGGCGGCCGGTCTCGTCCATCGCGCGCTGCATCGAGCCGGTGATGTGGTCGGCGTAGAGGATCACCTTGCCGTCGACGTTTCGCGCGGCGCGGCCGATGGTCTGGATCAGCGAGGTCTCGCTGCGCAGGAATCCCTCTTTGTCCGCGTCGAGGATCGCCACCAGTGCGCATTCCGGAATGTCGAGGCCTTCGCGCAGCAGATTGATGCCGACCAGCGCGTCGAACGCGCCGAGCCGCAGGTCGCGGATGATCTCGATGCGCTCGATGGTGTCGATGTCGGAGTGCATGTAGCGCACGCGGATTCCCTGCTCATGCAGGAACTCGGTGAGGTCTTCCGCCATCCGCTTGGTCAGCACGGTGATCAGCGAGCGATAGCCGGCATTGGCGGTGGCGCGGACTTCGCCGACCAGATCGTCCACTTGCGTGCGCGCCGGGCGGATGTCGACCGGCGGGTCGATCAGCCCGGTCGGGCGGATCACCTGTTCGACGAACACGCCGCCGGATTCGTTCAATTCCCACGCCGCCGGCGTCGCCGACACCGCCACGCTCTGCGGCCGCATCATGTCCCATTCCTCGAAGCGCAGCGGCCGGTTGTCCATGCAGGACGGCAGCCGGAAGCCGTATTCGGCCAGCGTCGCCTTGCGCCGGAAGTCGCCTTTGAACATGCCGCCGATCTGCGGCACGGTGACGTGGCTCTCGTCGGCGAACACCAGCGCGTTGTCGGGCACGTATTCGAACAGCGTCGGCGGCGGCTCGCCGGGGCGGCGGCCGGTGAGGTAGCGTGAGTAGTTCTCGATGCCGGCGCAGCTGCCGGTCGCCTCCATCATCTCGATGTCGAAGGTGGTGCGCTGCTCCAGCCGCTGCGCCTCCAAGAGGCGGCCCTGCGCGTGCAGCTGATCGAGCCGCCATTTCAACTCGCTCTTGATCGACTTGATCGCCTGGATCAGCGTCGGCCGCGGCGTCACATAGTGCGAATTGGCGTAGATCTTGACGAATTCCAGCTCGTCCTGCTTGTGGCCGGTGAGCGGGTCGAACTCCTCGATCGCCTCGACCTCGTCGCCGAACATCTTCACCCGCCAGGCGCGGTCTTCATAGTGCGCCGGGAAAATGTCGATGACATCACCGCGTACGCGAAACGTGCCGCGGGTGAAGTCGGCCTGCGTCCGCTTGTATTGCAGCGCCACCAGATCGGCGATCAGCGCGCGCTGGTCGATCCGCTCGCCCTTCTTCAGCGCGAAGGTCATCGCCGTGTAGGTCTCGACCGAGCCGATACCGTAGATGCACGACACCGAGGCGACGATGATGACGTCGTCGCGCTCCAGCAGCGCGCGCGTCGCCGAATGCCGCATCCGGTCGATCTGCTCGTTGATCGAGGAGTCCTTCTCGATATAGGTGTCGGTGCGCGGGACGTAGGCCTCGGGCTGGTAGTAGTCGTAATACGAGACGAAATACTCGACGGCGTTGTCCGGGAAGAAGCTCTTGAACTCGCCGTAGAGCTGCGCCGCCAGCGTCTTGTTCGGCGCCAGAATGATCGCCGGCCGCTGCGTCGCCTCGATCACCTTGGCCATGGTGTAGGTCTTGCCCGAGCCGGTGACGCCGAGCAGCACCTGGGTGCGATCGTTGCGGTCGATGCCTTCGACCAGTTCCTTGATGGCGGTCGGCTGGTCGCCCTTCGGCTCGTAGTCCGACTTGATGACGAAGCGCACGCCGCCTTCGGATTTCTCCGGCCGCGGCGGCCGGTGCGGCACCCACAGCTTGACGTTGCCGTCATCGCCCTTGAATTCCGGCCGGCCCTCGCGGATCAGGCTCTCCAGCGCCTCGGCGGTGGCCTGCACGCCGAGCGCCTCCATCTTGTTGCGCGGCGGCCGCGCCATCGCGGCCGCGTCGTCCTCCTCGGTCGGCAGCCCGAGCTGCCGCGCCAGTTCCGGATCCAGCGTCGGGATGGTGGCGGCGGTGCCGTAATTGGCTTGCGGGGCTTCGTCGAAGCCGCCGCGCCGCGCGCCCGGCGGCTGCGGTGCGGGTTGAAGTGACGTCGGCCGCGGCGCGGCTTCGTCGCCCAACGTCTTCGCCGTCGAGGCCCGGCCGCGATGCACCGCGGCTTCGCCGCCGGTGCGGCGGTCGCGTGAATTGTCCGGCGGCGGCTGCAGCCCGGTGCCCGAGCCCATCCCGGCATCGCCGCGGTTGATCGCCGGGTTGAGCAGTTCCGCCAGCGCCGGCCCGATCGGCTTCACGTCCGGCCGATGCGCCTTGGATTTCGGCGCCTTGGACGGAGCCTTGGACGGAGCCTTGGACAGCGCCTTGGCTTTCGCGCGGGGCTTGCTTTGGGAATCGGGAGATTTGGCCATGGGCGGAATATGGGACCGGGGGCGCAGCGTGAAAAGGGCGAGTCTTGCATGCGCGCCTCGCGGCATCTCCGCATGCCCGCAGCCCGGTTCCCTATATTGACTCGGCGCGGCGTTCCGTCAAAGTTCATGCAATCGCATCCACTTTGCAAGCGTCAGCCACAGGAAACACCCGATGATCGATTTGTATTACTGGACCACGCCGAACGGCCACAAGATCACGATGTTTCTCGAAGAGGCGGAACTCGGTTACAAGATCGTGCCGGTGAACATCGGCAAGGGCGACCAGTTCAAGCCGGATTTTCTGGCGATCGCGCCGAACAACCGGATGCCGGCGATCGTCGATCACGCGCCTGCCGGCGGCGGCAAGCCGCTGTCGGTGTTCGAATCCGGCGCGATCCTGCTGTATCTGGCCGACAAGACCGGGCGCTTCCTGCCGAAGGATCTCTACGGCCGCAACGACGCGCTGCAATGGCTGTTCTGGCAGATGGGCGGGCTCGGGCCGATGGCCGGGCAGAACCACCATTTCAACAACTACGCGCCCGAGAAAATCCCCTACGCCATCAACCGCTACGTCAACGAGACCAACCGGCTCTACGGCGTGCTCAACAAGCGCCTCGCCGACCGCGACTTCCTCGCCGGCGAGTATTCAATTGCCGATATGGCGAGCTATCCGTGGATCGTGCCGCACAAGAACCAGAGCCAGAACATCGACGACTTCCCGAATCTGAAGCGCTGGCTCGAGGCGATCGCCGCGCGCCCGGCGACCGTGCGCGCCTACGCCAGGGCCAAGGAGGTCAACCCCGATTTCGGCCAGCCGACGATCCGCACCGAGGACGAAAAGAAGTTGCTGTTTGGCCAGACCGCCGCGGTGGTGAAGTAATTGGTGTCGTCATTCCGGGGCGCGCGCAGCGCGAACCCGGAATCCCGGCGTTCAGATCACCGCGAGATTCCGGGTCGCCGCTGCGCGGCACCCCGGAATGACGGCCGTCGTATCACCAATCCCGTCATGCCCGGGCTTGACCCGGGCATCCATCCTCTTGAAGAAGGATGGATCGCCGGATCAAGTCCGGCGATGACGCGCAGCGGTGAGGCGGACGCAAGACGATCACGCCGGCGTTGCCGACACGTAACAGGGCTGGGGACCGCACCATGACTCTCAAACTGTTCGAACTGGTCGGCGCCGACGCGACGCGGCCGTTTTCGCCGTATTGCTGGCGGATCCGGATGGCACTGGCGCACAAGGGGCTCGAAGCCGAGACCATCCCGTGGCGCTTCACCGAGAAATCGGCGATCGCGCCGTACAGCTCCGAGAAGGTGCCGGTGCTGCTCGACGGCGACAAATCCGTCTGCGACTCCTGGACGATCGCGAATTATCTCGAAGATACTTATCCCGACCGGCCGTCGCTGTTCGGCGGCGACGGCGGCCGCGCGATGGCGCGGATGATCAACGCCTGGGGCGACGTCACCCTGGTCGCCGGCCTGGCGCCGCTGATCGTTGCCGACATCGTCCAGCAGCTCGGTCCCGACGACGCCGCGTATTTCCGCCAGTCCCGAGAGGCGCGCTTCGGCAGGACGCTGGCGGAGGTCGCGAGCACGCGCGACACCGCGGTCGAAGGCTTCCGCAAGTCGCTCGACCCGCTGCGGCTGACGCTGAAGACGCAGCCCTTCATCGGCGGCGCGCAGCCGAACTACGCCGACTACATCGCGTTCGGCGGCTTCCAGTGGGCCCGCGCCGTCAGCGATTTCGCGCTGCTGAAGCCCGACGATCCGGTCCACGCCTGGCGCGACCGGCTGCTCGACGCGTTCGGCGGCATGGCGCGCCGCTCCGGCGGCTATCCGGTGTGATCGGCCCGCGGGCACGCCGCGTCGCCGCGCGGCGGTTCCCGATCACGTCTGGTTGACTTTCTGATCGTCCGGCGCGCGGCGATCGCATGACGGCGCGGCATCGTCCGGCTGCGCGGAACGATCGCGCGCGGCTGCTGTTGGCGGTGACACAACAGGACGGATTCATGACCGACAAGTTCACTCGACGAGATGTGGTCGGCGGCGCCGGCGCCGGTGTGATCGGCGTCGCGGCCGCGGCCGCGCCGGCCTTCGCGCAGGATTCCCGGACCGTCGGCACCACCGGCCGCAGCCCCGAGGCGACGATGCAGAACCCGATCGACAAATATCCGAGGCCGCCGTTCCAGCGTCAGGAACAGCCGTGGCCCGGCCTGGCCTCGAAGATGAACCCACCGCCGGATCACGGCGAGCAGAGCTATAAGGGCTCCGGCCGCCTCGCCGGGCGCAAGGCACTGATCACCGGCGGCGATTCCGGCATGGGCCGCGCCGCGGCGATCGCCTTCGCGCGCGAAGGCGCCGACGTCGCCATCAACTATCTGCCGGCCGAAGAAGAAGACGCGCAGCAGGTGATCAAGCTGATCAAGGACGCCGGCCGCAACGGCGTCGCCATCCCCGGCGATCTGCGCGACGAGAATTTCTGCAGGCAGCTCGTCGAGCAGACGGTGCAGCAGCTCGGTGGCCTCGACATTCTCGTCAACAACGCGGCACGGCAGCAGACCCGCGCCTCCATCCTCGACATCAGCTCGGAGGATTTCGACGCGACGATGAAGACCAACATCTACGCGCCGTTCTGGACCACCAAGGCGGCGCTGCCGCATCTGAAGCCCGGCTCCTGCATCATCGGCACCTCGTCGGAGCAGGCCACCGATCCGTCGGCGGAATTGTACGACTACGCCCAGACCAAGGCGGCGACCACCAACTACGTCCGCTCGCTCGCCAAGCAGCTCGCGCCGAAGGGCATCCGGGTCAACGCGGTCGCGCCCGGTCCGATCTGGACGCCGCTGCAGGTTTCCGGCGGCGCCACGATGGAGAAGCTGGAGAAGTTCGGCGGCACCACGCCGATGGGCCGCCCCGGCCAGCCGGCCGAGCTGTGCTCGATCTACGTCCAGCTCGCCGCCAACGACGCCAGCTATTCCACCGGCCAGGTCTACGGCGCCATGGGCGGCGGCGGGCTGCCGTAGCGTTCAGACGCTGACTTCGACCACACGACGCGTCATGCCCGGCCTTGTGCCGGGCATCCACGTTTGACGGCCGACGATACGAAGCAAGCCGTGGATGGCCGGGGCAAGCCCGGCCATGACGTCGGGATGTTTGGCAGAGCCCGCGACGCGAGACCCGTCATCCTGAGAGAGCCCGCGACGTGCGACCCGTCATCCTGAGAGCCTGCCCCGGACTTGATCCGGGGTGCGAGCGCAGCGAGCCTCGAAGGATGGGCCGCGGGCATGCGACCGCCGCCGCTCGTCTCCGCATCCTTCGAGGCGCGCAAGGGCGCGCACCTCAGGATGACGGCGCTGTAGGCGCTAGCCCATCAGCCCAGCAAGCGCCTTAAGCCGCACTCTTCTTCGCCCGCATCAGATCGCTGAACCTGCGGAACAGATAGTGCGAGTCGCGCGGGCCCGGCGAAGCCTCCGGGTGATACTGCACCGAGAACACCGGCCGGTCGGCCAGCGCGATGCCGCAATTGCTGTCGTCGAACAGCGACACGTGGGTCTGCTGCACATTGTCCGGCAGCGTGGTCTTGTCGACCGCGAAGCCGTGGTTCATCGAGGTGATCTCGACCTTGCCGGTGGTGAGATCCTTGACCGGATGATTGGCGCCGTGGTGGCCCTGATGCATCTTCACGGTCTTGCCGCCGAGCGCCAGGCCGAGCATCTGGTGGCCGAGACAAATGCCGAAGGTCGGCACGCCCGACGCGATCACCTCACGGATCACCGGCACCGCGTATTTGCCGGTGGCGGCCGGGTCGCCCGGGCCGTTCGACAGGAACACGCCGTCCGGCTTCAGCGCCAGAATGTCTTCGGCCGAGGTGGTCGCCGGCACTACCGTGACCTTGCAGCCTTCGCCGGCGAGCAGCCGCAGGATGTTGCGCTTGACGCCGTAGTCGATCGCCACAACGTGAAACTCAGGCTTGTCCTGCCGGCCGAAACCTTCGCCCCAGGCCCACGGCGTCTCGTCCCAGCTGAAGCGCTGCGCCGAGGTCACCATCGGCACCAGGTCCATGCCCTCGAGGCCGGGCCATTCGCGGGCTTCTTCCTTCAGCGCGTGCAGGTCGAACTTGCCGTCCGGCGCGTGGGCGATCACCGCGTTCGGCATGCCCTTGTCGCGGATCAGCGCGGTCAGCGCGCGGGTGTCGATGCCCGACAGGCCGATGATGCCGCGCGCCTTCAGCCAGCCGTCGAGATTGCGCGACGAGCGATAATTCGACGGGTCGGTGATGGCGCTGCGCAGGATCACCCCGCGGGCTCCCGGCGTCGCCGCCATGTTCACCGTCTCGATATCCTCGTCGTTGGTGCCGACATTGCCGATATGCGGGAAGGTGAAGGTGATGAGCTGCCCGGCATAGGACGGATCGGTGAGGATCTCCTCATAGCCGGTCATCGCGGTGTTGAAGCAGACCTCGCCGACGGCGTGCCCCTCCGCGCCGAGGCCGAAGCCCTCGAACACGGTGCCATCGGCGAGCACGAGCAGCGCGGTCGGTTTGTGGTCCGGCCAGGCGGGATTGGATGCTGAATTGGTCATGAGCGCATTACATAGTCCGAGGCCCTGCCGACGTCAAAGCGCGCAGCAGGGCAATTCGTTCGGTTTTCGACGATATTTGACAGGGGATTTTCGCTGTCTAGTTTCGTGACCGGCCGCGCGGGACGGATTCGTGCGCCAAGGGAGGTTTCATGGACACTTCGTTGCCGATCGTGCTGATTCCGGGGCTGGCCGGCTCGCCGCGGATCTACGCCCCGGTGCTGCCGGCGCTGTGGGGCCGCGGCCCGGTGACGGTCGCCAACCACATCCGCGACGACAGCATGGCGGCGATCGCCCGCCGGATCCTGGCCGAGGCGCCGCCGCGCTTCGCGCTGGCCGGGCATTCGATGGGCGGCTACATCGCCTTCGAGATCATGCGGCAGGCGCCGGAGCGGGTGGCGCGGCTGGCCTTGATCAACACCCAGGCGCGGCCGGACAGCCCGGAGGCCAGCGAGCGCCGCACCCGGCAGATCGCGCAGGCCGAATCCGGCCAGCTTCATGCGGTGCTCGACGTTCTGTATCCGGGCTTCGTGCATCCGGCGCGCCGCGAGGATCACGCCTTGCAGCGCATCGTCCACGAGATGGGCGACGATGTCGGCGCCGCCGGCTTCGTCCGCCAGCAGCGCGCGATCATCGCCCGCGCCGATTCGCGCCCCACCCTGGGGACGATCCGCTGCCCGACCCTGGTGATCTCCGGCGACTCCGACGCCACCATTCCCAACAGCCTGTCGCAGGAGATGGCGGACGGCATCGAAGGCGCCAGACTTGTGATCATCCCCGATTGCGGTCACCTGCCGCAGATCGAGCAGCCGGCCGCCACGGCGGCCGCGCTGGTGGACTGGCTGCGGAACTAGTGTTGTTTCAGGGCCGGAGACGGCCTACATCAGGCGCGACAGACCGTCCCCTCGTCATTGCGAGGAGCGCAGCGACGAAGCAATCCAGAGCCCCGGATGCGGAGCCCTGGATTGCTTCGCTTCGCTCGCAATGACGGTGAAGTCGAGGACGACATTTCAAGGAGCCCGACATGCTGCGCGACGATATCAACAACGCCGTCAAGGACGCGATGCGCGCCAAGGACGAGCGCAAGCTCTCGACGCTGCGGATGATGAATTCGACCATCAAGAACGCCGACATCGAGGCGCGCGGGCAGGGCAAGCCGCCGCTCAGCGACGGCGATCTGCTCGGCGTGTTCCAGAAGATGATCAAGCAGCGCCAGGAATCGGTCGAGCTCTACGACAAGGGCGGCCGCGCCGAGCTGGCCGATCAGGAGCGCGCCGAGATCGCGGTGATCCAGGCCTATCTGCCGCAGCAGATGTCCGAGGACGACGTCAAATCCGCGATCGCCGCAACCATCACCGAAACCGGCGCCGCCGGCATCAAGGACATGGGCAAGGTGATCGCCGCCCTGAAGGCGAAATACGCCGGCCAGATGGATTTCGGCAAGGCCAGCGGTTTGGTCAAGGCGGCGCTGACCGGTTAGCACCGACCTCACCTCTCCCCGCGCGCGGGGAGAGGTCGCCCGGCGTAGCGCAGCGAAGCCGGGCGGAGGGGGCGTTTCCACAAAGCCGAGAGTCCGCGACTCGCCTCGCCCCTCACCCCGACCCTCTCCCCGCAAGAGCGGGGCGAGGGAGCTCGCCGTGCTTGGGGAGGGGGCGTGATATCTCACCGGGCGGTCGCTGTTTCAACGCTTACTTCTATCAGCCGCACAAGCCGGCACAGCCTCACCTCTCCCCGCGCGCGGGGAGAGGTCGCCCGGCGTAGCGCAGCGAAGCCGGGCGGGTGAGGGGGCGTTTCCACAAAGCCGAGAGTCCGTGCCGCGCCTCGCCCCTCACCCCACCCCTCTCCCCGCAAGGGCGGGGCGAGGGAGCTCGCCGTGCTCGGCGATAGGGCCGCGATCTCTCGCCGCGAGCGGGCGCGAGGGGTCTCGTGGTCCGGCCTTCCGTCGCTCCGCCTTCCGTCAATTCAATGCCCCATCGCCGGCTTGTCGCTGCGCGTCACGGTGCGCAGGGACAGCGCCAGCGGGACCATCACGGCGGCGATCAGCGCCAGCGTCATGAACACGTCGATATAGGCCATGAACGCCGCCTGGCTCTGCACCATCTGGTTGATCACCGCCATCGCCGAGCCGGCGACGTCACCGGTGGCGTGCTGGCTACTCAAGTAATTCTGGATGCCGGCCAGCGTGTCGTGGAAATACGGATTCCACGCGCCGACATGTTCGCCGAGCCGGCTCTGGTGAAACTGCTCGCGCCGCGCCAGCACGGTCTGGCTGATCGAGACGCCGATCGAGCCGCCGAAATTGCGCGCGAGGTTGATCATCGCCGAGGCCTGGTCGGTCCTGTCCGGCGGGATGCCGTCATAGGAGGCGGTGGTGATCGGGATGAAGATCAGCGGCAGGCCGAGGCCGAGATAGATCCGCGACAGGGCGAAGTACCAATAGTCGGCGTCGGGCGACAGCCGCAGCAGATCGGCCATCGCGCCGGCGCAGATGCAGGCGCCGAGCGCGATCAGCCAGCGCGGCTGGATCTTGCCGAGCCGGCCGACCACCAGCATCATGCACATCGTCACGAGGCCGCCCGGCGAAATCACCAGGCCGGCCAGCGTCGCGGTGTAGCCGTAGCGCTCCTGCAGCAGCTGCGGCAGGATCTGCGTGGTCGCGATCAGCAGCGCGCCGGTCGCCAGCATGATCATGAAGCAGGTGCCGAACTGCCGGCCGGCCAGCATCCGGATGTCGATCAGCGGCCGCTCGCGCGACAGCTCCCACGGCACGAAGGCGATCAGCGCCAGCGCCGAGATCACCGCGAAGGCGACGATGAAGCTCGAGCCGAACCAGTCGTCGACCTGGCCGCGGTCGAGCACCACTTCGAGCGCGCCGAGAAACGTCGCGACCAGCAGGAAGCCGACGATGTCGAAATTGAACCCCTTCGCCCACAGCGCCGCGCGGGTCTTCTCCTGTTGGGCGGAAGTCGGGATGATCAGATAGATCGCCACCAGCGAGGCGATGCCGACCGGCACGTTGATCAGGAAGCACCAGTGCCACGACAGGTTGTCGCTGAGCCAGCCGCCGAGCGTCGGCCCGACCACCGGCGCCACCACCACGGCGATGCCGTACAGCGCGAAGCCCTGGCCGCGTTTGGACGGCGGGAACGCCGCCGCGAGGATCGATTGCGCCACCGGCGTCATGCCGCCGCCGGCCAGCCCCTGCATGATGCGGAAGATCAGCAGCGATTGCAGATTCCACGCCAGCCCGCACAGCAGCGAACTCACCGTGAACAGTGCGATACAGACCAGAAAGAACCTCTTGCGGCCGAACATCTGCGCGATCCAGCCGGACGCGCACAGCACGATCGAATTGGCGACCAGATAGGTGGTGACCACCCACGACGCCTCGTCGCTGCTGACGGCGAGGCCGCCGGCGACGTAGCGCAGCGCCACATTGGCGATGGTGGTGTCGAGCACTTCCATGAAGGTCGCGACCGACACCAGGATCGCGATCAGCCAGGGATTGGCGCCGCCATATTCGCCATCTTGGGCCTGGGATTCCGCCGCCATCGCGCCGGCCTCACGGACGCACGGTGACGGTCGGTACCACCGACATGCCGGGGCCGACCGCGACGTCGGGGCGCTGGTCGAAGGTGATCTTCACCGGCACGCGCTGCACCACCTTGACGTAGTTGCCGGTGGCGTTCTCGGCGGGCAGCAGGCTGAACGCGGTGCCGCTGCCGGCCTGGATGCTGTCGACATGGCCCGGGAAGGAGCGGTCGTAGGCGTCGATATGGATGTCGACGCTCTGGCCGACGCGCATCAGTTCGAGCTGGGTCTCCTTGAAGTTCGCCGTCACCCAGACGTCGAGCGGCACCAGCACCATGATGGCCTGGCCGGGCGAGGCCAGCGCGCCGACGGCGCCGGTGAGTTTCGCGATCCGGCCGTCGGTCGGCGCGCGCAATTCGGTGCGCTGCAGGTTGACGTCGGCCTGTTCCTTCTGCGCCTGCGCGGCCTGCAGCTGCGCCTGCGCCTCTTCCTGTTTGGCGCGAAGCACGTCGACCTGTCGCGCGGCGGCGAGCCTCGCGGCATTGGCGGCGTCGAGCGCGGCCGTCTTGCTGGTGAAATCGGACTGCGCCTGCTGGGCGCGCTGCACGGTGCCGGCGCCTTTCTGCACCAGCTCCTGATAGCGCCTGTTTTCGTCGATCGCGAAATCGAGCGCGGCCTGCGCTTCCTGCACCTGCTGGTTGGCCTGCTGGATCTGCGCCTGCTGCGCGCCGATCTGGGCGGCGATGTCGTCGATCGAGGCGCGGGCCTGGCGGATCTGCGCGGCGGCCTGATCGACCGCGGCCTTGTAGTCGCGAGGGTCGATGGTCGCCAGCAGATCGCCGGCCTTCACCACCTGATTGTCGGTGACGTCGACGGCTGCGATCGCGCCCGACACCTGCGGGCTGATCAGCACCGCGCGGGTGTCGATGAAGGCGTCGTCGCTGCTCTCGTAGTGCCGCGCGTGCAGATACCACGCGATGCCCGCGGCGATCCCGGCGAGGATCAGCACGGCGCCGACGATCGTGGCGATCGGGTGCTGCCGGATCACGCCGCGCCGGCCGGCCGGCGTCTGCGGTGGCGGCGGCGCCTGCCCGGCCTCGGGGAGCGCCGACGGCTGGCGCGCCTTCGTCTCGGCGCGGCGGCTTTCTGCCACTTCGCGCGGTTCGGGGGCGTCCTGCAGCCTGGCTTGTCTCGGGCCGCCGTCTCTCGGGGCGGCGTCGCCCTTTGCGGAAATCACGTCAGCCGCGCTCATCGGTCTCACCATGGCTGGGGAACAATCGGATGCGGAGAGAACCACGCCGCGCCGGCCCCGGTTCCGCGCAATGCTGCAATGCAAAGCCCTGCACCGCGCACAATCTTGCGAGCGGCATTTCGGACTCGTCGGCGACCCGCGGAGGGCGCTACAACGGCATCAATCCATCATCAGAATGTGACCGGGGACTCGCCTTGCTGACCGAAACGACCGACTACGACGCCCTGCATCGCAACTTCCGCTGGGCCGTTCCCGCCCGCTTCAACATCGCGACCGCGGCGTGCGATCGTCATGCGATCGGCGACAAGCCGGCGCTGATCTATGTCGACGAGGCCGGCGCGGTGACGCGGCTGTCGTTCGCCGAAGTCGCCAGCGCCTCGCGCCGCTTCGCCAATGTGCTGCGCGCGGCGGGCCTCGCGCGCGGCGATCGCGTCGCGGTGTTCCTGTCGCAATCGATCGAGCTGCCGATCGTGCATCTGGCGGCGTTCCGCTCAGGCCTGGTGTCGGTGCCGCTGTTCACGCTGTTCGGCGAGGACGCGCTGGAATATCGGCTGTCGAATTCCGGCGCGCGCGCGGTGGTCACCGACGAGAGCGGACTGCCGAAGCTCCTGAAGATCCGCGACCGCCTGCCGGAACTGCAGCACATCTATGTGACCGGCGCGCCGGCGCCGGCCGGCGTCGACCTGTTCTGGTCGAAGCTCGACGCCGCGCCCGACGCGTTCGACACCGTCGATACGTCCTGCGACGATCCGGCGATCATCATCTACACCTCCGGCACGACAGGGAATCCCAAAGGCGCGCTGCACGCGCATCGCGTGCTGCTCGGCCATCTGCCGAATGTCGAGATGGCGCACGACTTCTTCCCCAAGCCCGGCGACCTGATGTGGACTCCGGCCGACTGGGCGTGGATCGGCGGGCTGTTCGATGCGCTGTTTCCGGCCTGGTATCACGGCGTCGCGATGCTCGGCCATCGCGCCAGGAAATTCGAGCCGCAGGCGGCGATGCAACTGATGGCGGATCACCACATCCGCAACGTGTTCCTGCCGCCGACCGCGCTGAAGCTGATGCGGCAGGCCGATGTGAAGCACGACGGCGTGCGCCTGCGCAGCATCTTCACCGGCGGCGAGTCGCTCGGCGGCGAATTGCTCCAGTGGGTGCGCGCCACTTTCGGCGTCGACGCGCACGAGATCTACGGCCAGACCGAATGCAATCTCGTGGTCGGCAACAACGCCCGTCTGTTTCCGATCCGGCCGGGCTCGATGGGCAAGCCGACGCCGGGCTTCGACGTCCGCATCGTCGACGAGGCGGGCCGGGAACTGCCGCGCGGCGAGCGCGGCATCATCGCGGTGCGCCAGCCCAATCCGGTGACCATGCTGGAATACTGGCGCAACGCGGAGGCGACCGCGAAGAAGTTCGCCGGCGGCTTCCTGCTCACCGGCGATCTCGGCACGCAGGATGCCGATGGTTACTTCTGGTACGACGGCCGCGAGGACGACGTCATCACCTCGGCCGGCTATCGCATCGGTCCGTCGGAGATCGAGCACACGCTGATGAAGCACCCGGCGGTCGCCTTCGCCGCGGTGGTCGGCGTGCCGGATCCGATCCGCACCGAGGCGATCAAGGCCTGGATCGTGCTGCGCCCGGGCTTTGAAAAGGGCGACGCGCTCGCCCGCGAGATCCAGGATTTCGTCAAGGTCCAGCTCGCCGCCCACGAATATCCGCGCCTCGTCGCCTTCACCGACACCCTGCCGATGACCGCCACCGGCAAGGTGCTGCGCCGCGAGTTGCGGGCGAAGGGATAGGCACTCCGTCATTCCGGGGCGCCGCGGAGCGGCGAGCCCGGAATCCATAACCACAGGTGTTCGTGGTGGGCGAAGGCGGCCGCCATCGGCCCCGCGACCCCGCGAGTGCAGGGGCTATGGATTCCGGGCTCGCTCACTGCGTGAGCACCCCGGAATGACGGGGAGAGGTGAGCGCGCTCCCGATCGAAGCTCCGAAAAGCAACGACGCATTTGCTGCACTGCGTGCCAATGCTGCATCGCGAACTCATCGCTCGATCTTGTGATGCAGCATTCGCGCATGGCCATTGACGCCGACCGCACCCCGGCGCCTAATCGGCGCAACTAACAACAAGCGATCATCGCAACCATTGACCAGGGAGGAGCGACCATGTCGACCATGTCGATCTCCGGTAAGGTTGATCCCGTCGTCCGGCGCGTCACGTTCGCCGATATCGCGGATGCGTTCGGCCAGGGCCTGCGCGATTTCCAGGCCGCGCCGCTGTACGGCCTCGCCTTCGGCGCGTTCTACGCCGCCGGCGGCGTGCTGATCCTGCTGTGTCTCACCGCGCTGCACATGGTGTATCTGGCCTATCCGCTCGCCGCCGGCTTCGCGCTGATCGGGCCGTTCGTGGCGCTCGGCCTGTATGAAGTCAGCCGCCAGCGCGAGGCCGGCAGGAAGCCGTCGCCGATGCAGATCGTCGGGCTGATCCGCACGCGCGGCGAGCTCGGCTGGATGGCGTTCGTCACGCTGTTCCTGTTCGTGATCTGGATGTATCAGGTCCGCCTGCTGATCGCGCTGTTCCTCGGCGTCAGCGCCTCGTTCGGCAGCCTGCAGGAATTCATCTCGGTGGTGCTGACCACCAATGAGGGGCTGGTGTTCCTCGCGGTCGGCAATTGCGTCGGCGCCGCGCTGGCGCTGGTGCTGTTCTCGCTGACCGTGGTGTCGTTTCCGCTGCTGCTCGACCGTGACGTCGATTTCGTCACCGCGATGCTGACCAGCGTCCGCGCGGTGGTGATGAGCCCGGGGCCGATGATCGCCTGGGCCGCGGCGATCGTGCTGCTGCTGGCGGTCTCGGCGCTGCCGTATTTCCTCGGCCTGGTCGTGACGCTGCCGATCCTCGGCCACACCACCTGGCACCTGTATCGCAAGATCGTCGCGCCGGTGGCGGCCGAGCTGCCCGAGACGATGCCCGAGACCGCGCCGGACAACGTGCTGACGCTGCCGCAGGCCGCGACGCGCAACTGAAGTTGCGCGGCTGGCTCGGCTCGCATTGCCGCCGCGCCGCTGCTATCCTTCACGCCGAAATCCGGTCGTGAATGGAAATGCCGATGTCGCTCGAACTGTATCTCACCTATGTCGGCGCCTGCATTGTGCTGGCGCTGCTGCCCGGGCCGGTGGTGACGCTGGTGATCGCCAACGGCCTGCGCCACGGCAGCCGCGCCGCGCTGGCCAACATCGCCGGCGCGCAGCTCGGCCTCGGCCTCGTCATCGCGCTGGTGGCGGCCGGCCTGACCACGCTGATGGCGACGATGGCCACCTGGTTCGACTGGGTGCGCCTGCTCGGCGCCGCCTATCTGGTGTGGCTCGGCATCGGGCTGATCCGCAATCCGGTGCAGGGCGTCGCGAGCGACGCGCCGCCACCGCCGCCGCGCGGCGGCTTCTTCCTGCAGGGGCTGGTGGTGCTGCTCGCCAATCCGAAGGTGCTGGTGTTCTTCGGCGCGTTCATCCCGCAATTCGTCGACATGCAGCGCGATCACGTCCCGCAGGTGGCGCTGCTCGGCGTGACCTTCATGGCGATCGTCGCCGTCACCGACGCGGTCTACGCGCTGCTGGCGGGGCGCGCGCGGACGCTGTTCTCGGCCCGCCGCACCCGGCTGCTGTCGCGTGTCTCCGGCGGCTTCATGATCGGCGGCGGCGTCTGGCTCGCGCTCAGCCGGGCGAAGTAGAATGACGGGGAAAGCGTCAACGTAGAACCGTAGGGTGGGTTAGCGCGCAGCGCGTAACCCACCGATGCGACGCTGCGATACGTCGCGATGGGTTACGGCGCAAGAGCGCCTAACCCATCCTACGAGTCTAGGTCGCGGACAGCCTCTCAACGTCATTGCGAGCGAAGCGAAGCAATCCAGAGCGCCGCGCACCGGGCCGCTGGATTGCTTCGTCGCTTCGCTCCTCGCAATGACGGGGAGAGGGTCACGTGAGACGCCATCAACTGAGCGCCTGTCGCGCCCGCAGCTTTTCCTCGATCGCGGTCAGCACCCGCGCCAGCCGCTCTGCCCATTCCGCCTGACCTTGCTCGGACATGATCTGGTCCTGGCGGATCTCGATGCCGGAATTGATCAGCCCGCGCGCCTCGCCGTGCACCGGGATCGCGTAGTCGGTGGCGTCGCTCACCGCATAAGGCTGGTTGTCGCCGACCACGAGTCCCTCTTCGCGGCGCAGCTCGGCGAGCAGCAGCGGCGGCAGCACCCTGTCGTGCTGATACAGCGTGCCGATGTGCCAGGGCCGCGCCATGCCGTGATACACCGGCGTGAACGAATGCAGTGCCAGCAGGATGGTCGGCCGTCCGGCGGCGAGGCGGGCGTCGATCGCGGCCTCGATCCGGGCATGATACGGATCGAAGATCAGCCGCCGCCGCTCCTCGGCCTGCTCGCGCGTCAGCCCGTCATTGCCGGGGATCGTGGTGGTCTCGCTGACCAGCGGGATCGAGCTCTCGGCGCTCGGCGGCCGGTTGCAGTCGATCACCAGCCGCGAATAACGCTGCGCGATCAGATGCGCGCCGAGCGCGTCGGACAATCGCTCGGCGACGCCGGCGATGCCGACATCCCAGGCGATATGCCGGGTGAGTTCGGCTTCGGGCAGGCCGAGATCGCCGAGCTGCGACGGGATCTTGCGCCCGTAATGGTCGCAAACCAGCAGAAACGGCGATTCTCCCGCCGGATTTCGCTCGATGACCGGAACATCTCCGTCGTCGAGGCGTAGGGATTCATTCGCGCCGCTCATGTCTGAAATGCCTATCAAATCAGCAGTCCGCCCCGGACGTTGCTGGTATCGTTTCGGCGCCGCAAAGTCGAGATCCAGATCGTTGCCCATGCCCTTACTCACCATCTATCACCGCACCGAATATCACTACGCCCGTCCGGTCGCCTTCGGCGAACACCGGGTGATGCTGCGGCCGAGCGACGGTCACGATCTGCGGATGCTGCAGGGCGCGCTGGTGATCACGCCGCAGCCGGCGACGCTGCGCTGGATCCACGACGTGTTCGGCAACAGCGTCGCAATCGCGACGTTCGACCGGCGCGCGACCACGCTGACCTTCGATTCCACCGCCACCGTCGAGCATCATCCGAGCGAAGATTTCGCGCTGACGCCGGACGACCGCGCGTTCTTCTATCCGTTCATGTACGACGAGGAGGAGTTTCCCGACCTCGAGCCGTTCATCCGCCCGCAATATGGCGATCCGGATGGCGAATTGTCGGCCTGGGCACTCAGCTTTCTCGATGCCCAGGGCTCGACGCCGACCTTCAATATCCTCAGCGGCCTCACCCACGGCATCCGCGGCGCGTTCAGCTATCGCAAGCGCCATGCCCACGGCACCCAGCATCCGCTCGACACGCTGCAGACCCGCTCCGGCACCTGCCGCGATTTCGCGCTGCTGATGATCGAGGCGCTGCGCCGGCTCGGCATCGCCGCGCGCTTCGTCTCCGGCTATCTGTTCGTGCATGGCGACCGCGCGCATGGCTATGTCGGCGGCGGCTCGACCCACGCCTGGGTTCAGGTCTATCTGCCGAGCGCCGGCTGGATCGAGTTCGATCCGACCAATGGCATCATCGGCAGCCGCGATCTGGTGCGGGTGGCGGTGGCGCGCGATCCGATGCAGGCGGTGCCGCTGCACGGCAGCTATTTCGGCGGCGCCGATGAGTTTCTGCGGATGGATGTCAGCATCAACGTGGTCTCGGCCGGAGACGATGCGCCGCGCGAAGTGAGTGCGGCGGCGCAGGGTTGAGTCGATGGCTGAGTCGATGGCTGAGCCGGATGCGATGCTCGATCGGTTGTTCGTCTACGGCACGCTGATGCGCGGCTTCGACAATCCGATGGCGCGGCTGTTGTCTGTCGAAGCCGAGTGTCTCGGCCCGGCGACGATGCCGGGCCGGCTGTACCGGATCCGGCACTATCCGGGCCTGGTCGCCGCCGCCGTTCCCGCCGACATCGTGTTCGGCGAAGTATTCAGGATGAGGCGGCCACGCGAGCTGCTGGCGCAGCTCGACGACTACGAAGGCTGCGGACCGGGTGACGCCGAACCGGCCGAGTATCGGCGCGACATCGCAAGCGTCACGCTGGCGAATGGCGCCGCGATCGAGGTGTTCGTCTACATCTACAACTGGGAGGTCGCGGACCTGCCGCGGATCGTCTCTGGGCGATTTCGGCCGGACAGTGCCGGCTGAAGCTGCGTCGGCGGACTTGGAGCCGTTCTGCTATTGATGGAATCAGACCTTGCGATCCGACCGCCGCCGTCATCCTGAGAGCCTGCCCCGGACTTGATCCGGGGTGCCCGCTGGGCCGCGCTATGCGCGGCGCGGCGGGCCTCGAAGGATGGGCCGCAGGTGCCCTTCGCCGCATCCTTCGAGGCGCGCTACGCGCGCACCTCAGGATGACGACTCTGCATTTGAGCGATCTAGCGGTTCAGATGAAGTTCGATATGGGCGTTGCCGGCCAGCGGCAGCAGCGTCAGCCATTCCGGATTGCCGGGCTCGGTGAGGCAGAAGCTCGGGAAGTCGTAGGCGTCGACAGCCGCGGTCGCGATGTCGAGCGCGTGACCGCAATCGTCGCATTTCCAGGAGTGGATCGCGTAGACGCCGTCGACGGTCTCCACGCCGAGCGACGTCATTTCCACATTGCAACAGTTACAATTCGCCATGGTTCTGGCTCCTTATTGGTCGACTGCGCCCGGTTCCGTTGCCGGAATCGGCGCAAGTGAGCCCTGGACCTTGGTGAATCGCTCTCCCTCGACTCCCGCGCATCGCGCGTGGGTGCGACACTCAAGTCCCGCTTCTGCGGTGCAGCAATGAGACAGATCAAATCTGCCGCAGTTGCGAATTGACCTTGATTTAACGTTGGATTTTCATACCGCAATGCGGAATGTTGCGAGGACTGGCATGCATTTGCAGGATGCCTAAAATCAAGAGTTGCGTGATCGCAATCGAATCCCGGTCAGGCTCGCCGCTTCGGGTTGCTCATCTGTTCCATATAGGACCGCAGCACGGCGTTGATCCGTCGCTGATAGCCGCTGCCGTCGCGCTTGAAGAACGTCAGCACGTCCTCGTCGAGCCGAATCGAGATCGGCTTCTTGGCGGCGGGCATGATCAGCTCGGCCTTTGACCAGTCGATATCCTCGGTCCCGGCCCAATCGGGATCGCTGGCGATCGCGGCCTCGATCTCCGCTTCAGTCATGGCGTCGAAGCGGGCCCAGTCAGTCTTGCCCTTCCTCCGGTCGCCCCATTTGCGCGTGACGATAGTCTCTTTCTTCATTGGGTCTCGGATGTCGCGCGGAGATAATCCTGATCTTGTCGTCTCGTCGGGTGAAGATCACCGTGACGATCCGGCCGTGGGATACTCCGACAGCGATCCACCGCTCCTCGTTGTTGCGATCCGATCGGCGAAGAGCGATCCGATCGTAAAAAACCTCCGCCGCCTCGTCGAAATCGAGGCCGTGCTTAACGAGATTCCGTCTATTCTTTGCGTCATCCCACTCAAATCCGATGACGGATATGAGGTCGAATTCCTCTTCCATGGGAAAGAATCCATGCGTTAGAGCCAATTAATCGCTGCCCACGCAGGCGGTCCTCCCAATTTCTTTTCTCCGAACTGTATATACGATCGTATGTCGGGTGACAACTGGCTGGCTGTGAATAGCCGGGAGAACTCTGCCGCCCTACGCCTCTGCCTCGATTGTCCCTATATCCCTAGTCGGTTGGCGCCACCGCGCCCGACCCAGAGCCTCCGAACCCCATGCGCTTTTCGCCGCAATTTCTCGACGAGTTGAAAGCCCGGCTGCTGGTGTCGGAGGTGGTCGGCCGTCGGGTCAAGTTGAAGAAGGCCGGGCGGGAGTGGAAGGGGCTGTCGCCGTTTCAGCAGGAGAAGACGCCGTCGTTCTTCGTCAATGACGAGAAGCAGGCGTGGTTCGACTTCTCGTCCGGCAAGAACGGCTCGATTTTCGATTTCGTCATGCAGACCGACGGGGTGGATTTCCCCGAAGCCGTCGAGCGGCTCGCCGCGATGGCCGGCCTCGCCTTGCCGGCCGCGACGCCCGACGCAGCGCGCCAGGAGCAGCGCCGCCGCTCGCTCTACGACGTCATGGAAATGGCGGCGGTGTACTTCTCCGAGAATCTCGCCTCGCGCGCCGGCGCCCGCGCCCGTGGCTATCTCGCCGATCGCGGCATCCTGCCGTCGACCCAGGTCAAATTCCGCATCGGCTACGCCTCGCCGGATCGCTTCGCGCTGAAGGAGCATCTCGGCGGTCACGGCGTTTCGGTCGAGAGCATGATCGAGGCCGGGCTGCTGTCGGCCGGCGACGACATCCCGGTGCCGTTCGACAAGTTTCGCGACCGGGTGATGTTTCCGATCACCGACATCCGCGGCCGGGTGATCGCCTTCGGCGGTCGCGCGCTGGAGAAGGACGTCGCGGCGAAGTATCTGAACTCGCCCGAAACCCCGCTGTTTCACAAGGGCGACAACCTCTACAACCTCGCCACCGCCCGCAAGGCTGCGCACGACGCGGCCGGCAAGGCGACGCCGACTGGCGCCGCGTCGGTGATCGTGGTCGAGGGCTATATCGACGTCATCGCCATGGTGACGGCGGGCTTCGCCGCCACCGTCGCGCCGCTCGGCACCGCGCTGACCGAGAACCAGCTGCAACTGCTGTGGAAGATGGCCGACGAGCCGATCCTGTGTTTCGACGGCGACCGCGCCGGCCAGAAGGCGGCGTATCGCGCCGCCGATCTGGCGCTGCCGCATCTCAAGCCCGGCAAGAGTCTCCGCTTCGCGCTGCTGCCCGAGGGCCAGGACCCCGACGATCTCGCCCGCGCCGGCGGACGGCTGGCGATCGAGGAGGTGATCGGCGTGGCCCGGCCGCTCGCCGATCTGTTGTGGTCGCGTGAATCCGAAGGCGGCAGTTTCGCCACGCCGGAGCGCCGGGCGGCGCTGGAGGCGCGGATCAACGAGCTCGCCAACGGCATCCGCGACGAGGTGGTGCGGCGCTATTACCGCCAGGATTGGGCCGAGCGGCTGCGCGCCGCCTTCGCGCCGCAGGGTGGCTTCGGAGGAGGTTTCGGCGGCGGCTTCCGGGCCGGCGGCGGGGCGCGCGGTGGCGCTGATTCGGGGCGCCGGTTTGCGCCGCGCGGGAGTTTTCCACAGGGCGGCGGCCGATATGCGCCGTTCGGCCGGCAGACCGGGCTCAGCTCGCCGCCGCAGGGGCGCGGGCCGTATCAGGTCTCCAGCCCCGATCTGGCGTCGAGCCCGATCATGCGCGGCCAGCGCAGTGCGCTGTCCCGCCGCGAGGCGCTGATTCTGCAATCGCTGCTCAATCACCCCTGGCTGCTGCACGACCACCTCGAAGAGGTCGCCGCGCTGGAATTCGCCCATCCGGAGGCGCACCGGCTGCGCGCGGCGATCATCGCCGCCTTTGCGGGTGACCTTCACCATGCCGACGATCCGGCCGGGCAGTCCGAGAAACTCCGGGCCGATCTCGCCAAGGCCGGTTTATCCGAGCAATTGCAACGCCTTGAACGCGCGATCACGACCCACGCGGTGTGGGGCGCGGGGCCCGATGCGGCGCCCGAGGACGTTCTTTCGACGTGGCAGCAACTCGTTGCCTTGCATCGACAATCTCACTCCTTACTTAGGGAATTGAAGGATGCCGAGCTGGCTTTGGGTGAAGACGGCAGCGAGGCCAACGTCGCCTGGTTGAGGGACGTCAAGGCACGGCTCTCGGAAGTGGAAGGGACTGAGGCGCTGATCGAGGGATTCGGCCAGTCATCGGGCCGGTTCCATCGGAGCGTGTGACCGGGTTCGCGGCGGTTGATACGGCGGGTGCCGTGAAAAGACTCGCCAAACCCGCGCATTGGCTGCAAAAACAGGGTTAGTAAGGGCTTAACGGCATTCCGGTAGAAGGCCTTCGGGCACCATTTTTGGGAAACCACCAAACGGGATCGTGTCGGGTGGCGCAGGCGAGCGCCGCCCTTTGCGCGTCTCACCCGGCAAGGCAAGTTTAAGGCGAGTTTTTTGGCGACGCGGCGACGCGATCGTCATGCGCGCGTTCAGGAGCAGTGAATGGCCAGCAAGGCGAAGACGGTTCAGTTGAAAGACAAGGAAAAGGACGACAAGGCCGACGCGCCGGAGAAGGACTCCGCCGACGCTCCCTCGCCGTTGCTCGACCTGTCGGACGCGGCCGTCAAGAAGATGATCAAGCAGGCCAAGAAGCGCGGCTTCGTGACCTTCGATCAGCTCAACGAAGTGCTGCCGTCCGACACCACCTCGCCGGAGCAGATCGAGGACATCATGTCGATGCTGTCCGATATGGGCATCAACGTGTCCGAGGCCGAGGAAAGCGACAGCGACGACGAGGACGCCAAGGACGAGGCCGAGGAAGAGCCCGATAACGACCTCGTCGAAGTCACCGCCAAGGCGGTCACCGAGACCAAGAAGTCCGAGCCCGGCGAGCGCACCGACGATCCCGTCCGCATGTATCTGCGCGAGATGGGCACCGTCGAGCTGCTGTCGCGCGAGGGCGAAATCGCCATCGCCAAACGGATCGAGGCCGGCCGCGAGGCGATGATCGCCGGACTCTGCGAAAGCCCGCTGACCTTCCAGGCGATCATCATCTGGCGCGACGAGCTCAACGAAGGCAAGATCTTCCTTCGCGACATCATCGATCTCGAAGCCACCTATGCGGGCCCCGACGCCAAGGCCAACATGAACCCGGCGATGGCCGGCGATGGCGGCGAGGAAACCACCGCCGAGGGCGAAGGCGACGCCGGCGCGCCCGCGCATGTCGCGCCGCCCGCCGCGCCGCCGTCGGCGACGCCGTTCCGTCCCGCGCAGCAGCGCGCGGCGCCCGCCGCGGCCCCGGCCGCCGGCGAGGGTGGTGGCGAAGGCGCCGCCGAAGGCGACATGGACGACGACGAGTTCGAGAACCAGATGTCGCTCGCCGCGATCGAGGCCGAGCTCAAGCCGAAAGTGGTCGAGACCTTCGACAAGATCGCCGACAACTACAAGAAGCTGCGCAAGCTGCAGGAGCAGGACATCGCCAACCAGCTGCAGAACGAGCAGCTGTCGCCCTCGCAGGAGCGCAAGTACAAGAAGCTCAAGGACGAAATCATCGTCGAGGTGAAGTCGCTGCGGCTCAACCAGGCGCGTATCGATTCGCTGGTCGAGCAGCTCTACGACATCAACAAGAAGCTGGTGTCGTTCGAGGGCCGGCTGCTGCGGCTCGGCGACAGCCACGGCGTGGCGCGCGAGGACTTCCTGCGCAACTATCAGGGCTCGGAGCTCGATCCGCGCTGGCTCAACCGCGTCTCGAAACTGAGCGCCAAGGGCTGGAAGAACTTCGTCCACCACGAGAAGGACCGGATCCGCGAGCTGCGCCAGGAGATCCAGTCGATGGCCGCATTGACCGGGCTCGAGATCGGCGAATTCCGCAAGATCGTACACTCGGTGCAGAAGGGCGAGCGCGAAGCGCGCCAGGCCAAGAAGGAAATGGTCGAGGCCAACCTTCGTCTGGTGATCTCGATCGCCAAGAAATACACCAACCGCGGCCTGCAGTTTCTCGATCTCATTCAGGAGGGCAATATCGGCCTGATGAAGGCGGTCGACAAATTCGAATATCGCCGCGGCTACAAATTCTCGACCTACGCGACATGGTGGATCCGGCAGGCGATCACGCGTTCGATCGCCGACCAGGCCCGCACCATTCGTATTCCGGTGCACATGATCGAGACGATCAACAAGATCGTGCGCACTTCGCGGCAGATGCTCAACGAGATCGGCCGCGAGCCGACCCCCGAAGAACTCGCCGAAAAGCTCGGCATGCCGCTGGAGAAGGTCCGCAAGGTTCTCAAGATCGCCAAGGAGCCGCTGTCGCTCGAAACCCCGGTGGGTGACGAAGAGGACAGCCATCTCGGCGACTTCATCGAGGACAAGAACGCGGTGCTGCCGATCGACGCCGCGATCCAGTCGAACCTGCGCGAGACCACCACGCGCGTGCTCGCCTCGCTGACCCCGCGCGAAGAACGCGTGCTGCGCATGCGCTTCGGCATCGGCATGAACACCGACCACACGCTGGAAGAAGTCGGCCAGCAGTTCTCGGTGACCCGCGAGCGCATTCGCCAGATCGAAGCCAAGGCGCTGCGGAAGTTGAAGCATCCGAGCCGCTCGCGGAAGCTGCGGAGCTTTTTGGATAACTAATCGTAGGGTGGGCAAAGGCGCGCAGCGCCGTGCCCACCTTCCACCTGTGATGAAGCCGAGGCAGAGCCGATGGCATCAAAGCGGCACCTGATCGAGGTCGACGAGACCACCGCAACCCGTCTTCGCGAACGCGCCGACGCGCAGGGCGTCTCGGTCGCCGAATTGGTCGCGGGCCTGACGGCGCTGGCCGATACCCCGGTCGACATTTCCCCCGAAGACCTCGTCGAACTCGATCGGCAGGTGGCCGCCATCAAATCCGGCGAGGAAGCGACCAACCCGCAGGACGAGGTCGAGCGCTGGCTCGCCACATGGGGCACGCCCGACTACAAGCCGTTTCCCAGAAACCGATAGAAGTCCACCGTGAAGCTCGTCTGGTCGGAACTGCCGTCGCCGATCTCGAACGCTTCGCCGAATTTCTCCGCGACAACCATCCCGCCATCGCAAATCGCATCGCGGCCGAAATCGTCAAGCAGGCGCGGCTGATTGCCGACTATCCGCGGATCGGGCGTCCCGGCCCCGGCGGCTATCGCGAGCTCAATCTGCCGGTGCTCAACGCGGTCTATGTACTCCGCTACACGTTCGATGCCGAAGCGGTCCTGATGTTGCGCGTCTTCCACAGCCGCGAGCAGCGCGACACGTAGGCCGTCCAAATACGAGGAGCCGTAGGGTAGGTCAGGCGCAGCCGTAACCCACCGTCACCAATCGCGGCGGATGAAGCCTTCGGCTGATCCGCCCGACGGCTATCGGTCCCCCTCCCCCTTGCGGGGAGGGTCGGCCGAGCACCCGGATCGGCGCTTTGCGTCCGGGCACAGGCTCCGCGGAGGCCGGGGTGGGGGTGCCACGAGTCGCAGTGCCCGCGGCCCCCCACCCCCGACCCCGGATCAAGTCCGGGGTAGGCTCCCTCCCCGCAAGGGGGAGGGGAGAAGGAGCGCGGCGCGCTCCCTCTCCCGCTTGCGGGAGAGGGCTGGGGTGAGGGACACGGGCGCTGTGCGTCGTGCGTAGCCCGGATGAGCGAAGCGACATCCGGGACCACGCCCCCGCATATCGCTGCGCTCATGCGGGCTGCGCTTGCTGATGCCATCAGCCCTGGTGATCCGGAGATCTCACGACCCGTACCGCCTCATGGTGAGGAGGCGCGCAGCGCCGTCTCGAACCATGCGCCGCGGGGCCCCCGCGGCCTCATCCTTCGAGACGCCCGGCTCCGCCCTGCGGGCTTCGCCGGGCTGCTCGGGATGAGGAGGCTCTGCCAAATCCAGGGCCGTTGCTATCAGGCAGAGAACCGTAGGGTGGGTTAGGCGAAGCCGTAACCCACCACTCCGATCGCGGCGGATGACGCCTTCGGCTAGTCCGACCTACGGGCTAGTCGTACGCAAGACGATAGTCTCGGAGCACGGGATTGTATTTAACTCGCCCCACCCCTTCTTCAGAGATCGGAAGCTCGAGAGCTGTCAGAAGGAAGCAAAGCGCCTCCATCGCACGCGTTGACTTCGAGAAGGCACGGAATTGGGCGTCGCTTTCTGGATTGAAGTGACCATGGGCGCTCTTGCCGCGAAAGCCAATCGCGCGCTTCAGGTGGTCGACTGCCTCGTCGGGCAGAACGCCTTTGCCGAACTGTGCTTCGACCATACCAACAAGCCGCTTGAATTGTTGCTCAGCAGTTTCCGCTCTGATCCTGCGGATCGAGCCCGCAATCCGCTCGCAAATGGCGATGTCGTGGCCGAGCTCTTGCGCTTTCGCCGCCGCCACTGTCACGATTGCATCGATATCGGAACTGGAGAGCACGGGCTGCGCTTTTGAGATAGGGATGTCCTCAAGCCAGCGGCAAGCGTTGAGTAGCCGTTCCGAAGAGACCACATTCTTCAGACCAAAGCTCGCCATCATGAGTGCATTTGGTCGCCGCCATGCCGCCGCCCGGTTCATCCATGCAACAAGGCATTCGCGGAAAGAGGCCAGTTCCTTGTCGTCCCAGCATCGTACCGGCGAGCCGCCGACCCAGAGATCGCGAGTATCGACCTCCACCTCAGGCCACACGTAGTGCACTTGATGGTCGCCGGCGTATTCGCGATTTTCGACAGATTTCATCATCTGCGCGCAGGAAAGGCGGTCGATCCGGATTCCCGATGGCTTAAGGTGAACGCCAAAGCAGAACGCCAAAAAATTTACGTAGTCCGAGACGTGATCGAGGTACTCTTGGATGCTTCGCGGCTCGTCAAATTCGATTTCGAATGTTGGCCAGAGCTCCTTTGCTCCCTCAAACTCACTCCCATACGTCGCGCCATACCACGCTCGAAGGGTCACTCCCTGCGAGGTATCCTTAAAGATTAAGAAGTGTTCCTCCCCTGGGAGGCGACTGCGGCCGATCGCTTTGACTTTAGTGTCATGGCGCATCAGCTCGTTCGTGTACTTCACGTGGAAGGAGACCCTCCTGACCGTATCTTCGAATCCCCACGCATCGTGGCCAACGACTGCAACGTTTGAAAGAATTTCTTGCTTGTGCGTCTCCCGTTGCGGCGCCTCTATGCGCGAGCTCGCGCCTGCAGTCGTCGTGATGTTGAAATGCAGTGAGACGATTTCATTCGTCTCGGTTTGCAAAAAGATTGGCTTCTCCCCATCGATGTGAAAGTAGTCGGTGTAACTATAGATCCGGGCACGAATCTCTTCATCCGAAATTAGTATCGTTCCTGTGAGGTTTTCACCGGTGACGAGCTCGACGCAATGCAGCGGCTTCCGGCTCTCGATCATCGTCATGCAATACCTTCGGTGCTCTACGTGCGCTGCGTCAGATAAGAGCTAGCACGGCCACGCCGCTAGAGCTGCGAGAAAGATAGTCACTGCGACATAAGCCGTCAGGGCCACAGGTGGTTTTGCGCACTCTTACCCACTATCCGCATCGCGGTGGATTGCGCCTTCAACTAATCCGCCCTGCGGGCTTGAAGTTTTTTCGCGAGGATGGCATCCTTGATGTTGAATGATGGTGTAATGGAAACACGCCTTTTCGAGAGACGAGGAGTCTAGCCGGGTTCGATTCCCGGTCATTAAAGAGCATCAAGGTGCTTTTTAATGACCGGGAAATCCACGGGATGACACTGTCAGTTGCTGAGCGCTACAGCGCTCATGTTAAGAACCTGCGGGCCCTTGATGTCGCCTGCACGCATATTTTATCGAGAGCTAAAGGATTGTTTGGCAAAGGGGCAAAGTGCCCCCGCAGCTGCCCTTTTAAAGACTTTTATTCTGCTCATCGGCGCGTGGGCTGAGGTCCGGTTCCTGAAAATGCTTCATGAACCGAATGCATTTTCCGATAGCGAAAGAAGGCGCGTTCTTGGCGAATCCTCAAAACTTGATCAGTGGAAACTTGCGGTTGAGTTGGGATTTCGTCGCCGATATCATCTTCCTAAGGCGAAGCTCTCAGCCAAAGTTCTGAGTCGCACGGCCTATCATCGCCTGCAGGATATCCATGATCTTATCGATAACGACTTGCGTCCCATTATCGAGATCAGGAATAAATTAGCGCATGGGCAGTGGTCCAGAACGTTCAATGGAGATTTGAGTGAAATTTCCAAACAAATGATGTCGCTTCTTAATAGCGAAAATGCGCTATCTGCTAATTTTAAAATGAAGATAATTGAGGTGCTATCAAGAATCGTGAATGACTTGCTTGTGGGCGCCAAAGCCTTCGAGCGGGATTTTGATGTTCATTATGGCCTTCTAGAGCAAACAAGAATGAATTTGCGTACCCGTAGGTTTAATGACTGGGAAGACAGCCTTAAGTCAAAATACCAACGAGGGCGAGGGAAACAAAAAGCTGGCTGAGCCAATTCCGAATAGAATGCCTAGCTCTTGCGAACCGTGCGGCCTGCGAAGATGGGGTCCGCACAAATCATGCCCTGCGTCTTGACAAAAATCCTGCCCCAGCATATATTCCTATCCATCCCGCTCCAATACCGAGGGGCGGCTCGCGATCGTCACTAGTCGCGGGGCGGGGTGCGGTGGACGCGGCAGCGTCGGGCGCGGAGGGAAGGCGGCAGGGGGCTTTGAGGCAGGAGGTCCGCAGGGCCTGGCCTCGGGGTCTATGGAGCCGCCGGACTTCAGGCGCATGACGACGACGCTGTGCGATGCGGGCCGGGGCGGAGATGCGCCCCATCTGCATCGCCTTTGCGCGCCGGCCCAAATCGTGTGGTCCCGACGCCCGTCGCTGGCGTCAAGGGATGGAGCGCCTGCGCGCCGACCGGCCGCAGGAAACCAGGGTGAGGACGCTCGCGTCCGCGCCGCTCAGTCCCGACGGTGACGAACCCAAGCGTAGCAAACGCCACCGGGGAGAGCACGAAGCAAGCCGGAAGCCTCACCGCGTGCGGAACGCCGGACATGTCGGTGCTTTCGTGGTGACTAACTCATGCGCTTTTTGCCTTGCGCATGAGGCTGCGGACGCATCGCGCGTCCGGCGTTCCGCGCGCCCTCGTTTGGGGCGCGGCGCGAAGGGGCAGCCGCCTCCCGCGCAATCAGCTTCCGGCGCCCCCGCGCCGTTCAAACAACAGGGGCGATGACGCATGTCCGATCGGTTTCTTGGGCGATCGCGCGCCGGGCGCAGGCGCCGGCCCGCAGGCTCGCCTGTCCGTCCGAAACCGGACGCAGCCGCGCGCGGAATCGCGCTATCATCGCGGCATTCGCCATCCGCTGGTATCACCAACCGCTTTTTTTTCGAGGAGTTCGCCATGGCCCAGATGCTCGCGCCGCTTTCGATCAGTGATACCGACACGCCGGCCGCCCTCGGCGGTTTCGGCCCGTGGTCCGGCGGGGTGGCGCAGGCGATCAATCCGTGGCGCATCTTCGCCACGCTGATGGGCAATCAGTTCAGCCTGTTCAACATCAATCTCGGCCGCTCCAGCGCGCCGCAGACCGAAGCCAGGATCCTCGACGAAGTCGGCTCCTACGGCCGGCAGATCGGCCGGATCAGCGAGGCGCTGGAAGTGCTGGTGAAGGAATTCCCGCGCGAGGGCCTCAGCGAGCACGCCGTCGCCGCGCTGGAGGATTTCTCCGCGCAGATGCGCGAGATCAAGAAGATCAAGGCCAAGAAGGCGTAGCGCGCCGGCGCAGCGCGATGCGGCCGCTACTTGGCCTCGACGAACGCCTTGAAGGCGTCGGCATAGTCCTTGTGCCAGCGCGACAGCGCCGGGCGGTTCTCGATGATGTCGCCGGCCGCCCAGGCGATGCGGCGCTCGTCGAGCGCGCGGGGCACGTCGTTGTCCGGGCACAGGATGTAGAAATCGCCGGCCGCGAGCCGCGCCAGCATGAACTCGATGCTCTCGTCCGGCGTCCACGCGGCCGCCGGCTTCTCGGTCCGGCCGCGCGCGGTCAGCGCGGTGAAGACGAAGCCGGGGATCAGCAGATGCGCGGTCACCGCGCAGTCCGGCGTGTTGCGCAGCTCGTGCGCCAGCGCCTCGGTGAACGCCTTCACGCCGGCCTTCGAGACGTTGTAGGCGGGGTTGCCGGGCGGCGTGGTGATGCCCTGCTTGGAGCCGGTGTTGATGATCAGTCCCGGCCGGCCGCGCGCGATCATGCCGGGTGCAAAAATCTGCGAGCCGTGGATGATGCCCCACAGATTGACGCCGATGATGCGCTGGTAGTTGTCACGCGGCCCCAGCGCGGTGCTCGTCAGCTCGATGCCGGCATTGTTCATCAGCACGTCGACGCCGCCGAACCGCGCGATCACCGCGTCCTGCAGCGCCTCGATCTGCTCGGGCTTCGAGACGTCGGTCTGCAGCGACAGCACGTCGCCGGCGCCGCCCGCCGTGGCGTTCGCCAGCAATTCCCCGGCGCGCGCCAGATGATCGGCGTCGATATCGGCGATCGCGACCTTCATCCCGGCCTGCAGGAAGCGCTTGGCGGCCGCAAAGCCGATCCCCGACGCGCCGCCGGTGATCACGGCGACATGGCCCCTGGCAATGGCGGGATGCGGCACGGCGGCCTCCTCGGTGCAGCGATGACTGCAACGGCAGATAGGCGCGTCAGCCCGCGATGCAAGCTCGGTGAGGCGCGCCGCTGCTCGGTGAGGGACGGGCGAGCAGCAGCCTCAGCGCTTCTGCACGAACACCGTGCCGGCGGAGTATCCGGCGCCGAACGAGCAGATCAGGCCGAGGTCGCCCGGCGCCATGTCGTCCTGGTGCTTGTGGAAGGCGATGATCGAGCCGGCCGACGAGGTGTTGGCGTAGTCGTCGAGGATGATGACGTTTTCCTGCGGCGTCGGATCGCGCCCCAGCACCTTGCGGCCGATGATCTCGTTCATGTTGATGTTGGCCTGGTGCAGCCACATCCGTTTCAGGCCGTGCGGGTCGATGCCGATCTCGGCGGCGTGGTCGATGATCATCTCGGAGACCATCGGCACCACCTCCTTGAACACCTTGCGGCCCTGCTGCACGAACAGCTTGTCGGGCAGGTCGCGGCCTTCAGGGGCGGCGCGGTTGAGGAAGCCGGAATTGTTGCGGATGTTGTTGGAGAACTGCGTCTTCAGCCTTGTGCCGAGGATGGCCCAGCCGTCCTCCGCCTCGTCGGCGCGCTCGACGATCACCGCGGTGGCGACGTCGCCGAAGATGAAATGGCTGTCGCGGTCGCGGAAGTTGAGATGCCCCGAGCAGATCTCGGGATTGACCATCAGCACCGCGTCGGCCGAGCCGGTGGCGATGAAATCCGCCGCGGTCTTGATGCCGAAGGTCGCCGACGAGCAGGCGACGTTGATGTCGAAGCCGAAGCCGCCGATGCCGAGCGCGTTCTGCACCTCGACGGCCATCGCCGGGTAGGCGCGCTGCATGTTGGAGCAGGCGCACAGCACCGCGCCGATCCGCGCGCGCGGCTTGCCCCAGCGCGCCAGCGCCTGTTCGGCCGCCTTCACGGCGATCTCGGCGAGCAGCGAGATCTCCTCGTTCGGCCGCTCCGGGATCACCGGCCGCATCAGCTCGGGATCGAGGATGCCCGGCTTCGCCACCACGTAGCGCGACTTGATGCCGGAGGCCTTCTCGATGAATTCGGCGGACGACGGCTGCAGCGGCTCGATCTCGCCGGCCGCAATCGCGGCGGCGTTGGCCGCGTTGAAGTTCGCCACATAGGTGTTGAACGCCTCGACGAGTTCCGCATTGGAAATGCTGTCGGGCGGGGTGTAGAGGCCGGTCGCGGCAATGACGGCAGGGCGCACGGAAGGCTCCGGTCGGATTGGCTGAGTGAGGACCGCCGGCCGTTGGCGATCCGCCGCGCCCCGCGGTATCCGACGCCGATTGGCCGACGTCTTCTTTGACGCCGGACAAACAGCGCGGCGCCGCCGCATCGTCCCTTGGTCGGGCGCACCGGCGTCGTCGCGAGACGCGTCGGCGGGCGGCCGGCGCGGGCGGATGGGGTATGAAACGGGCCGCCACGAAATACAAGGACGTTCGCAATGCACACAGGACATCTGCTGCAGCCGCTGCCCGCGGCCGGCCCGGACGAGGCACTCGACACGCTGCTGGCCCGCGGCGGCGTCCGCGTCGAGCGCATCGTCTCGTTCGGCCAGGCGAGCCCCGACGGCTTCTGGTACGACCAGGCCGAGGACGAATTCGTCGTGCTGCTGGCGGGCAGGGCGACGCTGCGCTTCGACGACGGCCGCGACGTCGTGCTGACGCCGGGCGTCTGGGTCGACATCCCGGCGCACCGCCGCCACCGCGTCGAGGCGACCGCGGCCGGAGAGCCGACGGTGTGGCTGGCGGTGTTCTGGCCGGCGGCCATCGACGCGGCGCAACCGGAGCCGTCACATCGGGCGGACTGAGTCCGGGTCTGTCTTGACAAAATTCCTATTTCGACTATCATCCGGATCGTCACTTCGGCGGGGGTTTTTCTCCCCACCCAGGCGGGCGATGACGACGGCGAAAATCTGTGGCAGCCGGTCGCCACATCAGCGCCGCGATCTGCGGGGGCGGCCTGGCGGCGCGTGCCGGATGCCGCAGTGCTCCTGCGGGCCAAGCCGCGACAGCTTTTTCAGCGTCATGCGGGGGCTCGTCCGTTCGGAACGATCGCGTTCGCTGTCGATTAGCCGGGCAGGCGGGGCGCAACCGAATATCGACGGAGATTACATCATGGCAGGCCAACTCGACGGCAAGCGCGTTCTCATTCTCGCCACCCACGGCTTCGAACAGTCGGAACTCGAAACCCCGCGCGATCGCCTGACGGCGGCCGGCGCGCAGGTCGATATCGTGTCGCCGGAACAGGGCGAGATCAAAGGCTGGGACGGCGACGATTGGGGCCGGCCGGTCAAGGTCGACAAGGCGCTGGGTTCGGTCAAGGCCGACGATTACGACGCGATCGTGCTGCCCGGCGGGCAGATCAATCCGGATCTCTTGCGCGTCAATGCCGACGCGCTGAAGCTGATCAAATCGTTTTTCGACGCCGGCAAGACGGTGGCGGCGGTCTGCCACGCGCCGTGGCTGCTGATCGAGACCGGCATCTCCAAGGGCCGCAGGATGACGTCCTACAAGTCCATCAAGCAGGACGTGATCAACGCCGGCGCGCAATGGGAAGACTCCGCCGTGGTCACCGATAACGGCGTGATCACGTCGCGCAAACCGGGCGACCTCGAGGCGTTCTCGAGCAAGATCATCGAGGAGATCCGCGAAGGCAAGCATCAGCGCCGCGCGGCGTGAGATCCGGCATTCGTGATTTCAACTGCTGATATCAAGTCCCGATGGCCGGTGCGTCCCGGCCATCGGACCGCGTGGCGAGCTGTGCTGCGTCAGAAGCGCCGCTCGCTCTGCCGCCGCGACGGCCGCATCGAACGCTCGGCCCGCACCGGGATCGGTTCGGCGCCGGGGATCAGGCCGATCGGGGTGCGCCTGCCGCCGCGGTCGCCGCCGCGAAGATCGGCGCCCATCGCCATGATCGCCGAGCCCATCGCCGCGCTGCCGAAGGTGATCACGAAGCCGAACATCAGCAGGCCGAGCGCGGTGCCGGGCGAGGAGTCGGCGAAGATCAGTTCGCGCAGACGGCCCGGATTGACCCACAGCAGGCCGCCGAGCAGCAGCGCCGCGAGGCAGATTCCGGCCGCCAGATTGATCGCCAGCAGCCGGAACAGCGGTTGCCGCAGAAGCGTGCGGGGCATGTTGCGGTCCTCTCCTGACGGGCTGTCGGATCCATCGTCGGCGCCCGTCGTTCATCCGCCGATCATGATTGCTGCCGTCAATATGGCGCGCCGGGGTGCGCCTCGCAACTGCAGACCAGAAATGCTAGATTCGCCGCATTGTCCTCGCAATACGCATCAATACGCGCATGGGTCTCGATCACATCCGCGATCAGCCGCCCGCCTCACCCCAGTCGAGCTGGAGAATGGTTTAAAATGCCCAATTTGCGTCTTGCCCTTCTGATCTGCGCCACGGGCTGCGCGCTCCTCGCCGCCGCGCCCGCCCAGGCCGCGCGCTGCGGCGGCGATTTCGACACCTTCATTGCCAGCATCTCGGCCGAGGCGGCGCAGGCCGGGGTTTCCCGCGAGGTGATTTCCCAGGCGCTCAGCGGCGTCACCCCGGACCCCGCCGTGCTGGCGTTCGATCGCCGTCAGCGCGGCACTTTCAACAAGACCTTCGAGCAATACATCGCGACCCGCGTCGGCGCTGGCCGGATCAAGTCCGGGCGCGCCATGCTGCAGCGTCACGCCTCGCTACTGTCGCGGATCGAGCGCCAGTTCGGCGTGCCGCCGCAGATCCTGGTGGCGATCTGGGGGCTCGAGAGCGACTTCGGCAAGGGCGACATCGGCAAGCTGCCGGTGTTCCGCGTGCTGGCGACGATGGCGCACGACTGCCGCCGCACCGAGCTGTTTCAGGGTGAATTGCTGGCGGCGCTGAAGATCGTGCAGCGCGGCGATCTCACAATGCGCGACATGGTCGGCGCCTATGCGGGCGAGCTCGGCCAGACGCAGTTTCTGCCGTCGTCCTACATCAAATACGGCGTCGATTTCGACGGCAACGGCCACGTCGACCTGCGCCACAGCGTGCCCGACGTGCTGGCCTCGACCGCCAATCTGCTGAAGACCGCAGGCTGGCGGGCCGGCGGTTCTTATGAAGAAGGCACGCCGAATTTCGAGGCGATGCGCGAATGGAATCGCGCTTTGGTCTATCGCAAGACGATCGCGTATTTCGCCGATCAGCTGATCGGGCAGTAACGCATTTCCGCCCGAGGAGAATGCGTCAGATCAGGCCGCGCGGCTGCGTCACGTCGTCGTGCCGGTGCCTGGTTTCACCACTCTCTTGATCTGGTCGAGCGAGAAGGTCTGGCCGCCGATCGACAGCATCGGCGGCGACTGGGTGAGATCGACCGAGTCGATGGTGCCCTGGATCTGGGTGGAGACGGTGGCCTGCTGGCCGGCGGCGTCGGTCGCGACCACCGACAGCGTGTAGTCGCCCTCCGGCCATTGTGCGCCGTCATTGCCGCGTCCGTCCCAGGTGAAGCCCTGGTTGGCGCCGGCGTTGAGGGTGAACTTGCCGGAATACACCGTCTGCCCGGTCGAACTCTGGATCGACACCTGCGCGGTCACCGGCTTGTCGGTCGACAGCGACCAGCCCGCGGTCTTGCCGTCGTAATGCGATTTGCTGCCGTCGACCACGGCGTTGGCGCCGATGAAGTTCATCGCCTGCGTGGTCTGCGCGGTGGACTGCATCTTCAGCAGCGACGACAGCGATTCATTGGTCTTGAGCTGCTGCTCGACGCCGGCGAACTGCACCAGCTGCTGGGTGAACTGGTTGGTGTCCAGCGGCTCCAGCGGGTTCTGGTTCTGCAACTGAGTCGTCAGCAGCGTCAGGAAGGTCTGGAAATTGTCGGCGATGCCGGTGGTCGAGCTCGACGTCGAGGTCGGGGTGTAGTTCGGGTTGGGGGCCGAATACGGCGGCGTCGCGGTGCTTGCTGCGGCTGACATGGTGATGACTCCTCAGATCCGGATATCGACGCCGCTGCTCGCACCGAGCATCCGGCCGTAGCTGCGTCCGGCGGCGAGCGCGGGCGACAGCTCTTCCTCGCTGATCACCAGCCGCTGCGCATGGCGGCCGCTGTCCTGCTGCTGACCCTGCTGCTGACCCGACGACGACTGATCGCGCAGGCTGAACTGCAGTCCGCTGTCGCCGGTTCTCAGCCCGGCATTGTCGAGCGCGCGCTGCAGCTGGTTCTGATCCTGCCGCAGCATCGCCAGCGTCTCGGGCTTCTCGACGGTGAGATGCGAGGTCACGTTGCCACTGCGGTCGACCTCGATGCGGACGTCGATGCGGCCGAGTTCGGCGGGATCGAGCCGGATATCGAACCGGCTGGCGCCGCCGTTCGCCCTCGCCGCGATGGTGACCGCGAGATCCTGCATCGCCACCGGCGCGTTGGTCGCGAGCGCTGCGGTGAGCTGCGGCGACGCGGCGGTCTGCTGGGTCGCGGTCGAGGCCTGCAGCGGCTGCGTTGCCGGCACCTGCGTCTGCGGCAGCGCATTGGTGTCGGTCAGCGACGGCGTCTGCGCGTCGGCGTGGAGATGATGCGCCGCCGCCTTCGGCTGCGCGTTCGCCTGATCGACGGCGCTGGCGCTCGCCTCGGTGGTCTTCGCCTGTTCGCCCTGAGCCGTCTGCGGCTGCGCGGCACCGGACTGCGGCAGGCCCTGAACCGCGCCGGCGGTAGCCGACGTCTCCGACGTCTTGGTCGTGGCGGCGGGATCGGATTGAGCCGTCGCTTTGGCGCCGGCCTTGCCGGCATTGGGCTGCGCCGCCAGCGCCGCGAGCTTGGGATCGAGCGCGACGATGCCGGTGGCGGTCGCCGTCTCGGTTGCGGCCTCGGTGGCGGTGGTCTCGGCCGGCTGGCCGGTCGCAGCGAGGTCGGCGACGGCGGCCTGGGCCTTCAGCGCCGCGGCGGCGGCGAGGGCGAGCGGACCGCCGGCCGTGGCCGTCGCTGCATCGCCGATCGCCTGTGCTGACGCTCCGGTCGCGTCGGTCGCCGGGGCGTCGACCGTGACTGCTGCGACGGCGATCGGTGCGACCACAGGCGGGGTGGTCGGTGCGGTCACGGCAGCCGTCTGGCTCTGATCCGTGGTCGCGGTATCGGTGCCGTCCTTGCTGTCGCCGGACTTGCTCTCATCGCTCGCCTTGGTCTCTTTGCCCTTGCCGCTGTCCCCGGCCTTCGAGGTCACGGCCGCGTCCGACCGCGTCGCGCCGTCGCGCGCCGTCGGCTCCTTGCTGCTGTCGGCGTTCGACGTTCGCCGGCTGTCGTCGCTACGATCGCCGGCGCGGTCCCGGTCCGCCGCATCGTTGCGGCGGTTGCTGGCAATGCGGTCGTCGGCCGCGCTCGAGGAGGGGCGCGGGTCAAGCGCCGGCGCGGGCTGACTGCCGGCAGTCTCCGCCGCGATGTTGCTGTCGACCAGCGACGCGAAGCTGTCGGTCGGGGACGACCGGTCCTGGCGCGCGGTCGATCGCTGCGCGGGCGCCGGCGCGGTCGAGACGATCTCCGAAGGGGCATTCAACACGGGGCGAGCTCTCACACTGATCCACGCCCTACTCAGCAAGGACCGGGCCAGCCTGGATGAGGTGAAATTGTCCAGCCTATTCAATTGATTAGCTTTCGCGTTCAGGGAACGGGCCGGGCTCCTGCCGCGGCGTTTCTGCCCTGTCACGGCAAGAATTGCCCTAGCCTGTCCGCAAAACCGGGGCCGCCGCATTGCGCCTCGGAAAGCCGGACTATATTAAAGACCGGCATTCACGACGGTTTGCGGAATCTGGCTTCACCGCTTCCCGGACAGGCGGAAGGAATGGTCGCGACGGTCCGCCCCGCGATCTCAGCGTATGACTGACACCATGCTCAACAGCCTGGATCTGGAAGGACGCCCGCAGGACACCCGCGTCGTGGTGGCGATGTCGGGCGGCGTCGATTCCTCGGCGACCGCCGCGCTGCTGAAGTCGCAGGGCTACGACGTCGTCGGCATCACGCTGCAGCTTTACGACCACGGCGCCGCCACCCATCGCAAGGGCGCCTGCTGCGCCGGCCAGGACATCCACGACGCCCGCGACGTCGCCGAACGCATCGGCATCCCGCATTACGTGCTCGATTACGAGAGCCGTTTCCGCGAGTCGGTGATCGACAGCTTCGCCGACAGCTACGCGCTCGGCGAGACCCCGGTGCCGTGCATCGAGTGCAACCGCTCGGTCAAGTTTCGCGACCTGCTGGCGACCGCGCGTGAACTCGGCGCCTCGGCGCTCGCCACCGGTCACTACGTCTCGTCGCGCCGTCTGCCCGACGGATCGCGCGCGCTCGTCTGCGCCGCCGATCGCGACCGCGACCAGAGTTATTTTTTGTTCGCGACGACGCGCGAGCAGCTCGACTTCCTGCGCTTCCCGCTCGGCGACATGACCAAGCCGCAGACCCGCGATCTCGCGCGGCAGTTCGGCCTGTCGGTCGCCGACAAGCACGACAGCCAGGACATCTGCTTCGTGCCGACCGGCCGCTACACCGATGTTGTCGAACGGCTGAAGCCGAACGCGATGGAGCCCGGCGAGATCGTCGATCTCAACGGCCGCGTGCTCGGCAGCCACCCGGGCATCGTGCATTTCACCGTCGGCCAGCGCCGCGGCCTCGGCATCGCCTCGCGGGCGCCGCTGTATGTGTTGCGGCTCGATGCGGCGCTTCGGCGCGTCGTGGTCGGTCCGCGCGAGGCGCTGCGGATGGAGCGGATCGTGCTGCGCGACGTCAACTGGATCGGCGACGGCGCGCTCGATCAGGCGGTCGGCGACGGGCTGGAATTGTTCGTGCGGGTGCGCTCGACGCGCGCGCCGCAGCCGGCTTGGCTGCGCGCCGTCAAGGGCGGCTACGAGATCGAATTGGTCGCCGGCGAGGAGGGCGTGTCGCCCGGCCAGGCCTGCGTGTTTTACGACGCGGCGGACGGCCAAGCCCGCGTGCTCGGCGGCGGCTTCATCAAGAGCGCCGCGCCGCGATCGATCGCGGACCCGTCGCGCGACGAGGCGACTTCGCCGGCGCTGGCGGCGATGCGCGGATAGGATTTTCGGGGCGGGGCATGGCAAACGATATCGACCGCGCGGGCGTCGCCAAGGCGTATGCGCGCTGGGCGCCGATCTACGACATGGTGTTCGGCAAAGTCTTCGACAGCGGGCGGCAATCGACCATCGCGGTGGCCGACGCGATCGGCGGGCGTGTACTCGACGTCGGCGTCGGCACCGGGCTGTCGCTGTCGGATTATTCGCCGACCACGCGGCTGTGCGGCGTCGACATCTCGGAGCCGATGCTGCGCCGGGCACACGAGCGCGTCCGTACCCTCAATCTCACCAATGTCGAGACGCTCGCGGTGATGGACGCCAAGAATCTGGCGTTCCCGGAGAACTTCTTCGATGCGGTCGTGGCGCAATACGTCATCACCGCGGTGCCGGACCCGGAAGCGACGCTCGATGATTTCATCCGCGTGCTGAAGCCCGGCGGCGAACTGATCCTGGTGAACCACATCGGCGCCGAGAGCGGACCGCGCAAGCTGTTCGAACTGGCGTTCGCGCCGCTCGCGCGTCGGCTCGGCTGGCGTCCGGAATTCCCGTGGGCCCGGCTCGTCAACTGGGCCGCGCGGCACGGCGGCGTGGAACTCGCCGAGCGACGGCCGATGCCTCCGATGGGGCATTTCTCGCTGATCCGCTATCGCAAGCTTTGATATTGCAAGCTCTGCGCGCGCCGGGAACTGCGCGACGGCCTGCACGTTGACGGGCATGAGGAAAATCGCGCTGGCATTCGGTTGTGTGATGATCGCTTCGGCCCCTGCGCTGGCGCAGGCGCCGCCGAAATCGCCGTCGACGACGGTCTCCCCGACGACGAATGGTTGTCCCCCCGGCGCGGCGAGGGTGCATCCGCCGGGCACCGCGCCGCCCGGGGCGACGACCGGCCAGACGCAGGAACCGCTCGGCGAAAAGCTCGCGCGCTCCGATGGCGTGCTGTGTCCGCCGGCCGGGGTCGATCCCGAGATTCGTGCGCCAACGCCCGACACCGGCACGATGCGGGTGATCCCGCCCCCGGGCACTCCCGGCGGCGACCAGAGCATCCAGCCGAAATAGCACCGATCGCCGTTTCGTCCGATCGTCCGCGATTGCTTGACACGGCGGCGCACGGCTTCTTATATGCCGCGCGTTCGCACGGCCCCGGTTTTCCGCGGCCCGATGCGCGGACGCCGTGGCGGGGTAGCTCAGCTGGTTAGAGCACGGGAATCATAATCCTGGGGTCGGGGGTTCGAGTCCCTCTCCCGCTACCAAAAAATCGTGAACACGTTCAGAGTGTTATCCAGTCCGCCATGATGCGGGCTTTTTCATTTTCGGACGCGGATCAAGTCTGCGCCGACAATGGCGGGCGTCGGACACGCTTGTGCACGAGTCCCTTGGAATTCTTCCCAAGGATCCCACTCTTATCGGCTGCTCTCAACACCACGAGTCGCGACGAGCGGATGGGCCGCAGCCTGTTCGATGCGCAGTACGATCCTGTCTCCGACGTTCAAGCGCATCGGGGTGTTATCGCTCAGCCGGAGGCGCCGGCGGCGGCCGTCGATTTGAATCACACAATGTCCGCTCGCGTCGGGGCCGCCGAGATACTCGCCGACAAGCACGAGCCGTTCGTCGGCCTCGGCTGCACCGAAGGACTCGTTAGGTGGGCCATCGAACACGACGCGGCCGCGATCGAGCCGGATCACGCGGTCGGCGAGCCGCAGAATTTCCGACGCGTCATGACTGACGATCAGCGTCGTCGTGCCGAAACGCCGATGCAGACGGCGCAGGTCGTCCTGCAATTTGTGGCGCATCGCCGGATCGAGCGCCGATAGCGGTTCGTCGAGCATCAGCAACGATGGACGCCTCGCCAGGGCGCGGATCAGCGCCAGGCGCTGCTTCTGCCCGCCCGACAGGCGATCGGGACGTTGATCTGCCAGGCCGTCGAGGTCGACCAGTTGCAGCAATTCGTCGACCTCCGCCATGCGGCTGCGCGAACCGATGGCGTAGTCGATATTGCCGCGCACCGTCATGTTCGGAAACAAGGCGTAGTCCTGAAACACGAAGCCGATCGAACGTTTCCGGGTCGGGAGATTGCGATTCGCCTGCGTGTCGCGCCAGATCGCCGCTCCCACGCGCACGAACGCCTGCTGTGGCTCGGCGAGCCCGGCGACGGTCCGCAACAGTGTGGTTTTTCCCGCGCCCGATGGTCCGGTGATTGCGACCAGCGAACCGGCCGCGACATCTAACTGGACATCCAGCAGGAACGGCCCGGCCGGCCCATTCAGGACGGTGCGGATCTTCAGTTCAAGGCCATCTGCGCGTCCGTCAGCCATTCCGATGTCCCTGAAATCCAAAGCGTTATATAGTGTAATATACAACGTATCCGGAAGCTGCTAGCACGGTCTCCATTGTTTCAAATACTGGGCGGATTCCCGCGATGTCCCTGTTTCCTCGTCGCGCCGTTATGACCGGCGCCTCCATCCTGCTCTTCCTCGGCCCTGCTCTCGCGGAAGAGACGACGCTTGCAGCCGGCGCGGGCTATCGGCGGCCGATTGCCGAAGTCGCCGCGGCCTATGAAAAGCAGTCGGGCGACAAGGTCCTCCAGATCTACGGCCACATGGGCCAGGTGCTGGCGCAGGCGCGCGAGAGCGGTCAGATCGCAATCGTCTGCGGGGATCGCAAGGTTCTCGAACGAGCCCAGGGCGCCACATTCGAGCGGATGGTCGGTCTCGGTTTCGGCAAGCTCGTGGTCGCCTATCGCAAAGGGTTGACGCTCCCCAAGGCCGGGGATCTCACCGGAGCGGAGTTCAAGCGCATCGGAATTCCGGATCAGGCCAATGCAATCTACGGCAAGGCCGGACGCCAGTTTCTGGAACGCAGCGCGCTCGCAGGAGCGATCGACCCAAGGTTGATAGCGGTCGCCACTGTCCCGCAGGTGACCGGCTACGTCGCCAGCGGCGAAGTCGATGCCGGCTTCGTCAACGCCACCGATGCGATCGGCGCGGCGGACAAGATCGGCGGCTTCGTGGCCGTCGATGCCAAGCTCTACGACCCGATCGAGATCGCCTGCGCCGTTCGCGCGCCGACGACCAGAACGGCCGAAGGGTTTGTCCATTTCCTGGAATCCGCGCAGGCCCGCGACATCCTGAGCCGGCACGGCCTGTAGCGCGCGATGCTCGAGGCGATCGTCGATGCGCTTCACGATCCGGCGCTGATCCGGCCGGCGGCGCTGTCTCTCGAAATCGCCGCTGCCACGCTCGTTCTGCATTTCATCCTCGGCACGATGATAGGCTGGGCGCTGGCCAGGCCGCGCTGGCCGGGCCGCACCTTGCTCGACGCGATCGTGACCATCCCGGTGGTATTTCCGCCGATCGCGCTGGGCTTCTTTCTGCTGCTGCTGCTCGGACGTCGCAGCCCGGTCGGGCAATGGTTCGACAGCAGTCTGGGACTGAGCTTCGTGTTCTCGGTCGAGGGTGTATTGCTGGCGTCAGTGATCGCCGGGCTGCCGCTGGTGGTGAAGCCGATCGAGGCGGCGATCGCGAGCGTGTCCCGGAGCCTCGGCGAGGCCTCCCGCACGCTCGGCCGCAGCGAACTCGACAGCTTTCTGTTCGTCGTCCTTCCCAATATACGCGGCGCCATCGTCGCCGGCCTCGTACTTGGGACCGCACGCTCACTCGGTGAGGTCGGCATCACCTTGATGCTCGGAGGCAATATCGTCGGCAAGACTAATACGATTTCGCTCGAGGTCTACAACGCCGTCTTCAACGGCGAGTACGAACGTGCCGCGGTGCTGTCCGGACTGCTCGGCCTGGTGTCGCTCGCGGTGTTCGCCGTCCTGCAGAAGGCCTCGAAACCGCTACCGAACTGAAAGGTGGCCCTGCGACGCAGCCCCCCACGAGACTGCTTCGTCGCTGCGGTGAAGTCGATCGCTATGTAATCGTCCCGACATCGTACCATTTGAGACGTTTGGTCGACCTTCAACTCTAGCCAGAGCGCGAACGGGAACCGAATCGCAACCGGCCGCTTGTGGTGATGGCAATTACGCCGCGAAGAGAGACGTCGGGTGCGTGACCATTTATCGACGAAAATTCTCGCTACTCCTCCCGGGGCTGCTGTTGTCGCCATCCCTGCCCACAACGAGGCCGACGCGATCCGTCGCTGCCTTGCGGCGTTGGCGATGCAGCGCGGCGATTCCGGTCGCCCGGTACCAGCCGGGGCGTTCGAGATTCTCGTCTACGCGAACAATTGCAGCGATAGCACCGCCGAGGTCGCGCGCGCCTTTGCATCCTGTATTCCACATCCGGTCATCGTGATCGAAGCGCAATTGCCGCCCAAACAACTCTCGGCGGGCGCAGCCCGCAAGACGGCGATGGATTTGGCTGCCGCAAGACTCCTTGAGCGCGGGGCAGCCGACGGACTGATCCTCACCACCGACGCCGATAGTCGCGTGGCGCCGAACTGGTTCGCCGCGACGATGAAAGAGTTGAAGCGCGGCGTCGATTGCGTTGCGGGTTATATCGATGCCGAACCGCTCGAACTGGTCGGGCTCGGGGCGGAATTTCTCGCGCGCGGCCGGCTCGAAGACACCTATCTCGGACTGATCGCCGAAATCGACGCCCGCTGCGATCCCCGCCGGCATGATCCCTGGCCGAACCATCGTGTATCCTCCGGCGCAAGTCTGGCCGTCACCTTGAGGGCCTATCAGGCTATCGGCGGATTGCCGCCGCGCCCGGTGGGCGAGGACATCGCCCTGACTGCGGCGCTCGAAACTGCGGGTTTCAAGGTCCGGCACTCGATGGCCGTTGCGGTGACGACATCTTGCCGTCTCGACGGTCGCGCGCAGGGCGGCGCGGCCGACACCATGCGGCTGCGTCACGCGATGCCGGACGCGCCCTGCGACGACGACCTCGAGCCGGCCTTGCGCGCCACCCGCCGCGCCATCTATCGCGGCCGCTTGCGTCGGCTGCTGGACAAGCAAAGGTCGCGCGCCTGGCACACGCAGGACATGCCGATCGAGCAGGTGACGCGAGCGGGCGCCGCGTTCGACGAGATGTGGCAGCAGCTCTGTCGCGACAATCCGGCTCTGCACCGTGGCGCGCCGCTGCGACCCTCCGATCTGCCGCGGCAGATTGCCATTGCGAAGATTGTTCTGCAGCATCTGCGGCTGCCGCTCAGTGCGCCGACAAGCGTTCCAGCCGATACGCCGCGTCGCGAACGATGGCTCGAACCGGCAGCCTGACGGCCACCGCACCCGCGAACTGATCACTGGCGGCTGTGCCTGTGAGCGGGTAGTCGGTTTCGCCGAGCCAATGGCACAAAATCACCTCGCCGTCGGGTCGAAGCGCGTTCGCGCAGAGCTCGGCCACGCGATGCAGGTCGTCGCGGTCGAAATAATACAGGACCTCCGACAGCACGATCAGGTCGAATTCGCCGGGCGGAAAATCCTGCGGCAACGTCGCGACGGCGAGAGTCACATTGGGAGGCTGTGTTTCGCGCGCCGCGGCGATCGCCGTGGAAGAGGCGTCAATCGCCAGCAAGGTGTCGCATCGCTGCGCCAGCAGGCCGGTGAGCACGCCGATCGAACAGCCGACTTCGAGCCCGCGACCATATCGCGGCCGCGCGAGCGCCTCGATGGTCGCCCGGTATTTCTCCCGCTCGTAGTCGCTGCTGCGAAAGCGCCACGGGTCGATGTCGGCGCGATATTTCTGTTCGAAATAATCGGGCGGGATGGTCGTGGTCTTGCGGCTCATGACGGCATCCGGATGAAATACTCGAATGGGCCGACGAATGGAGCGAGCGTCGTTTCGGTGAAGCGGAAGCCGTCCGGATCATCGTCGATCAGGTCGGTCATCTGCGAGACATGTGCGGCGATGGCGGCGCGCTTTTTGTCCTGGTACCTGGAGATGTCGAGCCGAAATCCCTGCGGCGGGGGACGGTCGATGGGAGTCGACGGGTCGAGATGCCAGCCCCAGATCGGATAGGCCCATAGCGCGAGATGTGGAAGCCGGCTCAGCACAGCGTCCGCCATGCGCGCCGCGGCGAGGTGGTCGCAATGCGGATCGCCGTCCCACGTTACGAACAGCGATTTGGCGCCCGAGCGGCCGCAGATCTCTGCGATGGCGTTCACAGCCGCTTCGAAAGGCGGCCCCGAGGTCGGCGCGTTGGTGTCCGGAAGCCCGAGATGGCGCATCTGGTCCGGCGCCACGCCCAGAAGCGATCCCGCGGCCTCGAACTCCGCGCGCCGGATTTCGATCAAACGCTGACGCGGATACAGCCGCGATCCCGGATGTGACCCGCCGCCGTCGGTGATGACGACAACATCTGCGCGCTCCCCCTCGGCGCAGGCCGACGCGATCAGCCCGCCCGCGCCCAGCGACTCGTCGTCCGGGTGCGGCGACAGCAGCACGAACGGCGCTCCGCCGGTGAGGTCATGCCGCGAGCCGAATGGTAATCGCCTGACCGCGTCGAGATAATCCGCCGCTGTCAATTCAGAAATCCCCCACCGGCTCGGAAGACGTCAGCCAGCTACGCGCGGCGTCGCTCATCGCAAGGTCCGGCACGGGTTGCCGCAGATAGGTCGCGAGATCGCGACAGATGCGCTCGACCGGGCTCGGACGAATGAACGAGGGAAGGCCGACGCCGCGTTGCACGGCTTCCATGATGTCGAGCGCCGAGCGCTCGGTGACCATGCGGGTCATGTTGGCAAAGCCGACGATGGCGGTCGCGTCCTTGTCGCCGCTCCCAAACCTCCGGGCAGCTTCTTCGACCCAGAACCGTGTCGTTCGGGCGGATGCCACGCAATCGGCGACCCGCTGAAGCTGATAGGGGTCTTCACCGCGTCCGCGCGAGACCAGATGATCCCGGAACAGTTCGACCAGCCGCTCCATCGCGCCGAGATGCGCGGCGCAAAAACGCCATGCGCCGCCGGAAAAATAAGGCTGACGCATGAAGTCACCGGCTACGCCGACGACCTCGTCTTCGCCGATACGAATTCCCGATAATTCAACAGCGCCCGTCGCGGTGGATCGCATCCCCTGCGCGCTCCAGCCGCTGAGATCGACAGGATGGTCCGGAGCGAGCCGCAACAAGCACATCAACTGATCGTCGCCCGCCTTGGCCGTCACGATCGGGCGTGTCACGAAGCCGGCGCCGGACGCGAGGATCTTGCGGCCGCGCAATTCGGTCGAAGCGCCGGCTCCGACGATCTTCAGGCCGGCGGCATCGTCTGCGCCCCAGACGCCACAGAGAGCGCCATTCGCGACATCCGCCGCGAGAGCGGCCATCTGCGCCTCCGTCCCGTAGCGGCAGACCAGCGAGATCGCGTTGACGTGACCTTCGAACAGCCGGCCGATCGACAGGTCGCCGCCGCCCACCATCCGTAACACCGTGCAGAGCGCGCCCTGCCGCTCGTTCTCACAAAGCCCTGAGCCACCGAGTCGCTCGGGAAAGGCCGCCATCGCCAGTCCCGACCGCCGAAATTCCGCCCACAGCGTGGAATCGATTGCGGCTGTGGCATCGGCCTTTTCGGCTTCGTCGAATGCCGTCCTTGCGAACAGCTCGGTTCGGTCGATCAGGGCCTGGGTGTGGGTCGGTGAAAGAATGGGGCTTACTCACGAAAAGGGTTTCGGGCTGATTCAGCAAATGAAGTCCGGGAAAGCGGTATGGTTCCCGCCGAAAAGGGGGACGACGTGCACGTAGCAGCGCTGCGCACATGGCATGCACACCTCGGCGCACAGATCCAGCCAGCGATCGGAGAAGGCGGCCTTCGCCCCGTTGTTTCGGCTGCTACCACATCGTCTGGCTGGCGCGTTCGGGCCAGGCCCGATCGTAGTCGTCGCCGCCGACGCGATTGTCGGTCATCGAGGCGAGAATCTGCCCCGGGGTCGGCAGCGTGGCCGCATCGACGTGCCTGGCGGGATTCCACAAATCGGAGCGCAGGATCGCGCGGCCGCACTGGAAGTAGATCTCCTCGATCGTCATCACCATCACGGTGCGCGGCGCCTTGCCCTTGACGCGGAATGTGTTCAGCAATTCAGCGTCGGCAGAGACGATGGCGCGCCCGTTGATCCGCAGCGCGTTGGTCGAGCCCGGGATCAGCAGCATCAGCGCCACGCGCGGATCGCGCACGACATTGCGCAGCGAATCGATCCGGTTGTTGCCGTGCCGATCGGGCAGCATCAGCGTCTTGTCGTCGTGAATATGGATGAATCCCGGCAGGTCACCGCGCGGCGAGCAATCGAGGCCTTCGGGACCGACGGTCGCCAACCCCGCGAACGGCGAGCGCTCGATCAGCGCGCGATAGGGCGGCGTGATCTTGTCCGCGACCTTCTCGGTCGAGGCGTCGTTCGGTACGCCGTAGAGCTGCTCGAGGTCGGCAATCGTGGTGATGGCGGATATCGTCATTGTGCAACTTCCCGTTCGGTCGGCGCCTCGTCGCGGACGATACGAAGAAGTTCGCGCGCATGATCGTCGCGGCTTGCAACATTGATGATCGTGAAATCGGCGTCGCTGCCGGCAGGGACTATCCGGCCGATCCGGTCGGCGATGACGCCGTCGCTGCCTCTCGCCCGCGCTGCAATCCGGCTGGCGAGTATCTCGGCCGGGGCGGTGACGAGCACGACGATCGCGTTCTGATAGCTCTGCCGTGCCTGCGCGATCACCATGCGCGAGACATTGGCGACCACGGTGCGGCCGGCGCGAAGGTCGTTGTCGATCGAGCGCAGCAGGCCGTAGCAATGGCCGTGCGCCTCCCAGTGCAGCGCGAATTCGCCGGCCGCGACCATTTTCCGGAACGCCTCGGGCGTACTCTGCAGATTGTCCTCTGCGGGCGAAGGCTCGCGGGTTACGACCCGCCGCGCAAAGGCGATGCTGCGCTCGCCGAGGCAGGCGGCCTTGGCGATGCCGAGCAGCGTGTCCTTTCCGGCGCCGCTCGGGCCGACCACCAGCACCAGCCGTCCGGGTCCGATCCGGCTGTCCTGTGCTGTGATGGGCGCGAGGTCGGTCATGCCACCCGATGTCCTTCGCGCCAGACGCTGCGCACCGCCGGAACGTCGTGGGCGACGTGGACGCGGATCAGGTCGGCGCGCTTGCCGACGGCGATCTCGCCGCGATCCGGCAGGCCGACCGCTTCGGCCGGTGCCTTGGTGACGGTACGCACGGCGGCCGCGAGATCGATCGCCGGCGCGCGCAGCGGCAATTGCAGCGCCGCCATCAGCAGGCTCGACGGGATGTAGTCCGACGACAAGATGTCCAACAGTCCCTCGCGCGCCAGATCGATCGCGGCGATGTTGCCGGAATGCGAGCCGCCGCGCACCACGTTCGGCGCGCCCATCAGGATGTCGATGCCGGCTTCGTGCAGTCCCCGGGCGGCTTCCAGCGTGGTCGGAAATTCGGCCACCGCAACCCGGTCGCGGATCGCGTCGGTGACGTTTTCATCGGTGGTGTCGTCGTGGCTCGCCAGCGGGATTTCGTGTTGTTGCGCCAGCGCGACGATCGCGCGCATATTGGCGTCGGCGTAGGTCTCCTTGCAATACAGCCGCCGCGCGAACATCACGTCGAGCTCGGCGTCGGTCATGCCGGCGCCCTTGCCGCGATAGTAATCGCGCAGTTTCTCTTCGTCGCGAAACTGCCGCTGGCCGGGCGTGTGGTCCATCAGCGACATCAGCCGCACGTCGGGGCGGCCGATCAACTCCCTGGCCTCGTCGACCACATTGGGCATCGGGATTTCGCAGCGCAGATGCAGGAAGTGCTCGGCGCGCAGCAGATTGGCGTCGCGCGCGTCGCTGATCGCCTGGGCGAGCACACCGGCCTGGCCGTCGACGTCTTCGGCGCCTTCCTCGCGCCAGACCCGCAGCGAATCCAGCACCGTGGTGATGCCGCAGGTCGCGAGCTGGCCGTCATAGGACACCACGGCGGCGACCGGATTCCACTGCACCTTCGGCCTCGGCATGTAGTGCGCTTCGAGATGGTCGGTGTGCAGCTCGATCAGCCCGGGCATCACCAGATCGCCGCCCATGTCGTGGCTGCCGGCGGGGAAGCCGCTGTCGCCGATCCCGGCGATGCGGCCGTTCTCGATCGCGAGCCAGCCGCGCTCGATCACCCGGTCGGCGAGCACGATGCGGGCGTTGCGCAGAACGAATTCGGAATTGGTCGTCATCACTCTCTCGTCTCTCTTCAGGCCGCTGCGGCGAAACTCGCGACGTCGATCAGCCGGTCGGCGATCCGGGCGCGCACCTCGTCGTCGTGGACAATAGCGATCATCGCGACGTCGTCGCGCTTCTTCTCGGCGATCAGGCTCATCACCACCTCGCGATTGGCGGCATCGAGCGAGGCGGTCGGCTCGTCGAGCAACAGAACCGGAAAATGCGCGATAAAGCCGCGGGCGATGTTGACGCGTTGCTGCTCGCCGCCGGAGAACGTCGCCGGCGGCAGCGACCACAGCCGCTCGGCGATGTTCAGCCGCTTCAGCAACTCGCCGGCGCGCCCGCGCGCTTCAGTCTTGGCAATGCCGCTCGCAACCAGCGGCTCGGCAACGACGTCGATCGCCGCCACCCGCGGCACCGCGCGCAAAAACTGGCTGACATAGCCGATCGTGTCGCGGCGCAGCTCCAGCACCTGCCGCGGCTCCGCGGTGGCGAGGTCGATCGTCGCGCCGCGATGCAGGATGTCGATGCGGCCGGCGTCGCAGCGATAATTGCCGAAGATCATCTTCAGGATCGAAGATTTTCCGGCGCCGGAGGGCCCGGCCAGAACGACACATTCGCCGGCGTCGACGTGGAACGACACGCCGCGCACCACGGGCAGCCGCACGCCGCCCTGCAGATGCATGACGAAGGTCTTCTCGGCATTGCCGAGTTGGATCATCGCGGACATTGGCTGGCTCATGGCGGCAGGATCGAGGCGACGAGAAGCTGGGTGTAGGGCTCGTGCGGATCGTCGAGCACCTGATCGGTGAGGCCGGTCTCGATCACGCGGCCACCCTGCATCACCATCACCCGATGCGACAACAGTCGCGCGACCGCGAGATCATGCGTGACGACGACAGCCGCAAGCCCGAGATCGGTGACGAGACTACGCAAGAGATCGAGCAGCCGCGCCTGCACCGAGACGTCCAAGCCGCCGGTCGGCTCGTCCATGAACATCAATCGTGGTTCGGTGACGAGATTGCGCGCGATCTGCAGCCGCTGCCGCATGCCGCCGGAGTAAGTCCGCGGCGCGTCGTCGATGCGGTCGAGCCCGATCTCGACGCGCGACAGCCAGGACGACGCGGTGTCGCGGATACGGCCGTAGTGATTCCAGCCGACCGCCATCAGCCGCTCGCCGACATTGGCGCCGGCCGATACTGCCATGCGAAGGCCCTGCGCCGGGTCCTGATGCACGTAGCCCCAGTCGGTGCGGAACAGAAAGCGCCGCTCCGCTTCGCCGAGCGCAGCGAGATCGCGCAGCACGCCGTCGCGCATCCGGTACGAGACGTGGCCCGCGCTCGGCGCGAGTTGCGCGGAGAGCATCTGCAGCAGCGTCGATTTGCCGGAGCCGCTCTCGCCGACGATCGCCAGCACTTCGCCCGGATACAGCTTGAACGAGATGTCGCGGCAGGCCTGCAGCCGGCCGTAGGATTTGGCCAGATCTTCGGCGACCAGCAGCGGCTGATCCTGCGCAATCGGGGAGGTGCGATCAAGCATCGGTTCGCTCCTGATGCGGCGCGCTTTCGCTGCCGCGATGGCCCTGTGCCTGCCGCGTCTCGCAGTAATCGGTGTCGGAGCAAACGAACATCCGGCCGCCGCAATCGTCGGTGACGATCTCGTCGAGATAGGACTCCTCCGATCCACACAGCGCGCAGGGCGCGTTCTGCCGATAGCGCGTGAACGGATGGTCCTCGAAGTCGAGCGACACCACCTGCGTATAGGGCGGGATCGCGTAGATCCGCTTCTCGCGGCCGGCGCCGAACAATTGCAGCGCCGGGCAATCGTCCATCTTCGGATTGTCGAATTTTGGCGTCGGCGACGGGTCCATCACGTAGCGCGAATTGACCTTCACCGGATAGGCGTAGGAGGTCGCGATGTGGCCGAATTTGGCGATGTCCTCGTAGAGCTTGACGTGCATCAGCCCGTATTCGGCGAGCGCGTGCATCCGCCGCGTTTCGGTCTCGCGCGGCTCGAGGAAGCGCAGCGGCTCCGGGATCGGCACCTGATACACCAGCACCTGGCCTTCGTGCAGCGGCGCTTCCGGAATCCGGTGCCGCGTCTGGATCACGCTGGCTTCGGCCGTGCTGGTGGTGGTGGCGACGCCTGCTGTCTTGGCGAAGAACTTGCGGATCGAAATCGCATTGGTGGTGTCGTCCGAGCCCTGGTCGATCACCTTCAACACGTCGTCGGGGCCGAGGATTGCGGCAGTGACCTGCACGCCGCCGGTGCCCCAGCCATAGGGCATCGGCATCTCGCGGCTGGCGAACGGCACCTGATAGCCGGGGATTGCGATCGCCTTCAGGATGGCGCGGCGGATCATCCGCTTGGTCTGCTCGTCGAGATAGGCGAAGTTGTATTGTGGCGCGTTCATTCCGCGGCCTCCCGCAACGGCTCGGATCGTTCGGCGGCATCGACAAAGTCCTGCCGCAGCCGGCGGATCAGTCCGAGCTCGGACTGGAAGTCGACATAATGCGGCAGCTTCAGATGTTCGACGAAGCCGGTCGCCTGCACGTTATCCGAATGCGACAGCACGAATTCCTCATCCTGCGCCGGCGCCAGCGCCTCCTCGCCGAGTTCGCGCGCCCGCAGTGCGCGGTCGACCAGCGCCATCGCCATGGTCTTGCGCTCGCTCTGGCCAAAGGCGAGGCCGTAGCCGCGGGTGAAGCAGGGCGGCTCTGTGGCCGAGCCCTTGAACTGATTGACCATCTGGCATTCGGTCAGCGCGATGCTGCCGAGCGGCACCGCGAAGCCGACGTCTTCGGCGACGAACTCCAGCTCGACCTCGCCGAAGCGGATTTCGCCGGCGAACGGATGCGTCCGGCCGTAGCCGCGCTGGGTCGAGTAGCCGAGCGCGAGCAGAAAGCCCTCGTCGCCGCGCGCCAGATTTTGCAGCCGCAGATCGCGGTCGGCCGGAAAGTTCAGCGGCTCGCGGGTGAGGTCGCCGACCGGTGCATCGGCGTCCGGCACGGGCGAGGGTTCGATCAGCCCGTCGCGGCCGAGGATATCGGTGACCCGTGGCATCGCTTCGTTTGACATCTCCGCACTCGCCGGATGGTCAGGCTCGCCGCCTGCGGCGAGTTGCGGGTCGAGCAGCCGGTGGGTGTAGTCGAAGGTCGGCCCGAGGATCTGCCCGCCGGGAATGTCCTTGAAGGTCGAGGACACCCGCCGCCGCACCTGCATCGCGCCGGTGTCGAGCGCTTCGGTGGCGCCGAACCGCGGCAGCGTCGCGCGGAAGGCGCGCAGCAGGAAGATCGCCTCGATCAGATCGCCGCGCGCCTGCTTGATCGCCAGCGCCGCCAGTTCGCGGTCGTACAGCGAGCCTTCGACCATCACCCGATCGACGCCGAGCGCGAGCTGTTCGGAGATTTGCGACAGCGTCAGTTCAGGCACGGCGCGGTCGCCGCGGCGCTCGTGCGCCAGCAGCCGGTGGGCGTTGTCGATGGCGCGCTCGCCACCCTTGACGGCGACATACATCAGTAGCCTCCCTTGGCGACGAGCCGCGTGGTGCGCGGGATCGCGACGATCGTGTCGCTGGCGACCAGGATCAGATCGACGCCGCGCGGAAACAGCGCGTGGTTGGCTTCGTGCTGTGACACGAGGCCTTCCGGCAGCGGCGCACACAGGGCCGCCATCCCGCGGATGCCGGGGCCGCTCAGCTCGAACGCCGCGCCTTCCTCCAGACTCTCGAGCTGCAGGACCAGCGTGGTCGAGCGATCCGGATAGTCGTTGCTGCCGAGCGCGAAGCGATCGAGAGCCGGCATTGTTTCAGGCGCGGCAATCAGCGCGAACACAGCGGCTTCGGGCGCTTCGACGATCGGCGCGGACGTGTGAAACCTCAGCCATTGCATCACGGCGGGCGTGTTCGCCGTGGCGTCGAGCCACAGCGGCGTATCATGATCGAACAGCGTCAGCGCGATCGCTGCGGTCGCCGGCGTCAGCGGCGCCGGCACGTGACCGAGTTCGGCATCGAGCCGCTGCAGCGTGCCCGGCCGCGCCATCGCCTGCATCACCGCGCGGAACGTCGCCTGCGCCGATGTAACTTTGTCGGCGAAGCCTGCGGACAATTCGACCGTTTCGATCATCATCAACCCTCGCCTCGCACAAGAGTATAAAAATCGACCTTGGTCGCCGCAGTCTGTTCGGCCTTGCGCTGCCGCGCCGCTGCCTGCTCGGCTCGCAGCGGGGCCAGCACCTTAGTCTCGATTGTCGCGGCATAGTCGCGGCGCTGGATCAGCGCGTCGCACAGCGCGATCAGCCGCGCCTTGTCGCGGTCGCGGCCGAGCGTGTAGCCGAAGCCGCATTCGCCGCTGTCGAGCCGCACCGCCGCCCGCGTCACGGTCGCTTCGCCGAGATTGAAGGCGGCGCCGTCGCCGCCGACCCGGCCGCGGACCATCACCAGGCCGTTCTCCGGCTCGCGCAGCGTCTCGTTCGCAGGCAGTTCCAACCCCGACAGCCGCGCCGCAATCTGCTCCGCCTCGGCATGAACCAGCACGGCCATCGCCGCCTGCCGGGTCTGGGGACCGGATTCGAAGGATGTCGTCATCTTGACTCTAGCCCGCATCAAGTTGTCTGTGATAATAGACAACTTGATAAAGCCGCGCCATGACTTTTTGATGACGGCGCGACGAAATCGCGCGGCCGGGACGACGATCGAACGGATGTGGATGGATGACGACTCTAGAACCGGATTCGGGCGTCGCGCTGTGGCGCAAGGTGGCCGATTCGATCGAGCGCGGGATCGCTGACGGCCACTACGCGGCAGGCGAGAAGCTGCCCGGAGAGGTCGAAATCGCGCAGGCGCATCGCGTCAATCGCCACACCGTCCGTCGCGCGCTGGCGGCGCTCGCCGAACGGGGGCTGGTCCGCGCCGAACGCGGCAGCGGCACCTATGTCGAGACCTCGCGGATCGCCTATCCGCTGCGCTCGCGGACGCGGTTCTCCGAAATCGTCGGCGCCGGCGGCCACGAGCCGCGCGGTCGATTGCTGGCGGCGAGCCGTGAAGCGGCGACCAAGGATCTGGCGCGGCAGCTCGACCTTGCGGCGGGCGCGCCGCTCATCCGCATCGAGGGGCTGCGGCTCGCCGACCGCGCGCCGATCTGCGTCGGAACCACCTGGTGCTCGGCCGAGCGCTTCCCGGAGGCCGAAACCTTGTATCGCCGCTTCGGCTCGATGACCAAGGTGCTGGCGCAGTACGGTGTCTGCGACTATCGCCGCGCCTCGACCCGGATCACCGCGGCGATTGCCGACGCCGGCGATGCGGCGCGGCTCGATCTTGGGATCGGCCGTCCGGTGCTGATCGTCGAGGCGCTGGACGTCGACGGCGAGGGGCGCCCGCTGCTGGCGATCCGCTCCCGCTTCGCCGCGGAACGGGTCCAGTTCGTGGTCGAGACGGAGTAGCTCCGTTCCGTCGCTTCGCACCGCCCACAATCGTCATCGCCCGCGAAAGCGGGCGAGCCAGTATTCCAGCGAGTCGGCGCATCATTTGCGATGCCGCGGAATACTGGATCCTCCGCATTCGCGGAGGATGACGTCCGAAATGGCGGAAGAAAAAGGAGGAATGGCGACTGCCGTCACACGACTGCGCGGCGACCGATGATCGCGAAGCGCAGCTTGCCGGACAGCCAGTCGATCGCCGCCACCGCGATCATGATCAGCATGATCAGGAACGACACTTTCTGCCACTCCAGGACGCGGATCTGCTCGGCGAGCTGCAAGCCGATGCCGCCGGCGCCGACGATGCCGATGATGGTGGCCGAGCGCGTGTTGGATTCGAAATAGTACAGCACCTGGCTGGCGAGGATCGGGATCACCTGCGGCAGCAGACCAAAGCGGATGCTGTGGACGTGCGATCCACCGGTCGCCTTGACGCCTTCGATCGATCGCTTGTCGGCGGTTTCGAAAGCTTCGGAAAACAATTTGCCGAAGGTGCCGAAATCGCTGCACATCACCGCGAGAATGCCGGCGAACGGGCCGAGACCGACGACGCCGACCCAGATCAGTGCCCAGATCAGCGTGTCGACGCCGCGCACCGTGTCGAGCCCGCGTCGGGTGACGAGTTGCAGCACGCGGCTGCCGACGACGTTGCGCGCGGCCAGAAACGAAACGGGAAATGCCAGCACCGCGCCGCCGAGCGTGCCGAGGAAGGCGATCGCGATGGTTTCGCCCATCGCGTTCAGATAGATCTTCGCCTGCGCCCAGGAGCCGGGATCGGGCGGCAGCATCATCCCGGTGAATTCGACCAGCCGGATCGAGCCGCTGATCAGACGGTCGAACGGAATCTCGAGCCTGATCAGCCCGAACACGAACAGCGCCGCCATTACGGCGAGACCGCCGATCACTCGGCCGCGCCGCCACCAGTCGATCCCGAACTGATCCGGAAAGCGACGGACGATTTCGGCCTGATCGTCGAAATTCAGCGCCCTGCGCGTGTCGGTCATCGGCTTTCCCGCCCGATCAGACGATGACGGACCGCCTCTGTGCCGTAATCGATCGTCATCACTGCGATGATGATCAGCATCAAGATGGCGCTGACGTCGGTGTAGTAGAATTTGCGGACCGCCTCGATCAGGTCCTGCCCGATGCCGCCGGCGCCGACGAAACCCATTACGGCAGCGCCGCGGACGTTGATCTCGAAGCGCAGCAAGGCGTAACTGACGAAATTCGACAGCACCTGCGGCACCACCGCAAAGCGCACCATCTCCACCCAGTTGCCGCCCGAGGCGACGACGCCGTCGATCGGTTCGTCGTCGATATTTTCGACGACTTCGGCGAACAATTTACCGAGCGCCCCGGTGGTGTGGATCGCGATCGCCAGCACGCCCGGCAGCGGCCCGAGTCCGAAGGCCAGCACGAACACCAGCGCAAAGACGAGCTCCGGAACGGTGCGGCAGATCTCCAGAAATCGGCGGGTCACGAACACCATGGTGCGCGAGCGGACCAGATTGGCGGAGGCCAGGAAGCACAGCACGAAACCGGCGATGGCGCCGATCAAAGTGCCGACATAGGCGATCAGCAGAGTGTCGAGCAGCAGCCCGGTCCAGCGCTTCAGCCCCCACAGCCATTCGGCGAGGTCGGCCCACAGCGTGCCGAGCGACAGCGTCGGCATGATCGAAACGAAATAGGATGGGAAGCGCCAGAAATTGTCCGCGAACTTCGCCGGGTCGACTTCGCCCATCCACGCCGCCGCGACGATCGCAGCGACCAGGATGGCCGCGCCAATTGCGGTGCGGCGGCGTTTGGCCGACACCGCGTCCTCATAGTGATCCATGAGGTGACGCAACTGAGCGTCGGGCAGTTCCGAAACAACCGCTGGCATCCACTATCCTGGCAAAAAGAGGGCGGCCGTGAAGGCCGCCCGTTTCAGTCGATCGTGTCGGCTCAGGATTTGCTCTTGCGCAGGGTGTCGACGAATTTCGTCAGATCGATGACCGGCTGATAGGCCTTGTGATCGACCGCCTCATAAGGCTTGCCCTTGCCTTCGTAGATTTTGTTGAAGGTTTCCGGATCGTCGGTCGCCAGATCGAGGACGGCCTTGCGGATCGCCGCCTTCAGGTCCGCCGGCAGGTCGGTGAGATAGGCCATCGGCGAATTCACGATCTGGTCGGACTTCAGGATGACGCGGAAATCGGCCGCCTTGGCCATGCCCTTGCGGTCCATCCGCAGCAGGTTGGATTCGGCTTCGGTGTTCCACCAGTTGAATGCGGCGTCGCAGGTGCCCTGCGCGACGCCGATCACGGCGTTCTCGTGGCTGCCGGCGTAGATCACCTTGCCGAAGAACTTGTCCGGATCGATCGACAGCTTGTTCATCTCGAAGCGGGGGACGTTGTTGCCCGAGGTCGAATTCGGATCGACCAGGCAAAGGTTCTTGCCCTTCAGGTCCTGAATGCTCTTGTAGGGCGACTCCGTCTTCACGTAGAGGACCGAGTAGTACCCTTTGCTGCCGTCATTGTTCACTTCGATGGCGAAAGGTTCGACCTTGGCGCCGATCAGATAGGCGCGGGCATAGGATGCCGGACCGTACATCGCGATCTGGATGTTCCCGGAGCGCTGGCCTTCGATCACGGCGGCATAGTCGTTGGCGATCCGCAGCGTCACCTTGGTGCCGAGCTTCTTCGACAGATACTCCGTCAGCGGCGTCCAGCGGGTGGTGGTGCCAGAGGCGTTCTCGTCCGGCACCTTGCCGAACACCAGTTCCGGATATTTCGACTTCCAATCCTGGGCCGGAGCGGCCGAGGCGGTCAAAGCCAGCGCGAGGGCGCCTGCGAGAACGGTGCTGAACTTGATCATGGTGTGACGGGCCTTTTCGGGTGGACATGAACGGCAAGCCTCGAACGATGCTTCGAACGAGGGTGAGGTGATGCGCGATCGGGGGCGGCTCTTGCCGCCGGTTCATCCGGTGGCGACGGCCTGGGCGTAAGCGGGCAGGGCGGGCAAGGTGGGAACGACCGGCGCGTGATGGTCTGCACCCATGACGTCGTTGGCTTCGAGATCGTACAGCTCCCGCGCGACCCGGTCGGTGAGTTCGGCCGGCGCGCCATCGAACACCACGCGTCCGGCCGCCATCCCGATCAGCCGATCGCAGTAGACCCGCGCCAGATCGAGCGAGTGCAGATTGCAGATCACGGTGATGCCGAAGTGCTTGTTGATGCGCAGCAGCGCATCCATCACGATCTTGGTGTTGCGGGGATCGAGCGACGCGATCGGCTCGTCGGACAGCACGATGTCCGGCTGCTGCACCAGCGCCCGCGCGATCGCGACCCGTTGCTGCTGGCCGCCGGACAATTGGTCGGCGCGCTGCGCTGCGAAAGGCGCCATGTCGAACTGATCCAGCGCCGACATCGCCAGCGCGCGATCCTTCTCCGGCCAGGCCTGCGCCAGCGACCGCCAGGCGGGCATATGCGCCAGCCGTCCCATCAGCACGTTGGTCAACACGTCGAGCCGGCCGACGAGATTGAACTGCTGAAAGATCATGGCGGACCGCGCCCGCCACTGGCGGAGTTCACGGCCCTGCAGCGCGGTGACGTCGACGCCCTCGAACAGAATGCGGCCTTCGGAAGGCTCCGCAAGCCTGTTCAGCATCCGCAACAAGGTCGATTTGCCGGCGCCGGATCGGCCGATCACGCCGATGAAGCTGCCGCGCTCGATGGCGAAGGAAGCGTTGTCCACGGCGGCATGGTTGCCGAACCGGCAGGTGAGACCTTCAACTACCAGCATGCGCTGCTCCTGGAGCTTGTTGAGCATATCGGTAGCGCTGCTATTTTGCAGGCGTGTGACAACGGCGCGGCTCTGCCGTTATGCACAGCATGTGCGTGTCATCCCGACGTCACGACGTCGTCACCAAGTCCGCCGAAGAACCTCAGCCTCGACAAACCGGATGCGGGGATTCAATGGTCGCAAAAATGCTCTCTGTCGAACCGACGGTGGATCCCTCGGCCCGGCTTCACGAGGTGAAGCTCGGCGCCTATTGCGAGGTCGGAGCGCGCACGATCCTGAACGAGGTGGCGATGGACGATTACTCCTACGTCGTCAACGACTCGCAGATCACCTATTCGAGCATCGGCAAATTCTGCTCGATCGCGGCGATGACCCGGATCAATCCCGGCAATCATCCGATGCATCGCGCGACGCAGGCGCATTTCACCTATCGCGCCAGCGCGTATTTCGAGGGCGAGAGCGACGATGCGGAGTTCTTCGCCTGGCGCCGCGCCCACCATGTCCATATCGGCCACGACGTCTGGATCGGCCATGGCGCGATCGTGCTGCCTGGCCGCAACATCGGCACCGGCGCGGTGGTCGCCGCCGGCGCGATCGTCACCCGCGACGTGCCGGCCTATACGATCGTCGCCGGCAATCCGGCGCGGCCGATCCGGCGGCGGTTTCCGGAAGTCGTCGCCGAGCGGTTGGCCGAGCTGGCGTGGTGGGATTGGGGGCATGAGGCGCTGCGCCTGGCACTGCCGGATTTTCGCCAGTTGGCGGTGGAGGAATTCCTCGACAAATACGAAGCCGCCGCGAAAATGCGGCGGGGATCGCGCAGCAAGGACGTGACGGCATGACCGACATCCTGATCGAAGGCGGCCGCACGCTGCTCGGCGACGAGCTGTCGGAAGCCTCGCTCGAGAGTTCGGGCGGGGTGATCGCGGCTGCGGGTTCGAGTTCGCGTCATCCCGCGATCCGGATCGACGCGCGCGGGTTGCTGGTGCTGCCCGGCATCGTCGATTTGCACGGCGACGCGTTCGAGCGGCAGATGATGCCGCGGCCGGGCGTCGATTTCCCGATCGACGTCGCGCTGGCGGACAGCGATCGGCAGGCGGTTGCCAACGGCATCACCACGATGTTCCACGCCGTGACATGGTCGTGGGAGCCGGGGCTGCGCAGCGCCGCCAATGCTCGGCGGATGCTCGACGCGATCGACGTCACCCGGCCGCGGCTCGCCGTCGATACGCGTATCCACCTGCGCCACGAGGCTTTCAATCTCGATGCCGTCGAGGAGATCGCCCAATGGATCGGCGACGGCCGCGTCGATCTGTTCGCGTTCAACGATCACATGGATTCGACGCTCGCGGATCTGTCGCGTCCGCATCGGCGCGCCCGCATGGTGGAACGCACCGGCCTGTCCGGCGAGGAGTTCGACCGGCTGGTCGAACGCGTCGCGTCGCGGACCGCCGAGGTGCCGGACGCCATCGCGCGGCTCGCCGCCTGCGCGCGCGACGCCGGGCTGCCGATGCTGTCGCATGACGACGACACGCCGGCGATGCGTCGGGGCTTCCGCTCGCTCGGCGTCCGCATCGCCGAATTCCCGACCACCGAGGAGACCGCGCGGGATGCCGCCGCGGCCGGCGACTTCATCGTGTTCGGCGCGCCGAATGTCGTGCGCGGCGGCAGCCATACCGGCTGGACCAAAGCGGCGGACATGATCGCCAAGGGGCTGTGTTCGGTGCTTGCGTCGGACTATTACTATCCCGCCCCCCTGCTGGCTGCGTTCCGGCTGGTGCATGACGGCATCCTGCCGTTGCCGCAGGCGTGGCGGCTGGTCTCGGAATCGCCGGCGCGCGCTGCGGGATTGACGGATCGAGGTGTTCTGGCGGCCGGCAAGCGCGCCGATATCCTGATCGTGGACGATCGGATCGCGCTGCGGCCGCGGCTGGTCGCGGCGATCGCGGGCGGGCGCCTCGTCCATCTCGACGAACCGGAGCGCTTCGTGATGTCGCACAAGGCGGCGCACGAGACGGTTGCCGCGGCCTGAGAGGCGTCTATCCTGTCCGCGATGTCGAATGTCCCCCGCTACGCCATTTACTATCTGCCGCCGCCCGGCAGCCCGCTCGACCGGTTCGGGTCGACGCTGCTCGGCTATGATGTTTTCACCGGCGCAGAGCCGCCGTTCCCGGATGCGATGACGCGCGCCGTGCCGGATTGGGCCGATGTCACTCGCGAGCCGCGCAAATACGGCTTCCACGCCACGCTGAAGGCGCCGATCGCTTTGGCGGCAGGCCAGAGCGAGGCGGAACTGCTGTGGGCCTGCGCCACCTTCGCCGAGACGCCGCGGGCGATCCCGGTCATCGCGCCGGTGATCCGGTCGATCGGCAGCTTCATCGCGCTGGTGCCCGCGACGCCTTGCGATGACCTGATGCAACTCGCGTCAGACTGCGTGATCAGTTTCGACACCTTCCGCGCGCCGCTGACGCCGGAGGATCGGGCGCGCAGGAAGCCGGCGCTGCTCTCGCCCCGGCAGGTCCAGTATCTCGATCATTGGGGCTACCCTTACGTGATCGAGGAATTCCGCTTCCACATGACGCTGACCGGATCTCTCGACCGCGCCCGGCACGACGAACTGCTCGGCCTGCTGCGCGCGCAGCTCGACGCGCTGCGACTGGAGACGCTCGCGATCGACCGCATCGCGGTCTGCCGGCAGGACAGCGCAGCCGATCGGTTCCGCAGCATCGGCCAGTTTCAACTCCGGCCGATGCTGTGATGGCGTCGCGGCGTGAACGTCAGCTCACGCGACGCTCGCGGTTCTCCCAATAGGGTTGCCGCAATTCGCGCTTGAGGATCTTGCCGGCGCCGGACAGCGGCAGCGGCGCCTCGGTGATGTCGACGCTGCGCGGGCATTTGTAGCCGGCGATCAGCGCCTTGCAGTGCGCGATCAACTCGTCCGCGGTGACGGCGGCGCCGGCCTTGGTGACGACCACGGCGTGAACCTGCTCGCCCCAGGCCTCGTGCGGAATGCCGATCACCGCGCATTGCGCCACCGCAGGATGCTGCGCCACCGCGTTCTCGACCTCGACTGAGTAGACGTTCTCGCCGCCCGAGATGATCATGTCCTTGACCCGGTCGACGACGTAGACGAAGCCGTGCTCGTCCATGTAGCCGCCGTCGCCGGTGTGCATCCAGCCGCCGGCGAGTGCGCGGGCGGTCTCTTCCGGCCGCTCCCAATAGCCCATCATCACGTTATCGCCGCGCACGCAGATCTCGCCGACCGTGCCGGCGGGCACCGGCTGGTCGTCGGCGTCGACGATACGGACCTCGCAACCGAGTGTCGCGCGGCCGGCGGCGCGCTGCCGGCCCTTGGCCTTGCCCTCGCCGATGTGTTCCTTCCAGTGCAGCAGCGTGGCGATCGGCGACAGCTCTGTCATGCCGTAGGCCTGGGTAAATTGCACGTTGGGAAACGCGGCGCTGGCCCGGGCGAGTACCGCCTCGCTGATCGGGGAGGCGCCGTAGATGATGTTCTTCAGCGACGACAGGTCGTAATTCTTCAGCGCCGGATGATCGACGAACATCTGGATCATGGTCGGCACCAGCAGCACGTCGGTGACGCGCTCGTTCTGCATCGCCGCCATCACGCCTTCGGGCGTGAACGACGGCACCATCACGTTGGAGCCGCCGGACAGCAGCAGCGAATACATCGCCGCGCCGTTGGCGAGATGGAACATCGGCGCCGCGTGGAGATAGGTCGCGGTTCCCGGAAACAGACCCTCGCCGAGCGCATTGAGCGCGTTGGCCATCAGGTTGCCGTGGCTCAGCATCACGCCCTTGGAGCGGCCGGTGGTGCCGCCGGTGTAGAAGATCCCCGCGAGGTCATCGGCCTTGCGCATCGCGTCCGGGATAGGATCGCTCGTGGCGATCACGTCTTCGTAGCTCCGCATGCCCGCGGGCGCATCGCCATCGTCGGCATAGACCATCGCCAGCCCTGGAATGGCTTGCGCCAGCGTCGCGCCCGTGGCCGCAAAGGCTTTGTCCACCACCAGCACGGCCGCGCGGCAATCGCGCAGCGCGTCTTCGTTCTCCAGCGCGCTCCAGCGGATGTTGAGCGGCACGATCACGCCGCCGCACCAGCCGGCGGCGAGGTAGAGTTCGAGATAGCGGTCGGAATTCATCGACAGCACGGCGACGCGCTCGCCCTCGCCGACGCCGAGCGCACGCAGGCCGGCGGCGAGGCGGGCAACGCGATCGCCGACTTCGCGCCAATTCCGGCGGCGTCCGTTGAACACGGTGGCGAGGCCGTCGGCGTTGATCTGCAGCGCGCGCCGCAGGCCATGAGTGATATTCATTGCAGTCCTCCCTGGGTTATTTCTTCTTTCGTGACGTCGGCGCCTTGTCGGCGCTCTTGCTTTTCGTCGCGGACCGCCTCGTTGCGGGCGCCTTGCGGCTGGTTGTGGCGGCGAGCCCTTCGGTGAGACGCTCCGCGAATTCGTCCGCGATCGCGTCCGGGGACAGCGGCCCGCCGCGCTGATACCAATGGCCGATCCAGTTCAGCGAACCGGCGATCGCGAAGGCGGCGAGCTTCGGGTCGCACGGTTTGATCGAGCGGTCGGCGATGCCGTCCGCGATGTAGCGCCGGAAGGTCCGGTCGATGCTGCGCTTGGCGTCGCGTACCGTCTTGGCATTGTGCGGCTTCAGGTCGCGCGGATCGAACCGCACCAGGCTGGCGCCGAAATCGGTCGCCATGGTCCCGGCATAGGCGTGCACCAGTGCCCGCAGCTTGCCGAGGCCGTTCTGGCCGCTGCAGTCGATCACGGCGATGAACTCGTCGACCTGTTCCTGCCCCAGCGCCCAGCACTCGAACAGGATCTCGTCCTTGCTGCGGAAGTAGTTGTACAGCGCCGGCTTGGTGATGTTCAGCCGCTCGGCCACCCCGTTCAGCGTGGCGCGATGATAGCCCTGCTCGAGAAACAGCTGCACCGCCGTTCGCAGCACCGCCTCGCGCTTCTCGTCGCGGGCGCGGCGGCGGTTCTCGAACGGCATCCAGGGCGATTGGTCGTTGGCGGGGCGTCCGTCCATCATGCATCCGTGAAGCGTCGCCGATTGACTTCAGCGACGGTGGCTTATATTACTCATGGGTAAGAAAAAGTCCAACGGGTAAGTTAGGGAGAAAAGCAGATGGCGTCATCCGTCTACGTCGCCGGTGTCGGCATGATTCCGTTCGTGAAGCCGGGCGCCAACGAGCCGTATCACCTGATGGGCGCCGAAGCGGCGCGGCGGGCGCTGCGCGATGCGGGCGTCGGATACGATGCCATCCAGCAGGCCTTCGTCGGCTACGTTTACGGCGACTCAACCTGCGGCCAGCGCGCGCTGTATCAGGTCGGGATGTCCGGCATCCCGATCGTCAACGTCAACAACAACTGCTCGACCGGTTCGACTGCGCTGTTTCTGGCGCGGCAGGCGATCGCCTCGGGCGCGGCCGATTGCGTGCTCGCGCTCGGCTTCGAGCAGATGAAGCCGGGTGCGCTCGGCTCGGTGTTCGTCGATCGCCCCAGCGCGTTCGAGGATTTCGACGCCGCCGCCGACAAGCTGATCGACGCGCCCGGCATTCCGCTGGCGCTGCGTTATTTCGGCGGCGCCGGCCTCAGCCACATGCAGAAGCACGGCACGCCGCTGTCGTCCTTTGCCAAGGTGCGCGCCAAGGCGAGCCGCCACGCCGCGAACAATCCGCTGGCGCTGTTCCGCAAAGAGGTGACCGCCGACGACGTGCTGAACGATCAGGTGATCTGGCCGGGCGTGATGACGCGGCTGATGGCGTGCCCGCCGACCTGCGGCGGCGCCGCGGCGGTGCTGGTGTCCGAGAAGTTCGCACTGAAGAACGGTTTGCGTCACGACGTCAGGATCGCCGCGCAGGCGATGACCACGGACACGCCGTCGACGTTCGATGCGGGCGACATGATGCGCGTGGTCGGCTACGACATGGCGCGCGACGCCGCCAGCAAAGTCTACGAGGCGGCCTCGGTGGGCCCCAAGGACATCGACGTCGTCGAATTGCACGATTGCTTCGCCCACAACGAGCTGATCACCTACGAGGCGCTCGGCCTGTGTCCGGAGGGCGGTGCCGAGAAATTCATCGACGACGGCGACAACACCTATGGCGGCAAGTTCGTCACCAACCCGTCGGGTGGATTGCTGTCGAAGGGCCATCCGCTCGGCGCCACCGGGCTCGCGCAATGCTACGAGCTGACCAGGCAACTCCGCGGCACCGCAGAGGCGACCCAGGTCGACGGCGCCAGGCGCGCGTTGCAGCACAATCTCGGCCTCGGCGGCGCCTGCGTCGTCACGCTGTACGAACGCGCCTGAGGTCGTCCCGATGGTCGATCAGTCTGCGGTCGGTCACCGGTTCACGCCGGTCACCGCCCATGTCGAGCCGGGGCGTCTGCGTTACTTCTTCGAGACGCTCGCCGAATCCAATTCCGTGTATCGCGACGCCGCCGCGGCGAAGGCCGCAGGCTACGGCGCGATCCCGATCCCGCCGACTTATCTGTTCTGCCTGGAGATGCTCGACAACGAGAAGCCGTTCGAGTTTCTCAGCGCGCTCGACATCGACCTCGGCCGGGTACTGCACGGCGAGCAGAGCTTCACTTATCACGCCCCGGTGGTGGTCGGCGACACGCTGACGTTCAGCTCGCGCGTCGCCGGCGTCACGGACAAGAAGGGCGGCGCGATGACGCTGATCGTGGTCGAGACCGCAATTACCAATCAGGACGGCGTCCACGTCGCCGATACGGCGCGAACGATCGTGGTCCGCAACGGATGAGCGCCATGGCTGAAATCAAGAACGCAGTGGCGGTCGGCGACCGCGTCGTCCGCAAGCAATTTCCGCCGATCAGCCGGCATCGGCTGGCGCTGTATTGCGGAGCCTCCGGCGACCACAACCCGATCCACGTCGATATCGACTTCGCCAAGGCGTCGGGATTTCCCGACGTGTTCAGCCACGGCATGCTGGTGATGGGCTATCTCGGCCAGGCGCTCAGCGACGCGTTTTCGCCCGATCGAATCCGAGCCTTCTCGACGCGCTTTGCGGCGATCACCCAGGTCGGCGCCGAATTGACCTGCGAGGGCACCGTCGCCGAGCTGTTCGAAGCTGGCGGCGAACGCCGCGCCAGGCTGGCGCTGACCACCAAGGACCAGCACGGCGAAACCAAGCTCGCCGGCGAAGCGATCGTTGCCCTCTGAATTCATCGCCGTCATGGCCGGGCTCGTCCCGGCCATCCACGTCTTGAGCGGTGAGGCTCAGAAGGCGTGGATGCCCGGGACGAGCCCGGGCATGACGAGCACTATCAAACCCTGTCAAACAGGAAGCTGAAGGAACCACGGATGTCCAAACTGCAGGGAAAGGTGGCGCTCGTCACCGGGTCGGGCCGCGGCATCGGCCGCGCCATCGCGCTGAAGCTCGCGTCGGAAGGCGCGCGCGTCGTCGTCAACGATCTCGACGACGCGCCGGGTGATGCGGTTGCGGCCGAGATCAAGGCCGGCGGCGGTGAGGCGATCGCGATCAACGGCAGTGTGTCCGAACCGGGCTTCGCCGATCGTTTTGTCGGCGCGGCGGTGGAGCAGTTCGGCGGCCTCGACATCATCGTCAACAATGCCGGCTATACGTGGGACTCGACGATCCAGAAGATGACCGACGAGCAGTTCCAGGCGATGCTCGACGTGCATCTGGTGGCGCCGTTCCGCATCCTGCGCGCGGCCGCCGAGCCGATCCGGATCTTCGCGAAGAAGGAAGCCGAGGCCGGCCGCGAGGTGTTTCGCAAGGTGGTCAACATCTCGTCGATCGCCGGGCTCTACGGCAATGCCGGGCAGGCGAGCTATTCGTCCGCCAAGGCGTCGCTGGTCGGGCTGACGCGGACGCTGTGCAAGGAATGGGGCCGCTACAAGGTCAACGTCAATTGCGTGGCGTTCGGGCTGATCAATACGCGTCTGACCCAGCCGATCGAGGCGCAGCAGAAGACCATCGACGTCGCCGGCCGCGACATCAAGGTCGGCGTGCAGCCTCAGATGCTGGACGCGATGGCGCGGATGATTCCGCTCGGCCGCGGCGGCACGCCGGAAGAGGCGGCCGACGCGGTCTATCTGTTCTGCAGCCCGGAATCGAACTACATCAGTGGTCAGGTCGTCGTCTGCGGCGGCGGTCTCATCATTTAGCGAGGACACATGCAGTACCGATCGCCCTGGATGACCGAGGAACTGGACGCGTTTCGCGACCAGTTCCGCAAGTTTCTCGCCAAGGATCTCGCGCCGCACGCCGAACAATGGCGCAAGCAGAAGATGGTGGACCGCTCCGCCTGGCTGAAGCTGGGCGAGATGGGCGCGCTGGTGCCGAGCGTGCCGGAGGCCTATGGCGGCCTCGGCGGCAGCTTCGCCTATGATGCCGCGATCTACGAGGACATGGAATCGATCGTTCCGGACGCATTGTCCGGCGTCACCGTGTCGAGCGGCATCGTCGCGCACTACATCCTGAACTACGGCTCCGAGGAGCAGAAACAGCGCTGGCTGCCGGCGATGGCGCGCGGCGAATTGATCGGCGGCATCGCGATGACCGAGCCCGGCACCGGCTCCGATCTGCAGAGCGTGCGCACCACCGCCAAGCTCGAGGGCGACACCTACGTCATCAACGGCCAGAAGACCTTCATCACCAACGGCCAGAATGCCGATCTGATCATCGTCGTCGCCCGCACCGGCGGCCCGGGCGCCAAGGGGCTGTCGCTGATCGCGATGGAGACGAAAGACAATCCGGGCTTCAAGCGCGGCCGCAACCTCGACAAGATCGGCCTGCACGCCTCCGACACCTCCGAGCTGTTCTTCGAGAACGCCATTGCGCCGAAGGAGAATGTGCTCGGTGGCGAGGAGGGCAAAGGCTTCGTCCAGTTGATGCAGCAATTGCCGCAGGAGCGGCTGATCATCGCGGTCGGTGCGGTGGCGGCGATGGAGCGCGCCGTCAAACTGACCACCGACTACACCCGCGAGCGCAAGGCATTCGGCCAGCCGATCCTCGAATTTCAGAACACCGCCTTCACGCTCGCCGAGCGCAAGACCGAGGCGTTCATCGCCCGCGTGTTCGTCGATTTCTGCATCGAGCGGCTGATCGCCGGCGATCTCGACGCGGTGACGGCGTCGATGGCGAAGTGGTGGACGACGCAGAAGCAGGTCGAGACCGTCGACGAATGCCTGCAACTGCACGGCGGCTACGGCTACATGCTGGAATATCCGATCGGCCGGATGTTCGTCGATGCGCGGATCCAGAAGATTTACGGCGGCACCAACGAGGTGATGAAGCTGTTGATCGCGCGGTCGCTGTAGCGGGCCGCGACCGACCAGGCAGCACCGCAACCGGACAGGAGCGCAGCATGACGTGGGTGGTGTCGGAGCAGCATGGCGCGGTCGCCGTGCTGACGTTGAACAATCCGGAGCAATACAATGCGATGCGCCGCGGCCTGCTCGGCGATCTTCATGCTGCGCTGCGCGCCGCGCTTGCCGATGCCTCGGTGCGCGCGATCCTGCTCACCGGCGCCGGGAAGGGCTTCTGCGCCGGCGCCGAACTCGGCAGCGGCACGTTCAGCGCGGGAGCCGATGTCGCGCCCTGGATGCGCGCCGAGCTCAGTCCGTTGCTTGAAGCGATGCGCAACGCCGACAAGCCGATCGTGGTCGCGGTCAACGGCCCGGCCGCGGGTGCGGGGGTGGGCCTCGCGCTCGCCGGCGACATCGTGCTCGCCGCGCGCTCGGCGAAGTTCGTGCTGAGCTTCGTCAAGCTCGGCGCCGCGCTCGATGCCGGCACCTCGCTGTTGCTGCAGCGCTCGATCGGCGTCGCGCGGGCGCGCGCGTTGGCGCTGCTCGGCCGCCCGCTCGGCGCCGAGCAGGCCGCGGAGTGGGGCCTGATCTATCAGGTCTTCGAGGATTCCGAATTGATGACCGAGGCGATGGCGATCGCGCAGCAACTCGCCGGCGGGCCGCCGATCAGTATCGGCCTGATCAAGCAGCAGGTCGAAAGGGGTTGGAGTGCGTCGCTCGCCGAAACGCTCGACGACGAGGCCGAGCGTCAGGGGCAGGCCTTCGTTACGGCCGATCTGCGTGAAGGCGCCGCCGCTTTCGTCGAAAAGCGCGCCGCGCGGTTCACCGGGCGATAGGCGCTCTCAAGCGTCCGCCGTCTCCCGCGCGAGAAAACGCTCGCGCAGCGTCGGCTTGTGCACCTTGCCGGTGGCGTTGCGCGGCAGCGCCTCGACGAAGATCACCCGCTGCGGACATTTGAAACGGGCCAGCCGCTCGCGGCAATGCGCGTGCAGCTTGCTCTCGGGCAAGTCCTGCCCGCTCTTGACGGCGACGATGGCCACACCTGTCTCGCCCCATTGCTGATCCGGCGCGCCGATCACAGCGGCCTCGGCGATCTCGGACAGTTGATACAGCACGTCCTCGACCTCCGCGGGATAGACGTTCTCGCCGCCGGAGATGTACATGTCCTTGGTGCGGTCGACGATGTAGTAGAAGCCTTCGTCGTCGACGCGCGCGGCGTCGCCGGTGTGCAGCCAGCCATCGGTGAATGAGGTGCGGTTGGCGTCCGGCCGGTTCCAATAGCCGAGGGTGATATTCGGGCCCTTCACCCACAACTCACCCATCTCGCCGGGGGGCACCGGCTCGCCATCGGGGCCGACGATCTTCAGGTCCGCGTGCAGCACCGGCTTGCCGGCGGAGCCCGCCTTGCGCGCGGCGTCGTCGGAATCCAGGATCAGCACGGCCGGGCTGGTCTCGGTCATGCCGTAGCCCTGCACCAGAACGCAGCCGCGGTCCTGCCAGATTTTCAGCAACGGCACCGGCATCGGTGCGCCGCCGACGCCGGCAAGCTGCAGGCGCGACAAATCGGTGTCGGCGAACGCAGGGTGTTGGCACATGAACTGATAGATCGACGGCACGCCGAAGAAATGCGTCAGGCCGATGCTCGCGTCGCCGATTAGCTTCAGCGTCTCGCCGGGGTCGAAGGCGCGCATCAGGATCACAGTGCCGCCGGCGTGCAGCACGGGGTTGGTGTAGCAATTCAGCCCGCCGGTGTGGAACAGCGGCATCACGCAGAGAAACACGGTGCGTTGCGAGATAAAGGCCGGGATGCCGAGATTGACGGCGTTGATGAAGGTCATCAGGTGCGTGATCATCGCGCCCTTCGGTTTGCCGGTCGTTCCCGAAGTGTACATGATGGTGGAGACGTCATCGAGCGTCACCGCCTCGGCGCGGGCGAGCCGCGGCGCAGCCGCAAGCGCGGCCTCGTAGGGCGCGCCGAACTGCAGGAGATGTGCGATACCGCATTTGCTCTGAAGATCGCCGGCCATCGCGGCGAAATCGGAATCATGCGCCAGCACGCGCGGTGCGGCGTCGCCGACGATGAACGACAATTCGTGCACGGTGAGCCGCACATTCAGCGGCACGAAGATCGCGCCGAGCCGGAAGCAGGCAAATTGCACCTCCAGCGTGTCGGTGGTGTTGGCGGCCAGCACCGCGACGCGGTCGCCACGGCCGACGCCGAGCGTCGCGAGATGCGCAGCCAGGCGATCGACCCGCTCGTCGAGCACCCGATAGGTGAATGTGCGTTGCGTGGCGACGTCGATCACCGCGATTCGATCGGGACGAGCTTCGGCGTGATGGGTGATCCAGTCGAAATAAGCAAAGCTCATCCAGTCCTCCCCGCAGGTATCCGCCGGCTCTTCTGGCCGGCTGGGCACCGCCCGAGTGAAGTCGCGGCTTGCAGATAAGTCAATCGTGCCGACTTGCCGCGGTGCAGCGCGTCGCCGATCCGATTCGGAGCTTGTCCGGTTCAGTCGGCAAGGGGGCGTAGCCCGCGTGGTTTTGCGAATCGGCAATGGACGAGAGCCGGAACGGCATTCGGCGGCGCCTGATTGATGGCGCTGTCGCGCAGATCAGATTTGGTGTTGTGGATAACTGCGGGATCACTGGTATTTGTACTGGAGAGGCAGATAGATTCGACCTCTGAGTCGGAGTGTTGGTTGTGTCGGTGCATGTGGCGATTCTGAAGGTGTTGTCGAGCTATCCCGACGGCGTCGCCGCACCTGCTGCCTTGAATGCAGACTTGGCGATTCTGTCCGGCAGTCAGGACTGGACGCTACGCATGCGGAAGCTCGCAGCTCGGCTCCCGGATGTCGACATCTTCAGTCAAAAGCTGGTCGTTCGTGATTCGCGCGGCTGGCAGCTCACCGCCGCCGGTCGCACTGTCCTCGACCTGCTCGAGGATCGCCGGGATGGTGATCATTCCGCCGCGGATGCCGCCACACCGGCAATGCCGAGCGGAGGCGGAGACATCGAGATCCAGCCCGACGCGTTCGCGCAACCGAAGCCGCAATTCACGCTGATCCAGGGTGGAAAGACCCGGCCTCGCGACGATCGGATGTCGCCCGGGAGTGTCACCGTGAAGGGCGCAGCGTCGCGGCCCTGAGCTGAGGCGTGGGCAGGCCGCGCCAGTCCGAATGGATCACTCCTTGTCCGTCGAGAGTTTGGCTTCCAGCTTCTCGATCGCATTCGGCGATGCTGGTGCGCTCAGGAATTCGCGAATCGCCTGCGCGAGTTCCTGGTCAGACATCGGTTTCACCGGCTGTTGCAGGCGGCCCCTTGCCAAAGCATCGGCGATCAAATCGAGATGTTCGCTAGGCCCATCGAAGAACCGGCGAATGCGCGCCAGGAATTCTCTATAGGGCAATGATCCGTCCTCTAAGTCGTGCCCGCAGGCACCTGCTGCGCAGGGTTCATCCGAAATCAAATGCAGGCGCGGTATGTCCGACAGTTCGTCGGCAGGGCCCGTCGATTCAGGTGAAACCCGCTTTGGGTCTCGGAGTTTATTCTTCTCAGGGAGCGCTGATGTATCATTTGATGCGGAATTTTCGAGGGAGGCGTCGTGGAGAGAATTCATCGTATCTTGATCGACAAGCTCAAGGAGCATTCGCGCATCGGCCACGACGATATGCTTGCAATTCAGTCGCTCAGCTTCACGGTCCGCGAGCTCCGCCGGAACGAGGACTTCATTCGCCAGGGTGATGCGCCGAAAGTCTCCGCGCTCGTCGTCGAAGGCCTGGTCGGCCGATATCACCTGCTGCCGAACGGCCGGCGGCAATATCTGTCGTTTCACCTGGCGGGCGACATGCCGGATTCGCAGGCGCTGTTTCTCGACCGGATGGACCACGCGGTCTGCGCCATCGGCACTGCGTTGGTCGCCTCGATCCCCCACAAGCAGCTGACGCGCACCTTCGAGGAGCGGCCGCAGGTCGGTTTTGCCGTCTGGCGGGAAACTCTGATCGATGCCGCGATTTTTCGCGAGGCGATCACCAACAACAGCGCCCGCGACATGACCGCGCGGATGGCGCATCTGTTCTGCGAGCTGTTTTATCGCGCCGAAGCGTCGCGCCTGACCCAAGGCAGGACCCTCGCGCTGCCGATCGGTCTGGCGCAGCTGGGCGAAACGCTGGGCATGGCGATTGCGACGGTCAACCGCACATTAGCCGAGTTGCGCGCCGCGCGAACCATCGAATTCCGCGGCGGCGAACTCGAGATGCTGGACTGGCCGCGTCTCGCCGAGATCGGCCAGTTCGATCCGGGCTATCTTCACCTGAGAAAGGCACCCGCCGTCGCACCGTGCGGCTGATCGCGAAGCCGGGAAGCGTGGCCCCGACACCGGCTACCCATTCGGGCCGGGACAGGCGGGGCCGCCCCCCTGTTGGTGCGACAACTTCCGGGACCGAGAAAGCCGCCCAGGAGATAAACGGGAACAAGCGATTCAACCAGGGCGTGCAATGGATGGGGCGGCCAACGGGAAAAATGCCAAGCGGCTTGGCGTAAATTCGCTTTCGCGAACGTCTTTCGCTGCATTGCAGCGCACGCCCTGCATGCGGCAACGCGCCACCAACCATTGAGGGACTGGCAGTTCTCAAGTAAGGCTCATAGCTGACGACGATATAACGGTCCGTCGCGTCGGGCGTTGAATGCGGTCACTCGCACTGCGCGCCCGTTACCGGCGACGGACATTTCTCACGGACACAGTCATGCCTGCATATCGATCCCGAACGACCACTCACGGCCGCAACATGGCCGGCGCGCGCGGCCTGTGGCGCGCCACCGGCATGAAGGATTCCGATTTCGGCAAGCCGATCATCGCGGTCGTCAACTCGTTCACCCAGTTCGTGCCGGGGCATGTGCATCTGAAGGATCTCGGCCAGCTCGTGGCGCGCGAGATCGAAGCCGCCGGTGGCGTCGCCAAGGAGTTCAACACCATCGCGGTCGATGACGGCATCGCGATGGGTCATGACGGCATGTTGTACAGCCTGCCGTCGCGCGAACTGATCGCCGACAGCGTCGAATACATGGTCAACGCGCATTGCGCCGACGCGATGGTCTGCATCTCCAATTGCGACAAGATCACTCCCGGCATGCTGATGGCCGCGATGCGGCTCAACATTCCCGCAGTGTTCGTCTCCGGCGGGCCGATGGAAGCCGGCAAGGTCGTTCTGAAAGGCAAGACCCACGCCGTCGATCTGATCGACGCCATGGTCGCCGCCGCCGACAGCAGCATGAGCGATGACGACGTGCAGGTGATGGAGCGCTCGGCGTGCCCGACCTGCGGCTCGTGCTCCGGCATGTTCACCGCCAATTCGATGAACTGCCTCGCCGAGGCGCTGGGCCTCGCGCTGCCCGGCAACGGCTCGGTGCTCGCCACCCACGCCGATCGCAGGCGGCTGTTCGTCGAGGCCGGCCACACCATCGTCGATCTGGCGCGCCGCTATTACGAAGGCGACGACGAATCCGTGCTGCCGCGCAATGTCGCGAGCTTCGAGGCGTTCGAGAACGCGATGACGCTCGACATCGCGATGGGCGGCTCGACCAACACCGTGCTGCATCTGCTGGCCGCGGCGCGCGAGGCCGAGCTCGACTTCTCGATGAAGGACATCGACCGGCTGTCGCGCAAGGTGCCGTGCCTGAGCAAGATCGCCCCGTCGGTGTCCGACGTTCACATGGAGGACGTGCATCGCGCCGGCGGCATCATGGCGATCCTCGGCGAGCTCGATCGCGCCGGGCTGATCCACAATTCCTGCCCGACGGTGCATTCCGAGACGCTCGGTGCCGCGCTGGCGCGGTGGGACATCCGCCAGAGCAACAGTGAAGCGGTTCGCACGTTCTACCGTGCCGCGCCGGGCGGCGTGCCGACCCAGGTCGCGTTCAGCCAGGACCGGCGCTACGACGAGCTCGACCTCGACCGGCAGACCGGCGTGATCCGCGACGCCGAGCATGCCTTCAGCAAGGACGGCGGCCTCGCCGTGCTGTACGGCAACATCGCGCTCGACGGCTGCATCGTGAAGACCGCCGGCGTCGATGCGTCGATCCTGACCTTCTCGGGGCCGGCGAAAGTGTTCGAGAGCCAGGACGATGCGGTGTCGGCGATCCTCGGCAACAAGATCGTCGCCGGCGATGTCATCGTCATCCGCTACGAAGGGCCGCGCGGCGGGCCCGGGATGCAGGAAATGCTGTATCCGACCAGCTACCTGAAGTCGAAAGGCCTCGGCAAGGCCTGCGCGCTGATCACTGACGGTCGCTTTTCGGGGGGCACCTCGGGCCTGTCGATCGGGCACGTCTCGCCGGAAGCGGCCGAAGGCGGACTGATCGGTCTGGTGCGTAACGGCGATCGGATCGCGATCGACATTCCCAACCGCGGCATCACCCTCGATGTCGCCGCCGACGAATTGGCGCGGCGCGCCGAGGAGGAAGAGGCGAAGGGCGACAAGGCCTGGCAGCCGAAGGACCGCAAGCGCAAGGTGTCGGCTGCGCTGCAGGCCTACGCCATGCTGACCACCAGCGCCGCCAACGGCGCGGTGCGCGACGTCAACCGCCGGCTCGGCAAAGGCAAGTAACCACGCGCCTCGAACGGCTTCGACGATGCAGGACGAGCGCCGCGATGGCGCTCGTTTCTTTTTGAGCCGCAAGTGGCACTGATGGCGTCGCGCCGGTCGTCCTGGGGATTGATCGCTAACCCGATTTCCTCAGCCCTGTCGGCTGACGGCGGCGGATTTGATACGCCCGAAGGGCGTCTCCGAAGGCGAGAAAGATCTCGCGGTTGACCGGGTTGAGCTGCGGGTCGTATTCCGCGTGCCACTGCACGCCGAGCGCAAAGCCCGGCGCGCCGTCGATACAGATCGCCTCGATCGTGCCGTCCTCGGCGATCCCCTCGATCACGATCCGCCCGCCGGGCTCGAGGATGCCCTGGCCGTGCAGCGAATTGACCCGGATCAGGTCGCGGCCGAGCAGCCTGGCGAACACGCCCTCCGGCTTGAGCTGGACGTCGTGGCGATCGGCGAACACCACGGTGGCGTCGGGATGGATTTCGCCGGTTTCCAGCCGCGGCATGCGATGATTGATGCGGCCGGGCAGTTCGCGGATTTCCGGATGCAGCGAGCCGCCGAAGGCGACGTTCATTTCCTGCAGGCCGCGGCAGATGCCGAGCAGCGGGATGCCGCGGTCGACGCAGGTGCGCACCAGATTCAGCGCCAGCGCGTCGCGGGCTTCGTCATACGGCTCGTGGCGGGGATGGGGCTCGGCGTTGAAATGCGTCGGATGGACGTTGGCGCGTCCGCCGGTGAGCAGGATGCCGTCGACGATCTCGAGCAGTTCCTCGATGTCGGTGATCTCGGAGCAGCCGGCGAACATCAGCGGCAGCGCGTTGGCGACCTCGGACACCGCGCGCAGGTTGCGTTCACCGACGTGCTGGACGGCAAATCGATTGTCGACGAGATGGGCGTTGCCGATCACGCCGACCACCGCTCTGCGCGCCATTCGATTCCTCCTTGACATCCTCACGAACCATACATCCAAAAGGAGAAAAATCGAGCGCGAGTATCATCCCGATTTGACTGACAGCTCTGCGCTGGCGCAAGCTCGGACGTCCTGAACAGCAGCCGAAGGCCATGGATACAGTCTTGCAGCGAGGGCTTTCTCTACTCTGCGAGGCTCCGCGCGCGCTGATCGGTGCTGGCGCCGAGGCCGTGAACATCCGTTCAGGCCGGATCGCGCAATGAGCGCAGCCTCGCGCCCCGACGCCAGGCCAAACGTCCAGGCCGGCGGCTCGCCGGCTTCCGGCCGTTGGCTGTTCCCGGCGGGCTTGCGCAACTTCGTCCGCAACCGCGAAATCGGTCTGGTGATCGTGGCGATGGTGATCGGGCTGCTGTCGGGCCTGCTGGTCGCAACGATCACGTTGCTGAGCGAACTCGCGCACGCCATCCTGTTCGACATACCGTTCGACAACAAGCTGAGCGCGAGCGGCGTGATTTCATGGCAGCGGACGCTGCTGGTGCCGATCGCCGGCGCTGTCATTCTGGCGCTGATCGGCATCTTCTATGCCGGCCGCTTCAAGGGGCAACTCGCCGACGCGATCGAGGCCAACGCGCTGTATGGCGGCCGGATGTCGATGCGCGGCAGTCTGCTGATCTCGATCCAGACCCTGCTGTCCAACGGCTTCGGAGGATCGGTGGGGCTCGAAGCCGGCTACACCCAGATCTGCGCGGCGTTCAGCTCGCATATCGGACAGCGCCTCGCGGCACGCCGCGCCGATATGCGGCTGCTGGTGGCGTGCGGCGCCGCCGGCGCGATCAGCGCCGCGTTCTCGGCGCCGCTGGCCGGCGCGTTCTTCGCCTTCGAGGTCGTGCTCGGCGCCTATACGTCGGCGGCCCTGGTGCCGGTGATCGCCAGCGCCGTGGCGGCGTGGCTGGTCACGCGACATCTGGCGCATCAGCAGTTTCTGATGGTGCCGGGCGTGCCCTCGCCGGTGTCGGTCGAGATGATCGGCCAGGTCATGGTCGTAGGCATTCTGTGCGCGTTCTTCAGCATCGTGGTGATGCTGGCCGTGGCGTTCGCGGAGCGCGTGATGCAGCGGATCACCTGGCTGCGCGGCGGGCTGCGCCTGGTCGTCGGCGCCGCGTTGCTCGGCTGCCTCGGGCTGCTGACGCCGACCGTGCTGGGCTCCGGCCACGGCGCGATGCAGATTCTGCTGATCAGCAGTCCGACCTGGCTGATGCTGGCCACCACGATCCTGCTCAAGACCGCCGCGTCGGCGATCTCGCTCGGCGCAGGCTTTCGCGGCGGCCTGTTCTTCGCCTCGCTGATGCTCGGATCGATGATCGGCCAGCTCTACAGCACGGTGCTGAGCGGCCCGTTTCCCGAGCTGGCGCTGCAGCCGGGAACGGCGGCGGTCGCCGGCATGGTCGCGCTCGGCACCGGCGTGATCGGCGCGCCGTTCAGCATGGTATGTCTCGCGCTCGAACTCACCGGCGACTTCTCGATCACGGCGGGCGCGGTGGTCGCAGCGTCGATCAGCGCGATGATCGTGCGCGAACTGTTCGGCTACAGCTTCGCGACCTGGCGCTTTCATCTGCGCGGCGAGGCCATCCGCGGGCCGCAGGACGTCGGCTGGGTCAGGCAGATCAGTGCGGCGACCTTGATGCGGTCCGACTTCGAGACGGCGCAGGCGGCCATGCCGATCGTCGAGGCGCAGAGGCTGTTTCCGCCGGGGCGGATCAAGCAGATCGTGTTGCGGCAAACCGACGGCAGTTATGGCGGCATCGTGGAGGCGCCCGAACTGCACGGCAATGCCCATCCGGGCGATCAGACGCTCGGCACCCTCGCGCATCAGCGCGACGAATTCCTGCTGCCGGACGTCACCGTGCGCGACCTCGTGACCGCGTTCGACCGCAGCGAAGCCGACGTGCTGGTGGTGGTGAACAATGCCGAGGAGCGGGTGACGATCGGCCTCGTCAGCGAGGCGCATGTGCTGCGCACCTTCGCCACCGAACTCGAGCGGCGCAATCAGGAAGTGTTCTTCCGCTGATCGGATCAGATCAGGGGCGCAGGTCCATGTCGATCCGGACGAAGTCGCCGCGATAGGTGACTTCGCCGAGATAGATCACGGTGCGGTCGGCGCTGGTGAAGACGCGGCGCACTTCGGCGACCGGCGAGTTCAGCGGCACGCGCAGCAGCCGCGCGACCTCGAGGTCAGCGGTGCCGATGGTCAGCGTCTGCCGCGCGCTGGCGATCGCCGGGTCCTTCAGGTCCTTCAGGATCGGAATCACGGTCTGCTTGCGGAACTTGGCCGGCGAGCGGCGGAAGATCGTGTCGTCGAGATAGATCGAGATCACGCAATAAGGCTGGCCGTCGCGCGAATGCACCCGCCGCATGAAGACGTAGCGTTCCGCGGCCTTGCCGTCGGCCTCGATCAGGGGAGCCTTGCTAATACTTTCGGCGATGTTGATGATCTCGGGCGAGGTGTCCTGATAGACTTCAGCGAGATCGGACAGCGAGGTCTCGACCTTGAGCCAGCGGTCCTGCTTGACCTGGCCGGTGATGAAGGTGCCGCGGCCCTGCTGCGCTTCGAGCAGGCCGTCGCGCGCCAGTAACTCGACCGCCTGCCGGATGGTGACGCGCGAAACGCCGAATTCCTCGGCCAGCGCCTCGTTCGCCGGCAGCCTCATCCCGCGTGACCAGGTCCCGCGCGCGATCCGCTGCCGGAAGATGTCGGCGATCTGCGCGTATTTCGGCACGTGGCTGTCGGTGCTGAGGTCCATGGCCTGAGCATGACGATCCGCATCCCTGATGGCGTTGATCTTCCTCATGAGGCGATCAGGGCGGCGCCCTTTTCCCCGATCATCAGGCTGGCGGCGTTGGTGTTGGCCGAGGTGATCAGCGGCATCACCGAGGCGTCGACCACGCGCAGCCGCGCGACGCCGCGCACGCGCAGGTGAGGATCGACCACGGCGCCGTCGTCCGAACCCATCCGGCAGGTGCCGCAGGCGTGGAACACCGTGCCGCCGGTGGTGCGGGCGAACTCCCACAGCCCGGCGGCGTCGCTGACGGCGGCGCCCGGCACCACGTCGAGGTCCCAGCGGTCGCGAAACGACGGCTGGCGATAGATCTCGCGCAGGATTTCGAGGCCGGCGACGATGGTGTTGCGGTCGATTTCGCGCGCGAAGTAGTTCGGCGCGATGGTCGGCTGCTCGAACGGGTCGGTCGAGCGGATCGCCAGATGGCCGCGCGATTCGGCGTGGCACTGCCACACCGACGCGGTGAAGCCCGAGTAGCTGTGCAGCGGCTCGCCGGGCTTGTCGACCGACAGCGGCATGACGTTGAATTGCACGTCGGGGCGGCCGTCTTTTGCGTAGCGCGTGCAGGCCGCGCCGCCGACCTGTCCGGCGCCGGCGGTGAGCGGGCCGCTGCCGGCGAGCAGCCATTGCAGGCCCATCTTCGCGAGCCCGACCGGGCTGCGCACCTGATCGTTGAGCGAGTGCTTCTGCTTCAGCCGCACGATCATCCGCGCCTGATAATGATCCTGCAGATTGCGCCCGACCTCCGGCGCGTCGGCGACGATTTCGATGCCGAGGCCGCGCAGCAGCGCGGCAGGGCCGATGCCGGAGAGCTGCAGCAATTGCGGCGACTGCAATGCGCCCGCAGACAGGATCACTTCGCGCTCGGCGCGCGCCTGGATTCGTTGCCCGTCCTTGATCCATTCGACGCCGGCGGCCGTGGTGCCGTCGAACAGCACGCGGCTCGCCTGCGCCCGGGTGATCACCGTCAGATTCGGGCGGTGCATGACCGGATGCAGGAACGCCGAGGCCGAGCTCGAGCGCCAGCGCCGGCCGATGCCGAGCTGATAGGCGCCGACGCCGTAGGTGGTCGCGGCGTTGAAATCCGGATTGCGCGGCAGGCCGTATTCGGCGCCGGCCTGGACCCATGCGGCGGCGGCTTCGCTGCCGGTGCGCAGATCGGAGACTTCGAATTCGCCGAAGCCGCCGTGATACTGGCTGTCGCCGCCGCGATAGCGCTCGTAGCGCCGGAAATACGGCAGCAGGTCGTGATAATTCCAGCCGGTTGCGCCGAGCTTCTCCCAATCGTCGAAGCCGGCCGGCTCGCCGCGGATGAAGATCAGCCCGTTGATCGACGAAGAGCCGCCGAGCACGCGGCCGCGCGGCCAGACGATGGCGCGGCCGCCGGTGACGTCGCTCGGCTCGGTGATGAATTTGCGCGAGAAGCGGTCGTCATAGATCGAGCGATAATAGCCGACCGGTAGTTTGAGCCAGATGTTGCGGTCCGACCCGCCGGCTTCGAGCAGCAGCACGCGGCAGGCCGGATCGGCCGACAGCCGGTTGGCGACGATGCAGCCCGCGGAGCCGGCGCCGACGATGATGTAGTCGTAACCCTGGGCGGCCATCGGCGCTCAATCCTCACACGGTTCGATATTGCGCGATGCCGGCGAGGTCCGGCGTGATGCCGAGGCCGGGCGCATCGCCGAGCGTGATGGTGCCGTCGCTGATCGCGCCGACCGGGCCGCAGAAATTGTCGCGCAGCGGATTGTCGTTGATATCGACTTCCAGCAGGCCGTCGCCGCCGGTGCCGGCGAGCAGATGCGCCGACGCCAGCAGGCCGATGCCGCCGCCGAGATAATGCGGGCAGAAACGCTTGCCGGCGGCGAGGATGTCGCGGGCGATCGGCGCGCAGGCCGACAGTCCGCCCCATTTGGCGATGTCGGGCTGGATCACGCCGAGCGTGTCATCGCCGAGCGCCTGCGCGAAGCCGTCCCGGCTGGTGAAATTCTCGCCGGCGGCGAGCGGCATCGCGGCGGCGCGGCGCAGCGCCTGCCACTCCGGCCAAGGACGATCGGCGCGGATCGGCTCCTCGAGCCAGGCGAGGTTGTAGTCGCGAAGCTGCGGCGCCGCCTCGCATGCCTGCTGCAGCGTCCACGCCTGGTTGGCGTCGGCGGCGAGGGTGCCGTCGCCGACCAGCGCGCGCAGCGCGGCGAGATTGGGGTGATCGATCTCGGCGCCGAAGCCGATCTTCAGCTTGAGCGCGCGATGGCCGCGCGCCAGCGCCGCCTCGGCCATCTCCCGCGTGCCGGTGGGATTGATGCCGCTGGCATAGACCTTGATCGTGGCATTCACGCCGCCGAGCAGCCGCCACAGCGGCGTGGCGCCGCGTCGCGCCAACAGATCCCACAGCGCCAGATCGATGCCGGCGATCGCCTGCGCGAACGGGCCCTGCTCGCCCGATTGCAGCGCCAGCACGGCCGTGCGCTGCGTCAGCGCCGCGAACAATTCGGACGGATGCGCGATGCGGGCGCCCGCCGCGAGCGGCGCCAGCACCTCGTTGATGGTGCGGGCGCGATGCTCGGCGCCGGTGGCGGGAAAATTCGCCCACACCTCGCCCCAGCCGACGACGCCGTCCTCGTCGGTGACGCGGACGAAAACCGCGGGGCGGCTCGTCATCCGCCCGAATGAGGTCACAACCGGCAGCGACAACGGATAGCGGAAACACATCGCTTCGATGCTGCGGATGGTGAAATCCTGCGCGGTCATCGCGTCCCGTTCCGCGGCGCATTCGCCGCCTCTTGTATGGTCATCCTATTTATAGTATGACTTCGCCAACCGATCAACGCAAAGATGACGGACAACGCACGGGATGAACGGAAACGTCGCGAGGCGCGTGATACTCGGGCTCACGCCATGGGTCGGCGCGGTGCTGCTGTGGTACGCGGTGCGCTGGAGCGGCTTCGTCAACCCGTCGCTGATTCCCGCGCCGCACAACGTCGCGGCGAAATTCGTCGAGCTGCTGTTCCACGAACACCTCCTGCTCGACATCTGGGCCTCGACGCGCCGCGTGCTGCTCGGCGTGGTCGCGGGCATCGCGGTGGCGGTGCCGGTCGGTTTCGTGCTCGGCTGGTATCGCGGCGCGCGCACCTTCGCCGATCCGATGATCAACTTCTTTCGCGCCCTGCCGCCGATCGCGCTGATCCCGCTGGTGATCGTCTATTTCGGCGTCGACGAGGTGGCGAAGCTGGTGATCCTGTTCTACGCCTCGTTCTTCGCCGGCGTGATCGTGATGTATGAAGGCGTGTCGCAGATCACGCCGCTCTACATCCGCGTCGCGCACACTCTCGGCGCCAGCGAATTCGAGATCTTCCGCAAGGTGATCATTCCATTGACGGTACCGCATATCCTCACCGCGCTGCGGGTCGCGCTCGGCGTCGCCTGGGCAACGCTGGTGGCGTCCGAGCTGATCGCGGCGCAGCGCGGGCTCGGCGCGATGATCCAGAATGCCTCCACCTATTTCCTGCTCGACGTGATCTATGTCGGCATCATCTGCATCGGCTGCATCGCGCTGATCATGGACCTGATCCTGCGCCGGATCAGCGCCCGGCTGCTGGTGTGGCAGGAGAGGGCGTCGGCATGAACGGATCGACGCCTTTGCGGCCGCACCGCGCCCAGTTCGACCACGTCTCGCTCGCCTTCGACACCGCGAAGGGCAAGCTGCAGGTGGTCGAGGACGTTTCCTATGCGATCGACGACGGCGACTTCGTCGCGGTGATCGGCCCGTCCGGCTGCGGCAAGACCACGATGATGAGCATGCTGGCCGGCTTCGTGAAGCCGACCGGCGGCCGGGTGCTGTTCGACGGCGCGCCCGTGAAAGGGCCGGGCCCCGAACGTGGCGTGATCTTCCAGGAATACGGCGTGTTCCCGTGGCTCACCGTGCGCCAGAACATCGCCTTCGGGCTCGGGCTCAAGGCCAACCGCGTGCCGCCGGCCGAGCGCGACGCGATCTGCGATCACTATCTGACGCTGATGGGGCTGGCCGATTTCGCCAACGCCTATCCGAAACATCTGTCCGGCGGGATGCGGCAGCGGCTGGCGATCGCGCGCGCCTATGCGGTGAAGCCGCAGTTCCTGCTGATGGACGAGCCGTTCGGCGCGCTCGACGCGCAGACCCGCTCCAGCATGCAGAACCTGCTGCTGCAGGTGCTGGCCACGGAAAACAAGACGGTGATGCTGATCACCCATTCGGTCGAAGAGGCGATCTATCTCGCCTCGAAGATCATCGTCGTCACCGCACGGCCGTCGCGGATCAAGCAGATCATCGAGGTGCCGTTTCCCTATCCGCGCGACGAGAGCATTCAGGAGCGCAAGGAATTCGGCGAATTGCGCAGCGTGATCCGCGACCTGGTGATGAGCGAATATCGCAATCAGCAGGCCCAGGCCAGCGCCGTATCGTTTTCGGAATAACAACGAAGCCAACCAAGGCAACAGAGGGAGGACCGAGATGGACCGCAGGACGTTTCTCGCATCGACCGCCGGCATCGCGCTGAGCGCCTTCGCCGCGCCGGCGATCGCGCAAAGCAAGACCAGGATCCGCGTCGGCTATCTGCATACGCTCGCCGTCGACGGCCAGATCTGGACCGGGGTCGATCGCGGCCTGTTCGCCAAGCACGGGCTCGAACTCGAACTGCGCCAGTTCAACACCGGCCTCGAGATCTTTCAGGCGCTGATCGGCGGCAGCCTCGACGTGCTGTCGACCGGCGCGGTGCTGTCGAACTTCCCGGCGCGCGGCCAGGGCAAGGTGTTCCTCGTCAACAATATCGAAGTGGCGACGGCGCAGCTCTGGGTGCATCGCGACATGGGCATCAACAGCTTCGCCGACCTCAAGGGCAAACGCATCGCCACCGCGGTTGGCACCACCGCGCACGTCTTCCTCGACCGGGCGCTGCGCGCCAACAAGATCGACCCGAAGGAGGTCGAGATCCTGAACCAGTCCATGCCGGCGGCGGTGACGTCGTTCATCTCCGGGGCGGTGCCGGCGGTGGCGCTGTGGGTGCCGTTCAACGTCACCGTGCGCGACAAGGTCAAGGATGCGGTGAAGCTAACCGACGCGTCGGCGTTCTATCCGCAGGCGGCGATCATCGGCGGCTGGGCGGCGGCGAACGATTACTACGACGCCAACAAGGAGACGCTGACCAACCTGATCAAGGGCTGGGGCGAAGCCAATGACTACATCGTCGCCAACAGCGAGGACGCGCTGGAGGCGATCCAGAAAAGCCACTACAGCCAGACGCCGCTGTCCGACATCAAGGAGCAGTTCAAGGCGCAGAAGATGTTCTCGTCGAAAGACTGGGTGCGGATGTATGCCGACGGCAGCGTCACCAAATGGCTGCAGCAGTCGACCGACTTCTTCATGGGCGCCGCCAACATCAAGGAGTTCACGCCGGCCGAGAAGTATTTCGACCCGAGCCTGTATCTGAAGGCGATCGGGTGAAAAGAAGCCGTCGCCGGCAGGGCGTCGATCGAACTGCTCTGTGATGGATGGGGGTGTTTCCGTGTAGCGGGGCGTAGTTGCGTCAATACACAAGCCGTCATTGCCCGGCTTGGACCGGGCAACCCCGTATTGCAGAGCGGATCAGTTCTGCTGCGTCGCTGAACATCACCGCTCTGGGATACTGGATCCCCGCCTTCGCGGGGATGACGGCTGCGGGTGTTGCTGCGCGCTGCTCAGTAGCGCGCGCTCACCCCGCCTTCGCCAGCTCCGCCATATAGGCGCGCCAGCCGCCGAAATGGGTGATGTCGCGGGCGCCGTCGAGCGCGGCGGGCTCGGCGAGGAAGCCTTTGACCTGCGCGCCGTCGGCGAGCGTCAGCGTGCCGATCGACAAGGGCTGCGGGATCGCGGCGACGAAGCGCCCGAACGCGGCCGGCGACAGCGACCAGATTTCCAGCGCGATCGCAGCACCTGCGCCGGGGGCGACGCGCAGCATGCCGGGCTTCGGCGGCACCGTGCCCTTCAGCGCATAGAGCTTGTAGTCCGGCGCCGTCGCGACCGCGCGGACAAGCCGGCCGCCGAGCGCGGTGAGTTCGCCGTTCAGCGCCATGCCGGACAGATGCGCGCCGACCACGGCGATCTGAATCGCGCCGGCCTGCGCAGGCGCGTCGAGCGCCGCGAGCGGCGGTTGTTTCGTAGCGGTGGCGCCCATCGGCAGCGCGGTGTCGGCGTGGAAAACGCGGCCGAGACTGGCGAGCGCGGCATCGCGGCCGCCCGGCGCCAGCAGCGTGATGCCGAAGGGAATGCCGTCGGCGCGGATCGAGGCCGGGATCGCGAGGCCGCAGAGGTCGAGCAGGTTGACGAAATTCGTGTAGGTGCCGAGCCGGCTGTTCAGCGTGATCGGATCGGCCAGCACCTGCTCGACCGTGTAGGCGGTCGGCGCGGTCGGCAGCACCAGCGCGTCGAACCCGGCAAAGATGCCATCCGCGATCTTGCGCAGCGCCTGCAGCCGATACAACGCCGCGAAGGTGTCGGCGGCGCTGATCGCCTTGCCGCCGAGCGTGATCTGCCGCGTCACCGGATGCAGCGCATCGGGCGTGGCGTCGATCAGCTCGCGGATCGCCAGGTATCGCTCGGCGACCCACGGGCCGTCATAGAGCAGCCGTGCGGTCTCGTACAAAGGCGCGATGTCGACCTCGATCAGTTCCGCGCCGAGCTTCGTCCAGCGTTGCAGCGCGTCGGCATAGGCCTGTTCGGATTGCTGATCGCCAAAGAACTGCAACTGATCGGGGCGCGGCACGCCGAGCCGCGGCTTGTCCGGCATCGCCGTCATCGCCGCGACCGGCCGATCGCGCGAATACGGATCGGCGGCGTCGGGGGCGCCCATCACCCGCAGCGCCGTCATTGCGTCGTCGACAGTCAGGGCGAACACCGAGATGCAATCGAGCGTGCGGCACGCCGGCACGAGGCCGGTGGTCGAGATCAGGCCGAGGCTCGGCTTCAGCCCGACGATGTTGTTGAGCATCGCCGGGACACGGCCGGAGCCGGCGGTGTCGGTGCCGAGCGACAGCGGCACGAGCCCGGCGCCGACCGCGACCGCCGATCCCGAGCTGGAGCCGCCCGGCACCAGATCGGCGCGCATCGCGTTGCGCGGGATGCCGTAGGGCGAGCGCACGCCGACCAGGCCGGTGGCGAACTGATCGAGATTGGTCTTGCCGATGATGATCGCACCCGCCGCGCGCAGCCTCGCCACCGCGGTGGAATCCTGCGCCGGCTGATACGCAAAAGCCGGACAGGCCGCGGTGGTGGGAAGTCCCTCGACGTCGATATTATCCTTGACGGCGACCGGCACGCCGTAGAGCGGCAGCGCGGGGTCCTTCGCCGCGAGCGCCACGGCCTCGGCGACCGCATTGGCCTCGTCGCGCAGCGTGATGAACAGGGCGGGATCGGCATGAGCGCGGATGCGCGCGTAGCAGCGCGCGATCGTCTGCGCGGGCGTCGAGCTGCCGGCGCGATGCGCGGCGAGAATGTCGGCGATGGTTTCAGTCACACAAGGCTCCAGTCACACCGAGACGGCGTAGATTTCGTATTCGTCGCGCACCAGCGCGATGTGGCCGCGCATCGCAGCGGTCGCCGCGGTGCGGTCGCCGCGCATGATCGCGACAACGACGCGGTCGTGCTCGGCCTGCGATTTGGCGAGGCGACCGAGATTGCGGAACTGCGCGCGCCGGAACGGCTGCACCCGCACCCGCGTCGCCAGCGTGATTTCGGCGATGTGGTCATTGTGCGCGCCGGCATAGATCGCGTTGTGGAAGCGCTCGTTGACGTCGTGGAAACGCTCCGGATTGCCCTGGTGACTGAGCATCCGCAGTTCGTCGTGGATCGCCTCGAGGTCGCGGCGCTCCAGCGGCGTCATCCGCTCGGCGGCGTAGCCGGCGCACATCGCCTCGAGTTCGCCCATCGCCTCGAACATCCCGCTCAGCCGCTCGAATGACGGCTTCGCCACCACCGCGCCGTGATGCGGCCGCGACTCGACCAGCCCGCTCGTCACCAATTGCCGCAGCGCCTCGCGCACCGGCGTGCGCGACACGCTGAAGCGGTTGGCGATCTCGGTCTCGTCGAGCGGCGCGCCGGGCGGCAGCGCGCCGCGCACGATCTCGTCGGCGAGCTGTCGGCGCAGCTCCTCGGCGCGGGTGGTCTTGCCGACCACGACCGTCGGCTGGCCCGGCGCGGCAGCGACCGCGCCCGGTTTGGGCGCGATGATGCGGCGCTCGGTCGGGAGGGAATCGAAGGTCATGAGCCGGTCCGCGGTTCGTCGATGGCGCTGACATGCGCGGCGACGATGCGCCAACCTTCCGGAAAACGCACCCAGGTCTGCATCTGGCGGCCGACCTTGCCGGGCGCGCTGTCGCGCGTGAACAGCGTCGAGGCGACCGCCATGTCGCGGCCGTAGGCGGTGATCACCGTGCGCATCGTCTTGCGCATCAGCCCGACCGGCGATCGCGCGGCGCGAAAGCCCTGGATCTCGTCGTAGCCGTAGAGGTTTTCGCCGATGCCGTAGCGCAGCGTGCGCGGATCGTTGCGGAACAGCTCGCCGAGCGTGGCGACGTCGTTGGTGATCAGCGCGGTCTCGTAGCGGGCGAAGGCTTCGCCGACTTCGGCGAGCACGTCGGGCAGGTCGATGTCCATGTCAAAAATCCTATTCAGAAGATTTGCGGGCGCGGCGCGCGGGCGACGCCGGCGGTTTCGAGCGCCTGCGCGACGCGCAGCGCGATGTCCTCGCGCCACGGCGCGGCGATGATCTGGACGCCGATCGGCATCGGCTCGAGCGGGATCGGCACCGCGACCACCGGCAGGCCGATGAACGAGATCGGCTGGGTGTGGATGCCGATATTGGCGCGCACGGGGAGTTCGACGCCGTCGAGCATGAAGGTCTGCCGCCCGAGTTGCGGCGCGACGCAGGGCGTCGCCGGCGCGATGATGACGTCGACGTCCCTGAACAGCTCCAGCACGCGGGCACGGTACCAGCGGCGGAATTTCTGCGCGCGGTCGACCAGCGGCGCCGGGATCATCGCGCCGGCGATCAGCCGGTCGCGCACTGCAGGGTCGAAATCGTTGGGGCGGGTGCGCAGCCGGTCGAGATGCAGCGACGCGCCCTCGACGGTGGTGATGACGAAGGCCGCGGCGCGGGCGCGGGCGGCTTCGGGCAGCTCCACGGTCTTGCTGATATCGAGCGCCTTCGCCACGCGATCGACGGCTTCTCGGGCTTCGGGAAACAGATTGGCCGCGAAGTAACCGCCGGCCCGCGCGATGCGCAGGCCATCGAGCCCTTGCCCGAGCGCGGCGTGCACCGGCTCGGGGGGGCGCGTCGTGCAGGCCGCGTCGCCGGCATCCGGCCCCTGCATCGCGTCATAGGCGAGCGCGAGATCTGCTGTGCTGCGCGCGAACGGGCCGAGGTGATCGAAACTCGCGACGAACGGAAACGAGCGGCTGCGCGGCAGCCGGCCGTAGGTCGGCTTCAGCCCGAAGATGCCGCAGAACGAGGCCGGCACCCGGATCGAGCCGTTGGTGTCGGAGCCGAGCGCGAGCGGCACTTCGCCGCCGCCGACCGCGGCGCCGGAGCCGCCGGACGAGCCGCCGGTCATCCGCGTCGGATCCTGCGGATTGCGCGACGGGCCGTCGTGAAAATTCTCGCCGGTGAAGTCGTAGGCGTATTCGCCCATGTTCAGCGCGCCGATCAGCACCGCGCCGGCGGCTTCCAGGCGCTCGATCAGCACGGCGTCGCGTCTCGCCGGTGGATGATCGCGGTTGATCTTCGAGCCGGCGCGGGTCGTCAGGCCCTCGACATCGAACAGGTTCTTCACCGCGAACGGCACGCCGGCGAGCGGGCCGACTTTTTCGCCACGGGCGATCGCGGCGTCGAGCGCGCGAGCGCGGCCCCTCGCGCGCTCGGCGACGATGTCGGTGAAGGCGTTGAGCACCGGCTCGGCCTTCGCGATCCGCGCCAGCGCCGCTTCGGTGGCGTCGAGCGCGGTCATCGTGCGGTTGGTGACGGCCGCTGCGACCTCCGAGGCGGTCATCCAGTCGGGGGACATATCGGACTTGCTATCAGGCACTGAACACACTCGCGGGTTCGGTCTCATCGGGAAGCGGAAACTCATCAACCTGCCGCGCCAGCCTGAGCGAGGTCTCGAGATTGGCACGCACGGCGGGCTTCCAGGCGGGATCGATGGCGAGCCCCAGCGCGGCGGCCGCGGCGTCGATGTAGGTGTCGAGGGAATCGGTCAAGGCTTCAACCTTTTGAAATCTGCAGAGCATTAAGTTCGTCATTCCGGGGCGCGCGTAGCGCGAATCCGGAATCCATAACCACCGCCAGGGAGTATGGATTCCGGGCCCGCGCCAAGGGGCGCGTCCCGGAATGACAGTGGAGAAGTTTCGCGCCAACCATCAGCGCACCGTCGCCGAAGACGGCAGCGGCGGATGCGGGATCGCGGTCAAAAGTTCGCGGGTGTAGGCGTCCTGCGGGGCGCCGAGTACCTGCTCGGACGTTCCCTGCTCGACGATCCGGCCCGCGCGCATCACGATGACACGATCGCACAGGAGGCGCACCACGTTGAGGTCGTGCGACACGAACAGATAGCTCATTCCCATCGACTGCTTGAGATCCTGCAGCAGGTTCAGCACCACGGCCTGCACCGAAACGTCGAGCGCGGCGGTGGGTTCGTCGAGGATGATCAGCTTCGGCTCAAGCGCGATGGCGCGGGCGATGCCGACGCGGGCCTTCTGGCCGCCGGAGAGCTGGTGCGGAAAGCGGTCGAGCAGATCGAGCGGCAGGCCGACCTGCTCGGCGAGGTCTTCGCAGCGCGCGCGCAGCGCGTCGCGGCCCTTGACGTCGCCGAGCTGCATGATCGGATCGGCGATCGCGCGCGCCGCGGTGAAGCGCGGGTTGAGGCTGTCGGTCGGATCCTGAAACACCATCTGGATCGCCTTGCGCTGCGGCAGCCGCGCGAAACGTCCCGGCAGGATGGCGCCGATCTCCTCGCCGTCGAAACTGATCCGCCCCGAGGTCTGATCCAAGAGCCGCATCACCATCATCGAGGTCGTCGACTTGCCGCAGCCGGATTCGCCGACAAGCCCGACGCTCTCGCCATGGCCGACCGTAAAGCTGATGCCGTCGACGGCGCGGAAGACATCGGGCTCGACCGTGGGACCGCGCGAAAACAGTTTGCCGAGCACGGCGGTCGCGCCCTGGCGCGGATATTCCTTGACGAGCTTTTCGACGGAGAGGAGGGGGGTGGCCTGCTCCCTCTCCCCGCGTGCGGGGAGAGGGTCGGGGTGAGGGGGCGTCTCCGAGCGGCCGAGCGCTGCGACTCGTGGAGACGCCCCCTCACCCGGATCATCGCTGCGCGCTGATCCGACCTCTCCCCGCGCGCGGGGCGAGGTGAGGGATGCCATCTCCGCACGCTCCTCCTCAGGCAACAGCTCGCGCAAACTCACGCCGAGCCGCGGCGTCGCGCGCATCAGCTTCTTCGTATAGGGGTGCTGCGGGTTGGCGAAGATGTCGGCGGCCAGCGCGGTCTCGACGACGCGGCCCTTCTCCATCACCACGACGCGGTCGCAATAGGCGGCGGCGAGGCCGAGGTCGTGGGTGATCAGGATCGTCGACAGGCCACGACTACGCGTCAGTTCGACGATCAGGTCCATCACCGCCTTCTGCGTGGTGACGTCGAGGCCGGTGGTCGGCTCGTCGGCGATCAGCAATTGCGGATTGCAGGCCAGCGCCAGCGCGATCACGACGCGCTGGCACATCCCGCCGGAGAGCTGGAACGGATAGGCGTGGTAGCGCTCGCGCGGCCGCGCGATCTTCACCGCCTCCAGTGCGGCGATCGCCTTCTCGCCGCGGTCGGACGAGGTCGACTGCACGTGCTGGCGCAGCACGTCCTCGATCTGGTCGCCGACCTTGCGGATCGGATTGAGCGCGGCGCGCGGGTTCTGGAAGATCATCGAGATCTCGCGGCCGCGCAGGTCGCGCATCTGGTCTTCGGTCGCGGCCTTGATGTCGATGCCGCCGAACATCACCGAGCCTTCGGCGATCCTGCCGGCGCGGTCGAGAATCCGCATCACCGCATAGGACGTCACCGACTTTCCGGAGCCGCTTTCGCCGACGATCGCCAGCGTCTCGCCCTTGCCGACCGAGATATCGACGTGCTGCACCGCCGTGACGATGCCGCGGCGGGTGGCGAATTCGACGGTGAGGTCACGGACGTCGAGGAGAGGTTGGGTGGTCATGACGACATCTCCACAAGCACGGCGCGCTCCCTCGCCCCGCTGTTGCGGGGAGAGGGTTGGGGTGAGGGGCTGCTGCGGCCCAGCGGGTGCAGCGATTGAGTTGGGCTCAGTGCCCGGCCCCTCACCCGACCGGCTGCGCTGCGCTTCGCCGGTCGACCTCTCCCCGCGCAGAGCGGGGAGAGGTTAGGCTGTGCACGTGGAAGGACAGTGGTCATCGCTCACGTCCTCCGCTGCGGGTCGAAGATGTCGCGCAGGCCGTCGCCGAGCAGGTTGAAGCAGAACACGGCGGTCATCAGCGCGAGGCCGGGGAACAGCGCGATCCACCATTCGCCCGACACCATGAAGCTCGCGCCCTCGGCGACCATGATGCCCCATTCTGCCGTCGGCGGACGGACGCCGAGGCCGATGAAGGACAGGCCGGCGGCGTTGAGGATGGCGTAGCCCATCGTCAGCGACATCTGCACGATCATGATCGGCATGATGTTCGGCAGGATGTGCACCAGCAGGATGCGCATTTCGCTGTTGCCGGAGAGTCGCGCCGCCATCACGAAGCCGGCGTCGCGGCGGACGTTGGCTTCGGCGCGGGCGACGCGCGCGTAGAGCGGGAAGTTCACGATCGCGGTGGCGATGATGATGTTCTGTACAGTGTTGCCGAGCGCCGCGACGATACCCATCGCCAGCACGAAGAGCGGAAACGCCATGATGGTGTCGGCGATGCGGCCGACGATGCGGTCGGTCCAGCCGCCGAAGTAACCCGCCGCGATGCCGGCGAGGCCGCCCATCAGGAACACCAGCACGACCGAGGCGACCGCGATGAACAGATCGAGCCGGGTGGCGACGACGACCCGGCTGAAGATGTCGCGGCCGAGCTGGTCTGTGCCGAACCAGTGCGCCGCGGACGGCGGCTTCAGCGCCTGCGCGGTGTTGCTGGCCATCGGGTCGTACGGCACGACGTACGGGCCGAACAGTGCGGCGAACACGATCACCACCAGCAGGCCGAAGGCGAAGGCGGTGACGCGGTTGTCGCCGAGCACGTAGCGGGTGTGGGCGATCATCTCGACGAGGCCGGAGCGCCGCGCCGGTCGCGCGGCCTCTGCGGCCTTTGATGGCGTGGCGGTTTTGTCGATCGGGGGCGCGACGCTGCTCATGTCCATTATCCCTCCAGCCGCACGCGCGGATCGATCACGCCGTAGAGAATGTCGATCACCAGGTTTAGCAACACGTACATGATCGCCATGGTGAGCACGAAGCCCTGCACCGGGGCGAAGTCCGACGAGATCAGCGCCTCGACCGCGTAGGAGCCGATGCCCGGCCAGGCGAACACCTTCTCGACCAGCACATTGGCGCCGAGCAGGAACGAAAACACCATGCTGAGCGTGGTGATCACCGGCAGCATCGCGTTGCGGAACGCGTAGGTCATCGTCACCTTGGTGGGCGACAGGCCGGAGGCGCGCGCGGTGCGGACGAAATCCGACGACAGGATCGCCAGCATCGAGGCCCGGGTCATGCGCGCGATCGGCGCCAGCGAGAAGATCGCCAGCGTCAGCGCCGGAAGCAAAAGCTGGCTCAGCGCCGAGCGAAAAGTCTCGAGATCGCGCGCGATCAGGCTGTCGATCAGATAGAAGCCGGTGATGGTCGGCGGCGCCGAATAGAACACGTCGAGCCGGCCGAGGGGGGCGGGCGACCAGCCGAGCTTGAAGTAGAACACATAGACCAGCAGCAGCCCGGTGAAGAACACCGGCAGCGAGACGCCGGCCGTGGTGGTGACGCGGCAGATGTGATCGATCCACGAGCCCGGCCGCGTCGCCGCCATGATGCCGAGCGGGATCGCGATCACGATCGCCAGCGCGAGGCCGAGCAGCGTCAGCTCGGCGGAGGCCGGCAGCCGGTTGCGGATCTCGGTTGCGACCGGCTGGCCGGTGGTCAGCGACTGGCCGAGGTCGCCCTGGGCGAGCTCGGTGGTGTAGCGGACGAATTGTTCGGCCAGCGACTTGTCGAGGCCGAGCTTCTGGCGGATCTGCTCGATCGCCTCCTTGCTGGCCGCAGGCCCGGCGAAATACGCCGCCGGATCGCCGGGCAGCGCGCGGGTCAGCAGGAAAGTGACGATCACCACGCCGATCAGGCTGGGGATCGCGAACATCAGGCGCTTGGCGATCAGGGTGAGCATCGTTCTAAAGCTCCAAACGCGGGCAGGGCGTCATCCTGAGGTGCGCGCCGCCTTGGCGGCGCGCCTCGAAGGATGGTGTGAAGGCGACGCCCATCGGGTCATCCTTCGAGGCGCGCAAGGGCGCGCACCTCAGGATGACGGCAAAGGCCGAGGGCGTTGCCATGGCATCCATGCAGGTGCCCTCAGCCCTTCACCATCGTGCGGTAGTCGAGCCGGCGGTGGAACCAGTAGGCGAAGCCGGAGATGTTCTTCTGCATCGCGACGTTGAGATAGGGCTGGTACAGCGGCACGCGCGGGATGTCCTTGAACGCCAGGTCGACGAAGCCTTTGACGTCGCTGTCGTAGGTCGGCATGTCGCCGGCCGCGGCGGCGACGCGGGCGCCTTCGATCAATTTGTCCATCTCGGGCGAGTTGTAGTTCATGGTGTTGAAGATCGAATTGCCGCTGCGGTAGCACCAGTAGAAGAAGTACTCCGGATAATCGAGCCAGCCCGAGAAGATGTTGACGTAGAGCGGCAGCACCTTCTTGTTCAGCTCGGTGCGCCAGTTGGCGCCGGGGATCTTGTTGATCGTGCAGCGGATGCCGATCTGCGCGAGGCTCTCCTGGATCAGGATGCACATCGGCTCGTTGACGCCGGCGAAGCCGAGGTCGAACGACAGCGTGGTGTCGAAGCCGGCGGCGTGGCCCGCTTCCGCCATCAGCGCCTTGGCCTTGGCGATGTCGGTGTTGTACTTGGTCGGCTGCGGCCACTTCACTTCGGTCGCCTTGTCGGCGGCGGCGCCGAACATCGGATTGGCGAGGCCGAACATCACCGCGTCGATGATCTTCTGATACGGCACCGCATAGGCGACCGCCTCGCGCACCTTCGGATTGTCGAACGGCGGCTGGCTGACGTTCATGCCGAGATACTGGATGCCGTTGCTGATCGGCAGCGACACGACGTTGATCTTGCCGTCGCGCTTCATCTCGGCGAAGTCCTGGTTCGGCAACTCATACGAGATGTCGGCGTCGCCGCGCTCCAGCAGGGCGCGGCGGTTGCCGGCCTGCGGCACCATCCGCCAGATCACGCGCTTGATCTTCGGCAGCGGGCCGCCGACCCATTTGTCGTTGCGCTCCATGATCACTTCGGTGCCGGCGGTCCACTTCACCACGCGATAGGCGCCGGAGCCGGCGGTGTTCTGCTTGGTGTATTCGAGGCCCCACGGGTCCTTCTCGCTGGCGTGCTTCTTCACCAGTCCGGAATTGACGACGCAGGGCACGATCACCGCGAGGTCGGGAATCGTGAGCTTGTCCTTCCTGAGAAAATCCACCCGCACGGTGTGATCGTCGACCACCACGAACTGCTCGGGCTTGGTCAGCGAGCCGGCGCTCATCTGGAAGGTCGGGAAGCCGCCGACGCTGACCGAGCGGTCGAGCGACCACTTCACGTCCTTGGCGGTGACCGGGGTGCCGTCCTGGAAAGTCGCGTTCTTCTTCAGCTTGAAGGTCGCCGACATGTCGCCGACCACCATGTCCTCGGCGAGTTCGCCCTTGAACTTGTCCTTGTCGTAGTAGGGAACGCCGCCGGGGCCTTCCTTCATCTCGTGGGTGATCAGCCGGTCGTAGCAGTTCCAGGATACCTCGTAGCCCGGCACGTTGGTGCCGATGCCGTGGATGTCGAGATTGTTCGGGCCGCTTTCGGACACCACCAGCAGGGACTCCGACCGCGCGTCCGCCTTGGCGGCGGACCAGATCGCGGGCGCCGGCACCATCGCGCCGGCGGCAAGGGCGGTGGCGGATTTGAGAAAATCGCGACGCTTCATAAAACACTCCAGGGCAAGAGGACTCGGGTCGGAACCTGGATCGCAAACTTCATGCCAGCAGGGCGCAGCGCCCGCAGAGCATGTTTAAGCTTTTGAAAATGTGAATATAATTGCGTGCGGCCGGTCCGTGGGGAACGTCGCAGGACAGCGCGGGCATTGCATACAAAGAGCTCTATGATGCACATAATATGTGCAAATCTGCCGTCTGAGCATCAAAGCAGCGGGTAACGCTCAGGAGGGATTCGGCCGCATCCCGGGCTCGGAACTGTCGGCAGGAGCATCAAACGCGAACGGCGGCAGGTTGGCCCTGCCGCCGTTGGATGTTTCACGTCGAAAACCAGCCGCGGACAAATCCGCCGCTGGCTCGGAGGGTCAGTTCATTTTGGCGGCCTCGGTGCGGGGCGCCGAGGCGTAGATCACCTGATCACCGACCGGGTTGGACTCGATCGCGACCGTCGGGCGCACCACCGGGCGATGGCTGCGATACACCTCGAACGCGTACCACGCGGCGACGACCAGTGCGATCAGTCCGACCTGGCCTGCCGGCAGGATCAGCGACAGCGCGATCAGGGCCACCGCAATGGTGCCGGCCTTCACGACGCTCTCGCTGTCGGTGAACAGCGCGTTGAAGCGCTCCCAGTTCTCGCCCTTCCAGAACGGCGCGGTGAAGCGATCGAGACCGAACCGGGTCCAGGCGCCGCGGAAGCCGAGCTTGCGAGCCCACATCAGGTACAATGAGCCCGCGAATGCGAGCAGCGAAATCACGGCGCCGACGGGGCCGGCCGCGTAGCCGATCACCACGATGAGAGCGGCGGTGAATGCAATGATCCAGTATTGCATCGGGTTACCCTATCACCCGCTTTGCGGGTGCCTTTCCAATTTGATTCGTTGGGCGGCATGAGCCGTGCCGAGTATGTGCTGAATTCTGTGAATACACCGCAAAAATATTGACTGCTACTCGTTCGCGTGCCTAGCCATTCGACTAAAGGTAGCCGGATGGGGAAAATGCCGGGATTAGCACGCTGGGTGCGGCGACCTGTCGCGACGTGACAGCATCGCGTCGGCTCTGCCGCCGTTCAGTTTTGCTGGGTCGGCTCAACGCTCGCGGGCGCGGCATGCGTCCGCAGCGGCCTGTTCTCGGCCTCCGCAATCTTGGCGTCGCGCAGCCGCTTCGCGTCCCGGCTTGCCATGAACGGCATTCCGATCTTTCGAGCCTTCACCTGGACGGAGGACCGCGCCCGCTTCAGCGCTGCCGCCGCCCGCACGGCGGACGCTCCGCTGGCAATCAGTTCCTTGAGACGCTGCACCTGCTCGTCATCCCAAGGTCTGCAAGCATTGGTCTTTGTGGACATCGGCATCGACAACGTTTCCTTGCTCTGAAGCCCGTCGCTAATTCACACGCCAACCATTCGATCGGGCCTGATCTCTTACTTCCGCGCGTCAGTCGAAACTGATCAGTTCTGCACCGGGAACCAGATATTCAGCGCGTGAGCCGAGCTAAGCGGCTGGCTTCTGAACTCTGCGCGGTCTCCGAAAGCGGGCAATTTTCCGGATCCTCAGGTCCCGCGGTTCAATCGCTGCGAGCAACGAAAGTTCCACGGCCCCCGGATGTCGCGGGCGTGCCCGCGCTGGGCAGATCGGCGCCTGTCGCAAACCTGTCATCTGCGGCCGTTAGGTGAAGCCAAGCGTTGCGAAGGTACCCCGTTCGCGACGCCTGGATCATCGGGAGATATCATGAAGATTGCTCGCTTCGCCGCGGCGCTGATCGCGCTGTCGCTGTTCGCCGTCGCCCAGCCTGCGAAAGCCGCGGACGTGATCTGCTACAACTGCCCGCCGCAATGGGCCGATTGGGCGTCGATGCTGAAGGCCATCAAGACTGATCTCGGCTACGACATTCCGTTCGACAACAAGAACTCCGGCCAGGCGCTGTCGCAATTGCTGGCCGAGAAGAGCAATCCGGTCGCCGATATCGGCTATTTCGGCGTCAATTTCGGCATGAAGGCGAAGGCACAGGGCGTCACCCAGCCGTACAAGCCGCAGAGCCGCAGCACTGGAGCGAGGTTCCGGCCGGGCTCAAGGACCCGGACGGCGACTGGACCGCGATCCATTCCGGCACGCTCGGCCTGTTCGTCAATGTCGAAGCGCTCGGCGGCAAGCCGGTGCCGGCGTGCTGGAAGGATCTGCTGAAGCCCGACTACAAGGGCATGGTCGGCTATCTCGATCCGCCGTCGGCGGCGGTCGGTTATGTCGGTGCGGTCGCGGTCAATCTCGCGCTCGGCGGCAGCGACGGCGATTTCTCGCCGGCGATCGACTTCTTCAAGGCGCTGCACGGCAACGACGCCATCGTGCCGAAGCAGACCTCTTATGCGCGCGTGGTGTCGGGCGAAATCCCGATCTTGTTCGACTACGATTTCAACGCCTATCGCGCCAAATACACCGAGAAGAGCAAGTTCGCCTTCGTGATTCCGTGCGAGGGCTCGGTGGTGTTTCCCTATGTGGTCAGCCTGACCAAGGGCGCGCCGAATGCCGAGAAGGCCAAGAAGGTGATGGACTATCTGTTGTCCGACAAGGGCCAGGCGATCTGGACCAATGCCTATCTGCGGCCGGCGCGGCCGATCGAACTGCCCGAGGCGGTGAAGTCGAAGTTCCTGCCGGACAGCGACTACGCCCGTGCAAAAAGCGTCGACTGGGCGAAGATGGAAGCCGCGCAGAAGGCGTTCACCGACCGCTATCTGGCCGAGGTGCGGTGAGGGAGTTCGATCTCGCGGTCGTCTCCCGTCGGCGCGCATGCCGCTGAACGTTCGCGGCAGAATGCAAGCATCTCCCCGTCATGCCCGGCCTTGTGCCGGGCATCCACGTCTTGGGGCGGTGAAGAGAAGAAAGGCGTGGATGGCCGGGCCCTTCGCGACGAGGGGGTCTCTGCCCGCAGGGGCAACCAGCCCGCCATGACCAAGGTCGAGTGCGTAGTTGAGAATGCTGCTGGAATGCTGAAAATACTGTTGGCGTGGCCCTGATGTCGCAACGATCCTTCGCGCTCGCCTGCCTTGCTCCCCTCGTGGTGCTGACCGTCGCGTTCTTCGTGCTGCCGATGGCCCGGCTGGTGGTGGTCGGCGCCGAAGGGCCGCAGGGTGTCGCCGGCTATCTGGCGATCGTGCTCGAGCCGCGCTACCGCGCCACGCTGATCAACACCGTTGTGTTGGCGAGTGCGACCACGCTGGCGACGCTGGTGATCGCCACCATCGCGGCGATCTTCCTGCAGCGGCATCGCTTCCCCGGCCGCGCGGTGCTGGTCGCGATGCTGACCTTCCCGCTGGCGTTTCCGGGCGTGGTGATCGGCTTCCTGATCATCCTGCTGGCCGGACGCCAGGGGCTGATCGGCGACGTCACGCGGCTGCTCGGCGGTGGCAAGCTGGTGTTCGCCTATTCGATCTGGGGGCTGTTCCTGGGCTATCTGTATTTCTCGATCCCGCGCGTCATCCTCACCATCATGGCGGCGGTGCAGAAGCTCGATCCCGGCCTCGAGGAGGCCGCGCGATCGCTCGGCGCCAGCCCGTGGGCGGTGCAGCGCGACGTCGTGCTGCCGGCGCTGGGGCCGGCCTTCGTCGCCTCCGGCGCGATCGCGTTTGCGACCGCGATGGGCGCGTTCGGCACCGCCTTCACGCTGGCCACCAATATCGACGTGCTGCCGATGCTGATCTACACCGAGTTCACGCTGGCGGCGAATTTCGCCACCGCGGCGTCGCTGTCGATCGGCCTCGGGCTGATCTCCTGGGCGATGCTGGCGCTGGCGCGCTCGCTCAGCGGCGGCACCGTCGCGGCGACCGGTTAGCAGTATGCGCGATCGCCTGATCTTCACCGGACAATTGCTGTTCACGCTGCTGGTCGCGGCGTTTCTGGTGGTGCCGGCGCTGCTGTCGATCATGGCCGGCGTTACTGTGAACTACTTCCGCGGCATCTCGTCGGGGGTGACGCTGCAGTGGGTCGTGCAGGTGTGGGAGCTCTATGCCGACACCATCCTGCTGTCGTTCGTGATCGCGTTCGCGACGCTGGCGGTGACGCTGGTCGTCGGGGTGCCGGCGGCCTACGCGCTGCATGTGCGCGGCGGCCGGCTGTCGCGGCTGATCGAGGAGATCATCACGCTACCGCTGGCGATCCCGGGCCTCGCCATCGCGCTGGCGCTGCTGCTGACTTACGGCGGCTTCGGCACGTTCCGGCGATCGTGGTTGTTCATTCTCGCCGGCCATGTGGTGTTCACGATGCCGTTCATGGCGCGCTCGGTGATGGCGGTGTTCGCCACTATCGACATCCGCACGCTCGACGAGGGCGCCGCCTCGCTCGGCGCATCGCCGTGGCGGCGGTTCGTCGATGTCATCGTGCCGAATGCGCGACCGGGTATTCTCGCCGGCTCGCTGATGGTGGTCACGCTGTCGCTCGGCGAATTCAACCTGACCTGGATGCTGCACACGCCGATGACCAAGACGCTGCCGGTCGGGCTCGCCGACGCCTATGCCTCGATGCGGCTCGAAGTGGCCTCGGCCTACACGCTGATTTTCTTCATCATGATCGTCCCGCTGCTGGTGGCGATGCAATTGCTGGCCGAGCGGGAGCCCAAATCATGAAGGCGGATGCGGGACACGGCGTGGCGGTGCGGATCGAGGCTTGCGGCAAGACCTTTGCGGACGGCACACGGGCGCTGGAGCCGGCGACGCTCGACATCGCGCGCGGCGAGACGCTGGTGCTGCTCGGCCCAAGCGGTTGCGGCAAGACCACGATGCTGCGGATCATCGCCGGCCTCGAACAGGCCGATGCCGGCGGCCGCGTGCTGTTCGACGGCGCCGACATGACGCGGGTGCCGATCGAGCAGCGCAATGTCGGCATGGTGTTTCAATCCTACGCGCTGTTCCCGAACATGACCGTCGCCGACAATATCGGCTACGGGCTGAAGATCCGCGGCGTGGCGAAGCCGGAGCGCGCGGCGCGGGTCGCCGAACTGGTCGCGCTGACCAACATCACCGGGCTCGAAAGCCGCCGGATCGACCAGCTCTCCGGCGGCCAGCGCCAGCGCGTGGCGCTGGCGCGCGCGGTCGCGATCAGGCCCGGCATCCTGCTGCTCGACGAACCGCTCACCGCGCTCGACGCTGCGCTTCGGGACCGTCTGCGCGGCGAGCTCAACCGGCTGCTGCGCTCGCTCGGCATCACTACGATCTACGTCACCCACGATCAGTCCGAAGCGATGGAACTCGGCGACCGCATCGTGGTGATGAGCAAGGGCGCGATCGCGCAGATCGGCGCGCCGCGCGAGATCTACTTCCGGCCGACCAGCCGCTTCGTGGCGGAGTTCGTCGGCGCCGCCAACATCCTCGAAGCCGGGATCGCCGACGGCCATCTTCGGCTGCCGGGCGGGCGGCTGGCGCTCGCCGACGGCAGTTCGCGGCCGCGGGTGGTGGCGATGATCCGGCCGGAGACGATCGCGATCGTTCCGCCGGACGCGGCGACGCTGACCGGAATCGTCGACAGCGTCAGCTTCGTCGGCGATCGCCAGCGTGTCGTGGTGACGGGCGCGGCCGAGCGGCCGTTGTCGATCGATGCTTCGAACGCCGCGGCGATCCGGACCGGCGACCGGATCGGGCTCGCGGTGGCGCCGGAGGCAATCCGGTTGCTGCCGGACGGCTCATGAGACACGACTGACAAGGAGACGACGATGGCGCACAAGCCGATTCTGATCGCGCAGATTTCCGATCTGCATATCAAGGCGCCGGACAGCCTCGCTTACGGCAAGGTCGACACCGCGCGCGCGCTGGAGCGCTGCGTCGCCACGCTGAACGCGCTGGCGCCGCGGCCCGACCTCGTGGTGATTTCCGGTGATCTCGCCGACTCGCCGACCGAGGAGGAATACGCGCATCTGACGCGGTTGCTGGCGCCGCTGCAGATTCCGCTGGTCGCCGTGCCGGGCAATCACGATTCGCGCGATCTGATGCGCACGGCGTTCGCCCAGCCTTTGTTTCCGGCCGAGGGCGCGCTCAATCAGGTGCAGCCGGTCGGCGACGTCGACGTCGTGCTGCTGGATTCCAGCGTGAACGGCCAGCCGCACGGCGAACTCGACGACGATACGCTGCAATGGCTCGATGCCGTGTTGTCGTCGTCCGACCGGCGGCCGGCGCTGCTGTTCCTGCATCATCCGCCGTTCCGCACCGGGATCTGGCACATGGACCGCCAGAATTTGCGCAACGCCGCCGCATTCGCGACGATCGTCGAGCGCTATCCATGGGTCAAGCTGGTGGCCGCGGGCCACGTCCATCGGGCCACGCTGACGCAATTCGCCGGCGTGCCGGCCACGATCTGCCCCGCGCCGAACCACGCGGTGGCGCTCGATCTCGGCGAACTGCTCGAACCTTCGTTCCGGATCGAGCCGCCGGCGTTTCATCTGCACGCCTGGTTCGCCGACGACAGCTTCGGCGACCTCGTCACCCACCAAATCCCGATCGGCGCTTACGACGGCCCGCATCCGTTCTTCGGTCCCGACGGAAAGCTGCTGTGAGTTCCGCTCCGCCGTCCCGGAACTAATCGAGAAGATTGGCGACACGCGTAAGTCCAATAGTTCATTCTCGCATCCCGCCCGGAACGATCGACCGTCAGAACCTTTGACTGACCTCTACATGAGGTCAAAGAATGCCGGAGTTGACGAGCACGAAGCCTGTGGTCCTCGTCGTGGAAGACGAGGCGCTTCTGCGCATGAACGCGGTCGACATCATCGAGGAGGCGGGATTCGAGGTGATCGAGGCGAGCAATGCCGACGACGCGATCGCTATTCTCGAGAGCCGCGACGACATCCGCGTGGTCTTCACGGATATCCAGATTCCCGGGTCGATGGATGGGCTGAAACTGGCGCGCGCAGTTAGCGGCCGCTGGCCGCCGATCAAGATCATCGCGACGTCGGGGCGGGTCAAAGTCTCCGGCACCGACCTGCCGGACGGCGGCCGCTTTCTGGCCAAGCCGTACACTTCGGGCCAGGTTATGAACTTGTTGACCGAACTCACCACCTGACCGGGCTTCTCCTCCGGACTGTTGCGCGACCTGTGGCGTTTTGCGCTGCAGCGAAAGTCGCGGTTTCCAAAATTTAATCTATCTTGTTCTAATCGATGGTCTTTCCGCGCTAGTCTGACGGCCCAAATAGAGTTCGACAGAGTTTCTTCAGGTATCGGGCCGCAACGGATCATCGATGAAACGACCTTTGACAGTGTTTCTCGGGCTGAGCGCAGTGGCTGCCGCTGCGTATTTCACGTTCAGCCATTGGGCGATCAGGCACGAGACGCTGAGCTTCTACGACGAGGCGCGGAAGCGCCCGATCGCGGTCTATCTCGCTGTGCGGCGTGACGCCGAGATGAAGTCGGAGGCCGGCCTGTCGACGCTGCCCGTCGCCATCGTCAGCCACGGCAACACCGTCAAGAACACCGAGTACTCGTTTCTGGCCAACGTGCTCGCCGCGCGCGGCTATCTGGTGGCGAGCATCCAGCACGACCTGCCGACCGACGCGCCCCTGATGACGCATCAGGGCTCGCTCTATGTCGGGCGGCTGGCGGTCTATGAGCGCGGCGAGAAGAACATCTTCTTCGCCATCAACCAGCTCAAGAAGATCGTCCCGAACGCCGATTACCAGCATCTCACGCTGGTCGGCCACTCCAACGGCGGCGACATCTCGATGTTCTTCGCCCAGCAGCATCCGGAACTGGTGCGGCGTGTGGTGACGCTGGACAATCTGCGGGTGCCGTTCGTGACCTCGGGCATCGCCAAGATTCTGTCGTTCCGCTCCAAGGACCCGCATTTCAAGACCGATCCCGGGGTACTGCCCGATCCGAGCATCGCCAAGCAGGCCGGCATCGAGATCATCGACACCGGCGCCCAGCACACCGAGATGAGCGACCGGGGCCCCGACAGCGTCAAGGCGCGGATCCAGGCGACGCTCGACCAGTTCCTGTCGGAAGACGCCAACAGCAATATCGGTCCGGTCGACACCCGGCGGCTGAACAGCGATCCGCGGGCGATGGGGCCGTAGCGCCCTCCGCGCCACTGCAAACGCCGGTGCTGGAGTTGGTCCAGCCCGCGCGGCCTTGACGACCGCCGCCGGGCGGGCGAGGGATCGCGTCCGATCCCGGCGTCCCTGATCAAGGCATGGAGTGCGATATGGCTGCGGAGGTAAGCCCGCTGGCGGGCAAGACCGTCGATCCGAACAATCTGGTCAACGTGCCGCGCCTGGTGACGGCGTATTTCGCCGGCAAGCCCGATCCGAAAGTCGCATCCCAGCGCGTCGCCTTCGGCACCTCCGGCCATCGCGGCTCGTCGTTCAACAACGCCTTCAACGAGGAGCACATCCTGGCGGTGAGCCAGGCGGTGTGCGACCATCGTCGCGGCGCCGGGATCACCGGGCCCTTGTTCGTCGGCATCGACACCCACGCGCTGGCCGAGCCGGCGCTGGTCAGCGCGCTCGAAGTGTTCGCCGCCAACGGCGTCGAGGTGGTGATCGACCAGCACGGCGGCTACACGCCGACGCCGGTGATCTCGCACGCGATCCTGACGCATAATCGCGGACGCGACAGCGGCCTCGCCGACGGCGTGGTGGTGACGCCGTCGCACAATCCGCCGGAGGACGGCGGCTTCAAGTACAATCCGCCGAACGGCGGCCCGGCCGACACCGACGTCACCTCCGTCATCGAAAAAGCCGCCAACGCGCTGCTCGAAGGCGGCCTGAAGGGCGTCAGGCGCATCCCCTATGCCCGCGCCCGCAAGGCCGACAACGTCCATCGCCGCGACTACGTCACGCCCTATGTCGAGGATCTCGCCAACGTCGTCGACATGGAGGCGATCCGCAGCTCCGGCGTCAAGCTCGGCATCGATCCGCTCGGCGGCGCCGCGGTGCATTACTGGCACCCGATCATCGAGCGCTACAGGATCGACGCCACCGTCGTCAGCGACGCGGTCGATCCGACCTTCCGTTTCATGACCGTGGACTGGGACGGCAAGGTGCGGATGGACTGCTCGTCGCCTTATGCGATGGCGCGGCTGATCGGGATGCGCGACGATTTCGATGTCGCCTTCGCCAACGACACCGATGCCGACCGCCACGGCATCGTCACCCGCTCGAACGGATTGATGAATCCGAACCACTATCTCGCGGTGGCGATCGCCTATCTGTTCGCCAACCGGCCCGAATGGAGCGCGAATGCAGCGATCGGCAAGACCGCGGTGTCGAGCGCGATGATCGATCGCGTCGCCGCCAGGATCGGCCGCAAGGTCGTGGAGACCCCGGTCGGCTTCAAATGGTTCGTCGACGGGCTGATCGGCGGCAGCTTCGGCTTTGCCGGCGAGGAGAGCGCCGGCGCCTCGTTCCTGCGCCGCGACGGCAGCGTCTGGACCACCGACAAGGACGGCCTGATCCTCGGCCTGCTGGCGGCGGAGATCACCGCGAACAGCAAGGCAGACCCCGGCGCCATCTATCAGCAGCTCACCAGCGAACTCGGCGCGCCGTTCTACGCGCGCATCGACGCGCCGGCCTCCGCCGTGCAGAAGGCGCTGTTCAAGACGCTGACCGCCGACAAGCTCGGCATCCGGGAACTCGCCGGCGAGCCGGTCACCGCGACGCTGACCAACGCGCCCGGCAACAACCAGCCGATCGGCGGCGTCAAGGTGACGACCGCGAACGGCTGGTTCGCGGCGCGGCCCTCCGGCACCGAGGAGGTCTACAAGATTTACGCCGAGAGCTTCGTCAGCGCCGATCACCTGACGCGGATCCAGCAGGAGGCGCAGGCAGCACTCAGCGCGATGTTCGCGGCGGGATGAGTGCGGCCCCCAAGAGCGTCATCCTGAGAGCCCGACCGAAAATGCGGTCGGGGATTTGGGCACTTCCATTGAAACTCGTCATGCCCGGCCTTGTGCCGGACATCCACGCCTTGCAGCGACAGCCGCGAAAAGACGTGGATGGCCGGGACAAGCCCGGCCATGACGGACTATGCGGCGAAACCGGCTTTTGCGAAGTGATCAAAAGTGCTGCTCGCACAGATGACGTGAGAGTGCGTGCGTCGTCACCATGGGCAGGCTGAGGTGATGCGTTGACCGGCTGGACCGAATTCGTCGCGGCGTTCGCCGTCTTCCTGCTCAGCCATGCCATTCCGGCGCGGCCTGCGGTGCGGGAGAGGCTGGTGGGCGCGCTCGGCGAGCGCGGCTTCCTGATCGCCTACAGCGTCGAGTCGCTGATCGTTCTGACCTGGCTGATCATCGCCACCGGCCGCGCGCCTTACGTCGAGCTGTGGCCGTTCGAGCCCTGGCAGATGTGGGCGCCGAATCTGACGCTTCCACTGGCCTGCCAGTTGGCGGCCTTCGGCATCGGCGCCGCCAATCCGCTGTCGTTCGGCGGCGATCCGAACAAGCGGTTCGATCCGGAGCAGCCGGGCATCGTCGGCCTCGTCCGGCATCCGCTGCTATGGACGATCGGGTTGTGGGCCGCCGCGCATGTGGTTCCGAACGGCGATCTCGCCCATGTTCTGCTGTTCGGCTTCTTCGCGCTGATCGCGCTCGCCGGCATGGCGATCATCGATCGCCGCAAGCGCCGGCGGATCGGCGCTGAAACCTGGAACGTGCTCGCGGCGCGAACCTCGTTCTGGCCGTTCGCGGCGCTGATTGCCGGGCGCTTCAAGCCGCGGTCATGGCGGATCAGCCTCGTCCGTCTTGCGATCGGCCTTGCCGCCTGGCTCGTGTTGCTGCTGCTGCATCCGCTGGTGATCGGCGTCTCGCCGCTGCCCTGAAACGCTTCCAAACGGAACCAGTCGCAAATCGTTCGCGAGTTTGCGCTGGCACAACCTTGCGCCGGCTGACTGTTCCTACATCGGTCGGACGTTGGCGGAGCACCGCCGCGCACATCCCGGTGGACGCCATGAGCAGCACGACGATCGAACCTTCCGCACCCGGTCCGGCCAAGCGAAAACCTGTTCCGCGCTATCGCTCGCAAGGCGGCTGGACCTTGCTGTCCGCCGGCTTCCGGCCGTTCTTCCTGCTCGGTGCGATCTTCGCCGCTTTGGCGGTGCTGCTGTGGCTGCCGGTGTATCACGGCGACCTGACGCTGCAGACGGCGTTCACGCCGCGCGACTGGCACGTCCACGAGATGTTGTACGGCTATCTGCCGGCGGTGATCACCGGCTTCCTGCTCACCGCGATCCCGAACTGGACCGGCCGGCTGCCGCTGCAGGGCAAGCCTTTGCTGGTGCTGGTGATGGCCTGGCTCGCCGGGCGGCTGTGTGTGACGTTCTCGTCCGATACCGGCTGGCTGACCGCGCTACTGGTCGATGCCTCCTTCATGGCGCTGGTCGCGCTGGCGGCCGCGCGCGAAATCGCCGCGGGGAAGAACTGGAGCAACCTCAACGTCGTCGCGCTGCTGACGCTGCTGCTCGCCGGCAACATCGCCTTTCATCTCGAGGCACACTTCAACGGCTCCGCCGATTATGGAATCCGCGCCGGCATCGGCGTGGTGATCCTGCTGATCTCGCTGATCGGCGGACGGATCACGCCGAGCTTCACCCGCAACTGGCTGGTGCGCGAGAATCCGGGCCGGCTGCCGGTTCCGTTCAACAAGCTCGACATCGCGATCGTCGCCTTCAGCGCGGCGACGTTGATACTCTGGATCGTGCTGCCGATCAGCATGGTCACCGGCACCGCGCTGGCGCTCGCCGGCGTGGCGCATCTGGTCCGGCTGGCGCGCTGGGCCGGTGACCGCACGCTGCGGGAACCGCTGCTGCTGGTGCTGCATGTCGGCTATCTGTTCGTGCCGCTCGGCTTCCTGCTCACCGCCTGCGCGGCGTTCGGGCTGGCTCCGCCCAGCGCCGGCATGCACGCCTGGATGGTCGGCGGCGCCGGCATCATGACGCTCGCGGTGATGACCCGCGCCTCGCTCGGCCACACCGGGCAGGCATTGCGGGCGTCGCTGCCGACGCAGGTGGTCTATCTCGCCGCTCTGGTCGCGGTGACAGCGCGGGTCGGCGCGGCACTTGCGCCGTCGTGGAGCGATCCCTTGCTGCACGTCTCGGTGCTCGGCTGGTCGGTCGCCTTCCTCGGCTTCGCGCTGAGCTACGGCCCGACGCTGCTCGCCCGCGGCAAGCCGCACTGACGGCGCCGCCGCGCTTCGATGACTGACCTCGCAGGAGAACCATGATGACCGATGCCGTATCCGCCACCGAGCGCGTTCTCGACGTGCGAGAGATCCCGCCCTATCAGCGCCACGAGATCATTCCGCGGCTGTTCGACAATCTGCAGCCGGGGCAGGGGCTGCAGATCGTCGTCGATCACGACCCGCGGCCGCTGCGCTACTTCCTCGAATCCGTCCACGGCGAGGACTGCCAGTGGAGCTATCTGGAGCAGGGCCCGGAGGTGTGGCGGGTCGAGCTGCGGCGGGCGGCGTAGTTGTTCTCGTCGCTCGAGTATTCATCATGCCCGGCCTTGTGCCGGGCATCCACGCATCGAGCGTGGCAAGGGAGCAAGGACGTGGATGGCCGGGACGAGCCCGGCCATGACGAATGACTTCGAAATGCGGCGTGTGGTAAATCTACGGGTCCGCCAGCCAGCCCATGCTGAGCGCGAAGCGCACCACTTCGACGCGGTTGTGGAAGCCGAGCTTGGCCATGCCGCGGGCCTTGTAGGTCTCGACGCTCTTGGCGCCGATCTGCAGCTTGGCGGCGATCGTCTTGTTGCTGTGGCCGACGGCGGCGAGCCGCAGCACCTCGATCTCGCGGGTCGACAATTCGGAAATCGCGCTGTGCTCGCTGCCGTCGTGCACATGCGGCGCGCTGCGGCCGATGGCGCGGCCGGCGATCGCCGGATCGAGATAGATCCCGCCGGTGCCGACGGCATGAATGCCGCGGATCAGTTCCTCGGTGGCCGAGCGCTTCAGCACGTAGCCGGACACGCCGAGATCGAGCAATTGGCGCAAGTAAGCGCCGTCCTCGTGCACGGTCAGCACCAGCACCCGGCATTCGGGGCAGGCGGCGAGAAACTTCCGCGCCACCTCGATGCCGTTCAGGCCGGGCATCGACAGATCGAGTACCGCGACGTCGGGCCGAAGCTCGGTCGCGCGGCGCAGCGCGTTCGGTCCGTCGCTCGCCTCGCCGACGACCTCGATGGCGGGATCGCCGGCGACGAGTGCCTTCATGCCGCTGAGCACGACCGGATGATCGTCGGCGAGGAAGACGCGCAATCGGGAGGGGGCCTGCTGGTCCATCGGATGTGCTTCCATGCTTTACAACGGAATTCGTGCGAACAGAGCGGTGCCCTTGCCGGGCGCGGATTCGATCTCGAGCGTGCCGCGGACCAGCGTCAGCCGTTCGCGGATGCCGAGCAGGCCGAGCCGCTCCGGCGGCCGACCGGCGTCGGGATTGACGAAGCCGCGGCCGTCGTCCTCGACCACCATCGTCACCTGCTGGTCCGACAAGCGCAGGATGACGCTGACATGGCTCGCCGCGGCATGGCGGACGATGTTGGTCAGCGCTTCCTGCAGCACCCGATAAAGGGTGGTCTCGATCGCCGGCGGCAGCCGCCGGTCGCCGAGCGTCATGTGCAGGTCGAACTGCACCTGCGCCTTCTCGCTCCAGGCGTCGAGCAGATGCTGGATCGCGGTCTGGATGCCGAGATCGTCGAGCGCGGTGGGCCGGATCTCCCACGCCAGCCGGTTGACCTGCTGGCCGATATCGGCGGTGAGGCTTCTCATGCCGGCGAGGCGGCTCTGTAATTCGCCATTGTCCGGCGCGACCCTGGTGAGGCCGTCGAAGCCGAGCTGCAGCAGCGTCAGCGACTGGCCGAGCGTATCGTGCAATTCGCGCGCGATCCGCAGCCGTTCGGCTTCCTGATCCTCGACCGTCCGGCGCAGCACCTGCGACAGGTCGGCCTCGACCGAGACGCGCCGGCGGGTCTCTTCCTGCAGGGTCTGGGCGACGTCCTGCGACCGGCGCAGGCCGAGCTCGACCTGCCGCATCAATTGCTCCTGGAGGAGCCGCGCCGATTTGCGTTCGCGGGCGATGCCGTCGATCCGCCGCAGCACCACCTCGAGCAGCGACAGCCGCAGCCGGTGCGCGGCCTCGATCTCGGAGCCGCGCCACGGCTCGGCATGCAGCCGCACCGATTCCTGCCACGCGGCGAAGCTGCGGCGCGGCGTCAGAAATTCGCCGCCCGGGCCGACACCGACCGGCTTGTTCGGATTGCCGGCCCAGGTGACGGTGCGCACCACTTCGGGCCGGAACCACAGCACGTAGTCGCGCGGCGTTTTCGACAGCGACAGCGCTATCAGGCCGCTGGCGCAATCGGCATAGGCCTTCGCCGGCGGATAGATCAGCGGCAGGCCGTCTGTGTGAAACACGCCGTCATTCGAGTTGGCCGTCAGCCAGCCGATCAGCGCTTCGGTCTGGGCGGCGTCCGGGGTGTGGCCGAGGCCGGTGAACTGACCGTCGATCCACAGCGCGACGCCGGTCCCCGGGATGAAGTCGAGCAGATTGGGATGAAACCGGATCAGACCTTCGGCGAGGTCGGATTCCTGGCTCATCCGCGTCACCAGCTCTTCGTGGATCCGGGTGCTGCGCAGCCGCGCCTCGAGCTGTTCGGCGGCGACCTTGGCCTCGAGCTGCGACGACGCCATCTCGGCGAACAGCTCGCACGCCTCGCGCATCCGGTACGGCAGATAGCGCGGCGCGCCGTGATGGCAGGCGATCAGGCCCCACAATTGGCCGTGCTGGATGATCGACAGCGACATCGACGCCACCACGCCCATATGCGCCAGATACACCCGGTGCGCCGGCGATACGCTGCGGATCACGCTCTGGCTGAGGTCGAGCCGCAGGCCGGTGCGCGGATTGACGGCGGGCGTGATCGGCGCCGGCGCGTAGCGCGCGTCGGGAATCGCGCGGATCCAGTTGGTGAGATACAGCGCGCGCGCCTGCTTCGGGATATCGGATTCCGGATAGCGCAACCCGAGGAAACTCTCGACGCCGGGCGCGCGGGCTTCGGCCATCACCTCGCCGCTGCCGTCGTCGGTGAAGCGATAGATCATCACCCGCTCGAAGCCGGTGACGGCGCGGACCTCCGCGACGATCGCCTCGCAGAACGCCTGCACGGTTCCGGCGCGCTGCACATGCCGGATCATCGACTGCACCAGCGCCAGCGAATTCTCCGGCGCCGGCTCGCGGCGCGGATCGAATTCCAGCACCAGCAGGCCCGAGGACTGATGCACCACGACATCGATCGGCGTGGCGTCGGGCGCGGTCAGGGCGAAGGCGTGCAGTGGCCGCTCGATCCTGCGATCCGGGTCGAGCAGGGCGCGCAACCGCGCGATCTGGTCGGACGACAGGATGCTGGTGGCATCGCGGCCCGGCAGCGATTCGGCCGGCGTCCCCAGCAGCACCGCCGTGTCGCCGCTGGCGTGAACGATGCGCAGATCGTCCGGCGCCAGCGCCAGCAGGGCGCCGTGCGGCTGAATCGAGCCGGGCAGATGAATCGCTTCGCGCTCACATCCGGACTGGCCGAATGCATCGAGATCTGCGACCATCAATTCGGCCGAATTGTCAATGCCCGAACGCATCACATTTTACTCAATTTTCCGTGTCCGGGAGTCGGCGGACCGGTTTGAGGATGTCCGGTATGACACGGACACCCCCCAGTGTCATGTTAAATTGACAAAGATGTGTGTCAGGATCATCTTACAATCACTCGGATGTGATCGACAGGGCGAGAGCCTCGGCGGCACCCGGGCCTGGACGAACCCGCATCGGTCCAGCGTCCCGAAGCCAGATTCTGGCGGAGACGGCGCGGACGGATGATCAGACGGACAGGAAAGTTGCTGAGACCAAACGAACTCTGTTCGGCGTAACAGCGAAAACGACCTACGTGCAGGTTCAGCACGGATTGATCGAAAGTCTCTTAGGAGGTTTTACTATGGCAGACGATCCGAACAAGGTCTGGCCGACTGGCCTGACGATCGCGGAATCGGAAGAGCTCCACAAGCACGTCATCGACGGCACGCGCATTTTCGGCGCGATCGCGATCGTTGCGCACTTCCTGGCGTATGTTTACTCGCCCTGGCTGCACTAAGGAGTATCGAAAATGAATCAAGGTCGCATTTGGACTGTGGTCAAGCCGACCGTTGGCCTGCCGCTTCTGCTGGGCAGCGTCACCGTGATCGCCATCCTCGTTCACTACGCCGTGCTGTCGAACACCACCTGGTTCCCCAAGTACTGGAACGGGAAGACCGCGGCGATCGAGAGCTCGGTCACCATCGGCTGATTGCAGCTTCGTTGAAGCTGTTGTGGCTGGACCGGGATCCATGGGTCCCGGTCGCTTGCTTTGTACCCGGTCGAGGCGCGGCGGCGGTTTGATCTGCCGCAGATCATCTCCGGCCGCAAAGTGGTGCTGTTCATTCGGTTATCGGTGACCATCGTCGCCGGCCCCTTGCAAGCTGGATTTGCTGGACGATGAACGCAGTCAGCCAAAGAATGATGAGAGTCTGGGCCTCGCTGGGCCCGCGCTTTCTGCCCTTCGCGGATGCGGCGACGCCGGATCTGCCGCTGTCCCGGTTGTTGCGCCTGTCGCTGTTCCAGGTGGCGGTCGGCATGTCGCTGGTGCTGCTGGTCGGCACCCTGAACCGGGTGATGATCGTCGAACTCAACGTGCCGGCCTCGATCGTCGGCGTGATGGTTTCGCTGCCTTTGCTCTTCGCACCGTTCCGGGCGCTGATCGGTTTCAAATCCGACGTCCACAAATCAGTGCTCGGCTGGCGCCGCGTGCCCTTTCTTTACAAGGGCACTCTGGTGCAGTTCGGCGGCCTTGCGATCCTGCCATTCGCGCTGCTGGTGCTGTCCGGCGGCGGCGAGGCGGGGCAAGCCCCGGTGTGGATCGGACAGGTCGGCGCCGCGCTGGCATTCCTGCTGATCGGCGCCGGCGTCCACACCACCCAGACCGTCGGGCTCGCGCTCGCCACCGACCTCGCGCCGCCGGAATCGCGGCCGAAGGTCGTCGGTCTGATGTATACTATGCTGATGTTCGGCATGATCGCCGCGGCGATCATCTTCGGCATCCTACTCGCTGATTTTTCGCCCGGCCGGCTGATTCAGGTGATTCAGGGCTCGGCCGTGGTCACCATCGTTCTCAACGGCATCGCCGTCTGGAAGCAGGAAGCGCGGCGCACCTCCGGCGCGACGCAGGCGACTGCGCATCCCGGCGCGCCGTCCGCGAGCTTCCGCGAATCCTGGGACGTCTTCATCCAGGGCAAGGACGCGATGCGCCGGCTGATCGCGGTCGGCCTCGGCACCATGGCGTTCAGCATGGCGGACGTGCTGCTCGAGCCCTATGGCGGCCAGATCCTGTCGATGTCGGTCGGCGACACCACCAAGCTCACCGCCGCGCTCGCGGTCGGCGGTCTGCTCGGCTTCGGTCTCGCATCTCGCGTGCTGAGCCGCGGCGCCGATCCGTTCCGGATGGCGAGCTTCGGTTCGCTGGTCGGGATTCCGGCCTTCCTTGCGGTGATCTTCGCCGCCGAGTTGCAGGGGACCGCATCGGTGCTGACATTCGGCTGCGGCACCGCGCTGATCGGGTTCGGCGCCGGGCTGTTCGGCCACGGCACGCTGACCGCGACTATGAATGCCGCGCCGAAGGATCAGGCGGGCCTTGCGCTCGGCGCCTGGGGAGCGGTTCAGGCCTCCGCGGCGGGTGTGGCGATCGCGCTGGGCGGCATCATCCGGGATGTCGTGACGGCCTTCGCGCCGCAGTTCGGCCCGGCCGCGGGTTACAACGCCGTCTACGGCCTCGAGCTGCTGCTGTTGCTGGCGACGCTGGCGACGATGGTCCCGCTGATCAAGCGACGGGACACGTTGTTGATGCAGGGACAACTGAACTGATGCAGGGCGGCTCACTCCGCCCTGAGACTGAAACGGAGTAACTATGACCCAGATTGTCACCCGGTTGTACGATTCCAGCAGCAAGCTCGCTGCGTTGGAAGCCGACCTGAAGAAGAACAACTACAAATATGCCGTCGTCACCGGCTATCAGGCGGGCAAGTCGAGTTCCGCGGACGACATCGTCGCGGCGATGAGCAAGGCTTATGTGTCGCGCGGCGATGCCCGGACCTATGCCGACTACGTCAAGAAGGGCGCCGTCGTGGTCGCGGTCCATGCCGAGTTCGGCTTCGCCGCCAAGGCCGCCGCGATTCTCGACAGCTACGGCCCGAACAAGATCAGCGTGCCATCGTCGGCCTCGGCCGCCATGGAGATGAGCGAAGCGACGCCGTTCTCCAACATGATTCACGCCAAGACGCTGCTCGACACCTCGGGCAAGTACAAATCCTATTCCGGCGACTGGCTGCTCGTCGACAGCGAAAAGACGTTCTCCGGAACGCCGCTCGTGATCAGCAGCAAGGGCCCCTACCAGTCGTTCTCCGGAACGCCGCTGCTGCTCGACGGCAGCGGTCCCTACAAGTCCTTCTCCGGGACTCCCCTGTTGCTTGACGACAGCGGTCCGTACAAATCCTATTCGGGCGAGCCGCTGCTGATCAACAATCCGACCATCTTCTCCTCCTGGCTGGGCCTGCCAGTGCTCTCTAAGTAAAGGAACTTGAACATGAGCGAAGAATACAAAGGACACTCTGGTACTCCGCTGATTCTCGAGCAGAAGGGCGAGTACGAAAGCTATTCCGGCACGCCGCTGCTGCTGAAGCAGGAAGGCGAGTACAAGAGCTATTCCGGCACCCCGCTGCTGCTCGAGCAGAAGGGCGAGTATCAGAGCTTCTCCGGCACCCCGCTGCTGCTGAAGCAGGAGGGCGAGTACAAGTCGTTCTCCGGCATGCCGCTGCTGCTGAAGCAGGAAGGCGAGTACAAGTCGTTCTCCGGCTATCCGCTGCTGCTCAACATCTGAGCCAGCCGGCGGCCGATCGGCCACAACGCGCCGCGGGCAGCAATGCCCGCGGCGTTTTGCGTTTTGCGTTTCGACGGCACGTCGGCACGGAGCGGCTTTCGGGCGGCGTGACGCAACCCGTCGAAACGACGAGGCAGCGCCGGTCCGGCGCCGCACAGAACCGCCACTCCGGGCGCGCAAGAAAATGCTGGGCAAAACACGGCGCAGGCGTCAATCTGGTTTCAACGACAAAAAAAGTCGAGGAAACATGAACCAGCTCGCCGAAGCCGACGCGCCGCGCGTCGACCCCTCCGTCACGGTCCGATCCGCAGCGGTCCGATCCGCCACCGTCCGATCCTGCCCCGAACATGTCGACGTGCTGATCGTCGGCGCCGGAATCTCCGGGATCGGCGGCGCCCATCATCTGACGACGCAATGCCCCGGCACCAGCTTCGCGGTGCTCGAGACGCAGGACAGCTTCGGCGGGACCTGGCTGACCCACCGCTATCCCGGCATCCGCTCCGACAGCGATCTGTACACCTTCGGCTATCGCTTCAAGCCGTGGACCGGCAAGCCGATCGCGACCGCGGCCGAAATCCGCGAATATCTCGGCGAGGTGATCGACGATAGCGATCTCGACCGTCACATTCACTATCGCCACCGGATCGTATCGGCGGACTGGTCGAGCGCGGAAAAGCGCTGGACGATCGCGGCGGAGCGCACCGACACCGGCGAGGCGGTCCGCGTCACCGCGAATTTCCTCTGGATGTGTCAGGGCTATTATCGCCACAGCGAAGGTTACACCCCCGAATGGGAGGGGATGGCGACGTTCAAGGGCCGCATCGTGCATCCGCAGACATGGCCGAACGATCTCGATACGACCGGCAAGAGAGTGGTGGTGATCGGCTCCGGCGCGACCGCCGCGACGGTGGTACCGGCGATCGCGCCGGGCTGCGAGCACGTCACCGTATTGCAGCGTTCGCCGACCTATTTCATCCCCGGCCGCAACAAGATCGAGATCGCCGACACGCTGCGCGAACTCGGCATTTCGGAGGACTGGATCCACGAGATCGTCCGGCGCAAGATCCTGTTCGATCAGGCCACCTTCACCCGCCGCGCGATGACCGAGCCGGAGGTCGTGAAGCAGGAATTGCTCGCCGGCGTCCGCGCCCATCTCGGCCCCGACTACAATCTCGATCCGCATTTCATGCCGAGCTACCGGCCGTGGCGCCAGCGCATCGCCTTCGTGCCCGACGGCGATCTGTTCAAGGGCATCGCCTCCGGCAAGGCGTCGGTGGTGACCGACGAGATCGTGCGATTCACCGAGACCGGGATCGAGCTGAAGTCGGGCGAGACGCTGGCGGCGGACATCATCGTCACTGCGACCGGCTTCAACCTCAACGTGCTCGGCGACATCGCCTTCAGTATCGACGGCGAGCCGCTCGACTTCGCCGAGACCGTCACCTATCGCGGCATGATGTTCACCGGCGTGCCCAACATGGTCTGGGTGTTCGGTTATTTCCGCGCAAGCTGGACGCTGCGCGCCGATCTGGTGGCGGATTTCGTTTGCCGGCTGCTCGGTCACATGGGCCGGCACGGCTACCGCAGTGTCGTGCCGGCGCTGCGCCCGGAAGACGCCGGGATGGAGCTGTTGCCCTGGATGGACCCCGAGAACTTCAACCCCGGATACCTGATGCGCGGCATGAACCTGCTGCCGAAACGCGGCGCCAAGCCGGAGTGGCAGCACAGCCAGGACTATTGGACGGAGAAGGACGAGCTGCCGAAGATCGACCTCGGTGACGCTGCCTTCGTCTATGAAAGGTAGCGGCCGCACCCCGCCCCGAATCGCCGCGCGAATCGGTCGATCCCGGTAACTATCTGTTAACCAAAGGAAATAAACCGGCGCCCCGGGCTGGGGAGAACCCGTTTCCGGGGCGAGTTCACGACACCGTGACTCTCCGAAAAGGCTGCGGCGTCAGGCGGTTCCCTCGCATGTGACATTGCGCCGCCGCGCAGTCATGTTGTGCCGCACAAATTCACTCTTAATTTCTGTTCATCAGTCGTCATAGCGCTGCGGTCAGCCGCGGCGGAATTGCGCCGGCATGCGTGGGCCGCCGGCTGGCGGCGTCAGAATTCTTACGAGGTCATTCGAATGCGGGGATCTATCAGTTTTGCCTTCACGGCGGTGGCGCTCGCGTGTCTCGCGCCGGTGCTGGCCGGCTGCGGTGAACCGAAAGTTGCGAATGCCACCCCGACGGAAAAGCCCGAAGTCGGCACGATCACCATCAAGGCGCACGCCCGCGCGATCATTCGCGAATTGCCCGGCCGCATCGCGCCGATCCGCGTCGCCGACGTGCGGCCCCGGGTTTCCGGCATCGTCGTTCAGCGCCAGTTTCAGCAGGGCAGCGAGGTCAAGGCGGGCGATCCGCTCTACGTGATCGATCCGCGCCCGTTCGAAGTGGAATTGAAGGCGGCGCAGGCCGCGCTCGCCAAGGCGCATGCCGCGCGCGAGCAAGCGTTGCAGCAGGCTAATCGCGTGGCGATGCTGGCCAAGGAGCAGGCCGCCTCCAAGGCGCAGAACGAAGTCGCCGCCAGCAATTCGCGGCAGGCCGAGGCGGAGGTAGCCGCCCGGGAGGCCGAGGTCGCGCGCGCCAAGCTGAACCTCGAATACGCCACCATCCGCGCGCCGATCAGCGGCCGGATCGGCGCCGCGCTGGTCAGCGAAGGCGCGCTGGTGGTCCAGAACGACTCCAACAGCCTCGCCACCATTCAGCAACTCGATCACGTCTATGCCGATTTCACCCAGCCGGTCGCCGAAATGGTCCGGCTGCGCCGCGCGTTCGAATCCGGCGAACTCGATCAGATCGCCCCGGACGCCGCGCGCGCCCGACTGGTGCTCGACGACGGCACGGTCTATCCGCTGCCCGGCAAGCTGCTGTTCTCGGAATCGAAGGTCGACGCCTACACCGGTCAGGTGACGCTGCGCGCCGAGTTCGACAATCCGAACCGCGAATTGCTGCCCGGGATGTATGTCCGCGTGCGGATCGAGCAGGGCTTCGATGCGGACGCCATCTCGGTGCCGGACCAGGCGGTCCAGCGCAACGGCGGCGGCGGCAGCGAGGTTTTCGTGATCAAGGACGACAACCGCGTGGCGGTGCAGCCGGTTCGCGTCGGTTCGCAGCAGGACGGCCAGTGGCTGGTACTCGAGGGGCTCAAGCCGGGCGCGCGCGTCGTGGTCGACGGCTTCCAGAAATTCGCGGCCGGCGACGCCGTCGTTCCGGTGAGCACCGAGGAGACCAAAGCGGCGACCGCAGCCCCACCGACGACCGGCAGCACGAAGAAGGTGCAATAAGCACCGATGCCCGCATTCTTTATCGACAGGCCGATCTTCGCCTGGGTCATCGCGCTGTTCATCTGCCTGCTCGGCGCGATCTCCATTCCGTTCCTGCCGATCGCGCAGTACCCGATCATCGCGCCGCCATCGATTTCGGTGTCGACGCAATATCCCGGCGCCTCGCCGGAGAACCTGTACAACAGCGTCACCCGGCTGATCGAAGAAGAGCTCAACGGCGCCAACGGCATTCTGAATTTCGAATCGACCTCCGACTCGCTCGGTCAGGTCGAGATCATCGCCAATTTCCAGCCCGGCACCGACACCGAAATGGCGTCGGTCAACGTCCAGAACCGCATCAAGCGTATCGAGGCGCGGCTGCCGCGCGCGGTGTTGCAGCAGGGCATCCTGGTCGAGGAAGCCTCCAGCGCGGTGCTGCAGATCATCACGCTGAGTTCGACCGACGGGTCGCTCGACGAAGTCGGCCTCGGCGACTTCATGATCCGCAACGTGCTCGGCGAAATCCGCCGCATTCCCGGCGTCGGCCGCGCCACGCTGTATTCGACCGAGCGCGCGCTGCGGATCTGGATCGATCCCGACAAGCTGGTCGGCTACAATCTCACCGCGGACGAGGTCACCAAGGCGATCGAGGCGCAGAACGCCCAGGTCGCGTCCGGCGCCGTCGGCGCCGAGCCGAGCGCCAAGGGACAGAAGATCTCGGTGCTGGTGCTGGTGAAGGGGCAGCTTTCGTCCGCCGACGAATTCGGCGCGATCGTGCTGCGCGCCAATCCCGACGGCTCGACCGTCCGGCTGCGCGACGTCGCGCGGATCGAGATCGGCGGCTTCAGTTATCAGTTCAACACCCGCCTCAACGGCAAGCCCACCGCCGGCCTCTCGGTGCTGATGTCGCCGACCGGCAACGCGCTGGCCACGGCGGGCGCGGTCGAGGCCAAGATGAAGGAGCTGTCGCGCTTCTTCCCCGCCAACATCAAATACGAGATCCCCTACAACATCACGCCGGTGGTCGAGGCCTCGATCACCAAGGTGCTGCACACCCTGGTCGAGGCGGTGGTGCTGGTGTTCGTGGTGATGTTCCTGTTCCTGCAGAACATCCGCTACACCATCATTCCGACCATCGTGGTGCCGGTAGCGCTGCTCGGCACCTGCGTGTCGCTGCTGCTGTTCGGCTATTCCATCAACATGCTGACGATGTTCGGCATGGTGCTCGCCATCGGCATTCTGGTCGACGACGCGATCGTCGTCGTCGAGAACGTCGAACGCATCATGGCCGAGGAGGGGCTGCCACCGAAGGAAGCCACCCGCAAGGCGATGACGCAGATCACCAGCGCCATCATCGGCATCACCGCCGTGCTGATCGCGGTGTTCGTGCCGATGGCGTTTTTCCCGGGCTCGGTCGGCATCATCTACCGGCAGTTCTCGGTGACGATGGTGTCGGCGATCGCGTTCTCGGCGCTGCTGGCGCTGTCGCTGACGCCGGCGCTGTGCGCCACGCTGCTGAAACCCGTCGTCAAGGGCCACGCCCACGCCGAGCGCGGCTTCTTCGGCCGCTTCAATCGCATCCTGGACGGCACCCGCGAGCGCTATTCGCGGGTCGTGCGGTGGAATCTCGGCCGAACCGGCCGGCTGATGATCCTCTACGCCGTGCTCCTCGCCGTGCTCGGTTGGGGGCTGGCCCGGATGCCGGGCGGCTTCCTGCCGATCGACGACCAGGGCTTCATCACCGTCGACCTGCAGACGCCGTCGGATTCGTCCTACAACCGGACCTACGACGTGATCAAGAAGGTCGAGGACTATCTGCTGAAGCGCGAAGGCGTCGAGAACGTTACCTTCCTCACCGGCTTCAGCTTCCTCGGCCAGGGCATGAACGCCGCGCAGGCATTCGTCACGCTCAAGGACTGGTCCGATCGCGACAGCAAATCCTCCGCGGCGGCGATCGTCGACGACGCCAACAAGGCGCTCGGATCGGTGCGCGATGCCCGCATCGCGGCGCAACAGCCGCCGCCGATCGACAACCTCGGCAACTCCTCGGGATTCAGCTTCCGCCTGCAGGATCGCGGCCAGAAGGGCTACAACGCGCTGATCCAGGCCAGTCAGCAATTGGTAGCAACCGCAAATGCCAGCCCGATCCTCGAAAACGTCTACGTCGAAGGCCTGCCGCCGGCGCCGGTGATCAATCTGGTGATCGACCGCGAGAAGGCCAGCGCCTTCGGCGTCACCTTCCAGGACATCAACAACACCATCTCGACCAATCTCGGCTCGGCCTATGTCAACGACTTCCCGAACCGCGGGCGGATGCAGCGCGTCATCGTGCAGGCCGACATCCCCGACCGGATGAAGGCCGACGACATCCTGACCTACAACGTCAAGAACAGCCGCGGTCAGCTCGTGCCGCTGTCGTCCTTCGCGACCATCGAGTGGTCGAGAGGACCGACCCAGGTCGTCGGCTTCAACTACTACCCGGCGATCCGCATGAGCGGTCAGGCGCGCGCCGGCTACACCACCGGCGATGCGATCGCCGAGATGGAGCGCCTCGCCGGGCAATTGCCGCGCGGCTTCGGCTACGACTGGACCGGCCAGTCGCTGCAGGAGAAGCTGTCGGGCTCGCAGGCGCCGTTCCTGCTGGCGCTGTCGGCGCTGGTGGTGTTCCTCGTGCTCGCCGCGCTGTATGAGAGCTGGACGATTCCGGTCGCTGTGCTGCTGACGGTTCCGCTCGGCATCACCGGCTCCGTGCTGGCCGCGACGACGCGGGCGCTGCCTAACGACGTGTATTTCACCGTCGGTCTGATTACGATCATCGGGCTCGCGGCCAAGGACGCGATTCTGATCGTCGAGTTCGCCAAGGATTTGCGCAAGGAGGGCAAGTCGTTGCGCGACGCGACGATGGAAGCCTGTCATCTCCGGTTCCGGCCGATCCTGATGACCGGCCTGGCCTTCTGCAGCGGCGTGCTGCCGATGGTGATCGCCTCGGGCGCCGGCGCCAAGAGCCAGCAGGCGCTCGGAACCGGTGTGATGGGCGGCATGATCGCGGTGGTGATCCTGGCGCTGCTGATGGTTCCGGTGTTCTTCGTCGTGGTGCAGCGCGTTTTCGCCGGCGATCGCTCCGACGATCCGGTCAGGGCGCCCCACGAGGTGCCGATGCACCCGCAATTGCCGAAGGACACCGCGTAGTTGCCGTCGTCCGGCAATCCCGCCGGGCGGTCGGAACCTTTCTGAAAACCTCTCGTTGGTTGTCGACAGAGCGTCGCTACTACTCGTCGACACCCAACCTTGGAGGATTTTATGAACGGAGACCAACCCATTAGCTGGCTGATGTTTTTCACCCTGGCAGCCGGCCTCGCGATCGTCGCATTCGCGTTTCTCAACTTCATCAAGTCGCGGTCCAATCGCGCCGTGGCGGCTGATACGCTGGAAGGCAACGGCCAAGGCCGCGGTGCCGCACCCGATGGCGCACTGCCGGAACTGATCGGCGTCACGGTGTTCGCGCTGGTCGCGATGGGCCTGCTGGCGACCGGCGTGAGTTCGCGCAACGATATGCAGACCGCGCAGGTTTCGCAGCCGGCGGCGAGCGGCAACGCGGCTGGCACCAAGACCGGCAACACCACCGGCATGGCGCAGCCGGAGGGGATCCAGAACCAGCCCAAGCGCTATCAGCCGGCCAATCCCGGCACTGATCCGCGCACCGCGCCGACCGGTTCCGACGCTGGCGTCGGCAACTCGCCGGGCAACACCGGAACGCTGACCAAGTAACCGGACGGCATTTTCGGACCGACATCAGACTGAAACGAAATCGGGGGCGAAAGCCCCCGATTTTTTTGTGTCTCCGATTTGTGCCCGCGTGCAGCGGCGATCAGGACTGGGCGGCCTCGTAGGCGGCGTTCTGCTGCTGCATCAGCTCGATCTTCTCGCGGATCTTGTTGCGCTGCGCGGTCAGCGTGGCGACGATCGCCGGAGCCGCGGCTGCGGCCTGCAGCGCGTCGTCATATTTCGCGAGGTTTCGCTTTTCGCCGTCGATCAGGCCGGGCAGCACGCTGCCGTCGAGTCCATCGAACAGCGAACGGACGCTCATGATGGTCTGATGAACCACGCTCATGAACGAGCCGCTGTCGTCGGCCTGCTCGCCGGCATTGATCAGCATGCCGCCGAGCTCTTCGGAATTGCCGTGATGCAGCGCGATCATGTCGCGGAACAGCGACGTCAATCCCTTGCCCTCGGCGTCATCCAGCGCTTCCTGGTAACCGTTGCGGGCGTCGATGGCGCTGGTATGCAGCGTCTTCAGGTGATCGAGAATGTCTTTGTCCAATTGAGCCTCCCTGCTCGGTTCAGGAGTACGCAACACGCCGCTGGCGAGCCGCCTCCTGACCCGCTAACAGGGAGCACGCGGACCAGTTCCACACAGGAACCGCGGGGGCGTATTAGTTGCGCCGCTCGGATTCGTCGGGCTCAAGCCCGTAGGGTTTTACCAGCGCCCAGACGTGCGCTGGTACCATGTTCTTGATCTTCTGTTTGTAGTGCCGCCGCAGATGCAGCACGGTTTCTACCGCCTTCATCTCGACCCGGGCTCGGCCGAACTCCAGCCCGCGCGGGCCGACCTTCGGCATCAGCCATCCCATCAACGGCCGCAGCCAGTTCGGCATCCCGCGCACCGGCAGGCCGCCGGCGGCGAGTTCGGTGTTCTTGAGAAAGCCCTTCACCGGCGCGGTGCGGTTGCCGGCGCTGGTCGGCTCGCTGAGCTTCACTTCGTCGCCGAGCAGATTCAGCAGCTCCTCGCCGCGCTCGTTGCGCACCACCAGCCATTGCTCGCCGCGGCCCGCCATGTAGCCGACGGTGATGTCGGCCAGCGTATTGGTGTAGTCGACGCAGGTGCGGCAGGTGATCGGGAAGAAATCCGGCTTCAACTTCGAGATCGGCAGCAGCAGGAAGGGGATTTCCTGAACGCGGCCGTCGGTGAAGCGCAGCTCGACGTGATAGTCGGCGCGGAATTCGAGATAGGTGATGGTCTCGGGCTGGTCCGACAACAGATCGAGGAACTCGTGGAAATTCTCGGTCGTGGTGTTGTCCGAGCACGGCGTGCCGATCACATAGAGCCGCTCGAAGCCGAGCTTCTGCTCCAGCGAGCGCAGCGCATAGACCTGGCAAGGGATCCCGATGACTGCGATCCGCTTGTAACCGGCGGCGCGCGCCGGTTCCAGCAGCGCCAGCGACGGCGCATAGCCCATCCGCATCCCGCGGCACTGCGCCATGCCCTCGGGGCTGGTCACCAGCACCGGCATCGGCTTCCATTTGTCGGCCGGGTCCGGCGCCATCGTCAGCACCGCGTCGACCGCGCCGGTTTCGAGCAAACGCTCGCCGATCCTCGTGGTGATGCCCGTCCATTGCGCGTTTTCGCGCGGCTGCTTCATCGCCGCCTGCAGCATCCGTCCATACGGACCGAAGAACGCCTCGTCCGGCTTCGACGGATCGCGGTTGCGGCCGTGAACCTGCCGCTCCATCGCCGGATAGTCCGGCTTGATGAACTGGCAGGCCTGACCGCATTGCTTCGGATCGCTCATCCGCGACACGCCGCAATCGGTGCACAGTTCGCGCGGTGCGGGTTCGTTCAGCGGCGGCGACCACACCGGCGCGTGAGCTTCGAGATGATCTACCATCCGCGTGTTCCCGGGCCGCCCTTGAACGGGCCGACGATCGTCGAGGTGATCCAGCCGCCGTAGAAATCGCCCTGCTGCGGCTGCACCCGTTCGTCGCCGACGAAGCAGGCATCGACCTGTGAGGCGTAGAAGGCGAGATGGCCCGTGATCGGCGCAAAGGCCGGTGTCGGCGCCGGATAGCTCCAGGCGGCGTTGTCGGAGCGGCGGCCGCCGGCCTCGATCGACCAGTAACTGGCGTCGCCCTTGAACTCGCACCAGGACGATCCCGGCGCCTTGCGCATCAGGTCCATCCGGACATCGGTCTGCGGAATGTAGTAGACCGGCGGGTGACTGGTCTCGAGCACGCGAAATCCCGAAGCGCTGTCGGCGATCGTTTCGCCGGCGAACACCACGCGCAACCGCGCGGTCACGGGTTCCAGTCGCGGCGGGCGCGGATAGTCCCACACCGATTCCTGGCCGCTCGCGGGCTCGATGCGCCTGGGTCCGAACATCGTGCGATTTCTCTATTCGGCTGCGGCGACCGTCGCCATTCGCCATAAGTCAGCTCTAGCCTCGACCGATCAATAAAGCCAAAGCCGGGCGACGGATAGATCTGCGTCAAAGGCGCGGCCGATCGCCACCAGCCCGATCCGCCGCAGTCGCGCGATGTTCAGCGGCGTCTCGATGCGATGCGGAACGAACTGCACGAACGGCAGCCGCAGCACGGCGGGTCGCGGCGTGGCGACGAAGCCTTCGCGATAGGATTGCTGCGGGCGGACCATATCGGTGGTGCGCAGATGCACGCCGTAACTCTCGCCATTGCCGGACACCTCGATGCCGATGCCGGTGAAGCCGCTGGCGTCGTAGGCGCCGCCGTCGGGTGCCAGGTCCATCGCGATCTGGATGAAGCCGCCATTGTTCTCGGTCGAGACCGCGCCGCGCATCCGCGCCGCCGGGCGGCCGTCGATCTCGGTCGCCTGCAGCGTGCCTCGCGAGACCCCGCCCATCACCGTGTCGGTGACGAGGCGCCAGCGTCGCTCGCCGCCTGCGGGCCAGAGCTCGATCTGCATCAGCGGATCACCATCGGGAACGTCACCGCGATCGCCCAGGCGAACAGGATCGCATTGGCCAGCGCGCCGGGGAGGGGGTGGTTGGTCGCCTTGTAGGTCCAGTTGCTGATCACGCCGAAAGCGATGAACAGCAGCAGGATCACCGGCACGATGATGATCAGGAAGAACAGCTTCTGAAGATTCAGCGCGACGGCGGCGGCGAGCGAGGCGAGGAAGCAGAACTTCGCCAGCGCATAGGCGCCACGTTTGGCGCCCGCGCCATGCGCCATCCATTCCGCTGTGAGAAAATACGGGATGGTGCCGCAAGCGACCGCGGCGATCAGATGCAGCCGTGGTTCGATCGGCATGAACGAGAACGCGTAGGTGTCGAGCGGCACGCCGAAGCCGATGATGTTGTAGGCGATCGCCGCCACCGACGCGATTGCCAGCGCCGCGATCGCCACCCGCGGATGGGCGGGATCGGGCAGCGATTCAAGTCTCTCCAGTCCGCGCTGGTGATGCTTGGCGGCCTGGGCACGCGCGCGCGCGCCGCGCCAGCGGATCAGCAGCAGGATCGCAGCGGTCAGCGCGCCGTACAGCAGGAAATGCAGCGTCAGATAGTCGCCGAGCAGGATGGTCAGGAAGTCGGTCGGCGCCTTCCACAGCATCAGCGGCGTCAGCACCGCGGGGACGATCGCGGCGATCAGCAGCGGCTTCCAGGCCAGACTCGCCCCCATCGGCAGCGGCGCCGCCTGCGGCAGCAGCTTCGATAGCGGCCACGCCAGCGCGATCAGGCCGCCGAACAGCAGCGCCAGCCAGATCGGGCGGCGATCGATCCAGCCGGAGCTTTGCCGGCCGAACGATTCGTTCATCCATTGCAGCGATTCACGCAGGCTGTCCTGGCTGTACAGCACGCCGATATGTTCGACGCCGGACGAGAACGCCACGCGCCGCGCGGTGCCGTCGCTGAAGCTGCCATAGGTGCGTCCGGCCACCGCACCGCCGCCGGTGAGCTGATTGACGATGCGCAAGCCCTCGTCCTTCAGCATCTGCGGTTCCCAGTCGCCGACGATCACCAGCAGATTGTGCGGCAGGGTCGGGGTCGATTTTCGGGTGAACACCGACACCGCGACGGTGGCGGAAATGTCCGGGTGCGCCACTGCGTAGGCGACCACGATGTCGGACGCCATCGAATGGCCGAGCACCGCGGCGCGGCCGTCGCTCTGCGGCAGCGCGCGGGCGTAGTCGGTCACCCGGGCGAGGTCGTCGACCAGCACGCCGGTGATCTTGGTCGGCTCGTCGACGTCGCCCACCATCGTCACCGGATTGCGGCCGTGGCCGGTGAAGTCGAAGGTCACCGCGATACAGCCGTTGCGCGCCATGGTCTGGGCGAACGGTTGCATCAATTGCTGCGAGCCGGCGAAGCCGTGCGCGATCACCACCACCGGCGCCCGCGTGGCCGACGGCTCGCGGAACACCGTGACCGGGGTCTGGCCGACATTGGCGTGGGTGACGATCAGATCGCCGGTGGCGCGGTGGAGTTGCCACAGCGCGGCGGCGATCGCGATGCCAGCGGCAAGCGCGACGAGGAGCCGGGCGAGCGTCGACCTGCCGGCGCTGTGCATCAATCCTCGCTCGCGATGTGTTTCCTGCGGATGCTGCGCACCGTCCACCAGATCGCAAATGCGGCGATCGGCACGAAGCCCGCCGTGACGAGGCTCGGCTCCACCGTGATCTGGCCGGAATCGTGCAGGCCTTTCACCAGGTAACCGAACAGCCCGACCACATAATAGGTGATCGCCGCGGTGGAGAGGCCCTCGACCGTGGCCTGCAGGCGCAATTGCAGCCGCGTCCGGGCGTTCATCGATTTCAGCAGTTCCTGATTCTGGTGCTCGAGCTCGACGTCGACGCGGGTTCGCAACAGGTTGGCGGCGCGGGCGAGCTTCAGCGACAGGTCGGATTGCCGCGCCTCGGTGGTGGTGCAGGTCCGCATCGCGGGCTTCATCCGGCGCGCCAGGAACGACGACCAGGTCGGCAGCCCGCCGACCTTGCGTTCGCCGAGCGTCGCCAGACGGCCGGTCATGATTTCATCATAGGCGCGGCTGGCGCTGAATCGCCCCAGACTGGCGGCGGCGCCGGCTTCGACCTCGGCGGCGAGCTCGGTCAGTTCGTTGAGCAGCTTGTTGTTGATCGCGAGGTCGCCGGCCTTGCGCATCGCAGCCGTGACCTCGGCCAGTCGCTTCTCAATGATGGCGATCGAGGGCGCCAGCCGCTGCGCTTCCGGCAGGCCGAGCAGCGCCAGCGTGCGGTAGGTCTCGACCTCGAGCACGCGCTGCACCAATGCGCCGGCGCGCTCGGGCGCCATGCCGCGATCGATCACCAGCACGCGAACGTAGCCCGAGGGACCGGGCTGGAAATCGGTCGCGTAGACCGCCGCGCCGTCGGAATTCTCCGCCACCGCGAGGCTGGCGCGATCAAACAGTCGCTCCGGCGCGGTGCGCGGCGGATCGTCCGGCAGCAGATGCAGATCGACCGCGACCAGCAGCGGCCCGGGCTGCGGCAGCAGCCGCATCGGCGAGGCCAGCGAGGAGGCCTCGGGATGAAACGGCATTGCGACCGGATCGGCGGTGAATTCCCAGGTGTAGGTGGTGAATTCGGAATGCTGCTCCCAGCGCAGCATGGTGGTGCCGAACGAGGCGCGGTGGTGCTTTTCGCCGGCCGGCGGCGGCTGCAGCCCGCGCGATTCGCAGAAACTCGTCAGCGCGGCGCGGTCGGCTTTGGCGTTGTCGGCGGGCGTGTCGAACGCGAAATGCAGCACCCGCGCCGGCACTGCGAGCGGGGTGAACGGGCGCGCATGAACCTCGCCCAATACGGCCGCCCGCAATGGATGCGGCGAAAGTCTACCATCGCCGTCACCGATCAGAACTTCAGCCGTCATCGGTATTTTGACCTTGCTCAACATTGCGTCGATTGACTTGAGTAGCATTGCAGCGCGATGGACAGAAGCCGAAAGGTTTCGCCCGCGCTGGTTGGGTGGGGCCGTCGCTGGCGCCGGACTTGCTCGAAGTCAACGACCTCGGCGCCCGGTCGGGGTCTGACGGAGAAATCCGGTCGTCATCTGTTTGCAATCTGGCTCGGACTGGTATGGTTCGACCGTAAGTCGCCGCGGGCCCTTCGCGGTCGTCGAATGGAGCATGTGGTGAAAATTCCAGTCCGCATTGGGACGCGCAAGAGCGTGATGGCGCTTGCCCAGACCGAGGACATTGCCAGCCAGTTGCGAGCAGCCGCGGACGAGCTGGATCCCGAGATCGTCAGGTTCGAAACCGTCGGCGACAGCGACCAGGTCAGCAAGCTGTTGCCGCATGGCGGCAAGGGCGGCGCCTTCGTCGCCGAGATCCGTGCGGCGATGCTGCGCGGCGAGCTGCATTGCGCGATGCACTCGCTGAAGGACATGCCCGCCAACGAGGAAACCCCCGGACTGATCGTCGCAGCCACGCTGGCGCGCGATCCGGCCAACGACTCGATGGTGCTGCGCAAGGGGCTGACGCTCGACGAACTGAGGAAGTCGCGCGGCAAGGGCTACACCATCGGCACCAATGCGGTGCGGCGCGCGGCCTATGCCAAGCGGCTGTTCCCCGAGGTCGAGGTGATTCATTTCCGGGGAGCGGCCGACACCCGCATCCGCAAGCTCGACAACCGCGAGAAGCAGCGGATGCCGGATGGCGGCGAGGTCGGCCCGGCCGACGCGCTGATCATGGCGCGCTCGGGTCTGGAGCGTGTCGGCTTCGTCGACCGCATCGTCCACGACTTCACGCCGCAGGAGATGCTGCCGGCGGCGGGGCAGGGCATCGTCGCGGTCGAGTGCCCGGTCCACGAGTGGCAGACCCGCAAATATCTGGCGCTGATCGACGATCCCAAGGCGCGGATGTTCTGCGACGCCGAGCGCGAGGTGCTGTGGGTGCTGAACGGCCACTGCAATTCGCCGATGGCGGCCTATTCCACCATCAACGGCTCGGAGATGACGCTGAGCGCCTCGGTGCTCGACGAGGCGGGTGGTTTGTTCATCGAGGCCACGCGCACCGGGCCGGCCAATCGGCCCCGCGAGCTCGGTCGTTCGGTCGGCCTTGATCTCTTGGACAAGGGCGCCGCCGCGATCATCGAAAAAACGCGGCCGGAGTGACCCATCCCATGGCGACCGTATTCCCGTTCTCAGCCATCGTCGGCCAGGAAGAGATGAAGCTCGCGCTGCTGATCGCGGCGATCGATCAGAAGGTCGGCGGCGTGCTGGCTTTCGGCGATCGCGGCGCCGGCAAGTCGACCGCGGTGCGCGCACTCGCCGCCTTGCTGCCGAAGATGAAGACCGTGGTCGGCTGCCGCTACAATTGCGACCCGGATCTGCCGGCGCGGTTTTGCGAGGAGTGTCAGGAGAAGGCCAAGCACGGCAAGGTCAAGACCGCGCAGGTGCCGGTGCCGGTGGTAGACCTGCCGCTCGGCGCCACCGAGGACCGCGTCGTCGGCGCGCTCGATCTCGAACGCGCGCTGGCCAAGGGCGAGAAGGCGTTCGAGCCGGGCCTGCTGGCGCGGGCGCATCGCGGCTTCCTCTACATCGACGAAGCCAATCTGCTCGAAGATCATCTGGTCGATCTGTTGCTCGACGTCGCCGCTTCCGGCGAGAACGTGGTCGAGCGCGAAGGCCTCTCGATTCGCCACCCGGCGCGCTTCGTGCTGGTCGGCACCGGCAACCCCGAAGAGGGCGAGTTGCGTCCGCAACTGCTCGATCGCTTCGGCATGTCGGTCGAGGTCAAGACACCGGACACGCTGCCGGAGCGGATCGAGGTGGTGCGCCGCCGCGATGCGTTCGAGAACGATTCGGCCGCTTTCCTCGAACACTGGTCGAAGGAAGAAGCCAAGCTGCGGCGCAAGATCACTCAGGCCAAGGACCGGCTGCCCGACGTCAGCGTCCCCGACGCGGCGCTGGAGCGCGCCGCGAAGCTCTGCATGACGCTCGGCACCGACGGCCTGCGCGGCGAACTCACCCTGATGCGTGCGGCCCGCGCTTTGGCAGCGCTGGAGCACGACAAGATCGTCACCGACGATCACCTCAAGCGGATCGCGCCGTCGGCGCTGCGGCATCGTCTGCGCCGCAATCCTCTGGACGACGCCGGATCGAGCGTTCGTGTCGATCGGGCGCTCGCTGAAATCTTCGGATGAGCATCTCGCCAGCATGGTCCGATGCGGTGACCGCGGCGCAGTTGTTCGCGGTGGACCCGGTCGGCACCGGCGGCGTGCTGCTGCGCTCGCGCGCCGGCCCGGTGCGCGACCGCTGGCTGGCGACGCTGCGCGCCGCGCTGCCGCCTGATCGGCCCTATCGCAATCTGCCGCTGCACATCGCCGATGGCCGCCTGCTCGGCGGCCTCGATCTGTCGGCGACGCTGCTGGCCGGCCGCCCGGTCGCCGAGCGCGGCCTGCTCGCCGAAGCCGATGGCGGCGTGCTGGTGGTGGCGATGGCCGAGCGGATGCAGTCCTCGACCAATGTGTATCTCACCGCCGCGATGGACGCGCAGGAGACCGCGGTCGAGCGCGACGGCCTGTCGCTGCGGATGCCGGCGCGGTTCGGCGTGGTGGCGCTCGACGAAGGGCTGGAAGACGAATTTGCGCCGGCCGGCCTGCGCGACCGGCTCGGCTTCCATCTGGATCTCGATCAGTTCGCCTGGCGCGACACCGAGGACTTCCCGGTGCAACTCGACGACATCATGTCGGCGCGTGCGCGACTGTCCTCGATCAAGGTCGAGAGCGCGCAGATCGAGGCGATCTGCACCGCCGCCGCCGCGCTCGGCATCATCTCGCTGCGGGCGCCGCTGCTGGCGATCCGCGCGGCGCGCGCGAGTGCGGCGCTGTTCGACCGCGTCATCATCGAGCAGGACGACATCACGCTCGCCGCGCGTCTGGTGCTGGCGCCGCGCGCGACCGTGTTTCCGCAGGCCGATCAGCCCGACGAGGCCGAGCCGCCGCCGCCCGAGCCGCCGCCGGAAGACAATTCGGAAGACAACAACGATCAGGAACAGCAGACCCCGGACATCGACAAGGCGCTCGACGAGGTGATCCTCGCCGCGGTGAAAGCCGCGATGCCGCCCGGCGTGCTGGAAGCGCTGCGCGCCTCCGCCGGCCGCGCGCGCGCCCGCTCCGCCGGCAAGGCCGGCGAGTTGCAGAAGTCGAAGAAGCGCGGGCGTCCCACGGGCAGCGTGCGCGGCGAATTGCGCGACGGCTCCAAGCTCAACGTGATCGAGACGCTTCGCGCCGCCGCCCCCTGGCAGCCGCTGCGCCGGCGTCAGGCCGAAGGCCGCAGTGGTAGCGCGCCGCGGATTCTGGTCGAGAAGGACGATTTCCGGATCGCGCGCTTCAAGCAGCGCACCGAGACCATCACCATCTTCGTGGTCGACGCCTCCGGCTCGGCGGCGCTGCATCGCCTCGCCGAAGCCAAGGGCGCGGTCGAGTTGTTACTTGCCGATTGCTATGTGCGCCGCGATCAGGTGGCGATGATCGCGTTCCGCGGGAGTATCGCCGAGATCCTGCTGCCGCCGACGCGCTCGCTGGCGCGCGCCAAGCGCAGCCTCGCCGGCCTGCCGGGCGGCGGCGGCACGCCGCTCGCGGCCGGGCTCGACGCCGCCTTCATGCTGGCCGACTCGATCAAGCGCAAGGGCCAGACCCCGACGGTGATCGTACTCACCGACGGCCGCGCCAACATCGCCCGCGACGGCGCGCCGGGGCGGCCGCAGGCCGAGGAAGACGCCAAGGCCTCGGCGCGGCAATTCCGCGTCGCCGCGATCAACTCGGTGGTGATCGACATGTCGCCGCGGCCGGGGCCGCAGGCCGAAGCCTTCGCCAAGGAAATGGACGCGCGCTATCTGCCGATGCCCTACGCCGACGCCAATGTGCTGGCGAAGGCGGTGACTGCGGCGACGCGCTAGAACGTCTCATCGATTGATCGACATGGCCCTTGCCAGATGCACTGACTCCTCATCCTGAGGAGCCCGGCGAAGCCGGGCGTCTCGAAGGATGGGGAGACGCAATGCCCGGCGGCCATGGTTCGAGACGGCGCTGCGCGCCTCCTCACCATGAGGTTGTGCCTGTGGCGAGTATCTCCGAACGCCCATGCCGATTCCATCGGAGCCAGAACTGCCCTGGATGCGAGAGCGTATTGCGAACAGCGCCGCTCAGGCGTCCAGCACGAAGGTGCCGCTGCCGTCCTCGTTCCGCGGCTTCGCGTCGGTCCATTGTTCCGAGGGCTTCTCCGCAGCGAGTCGTTCGACGCGTGCTTCGGCCACGGAATTGCGCGCCGGTGGCCGGGCGATGCGCCACTCCAGCTCGCTGCGGTTCTGCAATTCGCTGAACTTCACCGCGAAGCCATCGTTGCGGTGACGCACGACGCGTCCGACGCAGCCGCCGACCGCCAGCGGCGTGCCGATCTCGGGCTGGACGTCGGCGGACACCGCGACGCCCGAAATCGACATGTCGATGACGAAGCAGGTGTGCATGCTGCCGTCGGCGAGAATCAGGCTCGAATGCGGGCAGGCGGGGACGATCCGCGCCTGCTCCCTGGCATCGACGATCGCCGGGTCGCTCAGCTTCTTTTCCAGCCAGCTCAGCTGGCTCGACAGCCGCTCGCGCATCGCGCGGGTGACCGACAGTTCGAGCAGAAACCCGCCCGGCACGGTGTCGCTGATATGGCCGTCGAGCTTGCCGAAATCGCTGAAATACGACGAGATCGAATCCCCGACGCGGCCGACGACCGGCACGTCGACGATCATCCGGAACGGCGACACCCGGCTGGTCCGGCAGGCGAAGTTCCGCGGCTTGCCGTTCTGGTCGTACCAGTTCGCCAGCGAGTAATTGCCACCGACTGCGATGTTGACGGCGCGTTGCTTGAGAAATGCCCGGACGGACACGGCTTGAACTCCTCCAGGGGGCTTGCTGCGTCGTCTACTAATCCCCGTGGATTTACGAAGGCCAGTCATTTTGGGATTGGCTTCCGCCGTGGTTATCGAACGATTATGCGGCCGCGCGATTGTCCGGGCGCTTTGTTGTCATGTTGAATTTGTCCGCAGCGTCTGCCTGCGCGGTGAGCATCGCTGCAGCCAGTGCGGTCATTCCGGTGGAACTGCTACCAGCGGTGATGCGCGGCGGGAACGCGCGGTTCCAGACGTCACATCGCAGTCACTCAACTCGATATCAAGGCGGCACGAAAAAAGCCGGCGCTTGCGCGCCGGCTTCGATCGTCGATGCCGAAGTCTCAGCCTTTGTAGGCGCGGACCCGCTTCACCATCTGCTCGACATGCGCGACCGGGGCCTCCGGCGTGATGCCGTGGCCGAGATTGAAGATGTGACGGCCGCCCGAGAAATTCTCCAGCACGTCGTCCACACCCTGATCGAGCGCCGAACCGCCGGCGATCAGCAGCAGCGGATCGAGGTTGCCCTGAACCGCGACCTTGCTCTGCACGTGTTCGCGGATCAGGTTCGGCTCGGCGGTCCAGTCGATGCTCACGGCGTCGACGCCGGTGCGTTCGATGAAGGCCGGCAGCAGCGCGCCGGCGCCGCGCGGGAAGCCGATGATCTTGGCGTCGGGCCTGACCTTGCGGACGCCCTCGACGATGCGGCGGGTCGGCGCGATGCACCACTTCTCGAATTCGCGCGGCGGCAGGATGCCGCCCCAGGTATCGAAGATCTGCAGCACGTCGGCGCCGGCCTCGAGCTGCTTGAGCAGATACTGGATCGAGCTCTCGACCAGCACGTCGATGATCTTGGCGAAGGCGCCGGGGTGCTGATACGCCATCAGCCGCGCCGGATGCTGGTCCGACGTGCCCTGGCCGGCGACCATATAGGTCGCGACCGTGAACGGCGCGCCGCAGAAGCCGATCAGCGTGGTTTCCGGCGCAAGCTCGCTGCGCACGATGCGGAGGGCTTCGAACACCGGTTCGAGCTTGGACAGGTCGATGGCGCCGTTCAGCGTGCCGACCAGGTCCGGCGAATTCAACGGATCGAGCCGCGGGCCTTCGCCGACCTCGAAGCGGACCGCGCGTCCGAGCGCGTAGGGCACCACGAGGATATCCGAAAAGATGATCGCGGCGTCGAAGCCGAAGCGCCGGATCGGCTGCAACGTCACCTCGGCGGCGAGCTTGGCGTTGAAGCACAGGTCGAGGAAGCTCCCGGCTTCGGCGCGAGTCGCGCGGTATTCCGGAAGGTAACGGCCGGCCTGCCGCATCATCCACATCGGGGGAGAGGCCTGCCGGTTGCCGGAAAGCACCTCAATGAACGGTTTCGTCACCAGTTTTTGTGTCAAGAGAGATACCCATTGTTATACGACAAGCGTTCTTGACGGTCTGATACACTGCGCACACCGTCTTGGCCAAGTCGAGATGCGGCCGGAGCGGCCGCGAACAGGAATTTCGAGATGAACGCAACCGCACCCACCCCCGGATCGACCGCGACGCGCAACGAAAATCCGGACCTTCCTGCACCGGTCTCCGGAGAGCGCCATGACATCGACAGTCTCGCCGGCCGGCTGACCTATTGGGCGTCGTCGCCGCCCACGCCTTCGTCCGAACCGCCGATGCTTCTCGTCCACAGCATCAATGCGGCGGGATCGGCCTACGAGATGAAACCGATCTACGAGCACTACGCCAGGAGCCGCCCGGTCTACGCGATCGAGTTGCCGGGCTTTGGTCATTCCTCGCGCGCCAAGCGTCAATACACAATTCGGATGATGACGGATGCGATCCATGCCGTCGTCGCCGAGATTCAGAAGATCCACGGCGACGCGCCGTTCGACGCGGTCGCGCTGTCGCTCGGCTGTGAGTTTCTCGGGCGCGCCGCCGATGAAGCGCCGAAGCCGTTCCGCAGCGTCGCGCTGATCAGCCCGACCGGCTTCGATCGCCGGCAGGTGCGCTGGGTGAAGGGATCGCGGGCGATTCCATGGCTGCATGCGATCTTCGAGAACCCGCTGTGGGGCGAGGGAATCTTCGGCCTGCTGACGAAGAAATCGGTGATCGCCTGGTTCCTGCGCAAGACCTTCGGCTCGCCGAACATCGATCAGGGCCTGCTCGACTACGACTATCTGACGACGCATCAGCCCGGCGCGCAGCACGCGCCTTATTACTTCGTCTCGGGCTATCTGTTCAGCCAGGACATCCTGCGGATCTATCAGGATCTGAAGATGCCGGCGTGGCTGTCGCACGGCGTGCGCGGCGATTTCGTCGACTACGGCAACAAGAGCACGGTCGAAGGCCGGCCGAACTGGACCATCACCGTGTTCCAGACCGGCGCGATGCCGCATTTCGAAATGCCCGACGAATTCCTGCGCACCTACGACGAATTCCTCGCCCGGGTCGCGCAGCAGCCGGCCTGAGGCGAGGCGATGAGCGAGCTCGTCTGGAGCCGGGACGGCGCCGATTGGCCGCACCGCGAGGCCAGCCGGTTCGTCGAGGCCGGCGGCTTTCGCTGGCACGTCCAGCTGATGGGGCCGGCGGATGCGCCGGCTCTGCTGCTGATCCACGGCACCGGCGCGGCGTCGCATTCCTGGCGCGGTCTCGCGCCGCTGCTGGCGCAGCATTTTCGCGTCGTCGCGCCGGACCTGCCCGGCCACGGCTTCACCCAGTCGCCGCGCGCGCACCGGCTGTCGCTGCCGGGCATGGCCGGCGATCTCGCCGCGCTGCTGCGGGTGCTCGGCGTCTCGCCGCAGGTCGTGGTCGGGCACTCCGCGGGTGCTGCGATCGCGGCGCGGATGTGCCTCGACGGCAGCATCACCCCAAAGCTGCTGATCAGCCTCAACGGCGCGTTTCTGCCCTATGGCGGCCCGGCGGCGAACATCTTCTCGCCGCTGGCCAAGATGCTGGTGCTGAATCCGTTCGTCCCCGGCTTCTTCGCCTGGCAGGCCGGCAGCCGCGCCGCGGTCGAGCGGCTGATCGGCAACACCGGCTCGACGCTCGATCCGGTCGGACTGAAATTATACGGAAAACTGGTTGGAAACTCGGGCCATGTCGCCGCCGCGCTGCGGATGATGGCGAACTGGGATCTCGAGCCGCTGCTGAAGGCGCTGCCGAATCTGAAGCCGCAACTGGTGCTGGTCGCGGCCGACGGCGACCGCGCGATTCCGCCGTCGGTCGCCCGCAAGGTCCTGGAAATTCAGCCGAAAGCCGTGATCGAGCGGATCCCGGGGCTGGGCCATCTGGCCCATGAGGAGCGGCCGGATTTGATCGCGGCGCTGATCGAGCGATATTGTCGTGGGGCCGGGAAAAATGTCGAATAGATCAAAGACAGCGGTGTAACGTTCGCATTACACATTTGGACTGGTTCGGATGTCAATTTTTCGTTACAGTGGTCATCATGCTCGATCCCGGTCTGAAACCCTCTCCTCGTCTTCCACGCGATCAGGCACCGCATGCGGTGGTGATCGGCTCCGGCTTCGGCGGTCTCGCCGCTGCGGTACGGCTCGGCGCCAAAGGGTACCGGGTCACCGTTCTCGAAAAGCTCGATGCGCCCGGCGGCCGCGCCTACGTCCACAAGCAGGACGGCTTCACTTTCGACGCCGGCCCGACCATCGTCACCGCGCCGTATCTGTTCGAGGAGCTGTGGACGCTTTGCGGCAAGCGGATGTCGGACGACGTCACGCTGAAGCCGATGTCGCCGTTCTATCGCATCCGCTTCGACGACGGCACCTTCTTCGATTATTCCGACGACCGCGACGCGGTGCTGGACCAGATCGCGAAATTCTGTCCCGACGACGTCCCGGCCTACGACCGCTTCATGGCGGCGTCGCAAGCGATCTTCAAGGTCGGCTTCGAGCAGCTCGGCGATCAGGCGTTCAGCCGCTTCACCGACATGCTGAAGATCGCGCCGGACATGATCAAGCTGGAGAGCTATCGCAGCGTCTTCGGCCTGGTCGCCAAGCACTTCAAGGATCCGAAGCTTCGGCAAGTGTTCAGCTTCCATCCGCTGCTGATCGGCGGCAATCCGTTCATGTCGAGTTCGGTGTACTGCCTGATCACCTACCTCGAGAAGCAGTGGGGCGTGCATTCCGCGATGGGCGGCACCGGCAGTCTGGTGACCGGGCTCGCGAAGCTGATCGAAGGCCAGGGCAACGAAATCCGCTACCAGCAGGACGTCCGCCGCATCGTGGTCGAAAACGGCGCCGCCCGCGGCGTCGAGCTCGCCGACGGCGAGATGATCAAGGCCGACATCGTGGTGTCGAACGCCGATTCGGCCTCGACCTATCGCTATCTGCTGGCGCCGGAGACCCGCAAGCGCTGGACCGACGCCAAGATCGAACGCTCGCGCTACTCGATGGGCCTGTTCGTCTGGTACTTCGGCACCAAGCGGCGCTACGACGACGTCAAGCATCACACCATCCTGCTCGGGCCGCGCTACAAGGAGCTGATCACCGACATCTTCTCGCGCAAGATCGTCGCCGATGATTTCAGCCTGTACATGCATCGCCCGACCGCGACCGATCCGTCGCTGGCGCCGCCCGGCTGCGATACGTTCTACGTGCTGTCGCCGGTGCCCAACCTGCTCGGCGACGTCGACTGGACCACCAAGGCCGAGAGCTATCGCGCCTCGATCGCCAGGATGCTCGGCGCCACTGTGCTGCCCGATCTCGAAAATCAGGTGGTGACCTCGAAGATCACCACGCCGCTGGATTTCCAGGACCGGCTGTCGTCGTTCCGCGGCGCCGCGTTCGGGCTCGAGCCGGTGCTGTGGCAGAGCGCCTGGTTCAGGCCGCACAACCAGAGCGAAGACGTCAGGAATTTGTATCTGGTCGGCGCCGGAACGCATCCCGGCGCCGGTCTTCCCGGGGTGTTGTCCTCGGCGCGCGTGCTCGATTCCCTGGTCCCCGAGGCCGACAGTCTGGTGACGTCATGACCGTACATTCCGATATGCTGGCCTGCCGCGTGATGATCAAGGAAGGTTCGCGCACCTTCCACGCCGCCTCGAAGGTGCTGCCGCGCCGGATCAGCGATCCGGCGATCGCGCTCTACGCGTTCTGTCGCGTCGCCGACGACGCCGTCGATCTCGGCCTCGATCGCAGCAATGCGGTCGAAGTGCTGAAGGACCGGCTCGATCGCGCCTGCCGCGGCCTGCCGCGGCCGTATCCGTCGGACCGCGCCTTCGCCGACGTGATCGCGCGCTTCTCGATTCCGCCGGCGATTCCCGAGGCGCTGATCGAAGGCCTCGAATGGGATTCGCAGGGCCGCCGCTTCGAGACGCTGTCGGATCTCTACGGCTATGCGGCGCGCGTCGCCGGCACCGTCGGCGTGATGATGACACTGGTGATGGGGCAGCGCCGGCCGGACATCGTCGCGCGCGCCTGCGATCTCGGCTGCGCGATGCAGCTCACCAACATCGCCCGCGACATCGGCGAGGACGCCCGCAACGGCCGCATCTACATGCCGCTGTCGTGGATGCGCGAAGCCGGGCTCGATCCGGACAAGTGGCTCGCCGACCCGAAATTCACGCCGGAGATCGCCGGCATCGTCAAGCGGCTGATCGACACTGCGGACACGTTGTATGATCGCGCCACGCTCGGCATCGCCAACCTGCCGCGCTCGTGCCGTCCCGGCATCTTCGCGGCGCGTGCGCTCTACGCCGAGATCGGCCGCGAGGTCGAGCGCTCCGGGCTGGATTCGGTGTCGTCGCGCGCCGTGGTCTCGACCGGGCGCAAGCTCGCGGTGCTGTCGCGGATGCTGGCGTTCCAGGAAACCGAATGGGCGCCGGCGAAGTATCTCGCGACGCGGCTCGGCGACATGGAAGAAACCCGCTTCCTGATCGATGCCGTGATCGCCCACCCGGTCCGCGATGTGCCGGCGGTCCCGCGCGTCAAGCCGATCGAGCAGAAGGTCGCCTGGCTGGTCGACCTGTTCACCAGGCTGGAACGCCGCGACCAGATGCTGCAGCGCAGCCGGGTGTAGTTCGGTCAACTTGTAACAACCTTCGTCATGCCCGGGCTCGTCCCGGGCATCCACGAACGATGCTTGCGCCGTGCCCCGGACCCGTGGATGGCCGGGACGAAGCCCGGCCATGACGCCGAGTGTGGTGTGCGGCCTTGCTCCAATAGGGCCGCCTCAGCCGCCACCCATTTGCAAAAACTCTCGAAGCCGCCACACTGGCGTGATACCGATGCTCACCTGCGCAACGGATCATCGCCATGACCATCGATACCGACCTCGACCGCACGCCCGCTGCCTCGGATGACCCGGTGGAAGCCCGGCGCAGCCGCGCGCGCGCCTGGTTCGAAGGACTGCGCGACCGGATCTGCGCCGAGATCGAAACGCTCGAGCGCGAGGCGCCGGCCGAATTGTTTCCCGGCGAGCCCGCGACGTTCAGCTACAGGCCGTGGCAGCGCAAGACCGGCGCCGGCGGCGGTGTCGGCGGTTTCCTGTCGAACGGTCGGCTGTTCGAAAAAATCGGCATCCACACCTCATCGGCCAACGGCACGCTGACGCCGGAGATGGCGAAGAGCCTGCCCGGCGACGGCGTCACGCGCGACTACGTCTCGACCAGCATCAGCCTGATCATGCATCCGCGCAGTCCGCGGGTCCCCACCGTGCACATGAACACGCGGTTTCTCTCGACGTCGCAGGGCTGGTTCGGCGGCGGCGCGGATCTGACGCCGATGCTGCCGGAGCAGCGAACGCAGGAGGCCGAGGACGCCGTGATGTTCCACGCCGCCATGAAGGCCGCCTGCGACGCCCACGATCCGGACTACTACGCGAAATTCAAGCCGTGGGCCGACACCTACTTCTTCCTGCCGCATCGCGGCACCGCGCGCGGCGTCGGCGGCATCTTCTACGATCACCTGAACAGCGGCGATTTCGAGCGCGACTTCGCCTTCACCCGCGACGTCGGCGCGGCATTGCTCGAGATCTATCCGAAGATCGTGCGCAAGCGCATGGTCGAGCCGTGGACGGACGAAGAGCGCGCGCAGCAGCTCGCCTGCCGCGGACTCTATGTCGAGTTCAACCTGTTGTACGACAAGGGCACGATGTTCGGCCTGCAGACCGGCGGCAACACCGAGACCATCATGAGCTCGATGCCGCCGCTGGTGAGCTGGAGCTGATGCTGGCGAGTAAGACCGGTGCTCTCGACTCGCACTGCGTCATCCTGAGGCGCTCGCCCGCAGGGCGAGCCTCGAAGGATGCGGAAGCGAGCGCGGCCCATCCTTCGAGGCTCGCTGCGCTCGCACCTCAGGATGACGCTCGGCATGGCGGACAGGTGAATAAGTCGTAGTTTGATGCTCTCGATCCGACTTGATCGCAACCGGCGCATCGCGGGAGACGGCGATGGAAGACTATTACGGACTGATCGAACTGATCCTGGTGTTCGCCTGCCTCGCGGTCGGCTGGTTCGTGCTCGAACGCCAGGGCAAACGCCTCGACCGCGCCCGCGCCGAACGCGAGAAGAAGGAGCAGCCATGACCAGCGACAGCGCCTTCAATTACTTCGAATTCCTGATGCTCGCAATGTTCGTCGCGAGCTGGCTGATTCTCGAATGGCAAGGCAAGCGGCTGGACAAAAAGCGCGAGGCGGAGAAGGCGAAGACCAAGAGCCTCCCAGAGGAGCACTGACTCCGTCATAGCCGGGCTCCGTCCCGGCCATTCACGAAAACGGCTCGCCCCATCACTTCCTCCTTGGCATCCGGAACGGCAGCATCGCTTGCACCACCGGCATTTTGAATCGATCCAGCGACAGGCTTTCGTGCATCAGCGTCACCTTCTCGCCGAGCAGCGTCGTCTCGACCATCGAGCGGGCGTAGAACGGGGCGTCTTCGAGTGTCCGGATCACGCGCGCGCCCGCTTCGCTGCGGGCGCTGCGACTGACCTGCCAGCCGGAGCGCGGCAGCGGCAGCAGTGGCGGCGGGGTGAAGCGTTCCATGTTGCCTTGCGCGTCGAAGGTGATCGCGAGGTCGACGCGGCTGCCGTCGCGGCGCTCGGCCTCGTACAGGATCGCGGTCTTGTCGCGCAGCGCGCCGCGCGCCCATTCCCAATGCCGGAAGCCGGTCTCGATCGGCGCATCGCCGGCATTGCAGTCGAGATAGGCCTCGCCCTGCCACGACAGCTTCGGCTGCTCCAGCGTCACCTCGATCCGCGAGCGCGGCGCGATCGGCCACCAGCGGTGGTTGCCGTCTTCGTTCAGCACGAAGAAATCCCTGGTCAGCGTCGTCGGAATCACCCGGACGCGGCCCTTGATCCGGCCGGGGATCGGCGCGCGGACTTCGTTGATGTTGATGGTCAGCGCACGGCCGTCCCAGGCGAGGTCGCTCGGCCCGATCAGCAGCGAATGGAGATTGCGCGCGACCCGGCCGCGCGACCGCTCGGTCATGGTCCAGCGCTTGCTGTCGCTGTGATACAGCGCGACGTTGAGCGCACAATGGTTCAGCGGATCGGCGGCCGCGCCGCGCCGCGCGAACGCGTAGTAGGGCGAGAACACGCTGCCGATGAAGGCGATGATGGTGAGACCCTCGCGGCCGTCGTCGCTGATCGCGTCGACATACCACCAGGCGTAGCCATTGGGCGGAACGTCGAGGTTGAATCCGGCGCGGCGTTCGTCGGTCTCGTTGGGCCAGGCAATCATCGATGCGTGTGCTTTGGTTCGTGCGCTTGATATCTGCGCGTCGGTTCAGGTGGCGGCCGGCCGCAGCGTCGGCCGCAGCCCCTGCAGTTCGGCCTCGATATCGGCGACCAGGCTCGCCGCCGCGGCGCGGCCGGAGAGGCCGGCCATCGGCACGCCGGGACCCGGATGGGTGCTGCCGCCGGCGAGATACAGGCCGGGGATCTTCGTCCGTGCGCCGGGGCGCTCGAATGAGGCGGTCCAGCCGTGCGAGGCGCGGCCGTACAGCGCGCCGCCGGTCGCCGGAAACAGCCGGTTGAAATCCGCCGGCGTCGTCACGGTGGTTTTGTCAGGCTGCTGGCGGATGCGCAAGCCGCAGCGCTCCAGCACGCCGAAGGTCCGTTCGGCGCAGCGCGCGATCTCGGCCTGGTCGAACGGCTTGCGGTCGCCGACGGGCGGCGCGTTGACCAGCACCAGCAGTTCTTCCTCGCCGCCGTCGCCGAGCATTGCCTCGTTGTCGATGCGGTCCTGACCACAGACATAGACGGTCGGCTCGGTCGGCACCTCGCCGCGCTGGAAGATGTCGGTGAATTCGCGCACATAGTCGCGCGAGAAGAACACCGAATGCCGGCTCAGCGGAAAACCCTCGGTCTTCGCCACCATGCTCCAGGTCATCGCCGACAGCGACCGCAGCTTCGGCGCCAGCGGCGCCACCGCGCGTTGCACCTTGTCGCCGAACAGGCCGCCGGGCAGGGCGCCGACATCGGCGTTGACGATCACCGATTGCGCCTCGATGCGCTCGCCATTCGCCAGGATCACCCCGGCGGCGCGGCCGCCCGAGACCATGATCTCGCGGACGTCCTGATCATAGCGGATGGTCGCGCCCAGCGACGCCGCGCAATCGGCGAGCGCGCGCGCCAGCGCATGCATCCCGCCCTCGATGATCCAGACGCCCTGCTGCTCGACATGCGCGACCAGCATCAGCGTCGCCGGCGCCTGAAACGGCGACGATCCGCAATAGGTCGCATAGCGCCCGAACAATTGCCGCAGCCGCGGATCCTTGAAGTAATCGCCGAGCGCGCTCCACATCGTGGTGAAGGGGCGGATCTTGCGCAGCTCCAGCAGCCCGCCGAGGCCGTTCGCCGTCGCAAGGCCGGGCAGGCTCGGCGCGGTGGCGCGCAGGAACGGCTTTTCCAGGATCTGGTAGATCTGCCGGCTGTCGGCGCAGAATTGCTTGTAGCGCTTCGCTTCGGCGCTGCCCGCGAAGGCGCCGATCGCATCCACGGAGCGGGCCTCGTCGGCGAACAGATCGAGCCGCGCGGTGTCGTCCCAGGCGTGCCGCGCCAGCACCGACAGCGGGCGCAGCCGGACATGGTCGGAAAAACTCAGCCCGGCGCTGGCGAACAGCTCCTCGAACACCCAGCGCATGGTGAACACGGTCGGGCCGCTGTCGATCCGCGCCGGCCCGATGCTCACCTCGCGGATCTTGCCGCCGGGCGCCGCGGCGCGCTCCACCACGGTGACATCGAGACCGCGCGCCGACAGCGCCAGGGCGGAGGTCAGTCCGGCCACGCCGGCACCGATCACCACCACGCGATTCCTTGCGGTCTGATCTCTCAATTCCGACTCCCGCTTGGCCTTAAGTGTCATTGCGCCATGTCATTGACACGTGTCCATAATAATTTACAGTCGCGCATGACAAGTTAAATTGACACTTGCTGCGCTTAGAGCGGGAGTCTGCCATGGATGTCACCAATCGGATCGAGCGTGCCCTCACCGAGGCGCTCAGCCAGGCGGATCTGGCAGGATGCCCGCCCCGGCTGGCGGCTGCAATGCGCAGCGCCGTGTTCCCGCGCGGTGCCCGGGTTCGGCCCCGACTTTGTCACAGCGTTGCCGCAGCCTGTGGCGACGACAATCCGGCGACCGAAGCGGCCGGCGCAGCCCTCGAATTGATGCATTGCGCCTCGCTGGTGCATGACGATCTGCCCTGTTTCGACGGCGCCGATATCCGCCGCGGCCGTCCCTCGGTGCACAAGGCGTTCGGCGAGCCGCTCGCGGTACTGACCGGCGACGCATTGATCGTGCTGGCGTTCCAGACCATCGCCCGCGTCAATTGCGCGCCCGACCGGCTGCTGAAGCTCACCCAGGTGATCGGCAGCGCCGTCGGCGTGCCGCTCGGCATCGTCGCCGGACAGGCCTGGGAATGCGAATCCGAAATCAACCTTGCGCACTATCACCGCTCCAAGACCGGTGCATTGTTCGTCGCCGCTACCGCGGCCGGTGCGGCCTCGGCCGGCGCCGATCCCGAGCCGTGGCGGATGGTCGGCGAGAAGATCGGCGAGGCCTATCAGGTCGCCGACGATCTGCGCGACGCCGCCGCGGATGAAGACGAGATCGGCAAGCCGGTCGGCCAGGACGTCGCCCATGATCGCCCGAGCGCGGTGCGCGAAATGGGCATCGACGGCGCGGTGTATCATCTGAAGTCGCTGGTGCGCGGGGCGGTCGAAGCGATGCCGCCCTGTTCCAATGGCAACGAGCTGCGCTCGCTGATCATGTCGGAAGCCACCCGGCTGGTGCCGGCGAAGCTGGCGCAATCAGCGGCGTGATCCGGCAAAGCCCCGGCTTGGCCTCGGCGGCCGGCCGGTGGTAGCAGGAACGATGATCTCCTTCAGTTTGCGCGACCGGCTTCTCGGCTGGCGCGATTCAGTCTTGTCGAATCCGCGGTTTCAACGCTTTGCCGCGGTGTTTCCGCCGATGCGGCCTGTCGCGCGCCGCCGCGCCGCCGCGATGTTCGACCTCGTCGCCGGCTTCGTCTACTCCCAGATCCTGCTCGCCTGCGTGCAGTTGCGGCTGTTCGAGCTGATCGCCGAACGCCCCGCCACCGTCGACGATTTGTCGGTGCGATGCGAACTGCCGCGCGAATCGATGCAGATGCTGCTCGATGCCGCGATCGCGCTGAAGCTGGTGCAGCCGCGCAGCGGCGGCCGCTTCGGCCTCGGCCAGCTCGGCGCCGAGCTGTGCGGCAACCGCGGTGTGCTGGCGATGGTCGAGCATCACGCGATGCTGTATCGCGACCTCGCCGATCCGGTGGCTCTGCTGCGCGGCCCGCGCGGCGGCGGCGAACTCGCCGCCTACTGGGCCTATGTCCGCGGCGAGCGGCCGGCTGACCTCGGCGCGGAGCAGGTCGCTTCCTACACCGGGCTGATGGCGGCGTCGCAGCCGATGATCGCGCGCGAGGTGCTTCACGTCTTCTCCTTTCGCGCTCATCGCTGCCTGCTCGACGTCGGCGGCGGCGACGGATCGTTCCTGTCGGCAGTCGCCGCGCAGACCCCGGAGCTGCGCTGCATCCTGTTCGATCTCCCCGCCGTCGCCGCCAAGGCGGCCGAACGCTTCGCAGCCAACGGCCTGGCCGAAAGAGCGACCGCGATCGGCGGCAGCTTCCGCACCGATCCGCTGCCCGAGGGCGCTGATATCATCTCCCTCGTCCGGGTCATCCACGACCACGACGACGAGGTGGTCGCCGCGCTGCTGCGCGCGGTTCACAGCGCACTGCCGGACCAGGGGAAACTGCTGATCGCCGAACCGATCGCCGGCCTCCCGGGCACCGAATCGATCTCGGATGCCTATTTCGCGTTTTATCTGAGGGCGATGGGCACCGGTAAAGCCAGGACCTTCGAGCGGCTCCGGGCGATGCTGGAGGCGGCGGGATTCGGGCACATCGAGCTCCATCCGGTGCCAATGCCGATGGTCGCTTCCGTAATTACCGCAATCAAGCCCCCCAAATGTGTTAATCTGGCTTGACACTGACGTCCGTCAGTTTAGCATGACACTCGGCGGCCGGTCTCTGTCGCCGAGATTTGGAGTGAGCGATGGACACCATCGCGGTCGTACTCAAGCAACCACAACACGTCGAACTCAGTCGCCTGGCCCTCACGGCCCCGACCGCGGAAGACGTCGTCGTCGATGTTGCCTGGAGCGGTGTCAGCACCGGTACCGAGCGGCTGTTGTGGTCCGGCCGGATGCCGTCGTTCCCCGGAATGGGGTACCCGCTGGTGCCCGGCTACGAGTCCGTCGGCGAAGTGGTCGAGGCCGGATCGGCGACTGATCTGCAGCCTGGCCAGATGGTATTCGTGCCCGGCGCCAAGTGCTTCGGCGAAGTCCGCGGCCTGTTCGGGGCCTCGGCCTCGCGGCTGGTCGTCCCCGCCAAGCGCGTCGTGCCGCTGGATCAGCAGCTCGGCGAACGCGGTATCCTGATCGCGCTCGCTGCCACCGCCTATCATGCGATCGCCGCGCGCAACGCGGCGCCGCCGGACTGCATCGTCGGTCACGGCGTGCTCGGACGCCTGCTGGCGCGGATTTCGATCGCGCTCGGCAACCCGCCGCCGGTGGTGTGGGAGAAAAACCCGATCCGCAGCGGCGGTGCCTCAGGCTACGACGTGATCGATCCCGAGACCGACCAGCGCCGTGACTACAAGAGCATCTACGACGTCAGCGGCGATCCCAAATTGCTCGATTCTTTGATCTGCCGCATCGCGCCGACCGGCGAGATCGTGCTCGCTGGTTTTTATAGCGAGCCGCTGTCGTTCGCGTTTCCCCCGGCTTTCATGCGCGAAGCCCGGATCCGGATCGCGGCAGAATGGCAACCGGCGGACATCGGCGCGACCAAGGCGCTGATCGATTCCGGCAAGCTCTCGCTCGACGGACTGATTACTCACCATCAGGAAGCGGCTTCCGCGCCTGATGCCTACCGCATCGCCTTCGAAGATCCCGCCTGCCTCAAGATGGTTTTGAACTGGAGATTGAGCTGATGAACGTCGTTCCGCAGATCAACCTGCAAGACGCACAACTCCGGACCGAGGCGTCGATCGAGCCCGACGCCCCGGTGACGACTCCCGTTACCAAGGAAACCCAGATCATCGCGATCTACGGCAAGGGCGGCATCGGCAAGAGCTTCACGCTCGCCAACCTGTCCTACATGATGGCGCAGCAGGGCAAGAAAGTGTTGCTGATCGGCTGCGATCCGAAGAGCGACACCACGTCTCTGCTGTTCGGCGGCAAGGCCTGCCCGACCATCATCGAGACCTCGTCGAAAAAGAAGCTCGCCGGCGAGGAAGTGAAGATCGGCGACGTCTGCTTCAAGCGAGACGGCGTGTTTGCGATGGAGCTCGGCGGCCCGGAAGTCGGGCGCGGCTGCGGCGGTCGCGGAATCATCCACGGCTTCGAGCTGCTCGAGAAGCTCGGCTTCCACGAGTGGGGCTTCGACTACGTGCTGCTCGACTTCCTTGGCGACGTGGTGTGCGGCGGCTTCGGCCTGCCGATCGCGCGCGACATGTGCCAGAAGGTGATCGTGGTTGGCTCCAACGACCTGCAGTCACTCTACGTCGCCAACAATGTCTGCTCCGCGGTGGAATATTTCCGCAAGCTCGGTGGCAATGTCGGCGTCGCCGGCATGGTGATCAACAAGGATGACGGCACCGGCGAGGCCCAGGCCTTCGCCAACGCGGCCGGCATTCCGGTGCTGTCGGCGATCCCGGCCGACGACGACATCCGCAAGAAGAGCGCCAATTACGAGATCATCGGCAAGCCCGATGGCGAGTGGGGCTCGCTGTTCGCGACGCTGGCCGCCAACGTTGCGACTGCGCCGCCGGTTCGTCCGACCCCGCTCAGCCAGGATGGTCTGCTCGGCCTGTTCACCAGCGACATCACCGGTCGGGACGTCGTGCTTCAGCCCGCCACGATCGAAGACATGTGCGGCGCCTCGGTGCTGAACAAGCCGTCGCTCGAAGTGATCTACGACGCGGTGTGAGGCACAGCGTGTTCGGGAGTTCGTCATGAACGTCATGCCCCGCTATTCCGGTCCGATCGGAGAATCGATCGTCAGCGATCCCGCTGATATCGACGTCGCAGCGGATGCTGCCGGCGCTGCCCCTGTTGCCGACGCGGCGAAGCCCGCGATCAACGCGGCGGCGACCAAGGCCGACGGCCTCGGCTGCCATGCCGGCGCCGCCGAGATGAAGGCGGCGGCCGAAGCCGCGGGCAAGAGCGAGATTCTCGATCGCTACGCCGAGGACTATCCGAAGGGGCCGCACGATCAGCCGCAGAGCATGTGCCCGGCATTCGGCAGCCTGCGCGTCGGCCTGCGGATGCGGCGCACCGCGACGATTCTGTCCGGCTCGGCCTGCTGCGTCTACGGCCTGACCTTCACGTCGCATTTCTACGGCGCGCGCCGCACCGTCGGCTACGTGCCGTTCAATTCCGAGACGCTGGTCACCGGCAAGCTGTTCGAGGACATCCGCGAAGCCGTGTTCAAGCTCGCCGATCCCGAGCATTACGACACCATCATCATCACCAATCTCTGCGTGCCGACCGCCTCCGGCGTGCCGCTCGATCTGCTGCCCAACGAGATCAACGGCGTCCGCATCATCGGCATCGACGTTCCCGGTTTCGGCGTGCCGACCCACGCGGAAGCCAAGGATGTGTTGTCCGCGGCGATGCTGGAATACGCCCGCAAGGAAGCGGAGCAGGGTCCTGTGCAGGCGCCGCGCGGCGGCCGCAGCGAGCGGCCGACGGTGACGCTGCTCGGCGAAATGTTTCCAGCCGATCCGGTCGGCATCAACATGATGCTGGAGCCGCTCGGCCTTGCCGCCGGACCGGTGGTGCCGACCCGCGAATGGCGTGAACTGTATGCCGCGCTGGACTGCCAGGTGGTTGCCGCCATTCATCCGTTCTACACCGCCTGCATCCGCCAGTTCGATCTCGCCGGCCGCAAGACCGTGGGCTCCGCGCCGGTCGGCCACGACGGCACCGAGGCCTGGCTGGAAGCGATCGGCACCGCCTGCAACGTCGAGCGCGCCAAGATCGACGCCGCCAAGAACCGCTTCCTGCCCGCCATCAAGGCGGCGCTGGCCGCCAAGCCGATCGACGCGCGCATCACCGTCTCGGGCTACGAGGGCTCCGAGCTGCTGGTTGCGCGGCTGCTGATCGAGAGCGGCGCGCGGGTGCCTTATGTCGGCACCGCAGCTCCGCGCACGCAATGGTCGGAGCCGGATCGCGAATGGCTCGAGGCCAAGGGCGTCAGGGTTCAGTACCGGGCGTCGCTGCAGCACGACTATGCGGCGATCGACGAATTCAAGCCGGATCTGGCGATCGGCACCACACCGGTGGTGCAGAAGGCCAAGACCATGGCGATCCCGGCCTTGTACTTCACCAACCTGATCTCGGCGCGGCCGCTGTTCGGCGTCGCCGGCGCCGGCTCGCTGGCGCAGGTGGTCAATGCCGCGCTCGCCAATCAGGCGCGCTTCGATGAGATGAAGGAATTCTTCGGCGAGGTCGGGCAGGGCTATGCGGCGGGGGTCTGGGAAGACACGCCGAAAGACAACCCCGCGTTCCGCGAGAAATACAGGAAGCAGATCGAGGCCGCAGCCAAGAAGCGCAAGGCGGAGGAGATGATCTGATGCTTGTCCTCGATCATGATCGCGCCGGCGGCTATTGGGGCGCCGTCTATGCCTTCACCGCGGTGAAGGGCCTGCAGGTGATCATCGACGGCCCGGTCGGCTGCGAGAACCTGCCGGTGACCTCGGTGCTGCATTACACCGACGCGCTGCCGCCGCACGAACTGCCGATCGTCGTCACCGGTCTCGGTGAAGACGAACTCGGCAAGCTCGGCACCGAAGGCGCCATGAAGCGCGCGCATCGCACGCTCGACCCGTTCATGCCCGCGGTGGTTGTGACCGGTTCGATCGCCGAGATGATAGGCGGCGGCGTGACGCCGGAAGGCACCGGCATCAAGCGCTTCCTGCCGCGCACGATCGACGAGGACCAGTGGCAGAGCGCCGATCGCGCGATCTCCTGGCTGTGGAAAGAATACGGCCCGAAGAAAATTCCGGAGCGCAAGCCGCTGTCGCCCGACGTCAAGCCGCGGGTCAACATCATCGGCCCGATCTACGGCACCTTCAACATGCCGTCCGACCTCGCGGAAATCCGCCGCCTGATCGAAGGCATCGGCGCCGACGTCAACATGGTGTTTCCGCTCGGAACGCACCTGTCCGACATTCCGAAACTGGTGAATGCCGACGTCAACGTCTGTATGTATCGCGAATTCGGCCGGCTGTTGTGCGAGGCGCTCGAGCGGCCCTATCTGCAGGCGCCGATCGGGCTGCATTCGACCACGCGCTTCCTGCGCAAGCTCGGCGAATTGCTCGGGCTCGATCCGGAGCCGTTCATCGAGCGCGAAAAGAACACCACGATCAAGCCGCTGTGGGACCTTTGGCGCTCGGTGACCCAGGATTTCTTCGGCACCGCCAGCTTCGCGATCGTCGCGACCGATACTTACACCCGCGGCGTGCAGAACTTTCTCGAAACCGAGATGGGACTGCCCTGCACCTTCGCTGTGTCGCGCAGGGCCGGCGTCAAGCCGGACAACGACGCGGTCCGCACCGCGATTCGGCAGACGCCGCCGCTGATCATGTTCGGCAGCTACAACGAAAGAATGTATCTGGCCGAATCCGGCTCGCGCGCGATCTACATCCCGGCGTCTTTCCCCGGAGCGGTGATTCGCCGCCACCTCGGTACGCCGTTCATGGGCTACTCCGGCGCGACCTATCTGGTGCAGGAAGTCTGCAACGCGCTGTTCGACGCGCTGTTCAACATCCTGCCGCTCGGCAGCGATCTCGATCGGGTCGATCCGACCCCGGCGCGCCGTCACGAAGAGCTGCTCTGGAGCGACGAGGCCAAGGCGCTGCTCGACGAGGTTCTCGAAGCTCATCCGGTGCTGGTGCGAATCTCAGCGGCGAAGCGCTTGCGCGATGCCGCCGAGAACAGCGCGCGCCGCGCCGGCCAAGAGCGTGTGACCGAAGAATTCGTCTCGAAAGCGCGTGCTGCTCTGATGGACGGCCAGACTGTGTAACGATGATTTGAGCTAGAACAATGCGCATCACAATGTCGCGACCAAATATGCGCAATCCAAGACTGAGGAGATGAACGATGTCCGACTACGTCCACACCGGCAGTCGCTCGAGGTTGCTCCAGGATAACGCCGCGATCGAATGCCGGCTGATGTTCGGCGGCTGCTACGTCTTGTTTCTGATCCGCGCGATTGTGACGCGCGCGATGCCGTGGCGCAGGAAGTCGGGACAGCATGAATCGGTTTTCGGTGAAGCCCACAGCGCCGCGAGTGTGATGGTCACCTCGTCGTTCATGGGAATGTAATTCGAATTTCGTCCGGCTTGCCGGACGGAACACTGCCGTCTCGGAAACGAAACGGTAACTCGCTGTCGTTTCGGAAACGATACGGCAATCGTTGGCCGCCCGCGATTTTGGGCGGCGTGTCGGCCGATAAGGCCATCACTAGGAGGTGTACCAAATGAGTGACGGTTCCATCTCGGGACTTTCCGAAGCGGAAGCCAAGGAATTCCACTCGATCTTCGTGACCAGCTTCTTCCTCTTCATTGTGGTCGCTGTTGTCGCTCACATCCTCGCCTGGATGTGGCGTCCGTGGCTCGCCCCGGTGGGCGGCTACAAGACTGCGCTCGATAGCGTCCAGCAACTCGCTTCGTATCTGTGCTAAGGGGAGACTACTATGTGGCGAATTTGGCTTCTTTTTGATCCGCGTCGCGCGCTGGTCCTGCTGTTCGTGTTCCTGTTCGGCCTGGGCATCATCATCCACTTCATCCTGCTGAGCACCGACCGGTTCAACTGGCTGGACGGCCCGAAGAAGACGGCTGAGATCTCTCAGACCTACACCAGCATGCCCGTCTAACGGCGTGATGAACTGCTTACCGGAACGGACGGGAAACGGAGCGAACTGCCGGGCTCGTCCGCTTCCGGGAAGCTATTTGAACTGGATCACTACGATGGATTATCCCTGGCGCGCTCGCGGAGGAACGATCGATGGCAATGCTCAGCTTTGAGAAAAAATACCGCGTTCGTGGCGGAACGCTAATCGGGGGCGACCTGTTCGATTTTTGGGTTGGCCCGTTCTATGTCGGGTTCTTCGGTGTCGCGACGGTTTTCTGCGCGCTCATGGGGACCGCGTTGATCATCTGGAATACTGCGATGGGCCCGACCTGGGTTCTTTGGCAGATCAGCGTCAACCCGCCGGATGCCAAATACGGCCTCGGCTTTGCGCCGCTCACTGAAGGCGGCATCTGGCAATGGGTCACGATCTTCGCAACCGGCGCGTTCGTCGCGTGGGCCCTGCGTGAAGTTGAAATCTGCCGCAAGCTCGGCATCGGCTATCATGTGCCGTTCGCTTTCAGCTTCGCGATCTTTGCATATCTCTCTCTTGTGGTGATCCGCCCGGTTCTGATGGGCTCCTGGAGCTACGGCTTTCCCTACGGCATCTTCACGCATCTCGATTGGGTGTCGAACACGGGCTACGCCTACGGCCAGTTCCACTACAATCCCGCACACATGATCGCGATCACCTTCTTCTTCACGACATGTCTGGCGCTGGCGCTGCATGGCGGCCTTGTTCTGTCGGCCCTGAATCCGGACCGTGGCGAGCCCGTCAAGTCGCCCGAGCACGAGAACACCATCTTCCGCGACCTCGTCGGCTATTCGATCGGTACCATCGGCATTCACCGCCTCGGCCTCTTCCTGGCGCTGGCGGCTGTGTTCTTCAGCGCGGTCTGCATGATCATCAGCGGCCCGGTGCTCGCCGAAGGTGGTTCGTGGCCGGATTGGTGGAACTGGTGGCGCACCCTGCCGATCTGGAATTCGTAATTCAACCGGTCACAAGAGAGTCTTGTCATGGCCCAATATCAGAACATCTTCACACAGGTCCAGGTTGAAGGACCTGCCTATGCGGGGGTGCCGCTAAGACCCGGCAGCTCCCCCCGCGAGACCAAGACCACCTTCAACTACTGGCTTGGTAAGCTCGGCGATGCGCAGGTGGGCCCGATCTATCTCGGGTTCACCGGGATCTGCTCGGTCCTGTGCGGCTTCGTCGCGATCGAGATCATCGGCCTCAACATGCTGGCGTCGGTGAACTGGAGTCCGATCGAGTTCCTGCGCCAGTTCTGCTGGCTCGCGCTCGAGCCGCCGAAGCCGGAATACGGTCTGTCGATCCCGCCGCTCAAGGAAGGTGGCTGGTGGCTGATGGCCGGCTTCTTCCTGACGGTGTCCATCTCGCTGTGGTGGGTTCGCACCTATCGCCGCGCACGGGCACTGGGCATGGGCACGCATGTGTCGTGGGCGTTCGCTTCGGCGATCCTGCTGTACCTCGCCATCGGCTTCATTCAGCCGCTGCTGATGGGCTCCTGGAGTGAAGCTCCGCCGTTCGGCGTCTTCCCGCACCTCGACTGGACCAACAACTTCTCGATCAAGTACGGCAACCTTTACTACAACCCCTTCCACTGCCTCTCGATCGCTTTCCTGTATGGCTCGGCCCTGCTGTTCGCTATGCATGGTGCGACCATTCTGGCCGTGAGCCGCTACGGCGGCGAGCGCGAAATCGAGCAGATGCTGGACCGCGGTACCGCACTTGAGCGCGCTGCCCTGTTCTGGCGCTGGACGATGGGCTTCAATGCGACGGCCGAATCGATCCATCGCTGGGCCTGGTGGTTTGCCGTGCTCACCCCGTTGACGGGCGCGATCGGCATCATCCTCACCGGTCCGGTGGTCGACAACTGGTTCGACTGGGGTGTGAAGCACGGCCTCGCTCCGCCGCGCTAAGCGACCCGACATCGAGACGACAAATCGCGCACGCCTGATTGCAAAAATCCGATCAGGCGTGCGCTGCTACTTTTCCGCCCCCCAACAGGTGTCACCCGAGAGAAGTTTTTCCTGCCGGTAATGACGTTTGCAACGATGTGCGGTAAGGGAAACCCTTCCCACCCGCGCCTGTCAGGCCAACAACAAGCTCGTCGACAACGAATCGGAACCACCCAGAGGGCTCCGGATCAGTCAGAAGACCCGACTTGATTGGACGCGGACGCCGGAGTGGGGGACGGGTTATTGCAGGAGGATATTTGCCCTGGTGCAAGTGTTCAAATCTCCGAAGGAGTCGCTGGGGGATCTCGGTGCCCAGTCTGCCGCGAAACTGATCGCCGCTGCGACCGACGTCGCGCTGGTGGTCGACGCGCAGGGCGTGATCCGGGATGTGGCGTTCAACAAGGACGAGTTGGCGCTGGAACTGGACGGTCAGGGCCGTTGGCTCGGATCCAGGCTGGTCGACATCGTGACCTCGGACACCCAGCCCAAAATTCGCGAATTACTGCTCGACGCCACCGTGCGTGACGCTTCGACCTGGCGTCAGGTCAATCATCCCTCGCCGGGCGGCGACGACGTCCCGGTGCTGTACTCCGCCGTAAATTTCGGTCGCGACGACCGCCTGCTGGTGGTCGGCCGTGATCTGCGTCAACTCGCGATGATGCAGCAGCGTCTAATCAACGCGCAGCAGTCGATGGAGCGGGACTACATCCGACTGCGACACGCCGAAACACGGTATCGGCTGCTGTTTCAGGTCTCTTCGGAAGCCGTCATGATCGTCGATGCGACCACCGAGCTCATTGTCGACGCCAACCCTGCGACGCTGGCGCTGTTCGACATGACCGCGGCGCAGGCGCTGAATTCTGCCGTCGCCGCTCATTTCGGGAGCGCCGACCAGCAGAGCGTGCTGAAACTGTTCGGCGAGGTTCGCTCCACCGGCCGCGACGGCCGGGCGAAGGTGCGGCTGGCCAGCAGCGGCCGTGAATGTGACTTGTCGGCGTCGCTGTTCAGGCAGGAGAACGCTTCGCTGTTTCTGGTCCGCCTGACCTCGCAATCGGCGATGCCGGAAAGCGGTGCGGCCAGGAATGCGTCGCTCCTGCTGAAATACTTCGAATCCGCCGCCGACGCGCTCGCTATTACCCAGTTCGACGGTCGCCTGGTGCGGGCCAATCTCGCCTTCCTGGAAATGGCGCAACTCGGTAGCGCCGAACAGGCGCGCGGCCAATTGCTCGATCGGTGGCTCGGCCGCACCGGCGTCGATCTCAGCGTGGCGCTGGCCAATCTGCGGCAGAGCGGCACGATCAAGCTGTTCGCGACGGTGCTGCGCGGCGAATACGGCGCCGCCGCCGAAGTCGAGGTTTCGGCGGTCGCGCTGAACGACATCGAGGACAAGCCGTGCTTCGGCTTCGCGATCCGCAACGTCGAGAAGCGGCTGCCGGCGTCGCCGAACTCGAAGCGCGAACTGCCGCGCTCGGTGGCGCAGCTCACCGAGTTGATCGGCCGGGTGCCGCTGCGCGATCTGGTGCGCGAAACCACGGATGTGATCGAAAAGCTGTCGATCGAGGCGGCACTCGAGCTGACCGGCGACAATCGGGCGTCGGCGGCCGACATGCTCGGCCTCAGCCGCCAAAGCCTGTATGTGAAACTGCGCCGCTACGGCCTCGCGGAACATGCGCCCGAAGGAGAGGCCGCCGATGAATAGCAACCACGAGCAACGATCATGAGTGAGCCGATGAGCAACGCAGTGGTCGCGCGCCCCGCTCCGGCCGATGTGCTCGAGCTGCTCAAGCCGATCACCTGGTTCCCGCCAATGTGGGCGTTCGGCTGCGGCGTGGTATCGTCCGGCGCGCCGTTGTCTGAGCGATGGCCGCTGGTGATGGCCGGCATTTTGCTCGCCGGCCCGATGCTGTGCGGCATGAGCCAGGCGGTGAACGACTGGTACGATCGCCACGTCGACGCCATCAACGAACCCAACCGGCCGATCCCGTCGGGCCGGATTCCCGGCAATTGGGGTCTGTATATCGCGATCTGCTGGTCGGTGCTCTCGATGTTGCTGGCCGCCGCACTCGGGCCGTGGGTGTTCGTCGCCGCGGCGCTCGGCCTGGTGATGGCCTGGGCCTACAGCATGCCGCCGATCCGGCTGAAGCAGAACGGCTGGCTCGGCAATGCCGCCTGCGGCCTCGCTTACGAGAGCCTGCCCTGGTTCACCGGCGCCGCCGTGATGTCGGCCGCGATCCCGGACTGGCGCGTCATCGTCGTCGCGTTGCTGTACGGTCTCGGCGCTCACGGCATCATGACGCTCAACGACTTCAAGGCGATCGACGGCGACAAGAAAATGGGCGTCAATTCGCTGCCGGTGCTGCTCGGCGCCGAGAATGCGGCCCGGCTTGCCTGCGTGGTGATGGCGGTTCCGCAACTCGTCGTCGTATCGCTGCTGTTCGCCTGGGACCGGCCGTATTTCGCGATCGCCGTCTCCGCGCTGCTTGTGCTGCAACTCGGCTTCATGGCGCACATGTTGAAGGCCCCGCGCGAGCGCGCGCCATGGTATAATGGCACGGGCGTCTCGAGCTATGTGCTCGGCATGTTGATCAGCGCCTTCGCGCTGTCATCCATCGGAGGGGCATGACCATGATGCGACCGCTGTCCTGGCTCGGCATTGTGCGGATGGGTCTGGTGCAGACCGGCCTCGGCGCCATCGTCGTGCTGACCACGTCGACCCTGAACCGCGTGATGGTGGTCGAACTGGCGCTGCCGGCGATGCTGCCCGGCGCGCTGGTCGCGATCCACTACGCGCTGCAGGTATTCCGCCCGGCCTGGGGCCACGGCTCCGACCGCGGCGCGCGGCGGACGCCGTGGATCATCGGCGGCATGGCGGTGCTCGCGCTCGGCGGCTTCCTTGCAGCGGTCGCCACCGCCTGGATGAGCACCCAGCCGCTGTTCGGCGTGGCCCTCGCGATCGTCGCGTTCTGCCTGATCGGCGGCGGTGTCGGCGCCGCCGGCACTTCGCTGCTGGTGCTGCTCGCCAAGCGCACCGACGAGCGCCGGCGCGCGGCGGCCGCGACCATCGTCTGGGTGATGATGATCGCAGGCTTCATCGTCACCACCGGCTTCGCCGGCCATCTGCTCGATCCGTTCTCGCCGGCGCGTCTGGTCGCGGTGTCGGGCGGCGTGTCGGTGATCGCGATGCTGCTCACTGTGGTCGGCGTCTGGGGCATTGAAGGCAAGGCCGCCACTGCCGCGGCGGTGGCAAAGCAGGCCGCCGACAAGGGCTCGTTCCGTGCCGCGTTCAAGGAAGTCTGGGCCGAGCCGCAGGCGCGACGGTTCGCGATCTTCGTGTTCGTGTCGATGCTCGCCTACAGCGCGCAGGACCTGATCCTGGAGCCGTTCGCCGGGGCGGTGTTCGGCTTTACGCCGGGCGAGACCACCAAGCTGTCGAGCGTGCAGCACGGCGGCACTTTGATCGGCATGGCGCTGGTGCCGCTGATCGGCGCGTTGCTGCCCCGCACACGCGGCAATCTCCAGGTCTGGACCGTCGGCGGCTGCATCGCCTCGGCGATCGCCTTGCTGGGCCTGTCGACCGCCGCAATGGTCGGGCCGTCGTGGCCGCTGCGCGAGACCGTGTTCCTGCTCGGCGTCACCAACGGCGCCTACGCCGTCGCCGCGATCGGCTCGATGATGGAACTGGTCACCGCCGGTGGCGAAAAGCGCGAAGGCGTCCGCATGGGTCTGTGGGGCGCGGCGCAGGCGATCGCCTTCGGCATCGGTGGATTCATCGGCACGCTGGCGAGCGACGTTGCACGCTTCATCCTGACGTCGCCGGCGCTGTCTTATGCTTCGGTGTTCGCTGCCGAAGCCGGGCTGTTCATTGCCTCTGCGGCGATGGCGGTGTGGGTGCATCGCGCCCAGATCCGCTCCGCCAAGAGTGGGGGCCAAGTCGTCGATCTGTCCAATGCTGCCGTTGCGGGAGGTTGAGATGAATGAGAATTCCGCGATCTACGACGTTGTCATTGTCGGCGGCGGTCCGTCCGGCGCCACTGCGGCCTGCGATCTCGCACGGGCCGGCAAGCGCGTCGTGCTGCTCGATCGCGCCGGCCGCATCAAGCCTTGCGGCGGCGCAATTCCGCCGCGGGCGATCCGCGATTTCGCGATCCCCGACGGCATGCTGGTCGCCAAGATCAACGCCGCGCGGATGATATCGCCGACCGACGTGGAGGTCGACATGCCGATCGACGGCGGTTTCGTCGGCATGGTCGATCGCGAGCATTTCGACGAATGGCTGCGCCAGCGCGCCGCAAGCGTCGGCGCCGAGCGTCGCACCGGTCTGTTCCGGCACTTCACCCGCGACGAGAGCGGCGTCAACATCGTGCACTACGAGGAGCGCCAGCCCGACGGCACCATGCAGGAGCAGACCGTGCGGGCGCGGGCGATCATCGGTGCCGACGGCGCGGTGTCGGCGGTGGCGCGGCAGTTCCTGCCGGATGCCGACCGAGCGCCGTTCGTGTTCGCCTATCATGAGATCATCAAGGCGCCGCAGCCGGGCCAGGCCGCTTACGAGAGCCGGCGCTGCGACGTCTACTATCAGGGCAAGGTGTCGCCGGACTTCTACGGCTGGGTTTTCCCGCATGGCGACACCGTCAGCGTCGGTACCGGCTCGATGCACAAGGGCTTCTCGCTGCGCGATTCGGTCGCCGAACTGCGCAAGGCGACCGGGCTCGACGAGGTCGAGACAATCCGCAAGGAAGGCGCTCCGATTCCGCTGCATCCGCTGCCGCGCTGGGACGACGGCCACAGCGTGCTGCTCGCCGGCGATGCCGCCGGCGTGGTCGCGCCGGCTTCCGGCGAGGGGATTTACTACGCACTGGTCGGCGGTCGTCTCGCCGCGGAGGCGGTTGGCGAATTCCTCGAGACCGCCGACGCCAAAGCGCTGAAGCTGGCGCGCAAGCGCTTCATGCGCGCGAACGGCTCGGTGTTCCGCATCCTCGGCCTGATGCAATGGTACTGGTACGCCAGCGACAAGCGCCGCGAGCAATTCGTCAGTATCTGCCGCGATCACGACGTCCAGAAGTTGACCTGGGACGCCTACATGAACAAGAAACTGGTCCGCGCCAAGCCGATTGCCCATGTCCGGATCTTCTTCAAGAATCTGGCTCACATGACCGGTCTGGCCTCGGTCTAATCATCCTGCAGGTTCGACTTGAATCCGATTTTCGTTGCCTTTGCCGTCGCGATCCTCGTCGGACTGCTCGGCGGATCCCTGACTGACACCGGCGTCTGGTATCAGAGCCTGATCAAGCCGTGGTGGCAGCCGCCGGACTGGGCATTCGGGCCGGCATGGACGGTGATCTTCGCACTGGCCGCGATGTCCGCGATCCACGCCTGGCGCGGCGCCCGCACCAGGGCGCAGCGCGAATGGGTGGTCGGCATCTTCGCCGCCAACGGTTTCTTCAACCTGTTGTGGAGCATGCTGTTCTTCACCGTGCAGCGGCCGGACTGGGCGTTGCTCGAAGTGCCGCTGCTCTGGCTGTCGGTGCTGGTCGGAATCGTGGTGTTCTGGCGCAGCGCCCGGATCGCGAGCTATTATCTGGTGCCGTATCTGCTCTGGGTCAGCTTCGCTGCGTATCTGAACTGGACCGTTGTGCAGCTCAACACGCCGTTTTCGTAATCGCCGGATTGCCCGATGGCTCTGGTTTGCCGGTATCCACCATGTCGATGATGTCGGATTTGTTCGCGAGCGGCGTCATCGTCGATGCCGTGCTGATCGTGCTGGCTCTCGAGGCCTTCGCTGTCGTCGGCTATTGGCTGTGGAAGAAGCGAGGCATCGCGCCGGCCGATTTCCTGCCCGGTATGTTCTCGGGCGCTCTGATGCTGCTGGCGCTACGCGCCGTGCTCACAGGTGCTGGGTGGTTTGTGCCGACGCTTTGCCTGATGGCGGCGGGATTGGCCCACCTGATCGACGTCCTCCGACGCTGGCGGAACTGAACGTCTTCGGCGCGGGGCCCCCTGAACGGTGGCGGTACAGGGGCTGAAAAGCAAAAGCTCCGGTTCTGAGGATCAGAACCAGAGCTTTCGCGTCAGCAACATTCAGTTCAGAGAGAACGGTCCGGCTTACTTGAGCGTGGCAAGATATGCAGCGACGTCCTTGCGCTGTTGCTCGTTGGCCAGCTTGAAAGTCATCTTGGTCGAACCGGTGGCCTTGTCGGCCTGGCCCTTGTCGGTCAGGAACTTTTTCAGATAGGCGTTCGGATCCGGGAGGTAGGCGATGATGTTCTCCTGGGTCCAGACCAGACCGGCCTCGCCGGAATTGTGGTTCAGAGGCGAGTAGGTGAAGCCGGCTGCGGTGCCCGCCTTGCGGCCGACGACGCCCCCAAGTGCCGGGCCGACCATGTTCTTGTCGGCGCGATGGCAGGTCATGCACTGCTTGAACACGGCTTCGCCCTTGGCGGCGTCCTGCGCCGAGGCGGTACCTGTCGACAGAGATCCTGCGGCAGCGGTGATGGTGACAATTGCGAGAAGTTTTCGGACCACGTCTCTCTCCTAGATCTCGTCGTTACGCCCAACGGAATCAGGCCCTCTACGGACCGGACAACAACCCTATCCAAACCCGTTCTAAAGTGGCCTGTAAAGCAATTCTGACAATGGGTGTGGCTCTCCGTACAGAGTTTTCGCCGGTTACCGCCTTGAATTTGCGTAATTTTATTGCGGAATAGGCAATTCGACGGAATTCTTGACGGTTGGTTGCCGCTTTCACTTGTCAATGGCACGCCGTCTGCATAATTGCTTAAGGGCGTGACCGTTCGACTGCGTCTCGGTGACGCCGGACCGCCGCTTGCGAGTGGATCGATGTCTGCAAAGCCCGTCCAACCCGACATTACCCTCCTGCTGGATATGGATGGCGTGATACGCGACGCTTCCGTTTCGCCGGCTCTCGCCGGGGAGAGCGTGCAGGCATGGCTCGGCCGGGCCTGGACCGATATCGCCGGCGATGACGGTGGCGACAAGGTCCGGCGCATGGTCGAGGACGCCAGGACCAGCGGCATTTCTGCGTTTCGGCAGGTCAATCAGAGGTTTCCTTCGGGAGCCGAGCTTCCGATCGAGTTCACCACCATGCTGCTCGGTGATCGTACCGGGCTGCTCGCAGTGGGCAAGAACCTGCAGGCGGTCACCGAACTGCATGCGCGGCTGATTGCGGCGCAGCAAACGATCGAGCGCGATTACTGGCGGCTGCGGGAAATGGAGACGCGCTACCGGCTCGTGTTCGATGCTGCGACGGAGGCGGTGATGATCGTCTCGGCGAGCGATCTGCGCATCGTCGAGGCCAACCGGGCCGCGGTGCAGGCTCTCAGCGGCGCCGACCGGGACAACGATGATGTCACCGGCCGCGAGATTCTGAACGAAATCCTGCAGATCGATCGCGATGCGGTGCGCGAGATGCTTGCTCGGGTCCGCGACCGCGGCAAGGCGCTGAGCATCCTCGTGCATGTCGGCCGCGATGCACGCCCCTGGATGCTGCGCGGGTCGCTGGTTTCGTCGGAGCAGGGCCAGGTGTTCCTGCTGCAATTCTCCCCGGTCGCCACGACGCTGCGTGACGACGAACGCGCCGAGCCGACTGTCCTCAAGACGCTGATCGACCGCGTGCCGGACGGCTTCGTCGCGCTCGACGCCGCTGGCGTGATCCGCCACGCCAATCAGGCCTTTCTGGATATTGTGCAGATCGGCTCCAAGGGATCGGCGATCGGCGAATCGCTCGGGCGCTGGCTCAACCAGCCCGGCGCCGATCTCGCCGCGCTGCTGTCGCATCTGCAGCGCTACAAAACTGTGCGGCTGTTCCAGACCACCATCCGCGGCGAACTCGGCAGCGAGACCGAGGTCGAGATTTCGGCGGTCGACGGCGACGACCACAACTATGTGGGCGTCTTGATCCGCAATGTTTCGCGCCGTCTCGGCGGCGGTGAAAGCGACGCGTTGCGCTCCGCGCTGGGTCCGATCAGCAAGCAACTCGGCCGCTCGTCGCTACGAAAGCTTGTCAAGAATACGGTCGGTATCGTCGAACGTCATTACGTCAAGGAAGCTCTGGAACTAACCAAGGGCAACCGCACGGCGACTGCGGAATTGCTGGGCTTGAGCCGACAGAGTCTCTATGCCAAGCTCGCGCGTTACGGGCTCGACGACAAGGGTGCAGTCTCCCAAGACGCTGAGGACTGAGTGACGGCTGAAGCGACAATCTCCCCCGCATTCGGAACCGCCGACCTTTCGAATTGCGAGCAGGAGCAGATCCATCTTGCGGGTTCGATTCAGCCCCACGGCGCTCTGCTGGTGATCAGCGAGCCGGATCACCGCATTGTTCAAGCCAGCGCCAACGCCACCGAATTCCTCAATGTGAGGCAGGTGCTCGGCCTGCCGCTCGCCGAGCTCGAAGGCGATCTGCTGATGCGCATCCTGCCGCATCTCGATCCGACCTCCGAAGGAACGCCGATCGCTGTACGCTGCCGGATCGGTAATCCGGGTGCGGATTTCGACGGCCTGATCCATCGGCCGGCGGAGGGAGGCCTGATCGTCGAACTGGAACGCGCCGGTCCGCCGGTCGATCTGCCACTGATGGTCGGGCGCGCGCTCGACAAGATCCGAACCGCGAATTCGGTCCGCGCGCTGTGCGAGGAAGCCGCGCTGCTGTTTCAGAATCGCACCGGCTACGATCGGGTGATGGTGTATCGCTTCGACGAGGAAGGTCATGGCGAGGTGTTCTCCGAGCGCCACGTCCCGGGGCTCGAATCCTATCTCAGCAACCGCTACCCGTCCTCGGACATCCCTCAGATGGCGCGACGCCTGTACGAGCGGATTCGCGTGCGCGTGCTGGTCGACGTCGGCTACGAGCCGGTGCCGTTGCAGCCGCGGCTGTCGCCGCTCACCGGGCGCGACCTCGATATGTCGAGCTGCTTCCTCCGCTCGATGTCGCCGATCCATCTGCAATATCTGAAGAACATGGGCGTCCGCGCCACGCTGGTGGTCTCGCTGGTGGTGGGCGGCAAGCTGTGGGGCCTGGTCGCCTGTCATCACTATCAGCCGCGCTTCATCCATTTCGAACTGCGCGCCGTCTGCGAGTTGCTCGCCGAAGCGGTCGCCACGCGTATCACCGCGCTGGAGAGCTTCGCGCAGAGCCAGTCCGAATTGTTCGTGCAGCGGCTCGAACAGCGCATGATCGAGGCGATCTCGCGCGAGGGCGACTGGCGCGCGGCGATCTTCGACACCACGCAGTCGATCCTTCCGCCCGTCGGCGCAGTCGGTGGCGCCCTGGTGTATGAAGGGCAGGTGACCACGATCGGCGAGGTGCCGGGCACCCAGGATATCAGGGGTATTGCCGCCTGGCTCAGCCGCCAGCCGCGCGCGTCGGTGATTGCGACGTCGTCGCTCGGCCTCGACGCGGCGGAATTCGCTCCGCTGACGCGCGTGGCGAGCGGCGTCGCCGCTGCGCCGATCTCCAATCATCCGGGTGAATTCCTGATCTGGTTCCGGCCGGAGCGCGTGCGCACGGTCACCTGGGGCGGCGATCCGAAAAAGCCTTTCGTGATCGGCGACACCCCGGCCGATCTGTCGCCGCGGCGCTCGTTCGCCAAATGGAATCAGGTGGTCGAGGGGACGTCCGATCCGTGGACGCCCGCCGACCTCGCAGCAGCGCGGACGATCGGCCAGTCGGTCGCCGACATCGTCCTGCAGTTTCGCGCCGTGCGAACGCTGATCGCGCAGGAGCAGCTCGACCAGTTCTCCCGTCAGGTGCTGACCTCCGATCATCCGGTCGTGATCGCCGACATCGAAGGCAAGATCCTTCTGATGAACGACGCTTTCACGTCGATGCTGCCGCAAGCGCATGCGCCGGTCCATCGGCTCGACGATCTGGCTTCTGCTTTCGTCGAACCCTACGATTTCATGCGCAATGTCGGCGAACTGATCAGTCGCCGCCGTGGCTGGCGGGGCGAATTGCTGTTGCGCGGTGCGGGAAACGAATCGCGACCGCTGATGGTGCGGGCCGATCCGGTGGTCCCGTCGCGCGATCGTGCGCTCGGCTTCGTGCTGATCTTCACCGACAACACCGACCGGCGCGCTGCGGAGGCGGCGCGTAGCCGCTTCCAGGAAGGCATCATCAAGAGCAGTCGCGTCGGCAGCATGCGGCTGGATTCGAAATCCGACCTTGTCTATCAGAACCTGCTGTCGTCGCTGGTCGAGAACGCCCAACTCGCGGCGCTGGAAATCACCTATGGCGTCGAGACCGGGCGGATCGCCGAAATGCTCGAAGGCGTTCGCGATTCGACATTACGCACCGCGGAAGTGCTCGAGTATCTGATGCTGCATGCGTCCCGCACCGGCGGGGACGACAGCACGCCCAGGAATCTGACCAGGAAGAAGTAGGCGCCGGAATCATTCGGTTCGATGCTCCTGCGATGGCGCCGGGCTCACGGCGAGATGCCGCTGGACTGCGACAGACAGCGCGATGTTGCATTCGAAGGCGACCGCCCCCTCTGTTACGATTGCGTCGGAATCGGAGGCCCCTGCGCCGGCCCGTTCCAGCGCCTGGCGATAGTCCGACTTCAGCACCGCAGGCTCCGCAATTGCCGAGAAATCGTAATGGGAGAGTTCGGACGCGCCGAGCCCCAGCGATTTTTCGAGAAGGCGGCGCACGATCAGGCCGCCATTGAGGTCGCCGAGATAGCGTGTGTAGGCGTGCGCGATCAGTCGACTGCCGTCGCCCTCGGCCGCAAGCGCGACCGTATTGGCATAGGCGTTACCCTCCGGCAGCAGCGGCCATTGCTGCGCCCAGTCCGGGCCGGCCAGAGCGGCAAGATCCGCTGCGATTGCGGCCGTCCGGGCCAGACGCCAGCTTGCCAGCGGAGCGAGGATCGGGCTGTTGCGATGGCGCTCGAGCCCGTCCTCGATCGCGCGATACGCCGGATGCAGATTGCGCATCAGCAATACATAGGCTTCGCGGCTCGCGGCTCCGCGCAAGATTTCGGCCACGACGCCGGTCCGTTCGGCCTCGAGGTGTAGAGCTTTGGTGCGAACATAAAGGGCGGTGACGACGCTCGGCGCGCGGTTGTCCGCGGTGACTGTGACCATTTCGGCTCCCGGCTTGACGCCGCCTTATAGCAGAGCGGAAGCCGGGTCGCGACTGCGGGGCAGAATCAAGCGCCGTTCAGGACGATCACCAATTCCCGCGCGAGCAGCGGCGCGCCCGCGCCGTCGATCGCCATGCTGTCGGCCCCGAGCGATCCCACCAGTTCCGGCCGACTCACCAGCATCGGTCCGCCGACGATGACGCCGATCCGGCGGTTGCGGGAATCGCGTCGAATGTCGATGATATTGCGCTTCAGCTCGTCCAGCCGACGATCGCTCGTCACCGAGAAGCCGATCACGTCGAACCAGCGCTCTGCGACCAGCGCCGACATCTCACGATGCGTGGCAAACGGGCCGGTGCAGATATCCCAGCCGTCGTTCCGGAAAAACTCCGCGACCATCGCGAGTCCGAAGCTGTGTTGTTCGCCGGGGAGGGTGGTCAGCAGCACAGCACCGCTGCGCTGAATGCCCTCGTTCGGGGCGTAGTTCTCGCCGATCTGGCGAAGGATACGCTGCAGGCGACTGACGCCGAGCGTGACGTTGGCGAAATCAGTTGTGTCGTCCTCCCACATCTCACCCAGCCGTCGCGCCGCGGGCGCCAGCAGGTTGAGGAAGATCAAATCAGTGGAGGCCCCTCGCGCGATAAGACATTCGACATAGGCGAAGGCCGCGCTCTCGTCGAGGCCGAGCACCAGAAGCGTGAACTGTTGCACTTCAAACGGCGCCGCTGAATCGGCCTGGACGGGAATATTCGGGAAGGACATGGAGCGTAGGGCGAAGCCGACCTGGGGAAGGATCTGGGTACGTAACGATCGAACGAGACCTTTGCCGGTGATCGGCGACCTGTATCGCCAGATCGGCTCGGGAGGCGAAAACACCAGGGACCCTGAGGGTATTTGGGTCCGGTCGGCGTCGGGGTCGTGCGGAAGCGAAAGCTCGTTCCGGTCGGTCATTGGGTACTCCCTCCTAACCAGATAACCCGAACGGCCTTCTGACCGTCAAGTTTAATTTACGTATGGTTTGGTTGACAGTCCTGTCGTCCGAGACTAGCCTTTGTCGATCAGCCGCACTTAGGGAGTGGCGCGGTGCACCGCAGAACAGCATCAGATCAAGAAAATGAAGTTCTCGGTGCGATGGTGACTGCCCCCACGCCGCGTTCGTCGGTATCGCATCACCGCGACCTCGATGTGTCAAATGTTCTTTACATAGAGACCGTCAAAACATCTTCCGCAGTGCCACATGGCACATCGGACGGCGGTCCGGAGGTTCGGCAGCCCTTGCAACCGCTTAAGACGCTTTACACCCCGGAAGAGCGGCTTCGCCGCGATGCAACAAAATGGACGCTGGTGCAGGGCATCCTGGCGCCGGTCCAGTTTCTTGTCTTCCTGATCAGCCTCGGGCTCGTGCTCCGATATCTCTCGACCGGCGACGGCTACACCGCCGCGACCGCATCGATCGTGATCAAGACGCTGGTGCTCTACACCATCATGATCACCGGCGCGATCTGGGAGCGCGAGGTGTTCGGCTGCTATCTGTTTGCGCCTGCATTCTTCTGGGAGGATGTGTTCAGCTTCCTCGTGCTCGCGCTTCACACCGCTTATCTGGTGATGCTGTTCGCCGGCATCGGCGATCCACGTCAGCAGATGCTTGTGGCGCTCGCCGCCTATGCGACCTACGTCGTCAACGCAGCGCAATTCCTGCTCAAGCTCCGCGCCGCGCGCCGTGACGAGCGGATCGCCGCGATGAGCGCTCCCGGCGTCTCGGGGAGCCGCGCATGACCGTTCACGTCCAACCTTGCGCCGCGCCAGCGGAAGACCCGGTTTCGCGGGAGGTTCGCACCGAGAGCGGCCAGCGCGAAGTGTTCTGCGGGCTGACCGGCATCGTCTGGCTGCACCGCAAGATTCAGGATGCATTCTTCCTCGTGGTCGGATCGCGCACCTGCGCGCATCTGATCCAGTCCGCCGCGGGCGTGATGATCTTCGCCGAACCACGGTTCGGCACGGCGATCATGGAAGAGAAGGATCTGGCCGGTCTCACCGACGCCAATGACGAACTCGACCGCATCGTCACGCAATTGCTGACGCGGCGCCCCGATATCAAGCTGCTGTTTCTGGTCGGCTCGTGCCCGTCGGAAGTGATCAAGCTCGATCTGTCGCGCGCGGCCCTGCGGCTGTCGCAGCGGTTCTCGCCCGGCGTCCGGATTCTCAACTACTCGGGCAGCGGCATCGAAACGACCTTCACCCAGGGTGAGGATGCCTGCCTGGCGTCGCTGGTGCCGGCGCTGCCCGCCGCGCAGGACGAAACCTCGTCGCTGCTGGTGGTCGGCTCGCTCGCCGATGTGGTCGAAGACCAGTTCATGCGGATGTTCGATGCGCTCGGCATCGGCCCGGTGCAGTTCTTTCCGCCGCGCAAATCGACCGCGCTGCCCAGCGTCGGGCCGAACACCAAGATCCTGATGGCGCAGCCGTTCCTGCCGGACACCGTACGCGCGCTGCAGGAGCGCGGCGCCAAGCGGCTCGCCGCGCCATTCCCGCTCGGCGTCGAAGGCACTACCGGCTGGCTGCGCGCCGCCGCCGATGCGTTCGGGATCGACGCTGCGAAATTCGACCGGGTGACCGAGCCGAACCGCGCCCGCGCCGAACGCGCGTTGTCGGTCTACAAAACCCAGCTCGCGGATCGCCGCATCTTCTTCTTCCCCGACTCCCAGCTCGAAATTCCGCTGGCGCGTTTTCTGGCGCGCGAACTGTCGATGAAGCTGGTCGAAGTCGGCACGCCGTATCTACATCGCGAGCATCTCGCGGAAGAGCTGAAGCTGCTGCCCGCCGGCGTCGCGCTGACCGAGGGCCAGGACGTCGACCTGCAGCTCGACCGCTGCCGCCTCGCGCGCCCCGACATCGCCGTCTGCGGCCTCGGCCTCGCCAATCCGCTCGAGGCCGAAGGCATCACCACGAAATGGTCGATCGAACTCGTGTTCACCCCGATCCAGGGCTACGAGCAGGCGGCCGATCTCGCTGAATTGTTCGCGCGCCCGCTCGTGCGTCGCGCCAAGCTGGTGGCCTGATCATGCAGCTCACCGTCTGGACTTATGAAGGACCTCCCCATGTCGGCGCGATGCGAGTCGCCACCGGCATGGAAGGGCTGCACTACGTGCTGCACGCGCCGCAGGGCGACACCTACGCCGATCTGCTGTTCACCATGATCGAGCGTCGCAACAAGCGGCCGCCGGTGACCTACACGACCTTCGCCGCGCGCGATCTCGGCCGCGACACCGCCGAACTGTTCATGACGGCCGCGCGCGACGCCTATGCACGGTTCCAGCCGCAGGCGATGATCGTCGGCGCGTCCTGCACCGGCTCGCTGATCCAGGATGATCCGGGCGGGCTGGCGAAATCGCTCGGCTTCCCGATTCCGGTGATCGCGATCGATCTGCCGGCCTATCAGCGCAAGGAAAACTGGGGCGCCGCCGAAACGTTCTACCAGCTGGTCCGCGCGCTCGCCGGTCCCAACGCGCCGCCGCCCGGCACCAAGCGCGCGGAGCGGGCCGCGGGCGTTCGCCCGAGCTGCAATCTGCTCGGGCCGACGGCGCTCGGCTTCCGCCATCGTGACGACATCACCGAGATCACCGGACTGCTCGGAAAGCTCGGCATCGACGTCAACGTCGTGGCGCCGATGGGGTCGACGCCGGCGGATATCGCGCGGCTCGGCGACGCCGATTTCAACGTGGTGATGTATCCGGAAATCGCCGGGCAGGCGGCGTCCTGGCTGCACCGCATCTTCCATCAGCCGTTCACCAAGACGGTGCCGATCGGCGTCTCCGCGACCCGCGATTTCATCAGGGAAGTGGCCGAACTCGCCGGTGTCGATCCCGCGGCCGTGCTGCAGGATGCTTCGAGCCGGCTGCCGTGGTACTCGCATTCAGTCGACAGTACCTACCTCACCAACAAGCGCGTGTTCATCTTCGGCGACGCCACCCACGCGATCGCCGCGGCCCGGATCGCGTCGGAAGAGCTCGGCTTCAAGGTGGTCGGACTCGGCAGCTACAGCCGCGAATTCGGCCGCGAACTGCGCGAGGCCGCCAAGCGCTACGATGTCGAGCCGCTGATCACCGACGACTATCTCGAGGTCGAGGCCAAGGTCGCCGAGCTGCACCCCGAGCTGGTGCTCGGCACCCAGATGGAGCGTCACATCGCCAAGCGCCTCGGCGTTCCCTGTGCCGTGATCTCGGCACCGGTGCACGTTCAGGACTTCCCGGCGCGCTACGCGCCGCAGATGGGCTTCGAAGGCGCCAATGTGATCTTCGACACCTGGGTCCATCCGCTGATGATGGGCCTCGAAGAGCATCTGCTGACGATGTTCAAGGACGATTTCGAGTTCAAGGACGGCGCGATGCCGTCGCATCTCGGCACCGGCCACGCCGCGCCCGTCGCGGAAGTCGTCGCCGAGCCGGCGGCCTCTGTGGCTGCTCCCGCTGCACCCGACGTCGCGCCAGCTCCCGGTCAAGCCGCAGCGGCAGCGGCAGCCGTGTGGGCGCCCGAAGCCGAGAAGGAACTGCAGAAGATACCGTTCTTCGTTCGCGGGAAAGCCCGCCGGAATACCGAGCGATTCGCCAACGAGAATGGCGTCGCAACCATCACTGTCGAGACCTTGTACGATGCAAAAGCGCACTTCGCACGCTGACAAGACGCCAGTTCGTGTCGTCATCGTTACTATGGACAGCCATCTGTCCGGCGCCGCCGCGCGCGCGCGGGATCTGCTGCGTCGCGACTATCCCGGGCTCGAGTTGACGGTCCACTCCGCCGACGAGTGGGGCACCGACGATACCGCGCTGTCGCGTTGCGTCGCCGACATCGGCACCGGCGACATCGTCATCGCCACCATGCTGTTCCTCGACGATCACGTCCGCGCGGTGATGCCCGCGCTGCAGGCGCGCCGCAACGATTGCGATGCGCTGGTGTGCTGCATGTCGGCGGGCGAGGTGGTCAAGCTGACCCGCGTCGGCAAGTTCGACATGAGCGCCGAAGCGCTCGGCATGATCAACTGGCTGAAGAAGCTGCGCGGCAAGAAGACCGAAGGCGGCGCCGGCAAGGGCGAGATGAAGATGCTGCGGCAGTTGCCGAAGCTGCTGCGCTTCATCCCCGGCACTGCGCAGGATATGCGCGCGTACTTCCTGACGCTGCAATACTGGCTGGCGGGTTCGGAGCAGAACATCGCCAACATGGTGCGCCTGCTGATCGATCGCTACGCCAGCGGTCCCCGCAAGGTTCTGCGCGGCGTCGCCAAGGTCGAGTCGCCGGTCGAATACGCCGACATCGGCGTGTATCACCCGAAGATGAAAGGGCGGATCGCGGAATCGGCCGACAAGCTTCCGGCCGGCCCTGCCGACGCCAAGGGCACGGTCGGCGTACTGCTGCTGCGCTCCTATCTGCTCGCCGGCAATTCCGGTCACTACGACGGCATGCTGGAAGCGTTCGAGGCCAAGGGCCTTCGCGTGATTCCGGCGTTCGCCTCGGGTCTCGACCAGCGCCCGGCGATCGAGCGCTTCTTCATGAAGAACGGCCGTCCGACGGTCGACGCGGTGGTTTCGCTCACCGGCTTCTCGCTGGTCGGCGGTCCCGCCTACAACGACTCCAAGGCGGCCGAGCACATCCTCGCCGAGCTCGACGTGCCGTATCTCTCGGCGCACCCGGTCGAATTCCAGACGCTCGAGCAATGGGCGGCGTCGGATCGCGGGCTGATGCCGGTGGAAAGCACCATCATGGTGGCGATCCCCGAACTCGACGGCTCGTCGGGCCCGATGGTCTATGGCGGCCGTTCCGACGGCGGCGACGTCGCCTGCCCGGGTTGCGACAGGTTCTGCAAGTTCGACCGCAACGAGACCGGCGGCGACATGAACATCTGCATCGAGCGGGCGCAGATGCTGGCATCGCGCACCGCGCGGCTGGTCGCGCTACGCCGCAGCGAGCGCAAGGAGCGCAAGGTCGCAGCCGTGCTGTTCAACTTCCCGCCGAACGCCGGCAACACCGGCACTGCGGCCTTCCTCGGCGTGTTCGAGTCGCTGCACAATACGCTGAAGGCGATGAAGGCCGAGGGCTACACAGTCGAGGTGCCGGACACCGTCGATGCGCTGCGCGAAGCCATCATCAACGGCAATGCGTCGCGGTTCGGGGCCCATGCCAACGTCCATGCCCGCGTCCCGGCCGGCGACCATGTGAAGAACGAGCGCTGGCTGCGCGAGATCGAAGGGCAGTGGGGACCGGCGCCGGGCAAGCATCAGAGCGACGGCAGCTCGATCTTCGTGCTCGGTGAGCGCTTCGGCAACGTCTTCGTCGGCGTTCAGCCGGCGTTCGGCTACGAAGGCGATCCGATGCGGCTGCTGTTCGAGAAGGGATTTGCGCCGACCCACGCCTTCTCGGCGTTCTATCGCTGGATCAGGCAGGATTTCGGCGCTCACGCCGTGCTGCATTTCGGCACCCACGGCGCGCTCGAATTCATGCCCGGCAAGCAGACCGGCCTGTCCGGCACCTGCTGGCCCGATCGCATGATCGGCGATCTGCCGAACATGTACATCTACGCCTCCAACAATCCCTCCGAAGGCGCGATCGCCAAGCGGCGCTCGGCGGCGACGCTGATCAGCTATCTGACTCCGCCGGTCGCCCATGCCGGTCTGTATCGCGGGCTTCTCGAACTGAAGTCCTCGATCGAGCGCTGGCGCGGCCTGACGCCGGAGGAAGAAACCGAGCGCACCAATCTCGCGGTGCTGGTACAGGCGCAGGCCTCGGCCCTCGACCTGACTCCGGCCGAACCGGCCTGGACCGAGGAAGAAGCCGGCACGACCATCGCCAAGCTCGCCGACGCGGTGCTTGAGATGGAATACGCGCTGATTCCGCACGGCCTGCATGTCGTCGGCAACGTCCCCTCCGAAGAGGAGCGGGTCGAAACGCTGGAAGCCGTCGCCGATGCGATGCACGGCAAGCGCCTGGATAAGTCGCTGCTCGAAGCGCTGGTGCGCGGCGGTCATCCAGAGCATCTGTCCGGCAATGGTCCGGAGGCGGAAGCCACTCTCGCGATGCTTCACGAACTCGCCGGCATCGACCGGATCCTCGCCGAGGACCACGAGATCCCGAGCATCCTGCGGGCGCTCGACGCCAAATTCATCCGGCCGGCGCCGGGCGGCGACCTGCTGCGCACGCCGGCGGTGCTGCCGACCGGCCGCAACCTGCACGGCTTCGACCCGTTCCGCATTCCCAGCACCTTCGCGCTGCAGGACGGCGCCAAGCAGGCGCAGCGGCTGATCGACAAGCACGTTGCCGAGGGCAATCCGCTGCCGGAGACGGTGGCGATCGTGCTGTGGGGCACCGACAATCTCAAGAACGAAGGCGCGCCGATCGGCCAGGCGCTGGCGCTGATGGGCGCCAGACCGCGGTTCGACAGCTACGGCCGTCTCGCCGGCGCCGACCTGATCCCGCTCGACGAACTGCAGCGGCCGCGGATCGACGTGATCATCACCATGTCGGGCATCTTCCGCGATCTGCTGCCGTTGCAGATCAAACTGCTCGCGGAAGCCGCATTCATGGCGGCGAGCGCCGACGAGCCGGCCGATCAGAATTTCGTCCGCAAACATTCGCTGGCCTATCAGGCCGAGCACAAATGCGACATGGAGACCGCGTCGCTGCGGGTGTTCGGCAATGCCGATGGCGCCTACGGCTCCAACGTCAATCATCTGGTCGAGAACAGCCGCTGGGAAGACGAAGACGAGCTCGCCGAGACCTATACGCGGCGCAAGAGCTTCGCCTACGGGCTGAAGGGCCAGCCGGTGCAGCGCGCCGACCTGCTCAAGAGCGCGCTCGCCGACGTCGACCTCGCCTATCAGAATCTCGACTCGGTGGAACTCGGCGTCACCACCGTCGATCACTATTTCGATACGCTCGGCGGCATCAGCCGCGCGGTGCGCAAGGCCAAGGGCGGGCAGGCGGCGCCGGTGTATATCGGCGACCAGACCCGCGGCGCCGGAACGGTGCGAACGCTGTCGGAGCAGGTCGCGCTCGAGACCCGGACCCGGATGCTCAATCCGAAATGGTACGAGGGCATGCTCAAGCACGGCTACGAAGGCGTGCGGCAGATCGAAGAGCACGTCACCAACACCATGGGCTGGTCGGCCACCACCGGTGAAGTCGCACCTTGGGTGTATCGCCAGCTCACCGAAACCTTCGTGCTCGATCCCGAAATGCGGGAACGCCTCGCCGCGCTCAATCCGGTGGCGTCCGCGAAGGTCGCCAACCGCCTGATCGAAGCGCACGAACGCAACTACTGGTCTCCGGACCCTGAAATGCTCGAGGTCCTGCGCAAGGCAGGCGAAGAGCTCGAGGATCGCCTGGAAGGCGTGGGAGTGGCCGCATGAACATTCTGACTGATCCCCTCAAGTTGAAGACCACGGGCTGCGCCGACGCCAACGCCTCGAAATGCGCCGAAGGCGACGGCGAGGGCAGCGTCCAGGTGCAGCTCGATCCGACCGTCAAGATCGGCAGCGCCAAGGTGTTCTCGATTTACGGCAAGGGCGGCATCGGCAAGAGCACGACGTCGTCGAACCTGTCGGTCGCGTTCTCCAAGCTCGGCAAGCGCGTGCTGCAGATCGGCTGCGATCCGAAGCATGACTCGACCTTCACCCTGACCAAGCGCCTGATCCCGACCGTGATCGACGTGCTGGAAGAGGTAAACTTCCACTCCGAGGAACTGCGGCCCGAGGACTTCGTGTTCGAAGGCTACAACGGCGTGATGTGCCTCGAGGCTGGCGGTCCGCCGGCCGGCACCGGCTGCGGCGGCTATGTCGTCGGCCAGACCGTGAAGCTGCTGAAGGAACATCATCTGCTCGAAGACACCGACGTGGTGATCTTCGACGTGCTCGGCGACGTGGTGTGCGGTGGCTTCGCCGCCCCGCTGCAGCATTCCGAGCGCGCGATGATCGTCGCCGCCAATGATTTCGACTCGATCTTTGCCGCCAACAGAATCGCCGCGGCGATCCAGGCGAAGTCGAAGAATTACGGCGTGCGACTGGCGGGAATCATTGCCAATCGCAGCCGTGAGACCGACCAGATCGACAAGTTCGGCGCGGCCACCGGTATCCAGCGTGTCGCGCATCTGCCGGATCTCGATGTCATCCGGAAGAGCCGTCTCAAAAAAATGACACTTTTTGAGATGGATCACACCGACGAAATCCTGGCTGTGCAACAAGAGTATCTTCGGCTCGCTACCGAGATGTGGGAGGCGAAGACGCCCCCCGTCCAGGGCAAGCCGCTGAAGGATCGCGACATCTTTGATCTCCTGGGATTTGATTGATGGCGTTGGGCAGCTACATCGAGCGACGCGGAGAGCTTGAGACCTATTTCGACCGCACCGCGGCCGATACCTGGGCCAAGCTCACGTCGGACGCGCCCGTGAGCGGCATCCGCGCAACCGTGCGGGCCGGTCGCGACGAGATGCGCAACACGCTGTTGTCGTGGCTGCCTGCCGACATGACCGGTACGCGGCTGCTTGATGCCGGCTGCGGCACCGGTGCGCTGTCGATCGCGGCGGCGCGGCGCGGCGCGAAGGTGCTCGCGATCGATCTGTCGCCGACGCTGGTCGGCGTCGCGCGCGAGCGCCTGCCGGAAGACATCGATCCGGCGGCGATCGATTTCCGCTCCGGCGACATGCTCGATCCCGAACTGGGCGAGTTCGACTTCGTCGTCGCGATGGACTCGCTGATCCACTATCTGCCGCACGACATCTGCCGGATCCTCGCGACGCTTTCGTCGCGCACCCGCCGGTCGATGGCGGTGACGTTCGCGCCGAAGACGCCGGCGCTGGCGCTGATGCATTTCGTCGGCGGGTTCTTCCCGCGCGCTGATCGTGCTCCCGCGATCGAGCCGGTGAGCGAGAAGAAGCTGCTGAAGCTGATTTCCGAAGATGCGCTGCTTGCGCAGTGGCAGCCTGGCCGCACCCATCGGGTGTCGTCCGGCTTCTACACATCGCAGGCGCTGGAGATGGTTCGACGATGAGCCAGTTGGCGGCGACATTGGCGAAAGGCTGGATGCGTCTCGGAACGCGTTTCCTGCCGTTCGCCGACGCGGCGACGAAAGAGCTTCCGCTCGGCCGTCTGCTGCGCCTGTCGCTGTTCCAGGTCTCGGTCGGCGCTTCGGTCGTGCTGCTCAACGGCACGCTGAACCGGGTGATGATCGTCGAGCTCGGCGTTTCCACCTTGCTGGTCTCGCTGATGGTATCGCTGCCGCTGGTGTTCGCGCCACTTCGGGTGCTGATCGGCTTCAAGTCGGACAATCACCGCTCGGTGCTGGGCTGGCGCCGTGTGCCTTACATCTGGATGGGCACGCTGCTTCAATTCGGCGGCTTCGCAATCATGCCGTTTGCGCTGCTGGTGCTGTCCGGCGGCGGGGAATATCCTGCTGACTACGGCAAGGTCGGCGCTGCTTTGGCGTTCCTGTTGGTCGGCGCCGGTTTGCACACCACCCAGACCGCCGGCCTCGCGCTCGCGACCGATCTGGCGCCGGAACAGTCGCGCCCCCGTGTGGTGGCGTTCCTCTACGTCATGCTGCTGGTCGGGATGACCGGCAGCGCGCTGCTGTTCAGCGAACTGCTCCGCAATTTCAGCGAGCTCCGCCTGATCCAGGTGATTCAGGGCGTGGCTGTCACCCAGTTGCTGCTCAACATCGTCGCGCTGTGGAAGCAGGAAGCACGCAATCCGAAACTCACATCCGTGAACCGCCCGCGGCCGCAGTTCAACCAGTCCTGGGCGCGCTTCCGCGCTGCCGGCGGTTCGAACCGGATGCTGATCGCGGTCGCGCTCGGCACCGCGGGTTTTTCGATGCAGGACATCCTGCTGGAGCCCTATGGCGCCGAGGTGCTCAAGCTCTCCGTGGGTCAGACGACGGCGCTGACCGCGTTTTTCGCGCTCGGTACGCTGGCCGGCTTCGGCATTGCGGCGCGCACGCTCGGCCGCGGCGGTGATCCGTATCGTCTGGCCGGCTTCGGCGCTTTGATCGGCATCTTCGCCTTCGCAGCCGTGGCGATGGCTGCGCCCGCGCAATCGGTGCTGCTGTTCAGGATCGGCACCGCGCTGATCGGGCTCGGCGGCGGCCTGTTCGCAGCCGGCACGCTGACCGCGGTGATGGCGATCGGCTCCGAAAGCGAGCCCGGGCTTGCGCTCGGCGCCTGGGGCGCGGTGCAGGCGACCGCTGCGGGCAGCGGCATTCTGCTCGGCGGCGGCCTGCGCGATCTGTTCGCCTCGCTCGCCGATAGCGGCACGCTGGGCGCCGTGCTGTCGGGTCCTGCGATCGGTTACGGTTTTGTCTACAACATCGAGATCGCGTTGCTGTTCGCAACGTTGGTTGCGGTAGGTCCTCTCGTGCGCGTTGCACGGCCGAACTATGCGCAGCCTTCATCCAAGTTCGGCCTAGCCGAATTTCCAGGCTAACAAAGAGGAAGGGGTCGGTCCCATGCAACCCGGAGCGTATTTGGACTTAGCGCAGGTTACCCTGTACGTATTTTGGATCTTCTTCGCGGGTTTGGTTTTCTACCTTCGTCGTGAAGACAAGCGCGAAGGATATCCGCTGATTGCCGACACCGGCTCGGGCCGGTTGCGGAAGATCGGCGTTCCGGCTCCGCCGGATCCGAAGACCTATCTGCTGCGCGGCGGTGCGACCAGCACCGTTCCGAGCACCAGCAACGATCGTCCCAACGTCGCGCTCGCCCCGGTCGCTCCGTGGCCGGGTGCTGCGTTCGCACCCACCGGTGATCCGTTCGCCGACGGCGTCGGTCCGGGCTCCTACGCCCAGCGTCAGGACGTTCCGGAGACCGGCCTCGACAATCTGCCGATCATTGCGCCGCTGCGCGCGGCCAAGGGCATGTTCCTCGATCCGCGCGATCCGAATCCGGTTGGTATGCCGGTGGTCGGCTGTGACGGCCAGGTCGGCGGCACGGTGACCGAGGTTTGGGTCGACCGGGCTGAAGTGCTCGCCCGCTACCTCGAAGTCGAGATCGCCAAGACCAAGAAGCGCGTGCTTCTCCCGGTTCCGTTCGCGCTGATCAACAGCCCGAGCGGCCGGGTATCCGTCGACGCCATTCGTGGCGACCAGTTCGCTGGCGTCCCGACCACGGCGAAGTCGGATCAGGTGACCAAGCTCGAAGAAGACAAGATCTGCGCCTACTACGGTGCTGGCACGCTCTACGCCACGCCGATGCGTCAGGAGTCGATCGTATGACGGACGTCCCCAGCCAGTTTCGTGAGCTTCCGTCGCCCTTGCCGGAGGGAGAGCGCGTTCTCTGGCAGGGGAAGCCGACCTACAAAGGTCTGGCCATCAGATCCTTCCACATGCGGGCTGTCGCGATCTATTTCGCGCTGCTGATCGTGTGGAAGGTCTGGTCGAACTGGTCGAACGGCCAGTCCATCGGGGAGGCAGCGGCGTCCGCGTCGCTGCTCCTGATCCCGGCGATCGGCGGTCTCGCACTGCTGGCGCTTCTCACTTATCTGTTCAGGCGCGCGAGCTGTTACACGATTACCAGCAAGCGCGTCCTGATACAGACCGGCGTTGCGCTGCCGATCACCCTGAACATTCCGCTCGGCAAGATCGCCAATGCCGATCTGAACAATCATCGCGACGGCAGCGGCGACATCCCGCTGAAGATCATCGACACCAAACGCACCTCTTACGTCCTGCTATGGCCGCATATCCGGCCGTGGCGCCTGCGCGAGCCCGAGCCGATGATGCTGTCGGTTCCCGAAGCCGACAAGGTCGCCGCCACGCTGACCGAGGCGGTCAAGGCTCAGCTCGATTCCTCCGCAGTGTCACTCGTTCAAACGGCTACCAGCGGACCCAAAGAAGGCCCGTTGTCGAATTCGACGGCAACCGCAGTAGCCTGAACCGGAGATTGACATGAGCGAGGCCGCGCACAACCTCTCCGTTCCCAAGGGCGCGTTGATCGGTGCCGCCGCGATCGTACTGTTTGCGATCGGGGCGGGAGCGACAGTTCGTCTGACAGGAGTCGGACACTCCCACATGACGCCGCCGGCGACCGTGGAGAGCATCGACCTCACTTTCGAAGACAGCCCCAGCGGCCAGGTCAATATCTATCGCGCCAGCGATCACAGCCTGGTTCGCACGATCAATCCGGGCGAGTCCGGCTTCATCCGCGTGGCGATGCGCGGTCTGGCGCGCGAGCGCCTGGTGGCGGGTGTCGGATCGGCCCCGCCGTTCCACCTCGCCCGCCATGTCAACGGCCAGTACACGCTGACCGACACCGCGACCAAGAAGGTGCTCGACCTGAACGCATTCGGAGCCGACAATCTCCGCGCGTTCACCCAACTGATGACCGGCGACAACGTCGCCGGCAAGCAAGACGAAGAGAACACGGGCGGCTCGAAATGAGCACGTTCCGGATCGGGAAACGCACAAGCTTCGATGTCCCCTGCACGGTCGAGATCGAGCAGACCTCGGAGACCCTTCATGCCCATGTGATTCTCGATGGCGACATCGAGATTGGGCCCGGCGACGAAGTGATGGTTCACGACGCGCCGACCCATGTCGATTTCGGCGAACGGCTGGTCGTTCGCCGCACTGCGACCGTGGTCCGGGCGGGTTTTCTCGACAAATTCCGCGCGCGGCTCGAAGGATATCGCGAACTGACCGAACTTTACGAAGTCAGCTTCTCAGATGGGAGGGTCTCATGATTCCGATGGAAGGCGGCGCCCAGGGCGCGCTGCGAAGCCGGCCGGAAATCAAGGGCAGCGTCGAAAGTCTGAACATCGCCAAAGAGGATACGATCCTCACGCCGCGGTTCTACACCACAGATTACGCCGCGATGGACAAGCTCGACGTCAGCCTGGTCCGTTCCGAATGGAACGCGATGATGAACGAGATGCGCGCCGACTACAACAAGTCGCATTTCAAGAAGAACGACGAGTTCCTGGAAAGCGATCTCGACAAGCTTCCGCCGGAGCTGCGCGCCGAGTTCAAGGACTTCCTGGTGTCGTCGCTGACCGCGGAATTTTCCGGCTGCGTGCTTTATGCCGAGATCAAGAAGCGGATCAAGAATCCCGAAATCCGCGAATTGTTCGGCCTGCTCAGCCGCGACGAGGCCCGCCACGCCGGCTTCATCAACGAGATCCTCAAGGATCACGGCATCGGCGTCGACCTGTCGTTCCTGACCAAGGTCAAGAAGTACACTTATTTCCGGCCGAAGTTCATCTTCTACGCGACCTACCTGTCGGAGAAGATCGGCTACGCCCGCTACATCACCATCTTTCGGCAGATGGAGCGCCACCCCGAGCGCCGCTTCCATCCGATCTTCAAGTGGTTCGAGCGCTGGTGCAACGACGAGTTCCGTCACGGCGAGGCTTTCGCGCTGCTGATGCGCGCTGATCCGTCGCTGCTTTCCGGTGTCAACAAGCTCTGGATCCGCTTCTTCCTGCTCGCCGTGTTCGCCACGATGTACGTCCGCGATCATATGCGGCCGGCATTCTACGAGGCGCTCGGCGTCGACGCGGCCGAGTACGGCATGCAGGTGTTCCGCATCACCACCGAGATTTCCAAGCAGGTCTTCCCGGTGACGATCAACCTCGACGATCCGCGCTTCCTGGCGGGCCTCGAGCGCCTTCGCGTGGCGTCCGAGAAGATCGCTGACAGCCGTAGCCAGGGCTTGGTCGGCAAGTTGAAGCGGCCGTTCTATGTGGCGTCGGCCGCGCTGGCCTTCGGTCGGTTGTTCCTGCTGCCGGCCAAGCGCAACGAACTGCCCCGCGTCATCGGCCTTCGGCCGGCGTGGTAGGGGCAACGCGATGGTCTCGTATATTGGTCCACCCATCTTCGCGGCTTTCGTCTGGTGGTTCTCCACGGGCGCTGTGATGCTGCTGGTCGGCAGCGTCGGCCGCTCGAGCATGCTGCGGGTGGTCTGTGCCGGCGGAATGATCACGATCGCGCTGTGCGGCCTGTCGGTGACGGCGAACGACACCAGCGTCGCGGCCGCCTATATGGCCTTCAGCTGCATCATCTTTCTGTGGGGCGCGCAGGAGATCGCGTTTCTGTCCGGCTGGCTGACCGGCCCGCGGGCCGAGCCGTGTCCGCCGGGCGCCAAGGGCTTTGCCCGCCTCAGCTTTGCGCTGCAGGCGATCATCTATCACGAGGTCTGCCTGCTGGCTTGCGGTGCAGTCGTGGTGCTGGTCACCCTCGGCGCCGAGAACGAGGTCGGACGCTGGACCTATCTGGCGCTGTGGGTGCTGCGTCAGAGCGCCAAGATCAATCTGTTTCTCGGCGTGCCCGTCACCAACGACGAACTGATGCCGGACGCCGTGCAGTTTCTCAAGACCTACTTCGCGCGCAAGCCTGTCAGCGCGTTCTTTCCGATCTCGGTGACTTTGGCGACCGTCGTTCTGATGCTGATGATTCAGCGCATCATTGAGGTTGCCGACACGCCGTCCGAAATCGTCGCCCTGACGCTGGTATCGACTTTATTCGCTCTTGGCGTCGTCGAGCATTGGTTCATGCTGCTACCGCTGCCTGCCATCACGTTGTGGAGCTGGGGTATCCGTCCAGGTTTCTCGCCGGAGAATGTCACCATGGAACAGAATCCATCCGCCAATATTGCTGCTGCGTCAGTGCATGCGACGCAGACTTCCGAATCATCGCCGGCCGGCCCGGAGCCGCGTAGCGCGGCGCCGCAGCTCGTCGTCGTGCCGAGCGCCCGCAACGACGCAGCGCAGCCGAAGGAGCGCTCGAATTGCGCCCGCCAGCGGCTCGAAGATCAATTCCGTCAGACTTTCCTCGAGCAGCATTCGCGCGGTGGTCTGGCGCCGGCCCGGGTCGGAATCGCAGCGGAACCGGCCGCAACCATCAACGGGAGGACGTCATGAACTACGAAGCCTATTTCCGCCGTCAGCTCGAAGGCCTCCATCGTGAGGGCCGGTATCGCGTGTTCGCCGATCTCGAACGCCACGCCGGCTCGTATCCGCGCGCCACGCATCACCGGCCGGACGGCGTCGGCGATGTCACGGTGTGGTGCTCCAACGACTATCTCGGCATGGGCCAGCACCCGGCGGTGCTGAAGGCGATGCACGAGGCGCTGGACAGTTGCGGCGCCGGCGCAGGCGGGACCCGCAACATCGCGGGCACCAACCACTACCACGTGCTGCTCGAGCAGGAGCTCGCCGCGCTGCACGGCAAGGAATCCGCGCTTCTGTTCACGTCCGGCTACGTTTCCAACTGGGCCTCGCTGTCGACGCTGGCGTCGCGCATGCCCGGTTGCGTGATTCTGTCGGACGAGCTCAATCACGCCTCGATGATCGAGGGCATTCGCCACAGCCGCAGTGAGACCCGGATCTTCGCGCATAACGACCCGCGCGACCTCGAGCGCAAGCTCGCCGATCTCGATCCGCACGCGCCCAAGCTCGTCGCCTTCGAGTCGGTGTATTCGATGGACGGCGACATCGCGCCGATCGCCGAGATCTGCGACGTCGCCGATGCGCACAACGCGATGACCTATCTCGATGAAGTTCACGGCGTCGGCCTGTACGGGCCGAACGGCGGCGGCATCGCCGATCGTGAAGGACTCAGTCACCGCCTGACCATCATCGAAGGCACGCTGGCGAAGGCGTTCGGCGTCGTGGGCGGCTATATCGCCGGCTCCGCCGCGGTCTGCGATTTCGTCCGAAGCTTCGCTTCGGGCTTCATCTTCAGCACCTCGCCGCCGCCCGCGGTCGCCGCCGGCGCGCTGGCGAGCATCAAGCATCTGCGCGCCAGTTCGGTGGAGCGCGAGCGCCACCAGGATCGCGTGGCGCGGCTGCGCGCCCGGCTGGACCAGGCCGGCGTCGCCCACATGCCGAACCCCAGCCATATCGTGCCGGTGATGGTCGGCGATGCGGCGCTGTGCAAGCAGATCAGCGACGAACTGATCGACCGCTACGGCGTCTACGTTCAACCGATCAACTATCCGACCGTTCCGCGCGGCACCGAGCGGCTGCGGATCACGCCGTCACCGCAGCACTCCGACGCCGACATCGAGCATCTGGTGCAGGCGCTCAGCGAGATCTGGGCCCGGGTCGGTCTCGCCAAAGCGGCCTGACCGGGACAGGGATCTGTTCCGCCCGATCGGAAGCAGGCGCGCGCCGCAAGGCGCGCGTTTTGCGTTTGAGAGGAATGAAGAGGCGAACGGCGAAGTAAACGGCGAGGCGGTCGATCGAGGCACCGCGCCGTTTCAGTCGCGCTTGCCGCGCGTCGACGGTCGCGTCAGCCTCATTCGCCGATCGGTGCGCGGCAGGAAATGCGACGCCTCGGCTTCGAGAAAGTCGAGCATCGCGCGGGCGGGAGGCAGCAGCACCTTGTCCTTGCGCGTCACCACGAACCATTGCCGCACCACCGGCAGCCCGACCACATCGAGGATCACCAGCCGTCGCTCGTCGAGCTCGGTCGCGACAGTGTGCGCGGAGAGAAGCGCCATACCGAGCCCGGCGATCACCGCCTGCTTGATGGTTTCGTTGCTGCCCATCTCCATGCCGATATTGGGCCGGATGCCGGCATCGCCGAACAATTGTTCCATCAGGCTGCGTGTCCCGGAGCCCGGTTCGCGGGTGAGGAAAGTCTCGCCGGCCAGTTCGGCCAGCGCGATGTTCTGTTTGCGCGCCAGGCGGTGCGCCGTCGGCGCGATGATGACGTGCGGATGGTCGCCGATCAGATGAGTCTCGACGTCGAGGTCGACCGGCGGGCGGCCCATGATCGCAATATCGAGTTCGTAGCCCCGCAGCGCGGCGCCGATCTCCTGACGGTTGCCGATCGACAGCCGCACGTCGATCTTCGGGTGGCGCTTGAGAAAGCCGGAGATCGCGAACGGTACAAAGTACTTTGCGGTCGACACCGCGCCGATCGAAATCCGCCCGGCGGTCTTGCCGGCGATCATATCCAGCGACGTTTCGCAGGCAGTGATCGCCGCCTCGATCCGGTCGCACAGCGCCAGCACCTCGAGGCCGGCATCGGTGAGCTGCATGCCGTCGCTCCTGCGCTGGATCAACGGGATGTCGGCCAGCGACTGAAGGTTGCGTAGTTGCAACGTGACTGCCGGTTGGGTCAGGTGCAACTTGTTTGCGGCCGCGGTAATGCTGCCGGTTTCGGCCAGCGCCGCGAGCGCGCGCAACTGCCGGATCGACACGGCCCTGAACTGACGACTCATAACGAATACTTTGCGCGCGATGACAATGACCAAGTTTCTATTATTCGCCCGGCGCGGTCAACATTGTTCGGTGGCGCTTCGGCGCGCGGTCTCGATCCGCGCGAGATGGCGCGGCACGACCGCGACCCGCCCTCGAATCGGAGCGGGTGTGATCGAGATCTTTGATGTTCGCAGCGCGTCGATCCGGCGCGGCGCGCGGTGATGACATAAGCAATACTTTTGCTCCTTCGAAGATTATAAAATTTCTCTTATTTCCATCCTTGTGGTCAAAGTCGCTCCAACGAACCCGCGACGCCGACTGATCGAGCCGCACGTCGCGCTCAAACGGCATCCAAGCATCCGGCCCGCCACGGCTGCCGGGCCATCTCAAGGAGGAGCGACATGAACGAGTCAGTCACCGTCCGCGGCAAGGATCGCTACAAATCCGGCGTGATGGAATACAAGAAAATGGGCTATTGGGAGCCCGACTACGAGCCCAAGGACACCGACGTCATCGCGCTGTTCCGTGTCACGCCGCAGGACGGCGTCGATCCGATCGAGGCATCGGCCGCAGTTGCCGGCGAATCCTCGACCGCGACCTGGACGGTGGTGTGGACCGATCGCCTGACCGCGGCCGAGAAGTATCGCGCCAAGTGCTATCGCGTCGATCCGGTGCCGAACTCGCCCGGTCAGTATTTCGCTTACATCGCTTACGATCTCGACCTGTTCGAGAACGGCTCGATCGCCAATCTGTCGGCGTCGATCATCGGCAATGTGTTCGGCTTCAAGCCGCTGAAGGCGCTGCGGCTGGAAGACATGCGACTGCCCGTCGCCTATGTGAAGACGTTCCAGGGCCCCGCCACCGGCATCGTCGTCGAGCGCGAGCGCATGGACAAGTTCGGCCGTCCGCTGCTCGGCGCCACCGTGAAGCCGAAGCTCGGCCTGTCGGGCCGCAACTACGGCCGCGTCGTCTACGAGGCGCTGAAGGGCGGGCTCGACTTCACCAAGGACGACGAGAACATCAACTCGCAGCCGTTCATGCATTGGCGCGAGCGTTTTCTCTACTGCATGGAGGCAGTCAACAAGGCGCAGGCGGCGTCGGGCGAGATCAAGGGCACCTACCTCAACGTCACCGCCGGCACCATGGAGGAGATGTACGAGCGCGCCGAATTCGCCAAGCAGCTCGGCTCGGTGATCATCATGATCGATCTGGTGATCGGCTACACCGCGATCCAGTCGATGGCGAAGTGGGCGCGCAGGAACGACATGATCCTGCATCTGCATCGCGCCGGCCACTCGACCTACACAAGGCAGCGCAATCACGGCGTGTCGTTCCGCGTCATCGCCAAATGGATGCGGCTCGCCGGCGTCGATCACATTCATGCCGGCACCGTGGTGGGCAAGCTCGAAGGCGATCCGGCGACCACCAAGGGCTATTACGACATCTGTCGTGAGGACTACAATCCGATGAATCTCGAGCACGGCCTGTTCTTCGACCAGCCCTGGGCGAGCCTGAACAAGCTGATGCCGGTGGCGTCCGGCGGCATTCATGCCGGCCAGATGCACCAGTTGCTCGATCTGCTCGGCGAAGACGTCGTGCTGCAGTTCGGCGGCGGCACCATCGGCCACCCGATGGGCATCGCGGCCGGCGCCACCGCCAACCGCGTCGCGCTGGAGGCGATGATCCTCGCCCGCAACGAGGGCCGCGATTACGTGCACGAAGGCCCGGAAATCCTCGCCAAGGCGGCGCAGACCTGCACGCCGCTGAAGGCGGCACTCGACACCTGGAAGAACGTCACCTTCAATTACGAATCCACCGACACCCCCGACTATGCGCCGACCCCCAGCGTCTCGGTCTAAGGAGCAGAACCCATGCGAATGACCCAAGGCTGTTTCTCGTATCTGCCCGATCTCACCGACGAGCAGATCTCCGCACAGGTGCAATACGCGCTCGGCAAGGGCTGGGCGGTGAACCTCGAATTCACCGACGATCCGCATCCCCGCAACACCTATTGGGATATGTGGGGCCTGCCGATGTTCGATCTGCAGGACGCCGCCGGCGTGATGCTGGAGCTCGCCGAATGCCGCAAGGTCTACGGCGACCGTTACATCCGGCTGTCGGCGTTTGACTCCTCGCACGGCTGGGAGTCGGTGCGGCTGTCCTTCATCGTCAACCGGCCGAAAGACGAGCCCGGCTTCCGGCTCGACCGGCAGGAAGTCGATGGCCGCAACATGCGCTACACCACAAAGCCCTATGCGGCTGACAAGCCCGAAGGCAGCCGCTACGGAGGGTGACCTTGGACACGACCACTGCCGACAACGAAGCAGCGCCGCCGGACCAGATCGATCTCCGCAAGGAATTCGAGGAGGTCGGCATCGGCGAGGTGCTCGATCAGCTCGATCGCGAGCTGATCGGGCTGCGTCCGGTCAAAACGCGGATCCGCGAGATCGCGGCGCTGCTGCTGGTCGAACGGCTGCGCAAGCGGATGGGGCTCGCCACCGGCAACCCCACGCTGCACATGTCGTTCACCGGCAATCCCGGCACCGGCAAGACCACCGTGGCGCTGCGCATCGCCTCGATCCTGCACAAGCTCGGATTCGTCCGTCGCGGCCACGTCGTCTCGGTGACCCGCGACGAGCTGGTCGGGCAGTATATCGGCCACACCGCGCCGAAGACCAAGGAGGTGCTGAAGAAGGCGATGGGCGGCGTGCTGTTCATCGACGAGGCCTACTACCTGTATCGCCCCGAGAACGAGCGCGACTACGGCCAGGAAGCGATCGAAATCCTGCTGCAGGTGATGGAGAACCAGCGCGACGACCTGGTGGTGATCCTCGCCGGCTATGCCGACCGGATGGAGAAGTTCTTCGCGTCCAATCCGGGGTTCCGCTCCCGGATCGCGCATCACATCGACTTCCCCGACTACACCGACGGCGAGTTGCTCGGAATCGCGGAAGGCATGCTGGTCGAACAGAACTATCATTTCGACGCCGAGGCACGGGCGGCGTTCGAGCGCTACATCGGCATCCGCAAAACCCAGCCTTTGTTCGCAAATGCCCGCTCGATCCGCAACGCGCTGGACCGCATCCGCCTGCGTCAGGCCAATCGCCTGATCGCCGACCTCGACCGCAAGCTGTCCGCAGACGATCTGATGACCATCGAGGCAAAGGACGTGCTTGCGAGCCGCGTGTTCGACCAGGGCGAGGGCGCCTGAGTTGTGATCATTCGACCGAACCTCTCGCCGTCTTTTGCGGGAGAGGTTCGGGCTCAGATGCCGCTTTCCGTCCGCGAGCCTGTATCCACTTTTCTCGGGATGTTCGAGAGCGCTTCATCGACTGATTGAAGCAATGCGGCCATCTCGCGTGCAGAGTCGTCATCCTGAGAGCCTGCCCCGGACTTGATCCGGGGTGCGCGCGTAGCGCGCCTCGATGGATGCGGCCCCGAGGTGCCTGCGGCCCATCCTTCGAGGCCCGCCGCGCCGCGCACAACGCGGCCCAGCGGGCACCTCAGGATGACGGCGGCAACCGGATCGCGGCTCTGATTCCTCAACAGAAGAACTATTCTAGCCGCGGGCTGCTGAAATCGCAGGTTCCGCTTCCAGCAGTGCGTTCAGCAGCTTCCCGCCCGAAGTATCGGCCTGCATGATATGGTCGGCCTTGAAGGTTGCCTTGAGGAAGCTGGATACGGCGCGGATGCGCGGCACGAATTGCAGGTCGGTGTGAACGTTGATCCACAATTCGCGCGCGGTCGACATCCGGTCGTGCAGCACCGGCACCAGATCGCTGCGGTCCTTGGTGGCGAAGCTCGGCAGCAGCACCAGGCCGAGGCCGCCGGCGGCGGCGTTCATCTGCGCGATCATGCTGTTGGAATGGAAGCTGACGGACGGATTCTTGATGATGTCGTCGAGCCAGCGCACCGAATCGAGCTGGATCAGGTCGTCGATATAGGTGACGAAGCTGTGCCGCATCAGATCGCCGGCGGAGCCGGGCGTGCCGTTCAGGTCGAGATAGTCCTGCGAGGCGTAGAGGCCCAGTTCGAAACAGCCCAGGCGTTCCGACACCATGCCCTGGCCGCGCGGCCGGAAGAAGCTGAGGAAGAGATCGGCTTCGCGGCGGTTGACCGAAACGGTCTGCGGCGACGTCAGCAACTCCACCGTCAGGTTGGGATGCTGTCGGTACAGGCGCGAGAAGCGCGATGCCAAATACAGCGACGCAATGCCTTCCATGGTCGCCAGCCGAACCCGGCCCGCCATCCGGCCGCTGCCGCATTGCACGTCCTCGCGCATCGCGATCACGGCGCTCTCGATCCGTTCGGTGTGGCAGAGCAGGCGGTCGCCGACCTCGGTGACGCGTAGTCCGGAGGGCAGCCGCTCGAACAGCGCGGTGCCCAGCGTGCACTCCAGATGCGCGATTTTGCGGCTGATGGTGGATTGATCGACCTTCAGGCGTCTGGCCGCGCTGCCCAGGCTGCCGCCGCGGGCCGCATGCAGGAACACTTTCAGGTCATCCCAGTCGAGCGAATTGAAGTCATTCATACCATGACACCGGCAAAAGCCGTGCCAGCCGGAGTGGCTGAGGCGAATTGTCGCCGCATGCAAGCCGGGTTGCAGGATTGCCTCTACCTGCCGTCGCCGGAAGCGACCTAGCCTGTTGGAAACAAAGGACGACGACATGCTCCCCCGCTTCAAGGCCGCTGCGATCCACGCTGCGCCTGTGTTCCTCGACAAGGCCGCGACTACAAAGAAGGCGATCTCGCTCATCCGTGAGGCAGCTGCCGCCGGGGCCGCTTTGGTTGCATTCCCCGAGACTTTCATCCCGGCATTTCCGGTCTGGGCGGCGCTGTGGGCGCCGATCGACAATCATGACTTGTTCGTGCGGATGGCGGATCAGTCGGTGCTGGTCGATGGGCCCGAGGTCAAGGCGATCCGGGACGAGGCGCGGGCGCTCGGCATCGTGGTGTCGCTCGGCATCAGCGAGAAGTCGCCGGCCAGCGTCGGCTGCATCTGGAATTCCAATCTGCTGATCGGCGAGGACGGGGCGATCCTCAATCACCACCGCAAGCTGGTGCCGACCTTCTACGAGAAGCTGATCTGGAGCGCCGGCGACGGCGCGGGTCTGCGCGTCGTCGACACCCGGCTCGGCAAGATCGGCCAACTGATCTGCGGCGAGAACACCAATCCGCTGGCGCGCTACGCGCTGATGGCGCAGGGCGAACAATTTCACATTTCGAGCTGGCCGCCGGTCTGGCCGACCCGGCGCCCCGCCGACGGGGTCAACTACCACATCGCGGCGGCGACCCGGATTCGTGCCAGCGCGCATTGTTTCGAGGCGAAGGTCTTTGGTCTCGTCACCGCCGGCGTGCTCGACAAGGCGGCGCGCGACATGCTGGTCGCGCGCGATCCATCTGCCGCCACCGTGCTCGACAACACGCCACGTGCAGCCTCTTTCTTTCTGGATCCGACCGGCGAGCAGATCGGTGAGGCGCTCTGCGAGGACGAGGGCATTCTCTACGCCGACATCGACCTCAACAGATGCGTCGAGCCGAAGCAGTTTCACGACGTCGTCGGGTACTACAACCGTTTCGATATTTTCGACCTCAGCATCAACCGCCGCCGGCTGACGCCTGCAACCTTCACCAACGATGCACCGGAGGTAGCAGTCTGGGGCGATGCTGGGGATGACAGCACGCCGCAGCCGGCGCCTCTCGGCCAGTAGTTTCGCCGGGGGTGTTCCCCAAACGCAGTTCACCGCCAATGGCGGCGGTGATTGAACTCATAGAGGTGGTTTCATGCAGTTTGACCGTCGGCAGCTTTTGCTCGGAGGAGTCGGCGCCGCAGCCGGCCTCGCGCTTCCAGGACGCGCTTTTGCGCAGTCGCCGGCCACCATCGGCACGTTCCCGGCAGGCGTGTCCGCCGACTCGGTCTTCGTCGGCCTGACCATCCCGCTCACCGGTGTGTTCTCCGGCGACGGCGGCGATCTCAAGCTCGGCTATGAGTTGGCGATCGCGCAGATCAATGCCGGCGGCGACATCCCGCAGAAATGGGGCCTCAAGGGCAAGGGCGTGCTCGACCGTCAGATCCGTTACAAGGTCTCCGACACCGAGGGTAAACCGAACCTCGACGTTCAGAGCGCCACGCAGTTCATCCAGCGCGACAAGGCCATCATGGTGTCCGGCTCGGTGTCCAGCGCCAGCGCGATCGCGCTGGAAGAGCTCGGCTCGCGCGAGAAGGTGCTGTACATGGTCGGTATCGCCGGCTCCAACGACATCACCGGCAAGAACTGCCAGCGTTACGGCTTCCGCTCGCAGCAGAACGCCTACATGGCCGCCAAGGGGCTGGCGCCGGTGGTGGCCAAGGCCCTCGGCAAGAACATCAAGATGGCCTTCCTGGTGCCGGACTACACTTACGGCCACAGCGTCTATGACAGCTTCGCCAAGTTCTCGACCGAGCAGGGCTGGAAGCAGGTCGCCAAGGAAGTGGTGCCGCTCGGGACCACCGATTATTCCTCGGCGCTGCTCAACATCGCCAACAGCGGCGCCGACGTGTTCGTCAACATCGCCTTCGGCGGCGATGCCGTCGCCTCCACCAAGCAGGCCGAGCAGTTCGGCGTACTCAAGCGCATGAAGCTCGTGGTACCCAACCTGTCGTCGTTCCAGGACAAGGAACTCGGCGCCGAGCTGATGCAGGGCGTCTACGGCAGCTGCGATTTCTGGTTCGGCATGCAGGATACGTTTCCGCTCGCCAAGACCTTCGTCGAGACCTTCGTCGCGCAGAACAAGTACTATCCGCGCTGGGGCGCGCATATCGGCTATATGCAGACCTATCTCTGGGCGATGTCGGTGGAGCGCGCCGGCACCTTCAACCCGGTCGATGTCATCAAGGTGATGGAGAATTCCAAGGCGCAGCCCTATGACACGACTATCGGCAAGGTCTACTTCCGCGCCGAGGATCACCAGATGGTGCGGCCGATCCCGATCCTGCGCGGCAAGAAGCCCGCGGAGATGAAGCACAAGGAAGACTTCTACGACATCGTCGAGATCGTCGACGGCGAGAGCGTGATGAATTCACCAGACTTCTTCGGCTGCAAGCTCGGCCCCTACACCTAAAGAGGATCGTCATGCCGAGTTGGCCCGTTCTCGTCTCGCAGGCCTTCAACGGCTTGGCACTCGGCACGCTGCTGGCGCTGGTCAGCAGCGGGCTGACGATCATCCTCGGCACGCTCGGCGTGCTCAATTTCGCCCACGGCGCGCTGTTCGCCGTGGGCGCCTACACCGTCTTCGTGCTGCTGCAATATACATCGTCGTTCGTGCTGGCGATCGTGGTCGGCTGCGGCTTCATGCTGGTGCTCGGCTTCCTGCTGGAGCGGGTCATCATTCGTTACTTCTACGACCGGCCCCACGAGGACCAGATCCTCGTCACCTACGGTATCGGCATCGTTCTGGTCGAGTGCATCCGCGCCGGCTTCGGCGGCAATGCGCAGCGCGTGCCGGTGCCGTCCTGGGGGCAGGGCGCGACGCAGCTCGGCTTCCTGATCTATCCGACCTACCGGCTGCAGCTGATCGCGATCATCGCCGGACTGCTGCTCGGCCTCTACCTCGTGCTGTATCGCACCTCGATGGGCCTGGTCGTGCGCGCCGGGATCGAGAATCCCGGCATGGTCGGCATCCTCGGCATCAATGTCCGCCGCGCCTTCCTGCTGGTGTTCGCCATCGGCATCGTCGCGGTCGGCCTCGCCGGAATGCTCTATGCCCCGGTGGTCGCGGTGTCGCCGGACATGGGGCACAACTTCATGGCGCAGTCCTTCGTCGTCATCGTGCTCGGCGGCCTCGGCTCGTTTCCGGGCGCCATCGTCGGCGGCCTGATTGCCGGCGAGATCATCAGCCTGACCAGCGCTTTCAACTCCTCTTATTCGGAAGTGATGCTGTATGCGCTGATGGCGCTGCTGCTGGTGATGCGGCCGCAGGGGCTGTTCGGCACGGAAGGCCGGGTCTGATGCGCGGAAGGACCTATCTTCCGGAGTTCGCCGTCCTGCTGACGCTGATTGCCGCTCCCGTGGCGCTCAATCCGCTCGGCTTCTCCACCGATCTGCTCACGCGCGTGCTGAACTGGGGGCTGATCGGCCTTGGCTTCGACATCCTGTTCGGCCTGACCGGCCTGCTGTCGTTTGGTCAGGCGGCGTTCTACGGCGTCGGCGGCTTCGTCACCGCCTATCTGCTGGTGTCCGGCGCGCTCGGCAGCGTCTGGCTGGCGTTGCTGGCGGGCACGGCCGCGGCCGGCCTGTTCGGTCTGGTGGTCGGCTGGTTCGCGGTGCGCCGGATCGGCATCTATTTCACGATGATCACGCTCGCCTTCGGGCAGATGGCGTATTTCATCGAGAACTCGCCGCTGTCGGACTACACCGGCGGCGAGAACGGCATTCCCGGCGTGCCGGTGCCGGTGCTCGGCTTCGGTGCGAATGCGATCCACATCAGCGCCGGCCTGCCGATGTATGTGCTGTTCGCGGTGATCTTCTTCCTCGGCTATGTGCTGGCGCGACGCATCGTGCGCTCGCCGGTCGGTGCGATCCTGCTGGCGATCAAGGAGAACACCGGTCGCGTCGCGATGCTCGGCCACAACGTGCCGGCCTACAAGCTGACCGCATTCGTCATCGCCGCGCTCTATGCAGGTCTCGCCGGCGGATTGCTCGGCTCGTTCCAGAGCTACATGCCGCCCGACGCGTTTTCGCTGGAGACCTCCGGACAATTGGTGGTGCAGACCATCGTCGGCGGCGCCGGCACGCTGATCGGGCCGCTGGTCGGCGCCGCGGTGTGGCTCTGGCTGCGCGACAATCTGCAACTGATCCCGGGCCTGGCGATGCTGTGGAAGCTGGTGCTCGGCATCGCCTTCATCGTGCTGGTGATCGGGCTACGCCGCGGCATCTGCGGCGAGATCGTGCATTGGTGGAACGAGCGCCGAAACCTCGCCGCGCTGCGCGCCGCCGAGGCGAAGACCGAGGCGATCGAGGCGCACAATATCGACGCCGCGACCGGCGATGTGGCGAAGCTCGGGGATGTCACCCTGCCGCTCGCCGAACCTGCGACCGGCGACGGCGAGATCGCGATGGAGGCGCGATCGCTGGCGCGGCACTATGGCGGTCTGAAAGCTGTCGACGGCGTTTCCTTCAAGGTGCGCCGCGGATCGATCCATGCGGTGATCGGCCCGAACGGCGCCGGCAAGACGACGTTGTTCAAGATGCTGCTCGATGAGGTGCGTCCGTCGTCCGGCGAGGTGCTGCTGTTCGGCGAGAAGGTCACCGGCGCCGGTGTCAGTCGGGCCGCGCAGCTCGGCATCGCCAAGAGCAATCAGCTCAACCAGTTGTTTCCCAACCTCTCGGTGCGCAAGAACCTGCGCATCGCCGCATTGGCCCGCAGCCGCGGCCCGCTGCGCTTCGATCTGCTGCGGCCGGCCGACAGCCTCCCGGAGGTCGAAGCGCAGATCGCCTCCATCCTGGATCTGCTCAACCTGGTCGAGCGTGCCGATACACCGGCGCATGTTCTCGCTTACGGTGAGAAGCGCCGTCTGGAGATCGGCATGGCGCTGGCGACCAGCCCGAACGTGCTGCTGCTCGACGAGCCGCTGGCGGGCATGAGTCCGGCGGAGCGCGCCGCCACCTGCGCCTTTATCCGCGACATCGCCCGCGTCCGCACCGTGGTGATCGTCGAGCATGATCTCGACGCCATCTTCGGCCTCGCCGAGCGCATCACCGTTCTCTACGAGGGCCGGCTGCTGGCGGACGGCACCGCCGACGAGATCCGTCGCAACCCGGCGGTCCAGGACGCCTATCTCGGAGGGTTGCACGCACATGAGCCTGCTTGAAGTCGACCGCATCAACACGCTGTATGGCGATTCCCACGTGCTGTTCGACCTCTCGATCCGGGTCGAGCAGGGAGAGGTGGTGGCCCTGCTGGGCCGCAACGGCGCCGGCAAGACGACCACGCTGCGTTCGATCATGGGCGTGCTGTCGCCGCGCAGCGGCGCCATCCGCCTCGACGGCAAGCCGATCGCCGGCCTGCCGCCGTCGGCGATCGCCGGCATGGGCGTGCAGCTCGTGCCGGAGGAGCGCGCCATCTTCGGCGGCCTGACGGTCGAGGAAAATCTGCGGATCGCGGCGCTGACCGCGCCGAACGCCTGGAGCTTCGAGCGCATCTACGAGGTGTTTCCGCGGCTCAAGGAGCGGCGCAAATCGGCGGGCCGTTCCTTGTCCGGCGGCGAGCAGCAGATGCTGGCGATCGCCCGCGCGTTGATCCGCGACGCGCGCATCATCCTGCTCGACGAACCGTTCGAAGGCCTCGCCCCCTTGATCGTCCGCGACCTGGTCGCGGTGGCGCGGAATCTCGCGGCGGAAGGCCGCACCATGATCGTGGTCGAGCAGAACGTCGCCGCTGCGCTCAGCTTCGCCAACCGCGTCTATGGCCTCAACAACGGCCACGTCGTGTTCGAGGGCACGCCGGCGGATCTGAACGCCAATCCGGGCATGGCGCGCGACTTTCTCGGCGTTGCGTCCTGACGCGCGCGTTACCCCGCGACGCGCCCGAAGTTCATTGCTGCAACGCCTTCAACACCTCGTCCGGCCGCTCGACCATCATGGTGTGGCCGGCGCCCTTCAGCACGATCGTGCGCGCGCCGTTCACCGCGGCGGCCAGCGTCTTGCCGTTGCGCGCTGGCGTCATCATGTCGCGTTCGCCAAGGATGAAAACGGTCGGCACGGTGATCTTCGCGGCGGACCCGAGCGCATCCTTGTAGTCGTTGCAGGCCGCCAGATCGTTGAAGATCACGCCGGGCTTGTTGGCTTCGAGTACGCGCACCGAGCCGCCGTGCATCCATAGCCCCGGCGCGAGGTTGCCGCCGATCTCGGCGTCATTGCCGAGGCCCCAGATCGTCATCATGTCGATCGCGGCGGGATTGTTCGCTTCCGCGGCCTTGAGCAGATCCGGACCGACCGTCATCGTCGAGGTGGTGCCGATCAGCGCCAATGACGCCACCTTCGCCGGGTGCCGCGCGGCTGTTTCCAGCGCGATCAGCGAGCCCATCGAATGGCCGATCAGCTTGGCCGGCTGCGCGCCGGCGGCATCGAGCAGCGCCGCGGTCCAGTCGGCCATCTCCGCGATGGTCTTCAGCGGGGCGCCGCCGGAGCGGCCGTGCCCCGGAAGGTCGGGCGCCAGCACCGCGTAGCCGTGATGCGCAAACCAGCGCGTCTGCAGTGCCCACACCGAATGATCGAAGCCGGCGCCGTGGATGAATATGGCGGCGGGAAGTGAATTGTCGAACGGCTTGCCGCCGGTGGCAATGAAGGTCTCGTGTCCGTTTACATCGAGTTGCATGGCTCAGCCCTTCTGCGAAATGCGCAGCGCCTGCGCCAGGTCAGCGATGATGTCGTCGGCGGTCTCGATGCCCACAGACAGGCGGATCAATTCTTCGCCGATGCCGGCCGCGGTCAACTGATCGGCGCTCATCTGCTGATGCGTGGTCGAGGCCGGATGGATCACCAGCGTCTTGGCGTCGCCGACATTGGCGAGGTGGCTGGTCAGCTTGAGCGCCTCGATGAACTTGCGTCCGGCGGCGCGGCCGCCCTTGATGCCGAACGAGACGATCGAGCCGGCGCCCTTCGGCAGCAGCTCTTTCGCGAGCGCGTAGTCCGGATGACCCTGCAGCGTCGGATGCAGCACCCATTCGACGGCCTTGTTACTGCCGAGAAAGTCGAGCACCGCTGCGGTGTTGGCGACGTGCCGATCCATCCGCACCGACAGCGTTTCCACGCCCTGCAGCAGCTGGAACGCATTGGTCGGCGACAGACAAGCACCAAAGTCGCGCAGCCCTTCCATCCGCGCGCGGATGATGAAAGCCGGCGGCCCGAACTGTTCGTCGAAGACGATGTCGTGATAGCCCGCATAGGGCTCGGTCAGCGTCGGGAATTTGCCGGAGCCGCGCCAGTCGAACCGGCCGCCGTCGACCAGCACGCCGCCAATCGCGATGCCGTGGCCGCCGAGCCATTTGGTCGCCGAGTGCATCACGATATCGGCGCCGAGTTCGATCGGCTTGCTCAGATAGGGCGTCGCAAAGGTGTTGTCGATCAACAGCGGGATCTTCGCGTCATGCGCGATCGCCGCGACCTTCGGGATGTCGAGGACCTCGAGCCCGGGATTGCCGATGGTCTCGCCGATCATCAGCCGTGTATTGGGTTTGAGGGCAGCCCTGAGGCCGTCGTGATCGCGCGGCTTCACGAAGCTCGTGGTGATGCCGAAGCGCGGCAGCGTGTGCGCGAGAAGATTGATCGTGCCGCCGTACAGCGACGACGACGCGACGATGTGATCGCCGGCGTTGAGCAACGTCGCGATCGCCAGATGCAGCGCCGCCATGCCGCTCGCGGTCGCCACTGCGCCGACGCCGCTTTCCAGTGCTGCGATGCGCTCTTCCAGCACCGCGGTGGTCGGGTTGGAGATGCGCGTGTAGAGATGACCGGGCCGCTCCATATTGAACAAAGCGGCGGCGTGATCGGTGTCTTGAAACACGTAGGATGTGGTCTGATAGATCGGGACCGCGCGCGATCCGGTCAGCGGGTCGGGGTGTTGCCCGGCGTGCAGGCTAAGTGTCTCGAATCCGGGCGGTTTTGGTGCGGCCATGGGCGATCTCTGCGGATGAAGGAGGGTTGCGTCAAACTGGTGGCAAAGTTCAGGCAGCGGAATCCGCGAGCCCGACCGCCCACAGCGCGAAGGCGTAGACGATCGCGACCTCGTCGAGCCGGCTGAATCGACCCGACGCGCCGCCGTGGCCGGCGCCCATGTTGATGCGCAGCAGCACGGGGCCGCCGCCGGTCATGGTCGCGCGCAGCCGCGCCACCCATTTCGCCGGCTCCCAATAGGTGACGCGCGGATCGGTGAGGCCGCCCATCGCGAGGATCGCCGGATAGTTCGTCGCCGCGACGTTGTCGTAGGGCGAGTAGGACAGGATGGTGTTGAAGTCGGCTTCGCTGCTGATCGGATTTCCCCATTCGGGCCATTCCGGCGGCGTCAGCGGAAGCGTATCATCGAGCATGGTGTTGAGCACGTCGACGAACGGCACTTCGGCGACGATGCCGGCGAACAACTCGCCGGAGCGGTTGGCGACCGCGCCCATCAGCATGCCGCCGGCGCTGCCGCCATGGGCGACGATCCGCTTCGCCGACGTGTAGTTCGCCGATATCAGCGCGCGGGCGCAGGCGGCGAAATCGTCGAACGAGTTGGTCTTCTTCTCGCGCTTGCCGTCGAGATACCAGCCCCAGCCTTTGTCGGCGCCGCCGCGGATGTGCGCGATGGCGTAGACGAAGCCGCGATCGACCAGCGACAGCGCGTTGGCCGAGAAGCCGGCCGGCATCGCGTGGCCGTAGGAGCCGTAGCCGTACAGCAACAGCGGCGCGGCGCCGTCGAGCGCGAGCCCCTTGCGATGCAGCAGCGACACCGGAACCTCGGCGCCGTCGTCGGCCTTCGCCATGATCCGCGTGGTGACGTAGTCCGCCGGGTTGTGGCCGGACGGAATTTCCTGGCGCTTGCGCAACACGCGTTCGCGCGTCGCCATGTCGTAGTCGTAGACTTCGGACGGCGTCGTCATCGACGAGTAGGAGAAACGCATCATCGTGGTGTCGAATTCCCAGCCGCCGGAGGCCGAGAGCGAGTAGGCCGCCTCATCGAAGGCGATGGCGTGCTCATTGCCGGTGGCGAGATCGCGGATCGTCACCGATGGCAGCGCGTTGGCGCGCTCCAGCCGCATCATGTGCCCGGAGAACAGGTCGAAGTCGATGATGTAGATGCCTTCGCGGTGCGGGATCAGATCGCGCCAATTGTCGCGGGTCGGCGCGGCCAGCGGCGCGGTGACGATCTTGAAGTCGATCGCGTCGTCCGCATTGGTGAGGATGAACAGTTCGTCGCCGCGATCGGCGATCGAATATTGCACGCCGAGTTCGCGCGCCGCGACCAGCCGCGGCGGCGCGGTCGGATCGGAGACGTCGATCAGCCGCTGCTCGGAGGTCTCGTGGTCGCCGCCGGCGATCACGCAGAAACGCCCGCTGCTGCTCTCGTGGATGTGGGTGAACCAGCCGGCATCCTGCTCCTCGTAGATCAGCAGGTCGTCGGCCTGCCGGGTGCCGAGCTTGTGCAGCCAGATCTGCATCGGGCGATGATTGTCGTCGAGCTTGACGTAGAAGAACGCGCTCGAATCCGAGGTCCACACCACGCCGCCGTCGGTCTCCTCGACGACGTCGGGCAGGTCCTGCCTGGTCGTCCAGTCGCGCACGCGGATGGTGTAGTATTCCGAGCCCTTGGTGTCGGCGCTCCAGGCTTCCAGCTTGTGGTCGAGCGAATGCCGCCGTCCGCCGAACTCGAAATACTCAGTGCCCTTCGCCAGTTCGTCGCCGTCGAGGATGATGTCGGCCTCGCCGCCGTCGCGCGGCTCGCGGCCGTACAGCGGGTGCTGTCCGCCCTCGCGATATTTGCGCAAGTAAGCGTAGGGCCCGTCCGGCTGCGGCACGCTGGAATCGTCTTCCTTGATCCGCCCGCGCATTTCCGCGACCAGCGTCTTCTGCAGCGCGTCGGTGTGGCCGAGCACGCTTTCGGTGTAGCCGTTCTCGGCTTCGAGATAGGCGCGAATGTCGGGATCGAGCAGCGCCGGATCGCGCAGCACCTCCTGCCAGTTCGGGTCCTTCAGCCACGCATAGTCGTCATTGATGGTGATGCCGTGGGTGGTGAAGGCGTGCGGGCGGCGCGGCGCGACCGGAGGCGTGGCGTCGCGGGGCGGGGACTGGGTCATGGACGGGTCTCGTTGCATGCGGGTGCGGTTGGCTTAGCAGAGTTTGGCGCTTGCGGCGCGCGCCGGATTGATGTCGATAGGCCGCGGCCGGTTCCGGTGTCACCGTCGCACAGCAAGTGGTTCTGCAAATGACTGAATTCCGAGGCGTTTTTCCCTATCTGGTGTCTCCCCTCGAGTCCGACGGCCGGGTCCGCGGCGATGTGCTCGGCCGGCTCTGCGACGATCTGATCAACGCCGGGGTGCACGGGCTGACGCCGCTCGGCTCGACCGGCGAATTCGCCTATCTGGATGCGGCGCAGCGCAAGGCCGTGGTGCAGGCGACGATCGAAGCCGCCGCCGGCCGCGTGCCGGTGGTCGCCGGTGTCGCCTCGACCTCGACGGCGGATGCTGTGGCGCAGGCCAGGGCCTATCAGAAGCAGGGCGCCGATGGCATCCTGGCGATTCTCGAAGCGTATTTTCCGCTGAAGGACGCGCAGATCGAGAGTTACTTCCGGGCGATCGCGGATTCGGTTGATATTCCGGTGGTGATCTACACCAATCCGCAATTCCAGCGCTCGGATCTCACGCTCGACGTGATCGCGCGGCTCGCCGAGCATCCGCGCATCCGCTACATCAAGGACGCCTCGACCAACACCGGCCGGCTGCTGTCGATCATCAATCGTTGCGGCGATTCGTTGCGGGTGTTCTCGGCCTCGGCGCATATTCCGGCCGCGGTGATGCTGATCGGCGGCGTCGGCTGGATGGCCGGCCCCGCCTGCATCGCGCCGCGCCAGAGCGTGCAGCTTTACGAGTTGTGCAAGGCGCAGCGCTGGGACGAAGCGCTGACGCTGCAGCGCAGGCTGTGGCGCGTCAACGAAGCCTTCGCCAAATTCAACCTCGCCGCCTGCATCAAGGCCGGCCTCGCGCTGCAGGGCTACGACGTCGGCGACCCGGTGCCGCCGCAGGCCGCGCTGACGCCGGAGGAACGCAAGGCGGTCGAGGCGGTGCTGGCAGAGATTGCGTAAGGTCTCTCGCCCCGTCATTCCGGGGCGCGCGGAGCGCGAACCCGGAATCTGGAGATGTTCTGCGTTGAATGCGGGTGACCTGAACGTCGAGATTCCGGGTTCGCTCGCCTCCGCGAGCGCCCCGGAATGACGAACGAGAGGGTATGCAGTGACCCTGCAATCAGCCGCGGCCTGCTCCCTCGCCCCGCTCTTGCGGGGAGAGGGGTGGGGTGAGGGGCAGGCAACGAGTCGCTGAGTCTCGGCCGCGTCGCGACGCCCCCTCACCCGGATCATCGCTGCGCGACGATCCGACCTCTCCCCGCAGGCGGGGAGAGGTTCGGCTTCGGTTCGGGGGAGGGGCTTTGCCCCTCTTGGCTTACCGCCGCCTTCTCCGCTAAAACCGCTCCCAAGCAACCAACACAAGGAAGCGGCATGAACATTCTTCCCGGCACCATGCGGTTCGGCGCGGGTCAGCCCGTCAAGCGTCTCGAGGATCAGCGGCTCGTCACCGGACACGGGCGCTATCTCGACGACAAGCCCGCCGACGGCGCGTTGTGGCTGGTGGTGTTGCGCTCGCCGCATGCGCACGCGAAGATCATTTCCATTGATGCCGAGGCGGCGCGGGCGATGCCGGGGGTCGAAAGCGTTCTGACCGGCGCGGATCTGGTCGCCGACGAGGTCGGCACGATCCCGACCCTGCCGATCTTCAAGCGTCCCGACGGCTCGCCGATGGCGCTGCCGCCGCGGCGGCTCTTGGCGCACGAGATCGTCCGCTTCGTCGGCGAGCCGGTCGCTGCCGTGATCGCCAATTCGCAGGCTGCGGCGCAGGCGGCGGCCGAGGCGGTCGCTGTCGACTACGAAGAGCTTGCTGCGGTGACCGACCCGACCGCCGCGATCCAGCCCGGCGCGCCGGTGGTGTACGACACCGCGCCCGACAACATCGTCGCGGCGATGAGCTATGGCGACGCCGTCAAGGTCGACGAGGCCTTCGCCAGCGCCGCCCACACCGTCTCGCTCGACATCGTCAGCCAGCGGCTGGTGCCGTCGGCGATGGAGCCGCGCGCGACCATTGCGGAGATCGAGAAGAAGACCGGCCGGTTGATCCTGCACGTGCAGTCGCAGACCCCGGCGACCACCCGCGATACGCTGGCCGATGCGATCCTGAAGCGGCCGAAGGACTCGATCCAGGTGCTGGTCGGCGACATCGGCGGTGGCTTCGGCCAGAAGACCGGGCTGTTTCCGGAGGACGGACTGGTCGCCTATGCGGCGGTGAAGCTGAACCGCAAGGTGCGCTGGCGCGGCGACCGCACCGACGAATTCGTCGGCGGCACCCATGGCCGCGACCTGACCTCGACGGCGTCGATCGCGCTCGACGCCAAGGGCAAGGTGCTGGCCTATCGGGTCTCCTCGCTCGGCGGCACCGGGGCCTATCTGGCCGGTGCCGGCGTGATCATCCCGCTGGTGCTGGGCCCGTTCGTGCAGACCGGCGTCTACGATCTGCCGCTGGTGCATTTCGACATCAAGGCGGTGATGACCCACACCGCGCCGGTCGGCGCCTATCGCGGCGCGGGCCGCCCGGAGGCCGTGTACATCATCGAGCGCTTGATGGACGCCGCCGCGCGACAGCTCAAGATGGACCCGCGCGCAATCCGCAAGGTCAACTACATCAGGCCGACGCAATTGCCCTACACCAATGCGGTCGGGCAGGTGTACGACAGCGGCGCCTTCGCGCATCTGATGGAGCGCGCAACCGAACTGTCCGACTGGGACGGCTTCAAGGCGCGCAAGAAGGAGGCGCAGAAGAAGGGCCTGCTCTACGGCCGCGGCGTCACCAGCTACATCGAATGGACCGGCGGCCGCGCCCATGTCGAGAAGGTCAGCCTGCACGCCACCGCCGAGGGGCGCATCGTGCTGCATTCGGCGACGCAGGCGATGGGGCAGGGGCTGGAGACCGCCTATTCGCAGATGATCGCCGCGGCGCTGGAGATCCCGATCGACGCCATCGACGTGGTCCAGGGCAACACCGATCTCGGACACGGCATCGGCAGCGTCGGCTCGCGCTCGCTGTTCGTCGGCGGCACCGCGGTCGCGGTGTCGACCGTCGACATGATCGCCAAGGCGCGCGAGAAGGCCGCCAACATTCTCGAAGCCTCGGTCGAGGACATCGAATATGCCGGCGGCACGCTGACCATCGCCGGCACCGATCGCAAGATCAGCCTGTTCGAGATCGCCGCCAAAGAGAAGGGCACCAGGCTCAGCGTCGACAGCAGCGGTGAAGTCGATGGTCCGAGCTGGCCGAACGGCGCGCATATCTGCGAGGTCGAAATCGATCCCGACACCGGCGTCGCCCGCGTGGTGCGCTACACCACGGTCGACGACGTCGGCAATGCGGTCAACCCGATGCTGGTCGCAGGGCAGATTCACGGCGGCGTCGCGCAGGGCGTCGGCCAGGCGCTGTACGAAGTCGCGGCCTACAACGACGACGGCCAGTTGCTGACCGCGAGCTATCAGGATTATTGCATCCCGCGCGCCGACAATCTGCCGCCGATCGACGTCACGCTCGATCCGTCGGCGCCGTGCCGGACCAATCCGCTCGGCGCCAAGGGCTGCGGCGAATCCGGCGCGATCGGCGGGCCGCCTTGCGTCGTCCACGGCGTGCTCGACGCGCTGGCCCCGCTCGGCGTCACCTCGCTGAACACGCCGCTGACCCCGGAGAAGGTGTGGCGGGCGATTCAGGACGCCAGGGCCGCGCAGGCGGCCTGACGATCATCGTCATTGCGAGCCGAAGGCGAAGCAATCCAGGCCGAGAGGTAAGACTGGATTGCTTCGTCGCTTCGCTCCTCGCAACGACGCCTCGCAATGACGGGCATAGGCGCTGATCTGAACCAATTCCGGCGAACAACCGACCATTTGTCGCCCGGCGCATGCTATGTTGCGCCGGTTCGTCCGGGGAGAGATCGATGCGGAAGTTTCTGACGGTGCTGGCAGCGCTCGCCACGCTCAGCCTGACCAATTGCGGCTACAACGCCATCCAGAGCGAAGACCAGGAGGTCAAGTCGACCTGGTCGGAGGTGGTCAACCAGTATCAGCGCCGCGCCGATCTGGTGCCCAATCTGGTGAATTCGGTGAAGGGCTTCGCGCAGCAGGAGAAGGACGTGCTGCTCGGCGTCACCAACGCCCGCGCCAAGGTCGGCAGCGTGCAGGCGACGCCCGAGGTGCTGAACGATCCGGCCGCCTTCCAGAAGTTCCAGCAGGCGCAGGGGGAACTCTCCAGCGCGCTGTCGCGCCTCCTGGTGGTCACCGAGAACTATCCGCAGCTCAAATCCGACGCGCTGTTCACCAATCTGATGGCGCAGCTCGAAGGCACCGAAAACCGCATCACCGTGGCGCGCAATCGCTACATCAAGGCGGTGCAGGCCTACAACGTCACGGTGCGGTCGGTGCCGACCAATTTCACCGCGATGCTGTTCGGCTACAAGGAGAAGCCGAACTTCACCGTCGAGAACGAGGGCGCGATCTCGACTGCGCCCAAGGTGGACTTCAATCCGGCGCCGGCCCCGGCCCCGGCGAAGTAAATGCACCAGGGAGGCGCGGCGGTGAGGCGCATGGCGCGGGCCTCGATGCTCGCGGCGCTGCTGTGCTGGGCGGTCGTGGCGTTCGCCACGATCGCGCAGGCGCAGCTCGCGGTGCCGCCGCTCACCGGCCGCGTCGTCGACCAGACCGGCACGCTCGACAGCGACGCGATCGCGCGGCTCGACCAGAAGCTGAAGGCGTTCGAGGCGCGGAAGGGCAGTCAGATCGCGGTGCTGATCGTGCCGACGACGCAGCCGGAAGCGATCGAGCCATTCTCCATCCGCGTCGCCGAAGCCTGGAAGATCGGCCGCAAGAAGGTCGACGACGGCGCGATCCTGCTGGTCGCCAAGAACGACCGCAAGCTGCGGATCGAGGTCGGCTACGGCCTCGAAGGCGCGCTGCCCGACGTCACCGCCAAGCGCATCATCGACGAGATCATCACGCCGCGATTCAGGACCGGCGACTTCGCCGGCGGCATCGAGGCCGGCGTCGACCGCATGATCAGCGTGATCGACGGCGAGAAGCTGCCTGCGCCTGAGCCGCAACATGAGTGGTCGCCGGAATCGTTCGATCAGGTGAGCGGCTGGGCGATCCCGCTGATCTTCGGCACGCTGGTGGTGAACGGCTTCCTGCAGAGCCTGCTCGGCCGGATGGCCGCCTCGGCGCTGACCGGCAGCATCATCGGCGGCGTCGCATGGATGTTCGGGCTCGGCTTTCCGATCGCGATGATCGCCGGCTTCGCGGCGTTCCTGTTCGCGATGTTCATCGATCTGTTCAGCGGGGGCGGGCCCGGCTTCGGTTCCGGTTCGGGGCGACGCGGCGGCGGCATCTATCCCGGCGGCGCGTGGTCGGGCGGCTCGCGCGGCTCGAGCAGCGGCGGCTTCAGCGGCGGTGGCGGCAGCTTCGGTGGCGGCGGCGCTTCGGGGAGTTGGTGAGTGGGGAGATGGCGATGGGCATCCGGCGGATCGGCAAGCATCTGATCACCAGCCGCTGGCGCGTGCAGAAGGCGTTTCCGCCTTCCGCGCTCGATGCCATCGAGCGCGCGATCGGCAGAAGCGAAGCGCAGCACGCCGGACAGATCCGTTTCGTGGTGGAGGGCGCGCTCGACGGCGCGCCGCTGTTCCGCGACCAGCCGGCGCGCGAGCGCGCGCTCGACGTGTTCTCGCAATTGCGGATCTGGGACACCGAGCACAATAACGGCGTGCTGATCTATCTGCTGCTCGCCGACCGCGACGTCGAGATCGTCGCCGACCGCGGCATCGATGGCCGGGTCGACGCTGCGGCGTGGGAGGACATCTGCCGCGAGATGGAGAGCGCCTTTCGCGACGGCCGCTTCGAGGCCGGCGTGCTGCGCGGCATCGAGCTGATCACCGCGCATCTGGCGCGGCATTTCCCGAAAGACAGTCGCGGCGACAACGAATTGCCCGACGCGCCTGTTGTGGTGTGAGCCCCGGGGCGTCAGATCCGGTCTTCGGTGGTGAGCGCCAGCGTCAGCCGCCGCAGCATCGGCGCCGCGAACAGCACCACCGGCAGCATCACCATCCACGACACCAGCCACGCGCCCAGCCAATGCTCCACGAAGGTCCCTTCGCCGAGGAAGGGTACGCTGGCGACCATCGAGGCGACCGCGGTGGTGATCCCCGATTGCAGCACCGCGTAGACGAAATGGCTGAATCTGCGAGGAATGCCGAGCATCGATCAATCCCGTCAGGGGCGAATGGCTCGGATTCAAGCAAACCTCGTGCCGTTTCGCCAGAGATCAGCCGGATCATCCGGCTTGCGTTTGCGTCCTAATCGTAATAATTGAAGTTACATGAAAAGGGACAGCCGCCTGTCGTCGGTTCTGCATGCGCTGCTGCACATGGCGGAGCACGACGAGCCGATGACCTCCGACCAGCTCGCCGCGTGCATGTGCACCCATCCGGTGGTGGTGCGGCGGACGATGGGACTGCTGCGCGAGGCCGGGCTGGTGGCGTCCGAACGCGGGCCGTCCGGTGGCTGGCTCATCACGGCCGATCTCGAAGCCGTCACCCTGCGCGACCTGCACGACGCGCTGGGGGAGCCCGCGATCTTCGCGATCGGCAATCGCAACGAGACGCCGCAATGCCTCGTCGAGCAGGCCGTCAACGCCGCGCTCGACGGCGCCTTCGCCGAGGCCGAGGCGCTGCTGCTCGACCGCTTCGCCAAGGTGACGCTGGCGAAGCTGTCGGCGGATTTCAACCGGCGCCACGCGGCGCATCGCACCCGCACATAAAGGATCGATCGACATGCAGCACGACGTCATCGTGATCGGCGGCAGCTATGCGGGCATGGCCGCCGCGCTTCAGCTCCTGCGCGCCCGCCGCAGCGTGCTGGTGATCGACGCCGGCGAGCGCCGCAACCGCTTCGCCGCGCATTCGCACGGCTTTCTCGGCCAGGACGGCGCCGATCCGGCCGCAATCGCCGCCTCGGCGCGGCGGCAAATCGAGGCCTACAAGACGCTGCGCTGGATCGACGGCGTGGCCGACGCCGCATCGGGCACGAAAGACGCATTCGCCGTGACGACGCGCGACGGCGCGCAGCATGGCGGCCGGCGCTTGCTGTTCGCCACCGGCGTGTCGGATCGTCTGCCGGCGATCGAGGGGCTGCAGGCGCGCTGGGGCGTCAGCGTGTTTCTCTGTCCGTATTGCCACGGCTACGAACTCGACCAGGGCCGTATCGCGGTGATCGCCACCGGGCCGATGTCGCTGCATCAGGCGCAATTGCTGCCCGAATGGGGCGAGGTCACGCTGTTCACCAACGCCGCCGTCGCGGCTGACGACGCGACGCGCGCCGATCTGATCGCCCGCGGCGTGACCATCGAGGACACGCCGGTCGCGCGCGTCGACGGCCATGCCGACATCGTGCTGAGCGACGGCCGGCGGCTGCCGTTCGCCGGCATCTTCACCACCGCACGCAACGCGCCGGCGACGCCGGTCGCCGAATTGCTGGGCTGCGCGCTGGGCGAGACGCCGTTCGGCACGCAGATCGTCACCGACGAGGCGAAACAGACCAGCGTGCCGGGCGCGTTCGCCTGCGGCGATGCGGCGCGGGTGCCGCATTCGCTGTCGCTGGCGGTCGCCGACGGCGCCTGGGCCGGCGCAAGCCTGCATCGCTCGCTGGTGTGGCCGGACGCCTGACGACGGCAGGCTCGACTAAGCCTTCGCCGACGGCCGCGCCGCGATCCGCTTGTGCCATTCCACCAGCACGGTGTTGGCCGGATCGAGCGGCTGGCCGACCTGCGCGCCGAAATCGATCCAGCCGTACAGCAAGAGATCGGCGAGCGTGAAGCGCGCGCCGCAGACGAACTCCTTGCCCTGCATCTGCGCGTTCATCCATTGCAGCCGGTCGGCGGCCATTTTCTTCAGCCCGGACGCGGCTTCGGGGACACACAGCAAGCGGTTCTGAAACATCTTCAGGCCTTCGCTGAAGCGGAAGCCATTGGTCAGCGGCTCGCAGACATAGAGGTCGATCCGCCGGGTCCACATCCGGCACTCGGCGCGCTCCTCGGCGGTCGAGCCGATCAGCGGCGGGGTCGGATGTTTCTCTTCGAGATATTCGCAGATCGCGGTGATCTCCGACAAAAAGCTGCCATCGTCGAGTTCGAGAGTGGGGGTCTGTCCGTGCGGATTGCGCGCCAGATGCTCGGGCTTGCGGTTGTCGCCGGCCCGGATGTCGACGCTCTGGGTCGGGATCGTCAGGCCCTTCTCGGCGATGAACATCCGCACCAGGCGCGGATTGGGCCCGATCGAATCGTACAGCTTCATGGTCGTCTCCCTGATCGGCGGCTTGGTGCGCCGTTGCAACGATCTGTCCTAGCGCGGGACAGCGCGCGGCGCAAAGCCGCGCGGCCGCGGCGCGCCGGGGATCTGAATCCTGAAATTTTGGTAAGCAACGAGGGAAGTAACGGATTGGCAAGTAATCAAAGTTACCGAATGGTCAAGCGTATCAGGAGGATTTGACGTGGACGAGCATCGCAAACAGCCCAACGGCGAAGATCAGGCTGGCGCCGGCGCTGCGGCGGGCGCGTCGGAAGGCGCCGCGCATTCCGCGCAGCCGCCGGCCGTGAACGCGAACGGCGATGCCGCTTCGTCGCAAGGCCCCGGGGCCGAGCCGGCGAACGAGTCCGCGACATCGGCCGGCGAGATCGCCCAGCGCCGCCCCGGCACCGTCACCATCATGGCGCCGCCGCGCAAAGAGGACTGGGCTCGCCACTGGGACGACGAGATCGAGGTCGAGGCGCCGGATGAACCCGACGCGTCGGCCGCAAAGCCGCACGGCCGCCGGCAACTGGCGCTGGTCGCCGTCGCTGTCATTCTGGCCGCGATCGCGGGCGCAGCCGGCGGCGCGCTGACCAGCGCAGGCTTCGCGCATGTCGGCGGCAATGCCGATGCGGCGGCCGAGGCGCAGGCGCAGACGCGCGCGCTGGACGAGCAGGTCTCCAAGCTGCAGACCGAACTCGCCGCGCTGAAGGCCAGCGTCGATCGCGCCGACAAGGCCGCCAGCGCCCAGATCGCCAAGGCCAATGATCGGATCGAGAAGGTCGAAAAGGCGCAGGCCGAACCGGCGCAGAAGATCGCCAGGCTGAGCGAGACCGTGGAAAAGCTGCGCACCGCGCAGGCCGAGAAGCCGGCGCCCGCGCCCGCACCGGCACAGGTCGCCTCCGCATCGCAGGACATCACCGGCTCGGTGCCGCCGAAGCCGGCGGCGAAACCGAACGACGTCGGCCGGCTGCCGACGGTCTCCGGCTGGGTGCTGCGCGAAGTCTATGACGGCGGCGCGGTGATCGTCGGTCGCCAGGGCACGTTCGAAGTCTATGCCGGCGATCCGGTACCGGGCCTCGGCCGCGTCGACGCGATCCGACGCCAGGACGGACGCTGGGTGGTGGTCACCAGCCGCGGCCTGATCGTCGGGCGCTGATCGTTACACAGGCTTGTTGTTCGGCGGCGCGGCGTATGCAGACACGTCGCGCCGTTTGCTTTGGGGGGTTCTATCGATTGATCGAATCGATATGGCCCTTGCCAGATGCGCTGACTCGTCATCCTGAGAGTCTGACCGAAAATGCGGCCAATGGAATCAGTCACTGTCGTCTCAACTCGTCATGCCCGGCCTTGTGCCGGGCATCCACGCCATGCAGCGGAAGCCGCGAGAAAGGCGTGGATGGCCGGGACGAGCCCGGCCATGACGGAGTGAATTGCGACGTGAACCTTCAAACGCGATTGATTTTGCTGCCTGCATTAGTCGGATTCTGAGGAGCCCGCGAAGCCGGGCGTCTCGAAGGATGGGGTGACGCAGGGCCCGTGGCGCATGGTTCGAGACGGCGCTGCGCGCCTCCTCAGTTGTGCCTGTGGTGAGTGTCCAGGACCATCAGTGCTGATTCCATCGGAGACAGAATTGCGTTAGCTTCTCCGCAGACCCGCTGCTCCTTCGCAGCGCGACTGCTCGGGAGCATGGCACGGGTGCGACGTCTCCTCGGCCTGGCATTGCTGATCAGCGCTCTGCTGCGGCCTGCGGCAGCCGGGCCGGCCGAAGATTTGTCACGTGGCCTTGCGATCACCGATCCGCTGGCGCTGCGTGAACTCGATCGGCGCGATCATCGTGACGACGGCTCGACGCATCCGGGCTTCGGCCTGCGGCAGATGCTCGATCCCTCGTCGTCCGGGCCGCTGCACAACGATCGACTGTTCGCGCTGCCGGCGATGACGGCGCTGCGCGCCGAACTCGACGACGAATTCCTTAACTATCAGCAGGCGCGTCCGGGACAAACCCTGCGGCTGTTCGACCGCGACCGGCTCTATGCCGACGCGACGCGCTTCGTGCTCGCCGGCATCGTCAACCGGCTCGACCGCGGCTTCGTCGCAGCCGACGGTTGCGGCGAGATCCGGCTGATCTATCGGCCGATCGACGACGCAGCCGGCGCGCCGCAGCGGCTGCCGATGACGCTGAACATCGTGCTGCGCGCGACGGCCGCCGGCATCGCCTGCCGCGAGGTCGCGCGGCGCTGGCTCGCCGCGGGCGAATGGCCCGACACCGGCGCCGATCTGGCGCGCAGGCTGATCGCGGCGGATGGCCCGCTGGCGCTCCTCGGTCCCGCGGATATCGACCGCATCGAGATCAATCTGCAGATCGCCACGATGCCGGCCGCAGCGGGCGGCGCGTTTCGTGCGGACTATCTGATGAAAGTCTTCCGCTTCGATCCGGCGTCGCAGCGTTATCAGGCCGCGCCGATGGAGAACCAGATCGATCGCGACAAGCTGCTGGCCGACCGCGATCTCGGATCGCGGTTCAAGCGCTGGCTCCTGCAGCCGGAGAATTTCGCGGCATTCGATCGCGGCACGCTGTTCGTGCCCGAAGCCTATCTCGCCCACAGCGCCATCGCCGCGACGCCGGCGGCATTCACGCATTCGGAGCTGCGGCTCGCTTTCGGCCTCGCAGGCCAGGGCACGCCAGATCCGCTGTTCAGCGATGACGACGTGGTCGCGGCGCTGCAGCGCGCGGCTGATCGCGGCGTCGCCTTGCAGAATATCCGCTCGCCGGCCGGGTTCGCGCGGCGGCTCAACGACATCACCTGCTCCGGCTGTCATCAGACGCTCGGCATCGGCGGTTTCCATTTCCCGGGCGTCGACGGGAGCGCGGAATCGGCGTCGCGCGCCGCCGCGCCGGGATCGCCGCATTTCGTCGGCGACCAGCCCCGCCGCCGCGACATCGTCGCTGCGATCCGCGACGGCCGCGCGCCCGACTATTCGCGCGGCTTCACCGATCGGCCGCAACTGCGCGGCGCCACCGCACTGAACGGCACCGACGACGACGGCTGGGGCGCGGCGTGCGGCCTTGCCGGCCCGGACGGCACCATCGATCCGAGCTTCGGGAACTGGCGCTGCGCGGCCGGGTTGACCTGCCAGCCGGTGCGTGGCGCGGCGGCGTTTCCGATCGGCATGTGCTTCGTCGGCCACCGCTGATCCCGGGCACAGGCCGAAGTGAGGAGGCCGCGATGAGCGATCCGAGTCCGGACACCAAGCAGCGCAATCAGGAAATCGCCGACAATGAAGCGTCGCGCAAGACCGCGAGCGAGGTCCGCGTCTCCGGCTTCGTGATCGCCGTCACCGCGCTGATTGCGCTCGCCGCCTTCGGCTGGATCTTCTTCGGTCGCTGATTATCCCACGGTGCCCGACGTCCGCAGCGCGCGGATCGCCGCGTCGTCGTAGCCGGCGCCGCGCAGCACGTCGTCGCTGTGCTCGCCGAGCGCCGGCGGCAGCCGCGGCCGCGTCTTGGCGCTGCCCTCGACCCAGATCGGGCTGTTGATGGTCATGATGGTGTTGTTCTCGAACGGCACCAGCACGTCGTTGTCGATCATCTGCTGATCGTTCGGGATGTCGTCGAGGATGCCGACGACGCCGAACACCAGCCCGCTGCCGTCGAGCGCCTTGCGCCAGTCGGCAAGGTCGCGGGTCGCGAAGATCTCGTCGAAGATCGCGATCAGTTCGACCGAGCGGGCATGGCGGTCGGGTTTGGTGGCGAAGCGCGGATCGTCGGTGAGGTCCTCACGGCCGAGGCAGCGCGTCAGCGTCGGCCACTGCTTCTCTTCGTTGAGCAGCGACAGGATCAGCCAGCGGCCGTCGCGGCAGCGATAGTGATTAGCCACCGCGTTGAGCGCGCGCTCGCGCGGCATCCGCGGCTGGAACTGCGCGCCGACCAGCTTGGCCTGCGCCAGCACGCTCGACGACCACACGCCGTTGGCCATCAGGTTCGACTTCACCTCGCTGCCCTTGCCGCTGCGCTCGCGCTTGTACAACGCGGTGACGATGGCGCCGTACAGCGCCATCGCGCAGGGATGATCGCCCATGCCGGCGACCGAGCGGGCCGGCGTGGTGTCTTCATCGGCGCGGACCAGATCCATCATGCCGGAGCGCGCCCACCACGCATTGCTGTCGAAGCCCGGCTTGTTGGCCTCCTCGCCGCGCTCGCCATAGCCGGTGAAGCTGGCATAGATCAGCCGCGCGTTGAGCGGCGCCAGATCCGCATAGGCGATGCCGAGCCGCGCCCGCACCTGCGGCGGGAAATTGGTGATGAACACGTCGGCCCCGGCGACCAGCCGGCGCAACACCTCCTTGCCTTCCGGCTTGGCGAGGTCGAGCGCGAGGCTGCGCTTGTTGCGGCTCTCGATCATCCACGCGTAGTTGTGCTCGCTGCGCGGATAGCCCGGCAGGTTCGGCAGGTTGCGATAGGGATCGCCGGCGCCCGGCGGCTCGATCTTGATGACGTCGGCGCCGAAATCCGACAGCACGGTCGCCGCCGCGGGGGCTGCGATGAAGCTCGCGCAATCGAGCACCTTGAGGCCCTTGAAGATGCCGTCGTCCATTGTGCGTCGCTCCTGGCGTTTCTTGTTTTTCGTCGTCCGGAATTCGTGCTGGCGCAGGTTTCCGGCTGCGGCGCGCATATGAACCGGGTTGGCCGGACGATGCAATATTGGAACCGCAACTCCCGTCATTGCGAGGAGCGAAGCGACGAAGCAATCCAGCGTTGCAGTGCACGGAGCTCTGGATTGCTTCGCTGCGCTCGCAATGACGGATATTGAATGGCCGGGTGTCTCAGTCCTGTTCCGACAGCAGCGCCGCGTTGCCGCCGGCGGCCGCGGTATTGATCGACAGCGTCTGTTCCAGCGCGAAGCGCGGCAGATAATGCGGGCCGCCGGCCTTCGGGCCGGTGCCGGACAGGCCCGAGCCGCCGAACGGCTGCGCGCCGACCACGGCGCCGATGATGTTGCGGTTGACGTAGACGTTGCCGATCGCCAGCCGGTCGACGATGCGCGCCACGGTGTCGTCGATCCGCGACTGCACGCCGAGCGTCAGCGCGTAGCCGCTGCGCGCGATCGTGGCGAGCACATCGTCCAGATCGGATGCCTTGTAGCGCACCACGTGCAGGATCGGGCCGAACACCTCTTCGGTCAGGTGTGACGCGTCGCGCAGTTCGAAGACGTGTGGCGCGACGTAGTTGCCTTGCGTCGGTGCAGTGCCTGCAAATTGCACGCTCGCCTCGCGCGTCATCTTCGCGGCATGCGCATCGAGCTTCGCCTTGGCCTCGGCGTCGATCACCGGGCCGATATGGGTCGCCGGATCGCGTGGATCGCCGATGGTCAGTTCGCGGGCGCTGCCGGCGATCATCTCGATCATCCGGTCGGCGACGTCGTCCTGCACGAACAACAGCCGCAGCGCCGAGCAGCGCTGGCCGGCGGAGCGGAACGCCGAGGCCACGACGTCGTCGGCGACCTGCTCGGGCAGCGCGGTGGCGTCGACGATCATCGTATTGATGCCGCCGGTCTCGGCGATCAGCGGCACGATCGGGCCGTCCTTCGCCGCGAGCGCGCGGTTGATCGCGCGCGCCACCTCGGTCGAGCCGGTGAACACCACGCCGGCGACGTCGCGATGCGCCACCAGCGCCGCGCCGATCGCGCCGTCGCCCTGCACGAGCTGCAGCGCGGCCCGCGGCACGCCGGATTCGTGCAGCAACCGCACGGCGGCTTCCGCGACCACCGGCGTCTGCTCAGCCGGCTTGGCGACCACCGCGTTGCCGGCCATCAGCGCCGCGGTGACTTGCCCGAGAAAAATCGCCAGCGGAAAATTCCACGGCGAGATCGCGACGAACACGCCGCGGCCGCGCAGCCGCAGCGTGTTGCGCTCGCCGGTCGGGCCGGGCAGCACGACACCGTCGCCGAACAGGCGGCGGCCTTCGGTCGCGTAGTAGCGGCAATAGTCGACCGCCTCGCGGACCTCCGCAACGCAATCGTCGAGCGTCTTGCCGGCTTCGTCCTCCAGCAGCGCGATGAAGTTCGCGCGGCGCTGCTCGAGAAGATCGGCCGCGCGCACCAGCGCGGCGGCGCGGGTGTCGGCGGGCGTCCGGCTCCAATCCGCGAAGCCGTCACGCGCAGCGACAATCGCGGCGGCGGCATCTTCCGGCGTTGCGGGGGTGATGCGCGGCAGCGGCCGGCGCGCAGCGTCGATCTCGCTCACCAGCCGCTGCAGCGCGGCGCGGTCGCCGAATTCGATGCCGCGCGAATTCTGCCGCTGCGGCTGAAATAGATCGCGCGGCAGCGGGATGTTCGGATGGCGGGCGTCGTTCGGCGCGCCGATGATCTCCTCGGGCCGTCGCAACAGTTCCGCCACCGGCACGGTGTCGTCGCCGGCCTGCGCCACGAACGAGGAATTGGCGCCGTTCTCCAGCAACCGCCGCACCAGATAGGCCAGCAGATCGCGATGGCCGCCGACCGGCGCGTAGATCCGGCATTCCAGCTCGGGATGCTCGGCGCGCAGCCGCGCATACAGCGCCTCGCCCATGCCGTGCAGCCGCTGGAATTCATAGCCGTCGCTGTCGCCGGCGAGCTCGCGCACGCTGGCGACCGTCAGCGCGTTGTGGCTGGCGAATTGCGGGAAGATCCGCGGCCGCAAGCGCAGGAGCTTGTCGGCGCAATGCAGGTAGTTGAGGTCGGTCATCGCCTTGCGGGTGAACACCGGATAGTCGTCGAGCCCGCGCTCCTGCGCGCGCTTGATCTCGGTGTCCCAATAGGCGCCCTTCACCAGCCGCAGCATCAGCCGGCGATCGAAGCGTTGCGCCAGCGCATCGACGTGGTCGATCACCGCGGAGGCGCGTTTCTGATAGGCCTGCACCGCGAGGCCGTAGCCGTCCCAGCCTTTGAGCGAGGGGTCGGCGAGGCAGGCGGCGAACACTTCGAGCGAGAGTTCGAGGCGGTCGGCCTCCTCGGCGTCGACGGTGAAGCCGAGGTCGTGGTGTTTGGCCTGGCGCGCCAGCTCGATCAGGCGCGGCGTCAGCTCGCGCATCACCCTGTCATGGCTCACCGCCTCGAACCGCGGATGCAGCGCCGAGAGTTTCACCGAGATGCCCGGCCGCGCCTGCAGCGGCGCGTTGCCGGCGGTGCGGCCGATCGCCTCGATCGCCCGCGCATAGGACGCGTAGTAACGCTCGGCGTCGGCCTGCGTGCGCGCGCCTTCGCCGAGCATGTCGTAGGAATAGCGCGCGCCGCCGGCACCATGCGCCTGCGCGCGGGCGAGCGCATCGTCGATGGTCTCGCCGAGCACGAAGTGATTGCCGAGCAGCCGCATCGCCTGCCGGGTCGCCGCGCGCACCGCCGGCGCGCCGATCCGCTTCGCCAGCGCGGCGAGCGTGCTTTGCGGCGTGTCGCCGGCTTGCACCACGCGTGCCGACAGGCCGAGTGCCCAGGCCGAGGCATTGACCAGCAGCGCATCGGACTTGATGCGGTGATGCGCGAAATCGCCCTGGCCGAGCCGGTCCTCGATGAAGGCGTCGGCCGTCGCCGCATCCGGCACCCGCAGCAGCGCTTCGGCCAGCACCATCAGCGCCAGCCCTTCTCTGGTCGACAGTGCGTATTCGCGCAGCATCGCCTCGACGCTGCCGAGGTGGTGATCGCCGGCGCGGATCGCGGCGATCAGTCCGGTCGCGGTCGTGTCGATCCGCGCCTCACCTGCGGGGTCGCGCGGCATCGCCGCGATCAGCGCCGCCGCGAGCGTGGCGTCGTCGGGCGCGTAGGCGGCGTCGAATGCGGGAAGCGGCGAATCAGGCGGCATGATCGGTCCTCGCGCGGAATCCGCGGTGCGGACGGTGTGTGCGGGACGCATCAGCCGTCCCGCAAATACGCCGCCGCCCGACTCCAATATTGGCACCGCAGGCCGGTCACGCTAGCGTCCCGGCGATGAAGATGCGGGCAGGAGCGAGGATGCAAGTGGGATTAGTCGGTCGATCGCAGCGGTGGCGCGGCTTGGCGCTGGTGCTCGCGGCGATCTCGGCGGTCGGCGCGGGCCTGTTGCCAGCGCGGGCCGATCCGCTCAGCCGGGAGGTGGCGCAGCTCTACAGTTCGGTGTCGATCAACCCGCCATCGGCCTCCGGCATGACGGTATGCTACGGCTTCGTCTGCCGCCGCCGCCACGAACTCGCCTTCGGCCCGGGCGACCGCGCCGCGCTGTCGCGGATCATGGCCTCGGGCCGGGCCTCGGCCGCCGCCGAGCGCGCGGCGGTGCAGAAGGCGGTGGTGTGGCTCGACCGAAGGCTCGGTCCGGTGCTCGGCACCGACAAGCGGATCGCCCGCGCGGATTTCCGTTACTTCGACGACAAGCACAATTTCGATTGCTGGGACACCACCCGCAACACCACCAGCCTGTTGCTGGTGATGCAGGGCTGGGGGCTGTTGAAGCATCACAGCGTCGGCGATCCGAAATATCGCGGCAACGTGCTGGTGCTGCAGACGCCGCACAACACCGCGGTGCTGGTCGAGCGCGGCAGCGGCGCCCAGTGGGTGGTCGACATGTGGACCCGAGGCTATGCGAAGGCGCCTGAAGTGATGCCGGTCGCTCAGTGGGTCAAGCTGGACTGATCATCAGCTCATCGGGAAACGGAAATCCCGGCCGCGCCGGCGGCCGGGACTCCCACATCTGCGACGTCGGAAAACCTCAGTAGCAGATGTTGAAGGTGCGCCAGCGCCAGCCGTGCGGGGTCGGAACGCGGCGGGTGACGTAGCAGCTTCCGTAACCGGCGCCGTAGCCGGCACCGATATAGCCGACGCCGAAGGCGGGGCCGTGGAAGTGGTGGTGATGGCCCCAGCCATGGTGATGCCACTTGCCGCCGCCGGCGGAAGCGGAAGTCGGCGCCAGCGCGACGACGCTGAGCGAAGCGGCAGCAAACAGTCCAAGTGCGATCTTGCGAAACATGGTCGTTCTCCTCGAAATGCGCCCGCGGCGCGGTTGTTACTTCATCAAGTCCGGTGGTCGTGGACCTGCCCATCGCACGTTCGTCGCGATGAAATTTGCGCGGGTTCACGCCGTGTGGCGGCGGATCGAGGAGGCGATTTGCGCAATGTGCTCTGGATCACGTTGTCGGAAAGCGGATCGATCCGGTCGTGGCTGCCCCACGCAAGTCATTCCGGGACGCGCCGTCAGGCGCGGACCCGGAATCCGGAGGTTGGTGAACGAGGCGCGCTGAACAGCTCCGGATTCCGGGTTCGCGAGCTGCGCTCGCGCCCCGGAATGACGGCATGGTTGCTGGCTTTCGGCCTGCTCTTACGCCAACGTCAGTTCGCTGTGGTCGAGCGCCGCGGCGAGGTCGCGCGATTGCGCGATCGGGCAGACCAGCATCGGCTCGGCGCGGCCGCGGATCTCGACCTGCTGGGTCGGCCACGAATCCGCGGCGATGCCGGCGGTGGCGCGCAGTTCGTCGGACAGCAGCGTCTCGCAGCCGAGCGCCTTGGTCATGTCCTGCAGCCGGGCCGCGACGTTGACCGAGTCGCCGAGCGCGGTGAACACCATGTGGTCGCGATAGCCGATCTCGCCGAGGATGACGTCGCCGCCATGGATGCCGATGCCGAAGCGGATCGGTTCGGGGAGATCGTGGCCGATGAAGCCGTTGAGTTCGTCGACGGCGGCGGCGATCGCCGAGGCGGCGCGGATCGCGTTGCGGCAAGCGTCGCGCGGCGTGTCCTCGAGGCCGAACAGCGCCAGCACGCCGTCGCCGATGAACTGATTGGGCCGGCCGCCGCAAGCGATCACGGCGCGCGACACCGCGCCGAGGAAACGGTTGACGATGAACACGGTGTCGAACGGCAGCCGCGTCTCGGCGATCTTGGTCGAGCCGCGCAGGTCGACGAACATGCTGACGAGGTAGCGCTCCTCGCCGGCTTTCGTGGCGCGCGCCATCCGCCGTGCCGCCGCCGCGTTGCGCGGCGCAAAGACCGGCATGAAGGCGAGGTCGTGGGTCGGCCGGAGCTGGCAGGCGAGGCGGACCGACGGATCGTCGCCGGCACCCACGCTGGCGAGCACGAAGGCCTCGCGGCCCGACGGCGCCGGCAGCTCGGCGGGGTCGCCGATCACGCGAATCCGGCAGGTCGAGCAGCGGGCGCGGCCGCCGCAGACGCTGGCATGCGGAATGTTGTGGCGCTGGCTCGCCTCCAGCACGCTGGTGCCCTTCGGCACGCGGATGCTGCGGTCGGTGCCGTAGGTGAGACGGATCATGCCGCCGCGCCGCTCGTTCAGGCTGCGCGCGGCGCGCCCGAGCAGCGCCAGGCCGATCAGCCCGAGATAGCCGACCACGAACGCGTCGCCGATCCGGTCGAGCGTCGCCCGCTGGTGCAGCGTGCCGAGCTGCTTCACCGACATGTTGGCGTCCTGCCAGCCCGGCGCCGATGCCGCCCGGATGGTGTCGCGGCCACCCTGATAGAAGCCGAGCAGCGCCAGCGTCGGGATCAGCACCGCGAGCGCGAGCAGCCACGGCATCACCCGGCGCGCCATCGGTTTGATACGCAGCCAGATATACAGCCCGATGCAGCCATGGACCCACGCCACCACCAGGACCGTCACCATCAGCCACAGCCGGTAGGTCGGCTCCGCGATCCAATAGGCGTAGAACACCTGCGGATACAGCTTGTCGATGTCGTACAGCGCGTTGCTGAGCCGCAGCCCGATCACATGGCTGTAGATCAGCAGCGGCACGCTGAGGCCGAGCAGGAGCTGCAGCGGCTCGACCGTGCGCCATCGGAATTGCCGGCGCTGAACCAGCGCCCACAGCCCCAGTCCGGTATGCACCGCGACCGAGCCGTAAAACAGGATCGCCACCGGCAGGAACTGCCAGAATGCGAGGTGCCACATCACCCCGGCTTCGAGCGCCTCCGCCGAGACGTTGCCGAGCGCGTGATTGAGGTAGTGGCTGAGCAGATAGGCGAACAGCACCAGCCCGGTGAACATCCGGACCTGGCGCAGGCCGATGCGGCGGACGAAGCCGAAGCGGTGCGGACGCGTCACGTCCACGCTGCGAGGTCGGTCGGTGATGGTTCGCGGGTTCGGCACTGGCGGGTTGTCGAGGGAATCCCGGCCGCGGTCAACACGCGGGGCGGCATTCGCGATACCGTGCCTTCACCTCTCCCCGCTTGCGGCAGGGCGATCGCATATGAATCGATTATTCAGCCGCTGCATCCGCAACGAGTCGTCCCCGCGCAGGCGGGGACCCATATCCCCTGGCTTCCCGAGTGAAGGAAGGCCTCTGCCACAAGGTTTCAATCGAGATGCTGCGGCGTATGGGTCCCCGCCTGCGCGGGGACGACAGAGGATAGGCATGACCAAGCCACTTATCGACACCGGGCTGGAGCCCGCGAGCGCCGCGAAGCCGGGCGGGTGAGGGGGCGCTTCCGCAAGGCAGAGACTCAATGCTTGCGTCGCCCCTCACCCCAACCCTCTCCCCGCAAGGGCGGGGCGAGGGAGCGCGCCGTGCCGCGGGGCAGCTCATCTTTCCAGCTTCGGCACGAAGCGCACTTCTTGTTCGTGCACGAAGTGCGCTTCTTCGCCTCTCACAGCGTGGGGAGCCGAGGCCGGCGCTTCGATCGCGATCATCGTTAACGAGCCGTTAGCGGAAGTTAACAAGTGCTGAACCGCCGCATGCGTCCGCCCGCTTACTCTTCCTTCTCGCGCTTCTTCAGCAGGTCCTTGACGAGATCGCCGAGCACCGGCCGGGGCAGGGCGTCGAAGGGGAGCGGCCTCGTCAGGTCGATGGCGGCGAGGCCGAGGCGGGCGGTCAGCATGCCGTTGACGACGCCTTCGCCGAGCTTGGCGGACAGCCGCGAGGCGAGGCCGTGGCCGAGCACGGATTGCATCACGCTGTCGCTGAGCGCGATGCCGCCGGTGACGGCGAGGTGCGACACTGTCTGCCGCATCAGCTTGAACATGCCGAGCGCGCCGGGGCGGCCGCCATACAGCCGCGCCAGCTGGCCGATCAGCCGGGTGGCGACGATCGCCACGAACAGCACGTCGATCAGCGCCTTCGGGCTGATCGCGGTGACCAGCGAGACGCGCTGCGCCGCCTTCGAGATCAACACCCGCGCCTCGATGTCGAGCGTCGTCATCAGCTCGCGCTCGGCCAGCCGGATCAGGTCGGCGCCGTCGATGATGTCGTCGACATGTTTGGCGAGCATGGCGCGGCCATGGGCGAGCTGCGGATTGGGGTGCTCGAATTTCAAGAGCTCGCGAATGATCGCCTGGGCCTCGGCGCGGTTGTCGGTTTCCAGCACCTTGGCGGCGCGGGCGTGCAACTGCTCGATCCGCGCCAGCCGGATCAGGCCGAACGCCTCGCGGCCGACAATGATCGCGAGCGAGCCGGCGGCCAGCAGCGCCAGCACCATGCCGACGGTGCCGAGCATCTGGCTCTGCGCGAACAGATCCTCGATCAGCTTGCTGACCCACAGCCAGAACGCCAGCGTCACCAGCCCGGTTGCGGCCGTCCAGAACAGCGCGCCCCAGCGAAAACCCTTCTTCGGGTTGATGACGCTGGCCGGCGGCTTCGGCGCGACGATCGGCGGCTCGGCTTCCCTAGCGAGCTGGATCCGCGCCCGCGGCGGCGGCGCCGAGGCTGATGCCGAGGCTGACGACGACGCCGAGGACGATGCTGACGTCGTCGCGCTCGCCTGCGCGGCAGCGCGGCTGGTGCTGCCGCTGTCGTCGGCATCGATCAGCACGACGCTCGGGTCGGTGAGCTTGAAGGTCGCCGGCCTTCGGGGAGGCACCCGCTCGGTCATTGCAGTTTGTCTCCGATCAGGAACTGGAGCGCGCGGTCGAGGCGGATGTGAGGCAGTGCCGGACCCTCGGGATCACGCGTATCGAGCCGCGGCGGCCGGAAGCGCAGAAAGCGGAAATCGGCGTCCTGATGTGAGCCCGCCGCCAGCCCGCGGAAGGTGTCCTCACCCTTGAACAGCCCCTGCAGATTGGTCGGCAGGTCGCCCGGGAAGGTCGCGACCTCGGTCTCGCCGTCGAACACTTCGCCGTCGGCCATCTCGCCCATGATCGGGGTGCCGACGATCGATGGCAGCCGGTCGCGGCCGCGCTGCACCTGCGCCTCGCGGGTGGCGCGCACCGCGGCCAGCGCCACCACATCGACCTTGGCGCCGGCGAATTCGGCGCGCTGCATCGCCCGCTCGACCAGCTTGCGGAGGATCGCCTCGAGCCGGTCGTGGCTGGAATGGTGCAGGTGGTCGGCCTTGGTGGCGGCGAACAGGATGCGGTCGATCCGCGGCCGGAACACGCTGGAGAGCAGCGTCGAGCGCCCGACCCGGAAGCAGTCGAGGATGCCGGCAAGCGCGGCTTCGAGATCGTGCAGCGCCTCGGGGCCGGCATTGAAGGCCGACAGCGCATCCGCCAGCACGATCTGGCGGTCGAGCCGGGCGAAGTGATCGCGGAAGAACGGCCGCACCACGACGTCCTTGTAGGCCTCGTAGCGCCGCCGCATCATCGCCCACAGCGAGCGCTCCGGCGCGGTGCCGCCCTCCGGCACATCGAGCGGGGCGAAGGTCAGCGCCGGCGAGCCGGCGAGGTTGCCGGGCATCAGGAAGCGGCCCGGCGGCAGCAGGCTCATCGCGAACTGCTCGTTGCGGCAGTCGCGCAGATAGGTGGTGAACAGCCGCGCCGCGGTCAGCGTCTCCTGCTCGTTCTCGCGGCCGTTCGGGTCGAGCGTGGCGAGATGGGCGTGCCAGTTCACGGCGACGCGTCGGCGCGGGTCCTGCCGCGACAGCGCCAGGCTCTCCGCCGCCCATTTTTCGTAGCTTTTGGTCAGCAGCGGCAGGTCGAGCAGCCATTCGCCGGGATAGTCGACGATGTCCAGCGTCAGCGTCCGCTCGGCGCCGTTCTTGCGCTGATAGTCGATCACCAGCCGCAACTCGCTGATATCTACGGTCGAGCTCGGCCAGCTGCGCTGCTCCATCAGGGTGGCGAGAAAGCCCTCATAGCCGAACCGCGGCACCGCGTCGTCGGGCTGCGGCGCCAGCCGGGCCTTGGCGATCCGCCCGGTCGACATCGATTCGAAGATCGGGAAACGGCCGCCGCGCGACAGGCCGTGCACAAGCGCGGTGATGAATACCGTCTTGCCGGCGCGTGACAATCCGGTGACACCGAGCCGGATCGTCGGATTGAACATGGTTTCGCTGTAGTCTTTCAGCGCCCGCGCCGACAGCCACGCTTCCTCGACCAGATGGGAAAAACGGAAGGCCATGCGCGCTAATGTTCAATCAGGAGGCAGGTACCGGCGAAACTAGCCGCAAAACGTGCGATGCGACAATCCGACCTGATGCCGATCGGCCCCGGGGCCTTGGCTTCGCCGCCTTTCAGGGGGATAAAATCGATCAGGAACGGCAGGACGCGCCGCGAATTGTATTGCATTGCCGTCGTGAACCATGAATGCGCCAGATCAATTCGAGACAGGGTGTCGCCTCCGCCTATGACGATCTTTCGGATGAAGCAAATCGATTCGCATTCCAGGATCGACTCCAGGGGATCGGTTCACTGGAATTACGATCGCGCTGAGCTGATTGCGGATGGCGTGGTCCACGTGCTGGGCCTCGTCGCCGGCCTGATCGCCGTGACCGCGTTGATCACGCTGACCGGAGTGTTCGCGAATACGTCCAAATTCGTCTCGGTCACGGTCTATGCCACCGGCCTGCTGGCGATGCTGGGTTTGTCGGCGGCCTATAATCTGTGGCCGGTGTCGCCGCGCAAATGGCTGCTGCGGCGGTTCGACCATTCGGCGATCTACATCCTGATCGCCGCAACCTACACACCGATCATCAGCCAGATCAAGGACCAGACGTTCGCGCTGGCGCTGCTCGCCGGCGTGTGGAGCGTCGCCCTGATCGGCATCCTGCTGAAGCTGTTCAAGCCGGGCAAGTTCGACAAGCTTTCGGTCGGGCTGTATCTGGCGATGGGCTGGAGCGGGTTGATCGCCTATGAGCATGTGATCGAAACGCTGCCGAATCTGGCGATGTGGTTCCTTGCCGCCGGCGGCGCGCTGTATACGCTCGGCGTGATCTTCCACGCCTGGCGCCGGCTGCGATTCCAGAACGCGATCTGGCACGGCTTCGTGCTGATCGCCGCCGCCTGCCACTATGTGGCGGTGATGGACCTGGTGCTGGCCGCCTAACGCTCGGCCGGCGACGGTTTCCCTTTGCGCATATCCCGGTCGCAAAACCGGGTGCCACTTTTGCGGGATACGCGCTAAGAACCCCCGAACAACAACCAGTCGGGGGAAATCCAATGCAAGTTGTGGGCAAGGTCGTCGTCGTCACCGGCGGCGGCAATGGGATCGGTCAGGCGATGTGCGAGGCGTTTGCCAAAGCGGGCGCCGCCAAGGTCGTGGTCGCCGATCTCGATTCCGCCCGCGCCGAGGCGGTCGCCGCATCGATCGGCGGCGCGGCGTTCAAATGCGACGTCGCGGTTGAATCCGACATCAAGCACGTGATCGACGAGACCGAACGGCGCTTCGGCCCGATCGCGCTGTTCTGCTCCAATGCCGGCATCGGCGGCGGCTTCGATCCGCTGTCGGAGAATGCCGGCGGCGCGTCCGACGAGCCGTTCATGAAGAGCTGGATGATCCACGTGATGGCGCATGTCTATGCCGCGCGACATCTGATCCCGCTCTACAAGGCGCGCGGCGGCGGCTATTTCCTCAACACGATCTCGGCGGCGGGCCTGCTGTCGCAGGTCGGCAGCCCGGCCTATTCGGCGACCAAGCACGGCGCGGTGGGCTTTGCAGAGAATCTGGCGATCTCGCACAAGGCGCACAACATCAAGGTCTCGATCCTGTGCCCGCAGGGCGTCGACACCAACATGCTGCGCGGAATCCCCAAAGGCCCGCAATCCGCCGACGGCGACCTTTCGCCCGAGCAGGTCGCGCAGGACGTGATCGAGGGGCTCGCGCAGGAGAGCTTCCTGATCCTGCCGCACAAGCAGGTGATCGACTACATGCGCAAGAAGACCGAGAACTACGACCGCTGGATCGGCGGCATGGCCAAAATCCAGGCCGGCCTGCGCGAGGCGTTCGGGAAGAAGGCAAACTGAGCCTTCGTCGCTTCGCCCAAACTATCGTTCGTCATTCCGGGGCGCTCGCGTAGCGAGCGAACCCGGAATCCATAACCTCTGTGTTCTCAGCAAGAAACGGGGAGACGAATTTTTGCAATTAATAGTTCAGGGGATATGGATTCCGGGTTCGCTCACTCCGTGAGCGCCCCGGAATGACGCCGAGAGGGTGTCTCTACCCGTTCTTCGCATAGAGCAGCGGCACCGCGCTATCCAGCATTGCTTCGACCACGAACACGCCATCATGCGCCAGCGCGCGGGCGAGCACCGGCGCGAGGTCCTCACAGCGTGACACGCGTTCGGCGACACAGCCCATCGACTGTGCGAGCTGCACGTAGTCGATCCCCGGCAGCTCCAGCCCCGGCACGTCGCGGACCTGCATCACCTGGCTGAACGAGCGCATCGCGCCGTAGCCGCCATTGTTCAGCACCACCACCGTCAGCGGCAGCCGGCGCTGCGCCGCGGTCCACAGCGCCTGGATCGAATACATCGCCGAGCCGTCGCCGATCAGGCACACGGTGCGGCGCTGACCATGCGCCAGCGCGAAGCCGACCGAGGCCGGCAGCGACCAGCCGAGCCCGCCGCTCGCCATCGTGGCGAAACTGTCCTGGCCGCGCATCGGCATGTATTTCTGCATCGCCAGCCGATGCGACGGCGCCTCCTCGACCAGCATCGCGTCGGCCGGCATCGCCTTGCTCAGCGCATCGAGCAGAAATTCGGCCGGCATCGGATCGGCTGCGGCAGGCGCTGGCGGCAGCGCCCGCGCCGGCGGCGCCGCGCGTTGGGTCTCTGGTAACAACTCCAGCAGCAGCGCCAATGCCGGCTTCATGGTGGCGATGATACTGGTGCCGCGCGGCGTCACCGAGGCGGCCTCAGGATCGTCGGTGATCTGGAACAGCGCCGTGCCGCCGTCGAAGATCGACGCGCGGCCTTCGACATGAAAGGTGAACACCGGCGCGCCGATCACCACCACGACGTCGAAAGCGCCGAGGGTCTCGGAGAGTTGCCCCGGCGAGGCGGGCAGGAAGCCGGCGAACAGCGGATGCCGCTCCGGGAAACTGCAGCGCGCCGAGAACGGACTGACGAACACCGGCGCATCGGCGCGCTCGGCGAGGCGCACCATCAGATCGACCGCCGCGGCGCGATCGATCGCGGGGCCGGCCACCAGGGCGGGCTTCTTCGCCTCCGCCAGCGCCTCCGCCAGCGCCTGCATCGCCGCGCGCTCCGGGCCGAGTTCGCGCGTCACGTTGCGCGGTGCGACTGGCTGCGCGGGGCGGACCCAGTCGTCGATCGGCACCGACACGAAGGCCGGCCCGCACGGCGGCTGCATCGCCACATAGTAAGCGCGCGCGATCGCCGCCGGCACGTCCTCGGCGCGCGCCGGTTCGATGCTGTATTTCACATATGGCCGCGGAAATTCGGATGCGCGCTCGGCGCCGAGAAACGCCTGCAGGGGAAGGATGCTGCGCGCCTGCTGGCCGGCGGTGATCACCAGCGGCGTCTGGTTCTTGAACGCGGTGTAGATGTTGCCGAGCGCGTTGCCGACGCCGGCGGCCGAATGCAGATTGACGAAGCCGGCATTGCGCGTCGCCTGCGCATAGCCGTCGGCCATCGCCACCGCGCTCGCCTCCTGCAGCGCCAGCACGTAGTCGATGTCGTCCGGCCAGTCGCTGAGGAACGGCAGCTCGGTGGAGCCGGGATTGCCGAACACCTTGTCGATCTTGAACGCGCGGAGCAGATCGAGCGTGGCGGATTTGACGGTGCTGACGGCAGCGCTCGGCTTCGGCTTCTTCGGCAAGGCGGTTTCCTCCGGCGGCGGCGCGCCGTGATTGTTGCTTGCGCCGATCAATCAGGAGGTGGAGAGGGGAGTCAACAGCCTGTGCAGGCAGTACGGCCTGTGCAAGGAGGCACCTCCGCGAGGTTGAGGGCCGCGATGCAGCGCCGGGCACAGCCTGCTCCCTCGCCCCGCTCTTGCGGGGAGAGGGGTGGGGTGAGGGGCGACGAGCACTGAGTCTCGGCCTCGTCGAGGCGCCCCCTCACCCGACCGGCTGCGCCGGTCGACCTCTCCCCGCGCGCGGCGAGAGGTTAGGACGCGGCTGCTACCAGCTCGCGGTGGCCTTCATCGTCGGGACGCCGTCGGCATTCGCGGTCCACAGTTCGAGGCCGGTTGCCGTCTCAACGGCGTTGACGGAAAATTCGGCGCCGTCGAACAGCGGTTGCACGCCGCGATAGGCAAACGTCTTCGGCGCCGCGCCTTTCAGCCTGGCGGCGAACTCGACCAGCAGCGCGGCCTGCATCGGGCCGTGCACGATCAGGCCGGGATAGCCCTCGACCTTGGTGACGTAGTCGCGGTCGTAGTGGATGCGGTGGCCGTTGAAGGTCAGCGCCGAATAGCGGAACAGCAGCACCGGATCGGCGAGATGGCTTTCGCGATGCTGCGCGGCCGGCGGTGCCGCGGCCGGCTTGGCCGGAGCCGCCGGTGTGGCGGAGGGCGGTGGCACGTCGCGATAGACGATGTCCTGGCGATCACGGATCGCCAGCCCGCGCGGCGTGGTGATCTCGTGATTCACCGTGACGAAGCACAGCGTGCCGGTCGAGCCCTGCTTGATCGTCACCTCGCCGATCGTCGAGGTGCGCGTCACCTCGTCGCCGACCTTCAGCGGATCGATAAAGGTCAGTTCGCCGCCCGCCCACATCCGCCGCGGCAGCGGCACCGGCGGCAGGAAGCCGCCGCGGGCCGGGTGGCCGTCGGGGCCGAGCATGTCCATCGGATAGACCGGCTGGCCGAGGCACCAATGCGCGGTGAAGGGTGCTGCGTCGCCGGCCGCGGGCTTGCCGATGTTGAGAAACAGCGTCGCGCGCAGGCCGCGGACGAGCTGCGCGGTGACAATGTCGGCGGCCTGTTCGCTGCGGCCGATCCATTGCCGCAGATGATCGATGTCGAGCGCGTCGGTCATGTGGAGTCCTCGCTTACTTGCGCTTGTCGCCGATGCCAGGCACCGCGCCGTAATGCCGGTCGTCGCCGACCACGATCGCGGCCGGCGCCGGATAGGTCACCTTGCCGTTCGGGGTGTCGACCTCGATCCGGCGCAGATGCGGATGCTGCGACAGGTCTTCCATCGTGTTGACTTCGGCGAAGGCGATGTCGGCGCTGGCGAGGTGTTCGAGCAGATCGTCGCGGGTCAGCGCGCCGAAGATGTCGGCGACGATCTTGTCGGTGTAGGCGCGGTTCTTCACCCGCTCGACGCCGCTGCACAGCCGCGGATCGGTCGCAAGATCCGGCTGGCGCAGCACGTCCGAGCACAGTTTCTTCCATTCCCGCTCGCTCTGGATCGAGATCAGGATGTCCTTGCCGTCCTTGCTGGTGAACACGCCGTAGGGCGCGATCGACGGATGCGCCAGCCCAAGCCGCTTCGGCGGATTGCCGGCCTCGGCATTGAGCAGCGGCACGGTGAGCCAGTCGGCCATCACGTCGAACATCGAGATCCGGATGTCGGCGCCCTGGCCGGTGCGGCCGCGGCCGATCAGCGCTTCCAGGATCGCCGCATGCGCGGTGGCGCCGGTGGCGACGTCGACGATCGACATGCCGACCCGCGAGGCGCTTTCCGGCCCGCCGGTGATCGAGGCGAGGCCGCTTTCGGCCTGGATCAGAAGATCATAGGCCTTGCGATGCGCGTAGGGCCCGTCGTCGCCATAGCCGGAGATGGTGCAGATGATCAGCTTCGGATAGTCGGCGCGCAGCCGTTCGCGGGTGAAGCCGAGCTTGTCCATCGAGCCGGGCTTCAGATTCTGCAGCAGCACGTCGGCCGAGGCGATCAGCGTCTCCAGCTCGGCGCGGCCCTCTTTTGTGGAGAGATCGACCACGGCGGATTCCTTGCCGCGGTTGAGCCAGACGAAATAGCTGCTCTGGCCCTTGGCGGCATGGTCATAGCCGCGCGCGAAATCGCCCTCGGGGCGTTCGATCTTGATCACATGGGCGCCGGCGTCGGCCAGCCGCGAGCTGCAGAACGGTGCGGCGACCGCCTGTTCGACGGCGATGACGGTCAGTCCTTCGAGCGGAAGCATTGCTCAATCCTTGGGATGGTCATCGGTGGGCGGCACCATTGTCGTCATTCCGGGGCGCGAGCGATAGCTCGCGAACCCGGAATCTCGAGGCGTCGTGCCGCCGCCGGATGAACAGCTCGGGATTCCGGGTTCGCCGCTGCGCGGCGCCCCGGAATGACGATTCGATCGGGCTGGGTGCATTGCACGCAGCGCAGGAGACTCAATACGACCGCGGCATGCCGAGCACGTGCTCGGCGAGATGCGACAGGATCAGGTTGGTGGAGATCGGCGCGACCTGATAGAGGCGCGTTTCGCGGAATTTGCGCTCGACGTCGTATTCCTCGGCGAAGCCGAAGCCGCCATGGGTCTGGATGCAGGCATTGGCGGCCTCGAACGAGGCGTCGGCCGCGAGCATCTTGGCCATGTTGGCCTCGGCGCCGCAATCCATGCCGGCTTCGTACTTCCGGGTGGCTTCCTTCACCATCAGCTCGGCCGCGCGCATGTTGGCGTAGGCCTTGGCGATCGGAAACTGGATGCCCTGGTTCTGGCCGATCGGCCGGCCGAACACCACGCGGTCCTTGGCGTAGTTGCTCGCCTTGGCGATGAACCATTTGGCGTCGCCGACGCATTCCGCCGCGATCAGGATGCGCTCGGCGTTCATGCCGGAGAGGATGTAGCGGAAGCCCTTGCCTTCCTCGCCGATCAGATTTTCCTTCGGCACCTTGAGGTCCGTGAAGAACACCTCGGTGGTGGCGTGGTTCATCATGGTGCGGATCGGGCGGATCTCGAGGCCATGGCCGCGCGCCTCGCGCATGTCGACCAGGAACACCGACAGGCCCTCGGTCTTCTTCGCCGCCTGATCCTTCGGCGTGGTGCGCGCCAGCAGGATCATCAGGTCGGAATATTCGGCGCGGCTGGTCCAGATCTTCTGGCCGTTGACGACGTAGTCGCCGTTATCGTCCTTTTTGGCGAAGGTCTTCAGCGAGGTGGTGTCGGTGCCCGAGGTCGGCTCGGTGACGCCGAAGGCCTGCAGCCGCAATTCGCCGGAGGCGACCTTCGGCAGCCACTTCGCCTTCTGCTCGTCGGAGCCGTGCCGCAGCAGCGTGCCCATGGTGTACATCTGGGCGTGGCAGCCGCCGCCATTGCAGCCGGCGCGCTGGATCTCTTCCAGGATCGCGGCCGCGGCCGACAGCTTCAGACCGGCTCCGCCGTATTCCTCGGGGATCAGCACCGACAGATAGCCGGCGGTGGTCAGCGCGTCGACGAAGGCTTGCGGATAGGCCATCTCGCGGTCGAGCTTGCGCCAATATTCGCCGGGGAACTGCGAACACAGTTTGGCGACGGCGTCGCGGATGTCGTGGAATTCGTCCTGCTCCGCGGCGGCATGATGTTTCATTTTGGAGGCTGTCTTCTTTTTCTTAAGGGGTCATGAGATGCGAACCGGCAAGGACTCGTAGCCCTTGACGAAGCTCGAATACACCCGCTTCGGCTCCCCCACAACTTCAATGCGCTCGAACCGTTTGAGCATTTCTTCCCAGACGATCTTCAGTTGCAATTCGGCCAGCCGCATCCCGACGCAGCGGTGGATACCGAAACCGAACGACAGATGGATCTTCGGCCGCTTGCGGTCGATGATGAACTCGTTCGGGCGCTCGATCACCTCGTCGTCGCGGTTGCCGGAGACGTACCACATCACCACCCGGTCGCCCTTCTTGATGGTCTTGCCGCCGAGTTCGGTGTCAGCAAGGGCGGTGCGGCGCATATGCGCCAGCGGCGTCTGCCAGCGGATCACCTCGGGTACCATGGTGTCGATCAGCGACGGGTTTTCGCGCAGCTTGGCGAACTGGTCCGGGTTCTGGTTCAGCGCCAGCACCGAGCCGGTCATGGTGTTGCGGGTGGTGTCGTTGCCGCCGACGATCAACAGCAGGATGTTGCCGATCAGATTGTCGCGGTCCATCTGCCGGGTGGCGTCGTGATGCGCCATCATCGACAGCAGGTCATTCCGCGGTTCGGAATTGACGCGCTCGTTCCACATCGCCGCGAAGGTCGCGGCGCATTCGTTCAACTCGCTGCGGCGCTCCTCCTCCGACGCCACGATCATGCTCTTGGGCAGCGAGGTGGCGACGTCCGACCAGCGCGTCAGCTTGCGGCGCTGCTCGAACGGGAAGTCGAACAGCGTCGCCAGCATCTGCGTCGTCAGCTCGATCGAGACCCGCTCGACGAAGTTGAAGGTCTCGTTGCGGGGCAGGCCGTCGAGCACGGTCTGGGTCCGGCCGCGGATCAGCACCGCGAGTTCGTCGAGATGGTCCGGCGTGAACATCGGCGACACCGTCTTGCGCTGCGCCGAATGCCGCGGCTCGTCCATCGCGATGAAGCTCGGCCAGTCGTAGCCCTGCGGCGCGTCGCGGATCGAGATGCCGCCGAGCGTGGAATCCGACGAGAAGATGCCGTGGTTGGTGTCGACATGCATGATGTCGTTGTATTTGGTCACGCTCCAATACGGCTCGATCGGCGCGTTGGTGCAGTAGTGCACCGGCTCTTCGTTGCGCAGCCGCTCGAACCACGGCCACAGCGTGTCGTCGCGGAAGTGCCGCGGCGCGCCGGGGTGGAATTGCGACAGCGGCGTCGCATAGGCTTCGTCGCGCGCGGCGCGCTGGCGGGCGGCGTTGTCGATCTCGATGGTGCCGTGCATGAAGGGCCCTCGGTTGTTGTGTGTTGGCGTTTCTGTCCGACGGGCCGTTGGCGCGGCGATCGGCTGGTCTCCCCGTCCGCCGTCTTGATCGCGGCGGATCGTGCGGGCGCGATTACAACCGGTTGTCGTGGCGAGAGCAAGGTACTCCCGTCACATCCGGGGCCTCGGCCGAACAAATTGATTTGACGACGGATTTTCCATCCGGCGGCGTCTTGCGTCGAGACGCTGGCGAAGGCGTCCCGGACGCGTCGCCGGAGCGACCAATGGAGCCTTCTCAGCCCTGCGGCGCCATGACATGGTGGCCGCAACCAGAACACTGGCGCGCGGCTTCAATGCTGCGCCCGACGAGTGGAGACGTTCCGACCATGATCCCCAACGCGCAGAGCATGTTCAATTTCGATCTCGGCGAGACCGCCGATGCGATCCGCGAGACGGTGCGGGATTTCGCCTCGAACGAGATCGCGCCGCGCGCGGACGCGATCGACAAGACCAACACCTTCCCGCGCGATCTGTGGCCGAAGCTCGGCGAGCTCGGGCTGCACGGCATCACCGTCGAGGAGGAGTATGGCGGGTCGGGTCTCGGTTATCTCGAGCACTGCATCGCGGTCGAGGAAATCTCCCGCGCCTCGGCCTCGGTCGGCCTGTCCTACGGCGCCCATTCCAATCTCTGCATCAACCAGATCCGCCGCAACGGCAGCGAGGCGCAGAAGCGCAAATATCTGCCGAAGCTGATCTCGGGCGAACACGTCGGCGCGCTGGCGATGTCCGAGCCCGGCGCCGGCTCCGACGTGGTGTCGATGAAGACCCGCGCCGAGAAGAAGGGCGACCGCTTCGTCCTCAACGGCAACAAGATGTGGATCACCAACGGCCCGATCGCCGAGACGCTGGTGGTCTACGCCAAGACCGATCCGAACGCCGGGCCGCGCGGCATGACCGCGTTCCTTGTCGAGAAAGGCTTCAAGGGGTTCAGCACCGCGCAAAAACTCGACAAGCTCGGCATGCGCGGCTCCGACACCGGCGAACTGGTGTTCGAGGATTGCGAGGTGCCGGAGGAGAACGTGCTCGGCGAGGTCGGCCGCGGCGTCAACGTGCTGATGAGCGGGCTCGACTACGAGCGCGCGGTGCTGGCGGCGGGGCCGCTCGGCATCATGCAGGCGTGCATGGACGTGGTGATGCCCTATGTGCACGAGCGCAAGCAGTTCGGCGAGCCGATCGGCACGTTCCAGCTGGTGCAGGGCAAGATCGCCGACATGTATGTGACGATGAACGCCTCGCGTGCCTACGTCTATGCGGTGGCGAAGGCCTGCGACCGCGGCCAGACGACGCGCGAGGACGCCGCCGGCGCCATCCTCTACGCCGCCGAGAAGGCGACGCAATGCGCGCTCGATGCGATCCAGCTGCTCGGCGGCAACGGCTACATCAACGACTACCCGACCGGCCGTCTGCTGCGCGACGCCAAGCTCTACGAAATCGGCGCCGGCACCAGCGAAATCCGCCGCATGCTGATCGGCCGCGAGCTGTTCGCCAAGACGGCGTAGCGGGGGATAGTTCGGCGAGGATCTCTTCCCCGCGCAGGGCATCACCTCTCCCCGCGCGCGGGGAGAGGTCGGCTTGCATCGCTAGATGCAAGCCGGGTGAGGGGGCGCCTCGACAAGGCCGAGAGTCAGCGACTCGCCTCGCCCCTCACCCCAACCCTCTCCCCGCAAGTGCGGGGCGAGGGAGCTCGCCGTGCGTGGCGAGAGTCAACGTGCCTGGTGAGGGTCAGAGCGCTTGGTGAGGGGACGAGCCGCCGCTGATGGTGTTGCCGGCAAGCGATGTTCGTGGTCGCCCGTGCCCGTCTCACGGCCCCGTCCCGTTCACCCTCGCGATCCAGCCACGCACGTCGCTCATCACTTGCGGCAGCACCGCCTTGACCTCCTGCACGGTCATCCCGGGCTTCACCTCGGGGTGATACAGGATGTTCATCAGATACTGGTCGTAGACGTCGAAATAGCCCTTCTGGACGTCGTCGTTGAACATCGTCCACGGCACCTGGTCGGTGTCGTTGATCGGGCCGAGCGACTGCAGCAATTCCTCATAGGCGCAATCGAGGAAGACGAAGTCGCCGTTGTCGACGGTCAGGATCACCTGGGCCTGTTCGATCTCGTATCGGTCGTTCTTGCGGAAGCCGGACAGGCATTGCGGGTCGAGCGAATCGTGGATCTCGCGGGCGCGCTCGGCGCCGTAGAAGGTCGCGATCGTCTTGCCGAGATTGCGGTCGCGCACCAGGTGGACGGTGACGTTGGCCTCGTCGCTATCGTCGGTCATCGCGATGTCGAGATGGCGCACGCGTCGAGCGATGTCGGCGACCACCCGGGAAAGCTGGGCGCGCCGGTCGGGCCGGCTCTCGCCCTCGGCGTAGACCCGCACCGGACCATCGAACTTCCGGATGCGGTCGACCCGGCCGGCGACATGGTACTCGGCCCCGAACGCGATCTTGAAGAAGCCGTCGAGGATCTGGCTGTCGCTGAAGTCCGTCTTCTCGGCGCGATGGTTCGCCGGGATGTCGGTGTTGTCGGCCGCGGACGATGAAGCCACGACGGACGCCGTCAGAACCGCGACGACGATCGCCGCGAGCGCGCGTCGGATCGGCGGGGGGCGGGTGCCACATTGCATCGCCGAACGCTGCCGCAATCGCGGCGGCCGCACAACCCGCAATTCGAGGCACCGGGCCGCCAACGCGCCCGGTGCACGCGATCGTGTCAGTTCTTGACGACGACCTTGGTGCCGACGCGGACGCGCTCGTAGAGGTCCTTGACGTCCTCATTGGTCATCCGGAAGCAGCCGGACGACACCGCCTGGCCGATCGTCTCCGGTTCGTTGGAGCCGTGAATGCGGTACAGCGTCGAGCCGAGATACATCGCCCGCGCGCCGAGCGGATTGTCCTCGCCGCCGGCCATGTGGCGCGGCAGATCCGGGCGGCGGCGCAGCATCTGCGCCGGCGGCGTCCAGCTCGGCCATTCCTTCTTCGCCGTGATGCGGTGGGTGCCGGCCCAGCGGAAGCCGTCGCGGCCCACGCCGATGCCATAGCGCAGTGCGGTTCCGTCGGCGCCGACCAGATACAGCCGCCGTTCCGAGGTGCTGATCACGATGGTTCCGGGCGCATAATTGCCCATGAAGTGGACGCGCTCGCGCGGCACCGGGCTCACGCCGGAGGAGCCGGAACGGAAGAACGGCCCGAAGCCCATCACCTCGCGCAGATCCATCTCCTGCGCGGGCGCCTGGGAGATCCCGGCTGCGGCAAAGGCGGCGGCGAAGGCGAACAGGCGAACAGCGGAAGCGATCATCGATGAACCTCGCAATCGTCAGAATGTTACCCAAGACAGGCCACAATCATAGCGCCGGCGCAAGCCGTCCGGGCAGCGCGCATTGTCGCCTCGCGCAATTCTGATCCGCGCTGTGGCCCTTTGACGAAACCCGGGAACAATGATTGATCGGTTGAAGAAACGCCACAACCGGGGAGAGATATGATGAACGGTGCCGAAAGTCTGGTGCGGACGCTGGTCCATGGCGGCGTCGACGTCTGCTTCACCAACCCCGGCACCTCGGAAATGCACTTCGTCGCCGCGCTCGATCGCGTCGAGGGCATGCGCTGCGTGCTCGGCCTGTTCGAGGGCGTCGTCACCGGCGCCGCCGACGGCTATTTCCGGATGAAGCGCACGCCCGCCTCGACGCTGCTGCATCTCGGCCCCGGCCTCGCCAACGGCCTCGCCAATCTGCACAACGCCAAGAAGGCCAGTTCCGGCATCGTCAATATCGTCGGCCAGCACGCCACCTACCACATCGACTACAACGCCCCGCTCACCTCGGACATCGAAGGCCTGGCCCGGCCGATGTCGGCCTGGGTCCGTACCTCACCGGACGCTCAATCCGTGGCGCGCGACGGCGCCGCTGCGATCGCCGCGGCCAGGAGCGCGCCGCCGCAGATCGCCACGCTGATCCTGCCGGCCGACACCGCGTGGGGCGAAGCCGACGGCATCGCCGAGGTGCCGGAGGATTCCCAGCGCCCGAGCTACTCGCCGCACGCGGTGGAAGCCGCCGCGCGCGTGCTGCGCTCCGGCGAGCCGACGCTGCTGCTGATGACCGGCGGCGCGCTGACCGAGCACGGCCTCGACCTCGCCGCGCGGATCGCCGGCAAGACCGGATGCCGTGTGATGGGCCAGACCTACAATCCGCGGATGGCGCGCGGCCGCGGCCGCTATTCGATCGAGCGGATTCCCTATGTGATCGAATCCGCGCTGCCGATCCTGAAGGACTTCCGCCACATCGTGCTGGTCGAGGCCAACGATCCGGTGGCGTTCTTCGCCTATCCGAACAAGCCGAGCCTGCTGAAGCCCGAAGGCTGCGAGGTGCATCGCATGACTGAGGGCGGCGAGAATTCGGTCGCAGCGCTCGAAGCGCTGGCCGGCGCGCTCGGTGCGAAAGCGCAGGACGCGCAGCCGCAGAAACTCGTCGAGATCGCGCGGCCGAGCGGCGCGCTGACCCACGCCTCGATCGCGCAGGCGATCGCCATGGCGATCCCGGACAACGCCATCGTGATCGACGAATCGATCACCACCGGCCGCGGCTTCTTCCCGCCGACGGCGGCGGCCGCGCCGCACGACTGGCTGCAGAACATGGGCGGCTCGATCGGGTTCTCGCCCCCGGTCGCGGTCGGCGCCGCGGTGGCCTGCCCGGACCGCAAGGTGATCTGCCTGGTCGGCGACGGCAGCGCGATGTACACGCTGCAGGCGCTGTGGACCCAGGCGCGCGAAAATCTCGACGTCACCACCGTGGTGTTCGCCAACCAAAAATATCAGATCCTGCGCGGCGAGTTCGACGGCGTCGGTGCCGGCGAGCCGGGCCAGCGCGCCCAGGACATGCTGTCGCTGGATCGGCCGAACCTCGACTGGGTGTCGCTGGCCCGGGGCATGGGCGTGCCGGCCCGCGCCGTGACCAGCGCCGATGAACTCAACAAGGCGCTCGACGCCGGCATCGCCGGCAGCGGCCCGAATCTGATCGAAGTGCAGATGTAGCCGGCGGGCAGCGCCGGCCGGCGCCTGCCGCGCCAGTTGTCGAAGTTGGTGGTTCTGCGTAGCGTAGGCCGCAGGGCGGAGCTGCCATCGGTGGAGTAGGCATGAAGCGATATCTGATTTTCGGCGCGCTCGGTCCGTTCGTCGGCGGGCTGCTGCTGCTGTTGGCGACCAGCTATCTGTCGGGCTACTGGGCCCACACCAATCTGATGGAGGTGAAGAAGTTCGTCGTCGTGCTGTTCAGGTCGCTACAATACAGCTACCTGTTCGGCCTGCTGCCGGCGCTGATGATGGCTGCGATCGACGAGATCATCTGCCACCTTCGCCCGATCGGCCCGCGGATCCGGATGCTGATCGTCGGCCTGATCGGCTTCGTCGCCACCGCCTTTCTGTATTCCAACCGCGGCGCCGACGCCGGCTCGCTGCAACTGGTGCTGTACGGGCTGGTCGGCCTGGTGCCGGCGATGCTGTCGTCCTGGCTCGCCGAGAAGTTCTGTCCGCCGGTCGTCACGAAGACGACGGGGCAGGCGTCGGCCTAGGGACCGGTGGTGATCCGGCCGTAGGTCAGGTCCCGTGCCGCGAAACGCATGGCTGATTCCGCCTGCACACCGATACAACGTCATCCTACGCGAACGCGTAGGATCCAGTATCCCCGAAGGTGTCGGCGGAAAGCGGAAGCTCTGCCATACTGGATCGCCCGCTTCCGCGGGCGATGAGTGTGGGGTGTGGATCGTCAGCCGCGCGCAGCGGCGCTGCCCCAGTCGCTCAGGCTTTCGATCGCGTCGTCCTGCAACGCGGTGTCGATCTTGTCCTTCAACTCGGCATGGCGATGGCGCGCCGATTCGAATTCGGCATCGCTCATCGCGCCGCGATGCGACCGGATCTGCGGATCGAGCCGCAGGAATTCCTCGGTCTCCGCGGGTGAGAGGCCTGCGATCACGGTGACGCCGCGCGCGTCCTTGATCAGCGCGCGCATCTGCTCCAGCCATTGCCGCAGCGCGGTCTCCTGCTCGAGCAAGCCGATGATTTTCTGTTCGAGGGTGTGAGCCATGATGTTCGTCCGCCTCCCGCCAATGGTCTGCTGAGCCATCTGCCCAGTCGCCTAACCGACCACCGCCGCGGCGGCTTTGTGCCGGATCAATTGCTGCGGTGCGTCGGTGTGCGGCCGATTGGCGCGAATGCAAGCGAGGGGCAGAAGCAAAGGAAGCGCAGAAACGTCGGGCGCTCGCCCTGTGCTGTGACAAGTACAAGATATTCGATGAGCGATGCGATGATCGGGATCGAGTGCGTCGGGTCAAAGGCACTGGTTGCGCGTCGGCGCGCGCACATAGCCGGACGCGTTGGAGGGGCGCCACCACAGCCTCTCGTGTGATCACGTCTCGGTGGCGCGGCCACGTCGTTGTGTCGCTGAGATGATCGGTCGCACGTCCTTGCGGTGATATCAGCACCCGGTACGTATTTCGCGATTCAGGGGCCGTTTTAGCACCCGGCGCAGCCGTTGAAATCGATATGTCATGATCTAAGTAATATCGCGTACGGATAGAGAGAAATACTCTAAGTAATCGCCCGTTGTCAGAGTAAGTACTTATGTCGCGAGTAAATATTCTTCTTTGTGGTAGCGTATTCAAGTATTATTAAGTGAAGCATCTTATCCATGCGACATGGCAAGCTCGCAACGACAATTGCTTCAGGATGCGGAATTCGCGCGGCGGATCGCCGAGATACGCGCCCGGTTTTTTTTGAAACTCGACGACAGGATCAAGTGCATTGACGGCAGCTTCGAAGCGATGCCGAGCCACCTGAAGGATTCGGCGGCAGCCGTCGCGCAGGCCTATCGACACATTCACGATATCTGCGGCGTCGCATCGACGGTCGGACTGGCCACGACCGGTCTGGCGGCGCGTTCGCTCGACAGCCTCTTGATCGATCCGTTTCGCGCGCAGCGCGGGCTGACCGGCGACGAACTCGCGCAGTTGAAGGTTGGCCTCACTGCGCTCCGGACCGCCGCGCTCGCCGACATTTCACATGAGACAGTTCAGGAGTGAGAACCTTGATGCGATCCTCTGCACGCGTTCTGCTTGCCGCATGTCTGACTGCGACCGTCACCCCCGCTGCCCGATCCGAGCCGAAGCCCGTCCTAACCAATCGCCCCACGGTGGTGCGCGCGCAGCCGCAGCCCCGCAATATGGTGGCGGTCGTGCCCGAGGTGCGCGAAGCGCCCGCCGATCCACAATTGCTGAAGTCGATTTCGGTCGGAGTGCTGTTCGCCAATGTCGGCTATCCCAACGGCTTCCGGTTCTCCAATCTCGGCGGCCGCCGCGAGATCTACATTCCGGTGCCGCAAGGCATCGAACTCAGTCTCGCTGCCCTGAAGCTGGTGTTCGACGACGTCAGCGCCCATGACGCGCGCCGCAGCCTTGAAGTTCTGGTGAACGATCGGTCGGTGTCGGCCGTCGCGCTCGACGGCAAGAGCAGTGCCCGCACCGTCCATGTGCCGCTGCTCGGCGCGGTGGCGCGCGACGGCTTTCTCAAGCTGTCGTTTCTGTATTCCGGCGCGGCGACGCAGGATCGATGCATCGACGTCCGCTACGTCGGCGACAGCCTGACGGTGCGCCCGGAATCCGCGGTCGAATTCGAGGTCGGCGTGCGCGGCGCGCCGAGTATCGCCGCGACCGCGGCGCTGTTGCCGCAGAATGTCGCCATCCTGCTGTCGGATCCGAGCCCGCCGTCGGAGGATGTCGCGGCAGCGTTGACGCTGGCGCGGTCGCTCAGCGCCAACGGCCGGCAGATCAGCTTCTATCACGGCGTCGAAAACCTGCCGCCGCTGGTGAAGCCCGACGACCGTCGTCAATGGATACGCGGCCTGATCGTGGTGGGTGGTCTCGATCGCATGGTGGGACACGTCGACGCGCCGCTGCCGAGCCTGGCCAGCACGGCCGAAACCACCCCGATCGACAATACGCTCGCCGCCGGCAGGATCGGCGGCATTCCGATGCTGATGGTGACCGACGCCGCCTCCGCGCGGGCCGGCCGCCTGATCGGGAATCCCTCTCTCGCGGCGTTGCGTGACACGCCGTCCGCCTCGGTCGGGCACGTCACGTCGCCAAACGGCCCGACCGAACGCGTCAGTTTCGATGAACTCGGCCTGGTGCCGGCGAAGGCGGAAGTGTTCGGCCGTGCCGATCTCGCCGTCACCATCGCCAACCGCATGCTGGCGGGCGGCACGAGGCCATCCCGGATCCTGCTCGATGTGATGGTGGCGCCGGACGGCGCCGGCGAGAAGGCCGTCGTGAGCGCCTTTCTCAACGAGCGGCTGATGTCGAGTGCGGTCGCCGCGATCGGCGAGCCGACCCGGCTCGATCTGGCGCTTCCCGAGGGGCTGGTCGGCGCGGTCGCGAACATACGCGTGGTGGTTCAGCGTCGAAGCGCGCAGGGCGATTGCAGGTTCGAACCGCAAGGGTATCCGGCGGAAATTCTCGGCTCGAGTTCGGTCATTCTGTCGCCGACCGGCGCCACCGCGCGGGACTTTTCCGACCTGTCGACGTTCTGGGCAAATGGCGTTGAAGTGCTGGTGCCCTCCACGACGGCGGTGAAGCCGCTCTCCGTGCTGCCGATGCTGGCGGACGTTCTTGACGGGCTGTCGCGCGAATCCGCGCCGATCGCCGTGCGATATGTCGACGCCGGCGCTGCGCCGGCGCCGACGGCGTCGTTCATCGCGGTCAGCAATCTGGCGCCGGTCGGCGCCGGGCAACGGGTCAGCTTCGATCGCGGCAGGGTGGCGATCGTCGATCGCTCCGGCCGAACGCGACTCGATGTCGGCGGATTCACCACCGGCGCGGTGGCCCAGATCGTGACCGCCGGGGAGATTCCGGGACTCTGGATCAAGCCCCTCGGCGCCGATAGCGCGCTTCCGGTCGCTCCTGGCGTCGACCTCGATCGCGGCGATGTGGCGTTTCTCGACAAAACCGGCGTTGCGTTGGCGATGTCGACCGAGCGCGACACCCTGCTGCGGGTGTCCTATCCCGAGCAAAGCTCATGGCTGAGCACGTTCGAGCGCTTCCGATCCTGGATCATCGGCGGGATCTGGGTTCTCATCACGCTGACCCTGCTGTTCATTCTGCAGCGCCTGTATCGTCGCCGCGCAACCGCCGCGGGCGAGTGAGGGCCGGATGCAGCCGCTCTCACCCTCCGATCTCGCTCTCGGTGACTTGCTGGTCGCCCGCCGGGTCCTCAGCCTGCCGCAACTCGACGAGGCGGTCGGCCTCGCCGAGGCCTGGCATGTCCGGCTCGGCGACGCCATCCTGTCGCGGGCCTGGGTCGAACCGGCCGTGTACTACCAGGCGGTCGCCTATCACTACGAGCTGCCATTCGTCGATCTGATCGGCGACGCGCCGGACCGGTCGCTGCTCGCCGCGGCCGACGCGGACGTCTACTCCCGTCGGCTGACGATGCCGTGGCGGACCCGGGACGGCAAAATCGTGATCGCGACTGCGGAGCCGGGGCCGGACGTCGTGCTGTTCGCTCGGCAGCGCTGGGGCAACGCGATCGAATTCGTCGTCGCGTCGAAATTCGACATCATCTGGGCGGTGCAGACGGTCTTCGCCGACGCGCTGTCGCATCGCGCCGTCTACGAACTCGCCGAGTTCGATCCGGACATGTCCGCCCAACAGGTGTTCACGCCGGTTCAGGTTCTGTTCGGCTACCTGATCGCGACCTGTCTGCTGATCGGACTGGCGGTCGTCCCGATCGCGACGCTGATCGCGATCAACCTGATCATGAGCCTGTTCTATCTCGGCAACTTCCTGTTCAAGGGCGTTCTGGTCTCGGTGGGAGGCGCCCGCTCGGTCGATCGCGACGAGGCCATCGCGATCGCGGCGCGCGCGCTCACCGACGACGAGTTGCCGGTGTTCACCGTGCTGGTGCCGATGTATCGCGAGCCGAAGATGCTGCCGATGCTGGCGCGCTCGCTGCGTCAGCTCGATTATCCGCTCGGCAAGCTCGACATCAAACTGGTGCTGGAAGCCGACGATCACGAAACCATCGAGGTCGCCAGCACGCTCGGGCTCGAAGGCATCTTCGAAGTCATCCGGGTGCCGCCGTCTCATCCGCAGACCAAGCCGAAAGCCTGCAACTTCGCGCTTCAGTTCGCCCGCGGCGAATTCCTGGTGATCTACGACGCCGAGGACCGGCCGGAGCCGGATCAGCTCCGCAAGGTGGTGGCGACGTTCCGCCAGTCGTCGGCCAACACCGCCTGCCTGCAATGCCGCCTCAGCTACTTCAACGCCCGCGAAAACTGGCTGACGCGGATGTTCACGCTGGATTACGCGCTGTGGTTCGACCAGATGCTGCCGGGGCTGGAGCGGCTCAACGTCCCGATCCCGCTCGGCGGCACATCCAATCATTTCAAGATCGACGTGCTGCGCGAACTGCACGCCTGGGATCCCTTCAACGTCACCGAGGACGCCGATCTCGGCGTTCGCCTCACTCAGAAGGGCTACCGCGTCGGCGTGGTCGACTCCACGACCTTCGAGGAGGCGAGCTGCCACACCGGCAACTGGATCAGGCAGCGCTCGCGCTGGATGAAGGGCTACATGCAGACCTTCCTGGTCCACACCAGGCGTCCGCTGCATCTGCTGCGCAGCATCGGTCCGCTCGGCTTCCTCGGCTTCGTCTTCTTCATCGGCGGCACGGTGCTGGCCGGACTGATCAATCCGGTGTTCTGGCTGATGTTCGCGATCTGGCTGATCGGGCTGACCAACGGGTTCGATCGGGTGTTTCCGGAGCCGCTGCTCTATCTCAGCCTGTTCAACCTGCTGGCGGGCAACGGCGCTTTCATCTTCCTCAACATGCTGGCGCCGATCCGAAGGGGGTGGCTCAATCTGATTCCCTACAGCCTCACGGCACTCGGCTATTGGGTCCTGATCTCGATCGCGAGCTACCGCGGGCTCTGGCAATTGCTGCGGAATCCGTTCTACTGGGAGAAGACCAACCACGGGGTATCGAAGCACGTCGTCGAAGAGCTGGCGCTCGGTCAGGAGACGACGACATGAATCGCGCTGTCCCGGTGCTGTCGGCGGCGCTGCTGACCTTCGTCACCGTGCTGCTGATGGCGAAGGCCGCCGCGAATGCGGGTCTGGTGCCGGAGGACGCGATCACGCTGTGGTCGAATGCGATCACCGCGAGCGACAGCCAGATGCCGATCGGGCGGGTGCTGGCCGCCTATCCGACCATCCCGTTTCTCGCCACGACGCTGCTGGAGTTTCTCAATCCGGTCGGCCTGTCGGCGCCGGTGGTGCTGACGGCCTTCGTGCTGGCGGCGCTGGCGAGCGTCTGGCTCGTTTCCTTTCGGCGCGCCGGATTGCCGCTGTTCGCAGCCCTCGCGGCGACGCTGCTTCTCGCTTTGCATCCCGCAATGCTGCGGGCGGCCATCGCCGGCCCCGCAGAAATCATGCTGGCCGGATTTCTCTATCTGCTGAGCCGCGCGCTCTACGACATCCGCGCCCGCAGCGCCGCGCCGGAAGTGATGGCAGTCGCGCTCGCGATGCTGGGGCTGACGTTCACTCATCCGATGGGCGCCGCGTTGACCTGCGCCGCGGTTCCGCTGCTGGTGTTCGCGCTGCGACCGGAATTGCTGGCGGGCTCGGTGCTCAACCTGATCGTCGCGCTGGTGTTTCCGACGGTGTTCTGCGTCGCCGCTTTCACCTACATGTCCTGGGTGTTTCCCGGCAGCGGCTGGAGTTTTCTGGTTGCTCCGTCGGAAGGTCTGGCGGCCTGGACGGTCGGGTTTTCTCAATTGTTCGGTCGCGGCCTCAGCGGTTCGCTGGCGCTCGACGCGGGGATCGCGGTGGCGGCGGCACTGCTGATGGCGGCGCCGATCGTCCCGATCGCAATCGGCTGGGTGCTGCAGCGTCGGCCGCTGGTCGCCCCCCCCGTGGTAATCATTGTGATGACGATGGCGGCGGCCGGCATTGCGGTTATCACCGGCCTGTTCGGTGATCCGGCCGCACTGGCGGTGATGCCGCCGATTCTGGCCGCCGTCATCATGGTGCGCGTGCCCGTGGTCCGTGAGCGACTAGCCTTCGCGGTTTCGTTGCTGGTCGTGGGATGGATCGGCGGCATCGCCGGTCTGGTGTTGCTGGACCCGCGAGGCGCCATCAACGTCAGCATCGCGCTCGACGGCGGTCGCACCGATACCGAGCGGGCCGCCGCCATCAATCTCGGCAATGCAACGATCGGCCTGGATGGTGTTCTGGTCGACACCTTCAGTGCCCCGGCCGTGGTGTTGGGCCGTGGCCGGGCAAAGGGACTGTTTTCGCCGTCCGACGATGCGTTCAACTTCGGTGTGCGCTTCTCCAGAATCGAGACGCCGTTCGTCGCCGTGCCGGATCCGCAGGTCGGAGCCGGTGCGCAGGACCGTCTCAACAAGGCATTTCCAACCCTCTATTGGCGCGGCGCGCCCGGCTATCGATTGGTTTACGAGAACGCGAACTGGAGATTGTTCGCGCGGGATTGATGCGGTCCGGATTCACCGGCGTTTGGGAATGAGCTGTCGCTCGACACAGGGAACTATCTGTATGCGAATTCTGGTTGTCGATGACAGTGAGGATGCGCGCGATGTCGCCGAGGCGATGCTGCTTGCCGCGGGCTACGAGGACATCCAGACGTCTGAATCGGCGGAGGAGGCGTATCACATTCTCGCGGTAGGAACTTCAGCCCCGGCAACGGTGTCGCCCGTCGATCTTGTCCTGATGGACATCATGATGCCGGGGATCGACGGCATCGAAGCTTGCGCCCGGATCCGCGGCGAACCGCATTTGATGGACGTGCCGATCATCATGGTGACGTTGCTGGACGACGTCGACAATCTCGCCAATGCCTTTGTCGCCGGCGCCACCGACTACATCACCAAGCCGATCAAACGGGTCGAACTGCAGGCCCGGGTTCGTTCCGCGCTGAAGCTGAAATCCGAACTCGATCGACGTCGTGCGCGAGAGCGGGAGCTGCTCGAGTTCCTGTCCAACCTGGGCGACCGCCGGACGTCGCACTGGATCGACCAGGCCACCGGACTGATCGTCGGCGATGTCGCCGAAGCCTACCTGATCGCGGAAAATCACGCCGTCGGCGAGATGTCCGTCATCGCTCTCGGTGTCGATCGGCTCGAGGCCTTGCGCCAGAGCCGGGGAGACGCGGCAACGGCGGAGATCTTGTCTCGCGTCGCCCGCTCGGTCCGCGCCGCGGCAGCGACGGTCGGGGTCGTCGCCGCCGCCTATCGCAATGGCACCATCGTGCTGATCGCTCCGGATCTGCCGTTTCAGCGCGCATTCGAACTCGGGGACACGCTACGCGCCGCGGTGTCGGATCTTCGCATCGCCAATCCGGAAGCGATTTACGCCGACCACGTCACCGCGAGCGTCGCGGTCGTCACCGGCCAGGTCGATAGCGGCATCGAGAGAATACACTTGCTGACACGGGCGATGGCGGCGGTGCCTCGCGCAGCCGCCGATGGCGGCGATCGCACCGTGCGGGAAGTCGCCTGACGTTTGATGCGGTGCAAACCGCGTACAGGGGAGTGCGGAGAGGTGCGCAGATTCATAGGGCTCGGGGTGTTGACCGCAATCGGCATGACGGCGTCTCACACCGCAGCGCTCGCCGCCGCGTGGACGCTGCAGCAAGGCCAGGGATACGGATACGTCACGACAACGGCCAGTGCGGCAAGTAAGGCGTTCGACGGCACCGGTACGCAGCAGCGGATCCCACGCTACCGGAAGGTCGAGTCGCAGGCCTGGATCGAATACGGTATCACCGACTGGTTCACGGTGATCGTTTCGCCGTCGTTGCAGTACGTCGACATCGCCGCGCCGATCGACGCCAGCCGCACGGGACTAGGCTACACCGATCTCGGCGGCAGGGTGCGGCTCTGGACCGACGGCTCATGGGTGGTGTCGGCGCAGACGACCGTCCGGATTCCGGGCACCTACGACAAGTCGAACGTGGCGGCGATCGGATACACGGACCCCGAAATCGATGTCCGCGGTCTGGTGGGATACAGCTCCACGCTGGGAGGGCTGCCGGCCTTCGTCGATGTCCAGATCGCGCAGCGGTTCAGGCTGGGCGGCCCGCCGGACGAATTCCGGGCCGACATCACCTTCGGCATTCGGCCGCAGGAGCGCTGGTTGCTGCTGGCGCAATCATTCAACGTGGTTTCGGAAGGAACGGGCAGCTGGGGATATGCGAGCTTCGCGTATCACAAGTTACAACTCAGCGCGGTCTACGCCCTGACGTCGGCGCTGTCGCTGCAGGTCGGCGGCTACACCACCTATGCGGGACGAAACGCGTTGCAGGAAAACGGCTTGGTGCTCGGGGCCTGGTTCAGGTTCTGATCAGGGCTTGCTGCAGATTCCGGTCCAGGCGCAGGACAACACGGCTTGCGCCGGCTTGCCTTGCACGGTGAAATCGGTGTCGGCGGCGCCGCCGGCCGCTGGGTCCGTGAACCAGCGCCAGATCATCACGCCGCCGATGGACGGGCGGTCGAGCGCTGCCAGCCAGTCGGCGATGACATCGGCCTGCAATTGCTGATCGGGTTCGGCGACGCGTTCCTCCGCGCTTTCCCACGGCTTCGCCGTCGCGCCCTTTGCCGATCTCAAACCGATTTCGCCGACCAGGATCGGTTTGTCGACGCGGCGCGACAACAGTTCGAGGCGATCGGCGACGCCCCGCATCACCGACTGCCTGCCGGCGCGATCGTCGTCGGCTCCCAAGGGTGGATAGAGCGACACGCCGATCGCGTCGAGCAACGGCCAGAACGTCAACGCTTCGGCCTCTTCGACATTGTGGGCGACGTAGAACAATTGCCCGGGAAAGATCCGGCGTGCGGCGGCGATCAGCTCGATCCACTCCGGCCGGTGGCTGGTCTTCTTGAGTTCAGTACCAATCGACAGTCGCTCGGCTCCTTCTTCGGCCGCGATCCGTGCGATCCGCTCGAGCTCGGTCCGGTAGCGGGAGAACCAGATCCGCCACGCCGCCTCGGAATCCGGTTCGACCGCGCCGGCCCAGCTCTCCGGCACCCAGATGTGAGGCTTCACGACGACGGACAGGCCTTGCCGGTGGGCCTGGCGGATCGCGATCCGCAGGGCCTGGTCGGGCATCTCGCTGCCCGATCCGATCTCGGAGCTCGAAATCGTCGGTTGCCAAAGGAACGGAATGATAGCGACGGCGCGCGCGCCGAGATGCCTGGCGAGGCTCAGTGAGCGCTCGGCGTCGGCGCTCCCGAATGGATGGCCCGTGGTTGCGACAAGGTTGAAGCCGTCGAGCCGCTGAGCGACGGCTTGACTGGTTGCTGCGATCGTCAGCGCCAGAGTCAGGGCCGTCAGCAGCGGGGAAGAGCGCCGACACCGGTCGCTTGATCTGCCCGGCGCCAGGGTCACATTACGAAGTCCTTCTCAGCGTCACGTGCCGAGATGCCCGCGAGCAGCAGATCGAGCGAGCGATTCACAGTGCCGAGATCGGCCGAACCGATGACCTCGTCGGCGATCGCATGTTCGAGGTCGGCGGCGAGGTCGCCGAGCTGCGGAAAGCCAAAAACGCCGGAGGCGCCAGCCAGGCCGTGAGCGATCTCGCCGATCTCCTTCAAGCCCGCTTTCGTCGGCGTTGCCTTGCCGAGAGTGCCGGCGAGTTGCTTCAGCCTGGCGACATCGTTGTCGAGCCGGTGCAGAAAATCGCTCTGCAGTCGCGCGAGTTTGCTGTCGACCGGCTCGATCAGCGAACGCACCGAGGCCGCGAGCGTCATCGGGTCGAACGGCTTGGGTATGACGCCGACGGCGCCGAGAGACCGGAACAGGTCGAGTTCACGGGTCTGGGCGCGCGCGGTCATGAAGATCACCGGAATGCTCGCGGTGGTCGTGCTTGCGCGCAAGCGGACCAGCGTCGCCGGACCATCCATTTCCGGCATCATGACATCGAGCAGGATGATATCGGGCGGCCATTCGGCGGCGGCGGCGATGGCTTCGGAGCCAGATCCGCAACTGCGTGTGATGAATTCCGAATCCAGACCGAGCGAGATGGCCGCGATTTCGCGAATGTCCGGCTCGTCGTCGACATGAAGGACACGAATCGTCATGCGACCTCGCGGCGTTCGCGACGTTCGCGTCGATCGGGGCGGGCCAGGCAGCTCTGGACTGTCGCCAGCAACAAATCCAGCGGGGTCTTGGATTTGATCAGGGCTGCGCGGACCTGCCGGTCATAGGCAGGCTCGATCGGGCCGGCGCAGAAAATGATCACCGGAATGGAATTGCCATCGAGGTCGTGCAAATCAGGTAACAATTCCAGCCCGCAATGCTCGCCGAGCGCCAGATCCAGCACGGCCAGATCGATCCGGTCGACCGACAGGATCTGTCGTGCGCCCTGAAGCGAATTCACTGAGATCACCTGGGCGGTCGCGCTGAGGGTATGGGCGACGATTGCCAGGACGTCCGGGTCGTCATCAAGGTGCAGAATTCGATAGTGCGGAACCGGCGATGCGTCGTCGACCGGATTCGTCCACTCCGGAAGATCGACGCAGAACACCGTTCCTCCGCCGGCCGCGTCGTCGAAGCTGACCTGGCCATTCAGCCGTTCGACGATCTGCTTGACGATGCTGAGGCCGAGGCCGGTGCCGCCCTTTCGCCTCGCATCGGTCGCGTCGGCCTGGGCGAATTTTTCGAACATATGCATCCGGAATGCGGCCGGAATTCCGGAGCCCCGATCGCGAACCGAAATGCGGACAAGGTCGTCGCATCGTTCGACCGCGACCAGCACTTCCTGCCCCGGCTGGGAAAACTTGATCGCGTTGGAAAGCAGGTTGGTGATCACCTGCGCCAGACGGTCGGGGTCGGCATTGACTTCGCCGCTCGCCGATGCGGCGGCGAGCCGCACCTTGACACCATAGCCTTCGGCGAACCCACGATTGCTCTCGATCGCCTGCTCGACGGTGATGCGGGCGTCGACCCGGCACAGATTGAAGACTACACGACCGTCCTCGAGCTTTTCGATGTCGAGGATGTCGTTGATGAGGCGCACCAGCCGCTGGCTGTTCTTGTGCGCGATGGCCACGAGCCGTGCCGCCGGCTCCGGAAAGTTGCCGGTCCATTGCCCGACCAGGAGGCTGAGCGAGCCGGAGATCGACGTCAGCGGCGTACGCAGTTCATGACTGACGGTTGAAACGAATTCATCCTTGAGCCGCTCCATGTGCTTGCGAGCGCTGATATCCCGTATCGCCGCGGTCACCAGGATGCCGTCTTCGCTTTCCAGCGGACTGAGCATGATCTCGATCGGGAATTCGCTGCCGTCCTTGCGCCGGCCGGTGAGTTCGATGCCGGCGCCCATGTGCTGGGCCAGCGCGTCTTCCCGGGATCGCAACCGGTCGGCGATCAGCCGCTCGGCGAATCCCGCGGGAATGATGTTGGTCACCTTCTGTCCAAGCAACGCGTCCCGCCGATAGCCGAATTGCTTTTCCGCCTGGAGATTGAGCAGGACGATCTCGCCGCCCTGATTGACCACCACCATGGCGTCCGGCGCCGCTTCCAGAAGCGCCCGGTATCTGCCCTCCATCTGGACCAGATGCCGCTCAGCGTCCTTACGCTGCGAGATGTCCCGGATCGCGGCGGTGACCAGCACCCCATCGGCGCTGTCGAGCGGGCTCAACATGATTTCGATCGGGAACTCGCTGCCGTCCTTGCGGCGCGCGATGAGTTCGATGCCGGTTCCGATCTGCTGGGCGCGCGCATCCTCGACCGATCGAAGCTTGTCGGCGATCAGACGCTCGGCAAAGCCCTCCGGGATGATATTCTTGACCTGCTGCCCCAGAAGCTCGTCCCGGTGATAGCCGAATTGCTTCTCGGCCTGAACATTCAGAAGCACGATATCGCCGGACTGGTCGACGACGACGATCGCGTCCGGCGCTGCTTCGAGCAGCCCGCGATATTTTCCCTCCAGCTGAGCCAGATGCCGTTCAGCTTCCTGGCGCTGGCTGGCGTCGACGATGACCACCAGAACAAGGTGATCGTGCTCCAGCTGGACGGGCGTCAGCCCGATCTCGACCGAGAACTCGCTCCCGTCCCGCCTCAAGCCGAAGAACTGCTGTCCTGCCGCGATGCGGTGGGTCGCCGGACGTCGGCTGAAGCCGTCGCGGTGACGGGCGTAATCCTGGCGAAGGCGGGGCGGAATCAGCATCTCGGCCGTCTGCCCGATCAGCCGCTCCCGATCATAGCCGAATTGTCGTTCGATCTCGGCATTCACCATCACCATCCTGCCGTCACCACTCAGCATCAACATGCCCATCGGACTGGCCTCGATAGCGAGCCGAAACATGTCTCCCGCGAGCTTGTGCCGTTCGACGCCGGGACCACCCGGAACTTCCGACAGGTACGGAACCCCGGCTTCGCCGAAACTACTGTCGGCCGTGCTCATGTCGTGCTGAGCGCGATTCGAACCAGATCGGCTGCGTTCCGGGCGCCGATCTTCTCCATGACGCGGGCCCGATGCACTTCGAAGGTCCGGGTGCTGATGCCGAGCCGATGGCTGCCTTCCTTGTTGGAAGATCCTCCGGCTATCAGCGCCATCACCTCGCGTTCCCGGGGCGTGAGCGGGCTTCGCACCAACACGGGAGGCCGGGAGGATTCGAGTCCGGTCGGTGGATCCAGCGTATGCCGCCAGGCGTCGACGCTGTGGCGTCCGCGGGCGATGGTGTTGTCGATGTCTGCAGGACGATCCCCCGCGTAGTTCAGGCGGTCCATGATGTCGCAAGCGCGCTTGGCTTCCTGGATCGCGGTTTCGAGCAACGACCTGGCCCCGCCGATTTCCTCGGTCACGCCGGAGACCTCGATCCGGTGCTTGATCTCATAGAGATACAAGAGGAGTGCGGTGAGCGGTTCGTTCATCTGGTGCGCGATCGCAGCGCCGATCTCGTCGGTCGCCCACATCGAGGCCGATGACACCGGTTCCACGTGGCTTCCGTTGAGGCCCTGATCGCCGGACAGTCGCGCGGCTGCGGGTGACTGGGGGTCGAAAGATTTGGGATCGAAAGATTTGGGATCGACTGATTTGGGATCGAATTGTTTGCGCTTCAGAGGCATTTGGTGATCCTTTCTCAGCGCTTCAGTTGCGCAGTGCAATCGAGAGCAGCCCCCTGAACCAGGCATGCATCGATCGCCGACATGAGTTCCATCGGGGAAAATGGTTTGCGCAACACCGATGCGGCCCCGAGCTTTCGGGCCATCGTGAGGAAATCGAGACGCGGGCCGTCCGTCCGGAAGCGCAGCCCTGAAATTGCAATGATCGGAACCAACGGCGAGGTCCGACGGAAACGGGAGATCATGCTCAGTCCGTTTTCGCCCGGCATGAAAATATCAGCCAGCACCAGGTCGAAGGCGTATTTGTTAAAGGCCTCTGTCCCCGAACTGGCATCGGCGGCGTATGTGGTGCGATAACCTCGATAGTGCAGCAGCGTGTTGATCGCCGCGCCGATCGACGGGTCGTCATCGACGATGAGGACAGAAGCCGTCAATGCAACGGCCGCAACAGCCGGAGTTCCGAGGCGCCATGTGTCGTCATCAGGAAATCTCCTATCGAGCGTCGGCGATTGAGTCGCTCCACTCTTGCAAGCAACCTGACACTCGTCTGATCAAAAGCGATCACAAACCCCGAGACAAGTACTTACGAAGAGAAGCAAATTTGTACGCATTGTTGCGAACTGGCCGGCTCGAATCCGTGTCACTAGTCTGCAACATGCTACGCCGTCAGGATCGACGCGTCTTCGACCCATCGGATCATGCCCATCGGATAATGATCGATGGGGTCTCAGTCATCATCAAAGGACTGGCGATGAAACAGGTGTCCTCGGACCGCGATGCAACAACTGGATACTCCGCCGATCATCTGGACGAACGCGACCGGGTCATTGAAAAGCTGAGATCGGAAAACCGGAAGCTGAGAAGCCTTGTCGTGAGCCTTTCCCAGACCGTGCTCAGGAATGTCGTCGCCGAAGGCCCGACAAAAGTTCCATTCGGCAGCGTCGCAACTACAAAGCGCGGCACGCGTGTATTGTTCCCATTGTAAGGCGCGGCAGGGTCAATACGCGGATGGCGGTCCAGCGGCGGGCATCAGGCCGACCGATCGGGAGCGGCGTCCGCAGAGATGGTGAGGCGATGACGTGCGAATTCTCCTTGTCGACGATGACGACGACGTTCGTGCCGCAATGGGCCGTGTTTTGGCGGACGCCGGACACGACGTCACCCAGGCGGACAACGGCCGGGAAGCCGTGTCGATGGCCGTGACGATGAAGTTCGATCTGGGCATCGTCGATATCTTCATGCCGACGATGGACGGGCTGGAGACAATTCGGCATTTCCACGGGCACTTGCCGTTGCTGCGGATCCTGGCGATTTCCGGATCACGACGTCGGCGTGGCGCGACGGCCCCCCGCTTCCTGAATGCCGCTATTGCGTTTGGCGCGGCTTCGACGCTTGCGAAGCCGTTCTCCTCGAGCGAACTGCTTTGTGCAGTGCACTCGATCGATCGTCTTGTGGCCGCGGCCAATGCAATATCCGCCGGGGTTGTGCGATGCGGCGACCCGTTCCCGAAGGCCGCGCACGATGAGCGCCTTGAAAATCGATCCCGCTTCGAGCGAACCGCGACGGGGGAGATCGCGCGGCGGCACTTGTCCTGCAAAGGAGCGCCGTGATCGATTAGATAACCGCACTCAGCTCGGACTTGCATCTCCGTCGGTCGGCCTTCGCGCCGCCGAATCATTAACGCGCGTCAGTGGTCCGTTCTGACCAGCTTTGGTGCGGCCGATCATTAAAGATAGCTCATCACCGCCCAGCCTTTGGCAGACCATCGGTGACTGAGAGTGCATTTGCTCCCGCCCCATCGTGGAGATGCATCATGCCCCTTTTCGATCAGGAAGAGTTCGTATGCGCGCTGGCAAAAAAGTGGGGCCACGGCTTCCTCAATGATCCGGACGGTCTGTTCTGCGCCTTTGAATTTCCGTCCTGCCGCGGTTGTCCAAAGTCAGTCGGCGCCGGCAAGAGCTCGGCGTGTTCATCCGATGACCCGATGAAGGCGCAGGCCTGGCGTGATGTCCCGGGGCCGCTGTCGGCCGGCGAAGGGGGGCGTCCACTACGATTGGTATCAAACCCCGTCGGGCGCTCGAGCGGCACCTCTGGAGCGTTTTCGAGCGATGTGGACGCCGGTTGGCAGTCACGGTCGTCTCAATCGAGCCAACCTTGAAAGGAAAACGATCATGCGGAAAGCACTCGTCGTTCTGACCACAGCCGCCTTGCTGGCGGGCGTCGTGACGGGTCCGGCGGTCGCACGGGACCGGTCGGACCGCTCCGTTCGCACGGAATTGACCGAGAGCCAGATGGCCGACAAGGCGGCGGCTCGCGCCGCCCAGATGAAGGTCGATCTGCGCCTCACGCTGGATCAGGACAAGCACTGGGCCGGATTCCAGGCGGCGATCGTCGAGGTCTGGAAAACCCGGGCTGAACAGCGGGCCTCCTGGCGCAATGCGCGCGCCAACCAGGCCGACCAGCCAGGCAAGCCGAATCTGATCGATCAGATCCGCAAGGATGGCGATGCTCAGATCGAGCGCGGCAATCTTCACAAGAAACTCGCCGATGCCGCCCAGCCGCTCTACGAGAGCCTCGACGAGCAGCAAAAGCAGCGGTTCGCCGAAGCGCTGGCGAGCAGGGGGCGCTATCGGCATTCCGATTGAGTGAGGCGCGTTCGACCGGACAGCCTCGATCGCGAGCAGCTTGACGGCTGCTCGCAAGACCCTAGAGGATCGTTCCGAAAATCTTGCCGATGCCGGCCGTGAGCCCCAGCGCCAGCGCGCCCCAGAACGTCACGCGGATCGTGGCGCGCAGGATGTTGGCCCCGCCCGCCCTGGCGCCTACGGCACCGAGCACGGCGAGGAACCCGAGCGAAGCGGCCGATGTCAGAGGGATCAGCAGGTTCGCGGGCGAGATGATCACAATCAGCAGCGGCATCGCGGCACCCACCGTGAATGTCAGCGCCGAGGTGAGGGCGGCCTGCACCGGCCGGGCCGTCGTCGTCAGCGTGATGCCGAGTTCGTCGCGCGCGTGCGCGCCGAGCGCATCCGACTTCATCAATTGTGCGGCCACCTGCCGGGCGAGCATCCGGTCGACGCCCCGCCCGACGTAGATCTCGGCGAGTTCGTCGAGCTCGCCGTCGGGATCATCGCGCAACTCGCGCGCCTCGCGCCGAAGGTCGGCGTTTTCGGTGTCGGATTGCGAACTCACCGAGACGTATTCGCCCGCGGCCATCGACATTGCGCCGGCAACAAGTCCGGCGACGCCGGCAATCACCACATCGTTCTGATGCGCCGCCGCCGCGGCAACGCCGACGATCAGGCTCGCCGTCGAAATAATCCCGTCATTGGCCCCCAGCACCGCCGCGCGCAGCCATCCGATACGATTGACGAGATGGAGCTCCTTGGGGCGGACGGATCTGATCACGAAGCGGCTCCGGGACGGGGTGCAAGATCGAGACTCGTCGACGAGCCCAAACGCCATGTCTCAATGCGATTCTCCGCGGGTGTGCAACGAATCCGAGCGGACGTCGGTGCTTCGGCTCGTTGAGCTGCAGCCCGCCCGGGGCGCCCGGGGATCGTTGCGTCGTCGATCGGGGAAGTTACTTGCGAGGACGGCCCCTCTTTGCAAGCTGAATGCCCTCGCAATCGGCTGCAAACTGCAGGAGGCCGGCTTGCTTCAGGGCTTCAGCGCGCTGCGGCCCCGGCTTCATTTTGCGGGCAGCCTCCAGAGCTTCCCTGGCATCCTGCTCCGAACTGCCGGACCGGAATCGCGTGCGCATGTTCCGCTGGGTGCCGGTCGAGCCGGGCGCCGAATCGGACGATGTCACGCTCAGATTGGTGGGCTCCCCCCGATCCCCCATGTGTCGCTCCCCTCAGCCCTGGCGATCGCAGCGTCGGCTATCGATCGGCCCGCCGCCGGACGCGTCCGGCTGCTGGTCGCCGGCGCCATTGCGGCCGTTGTTGTGGTGATCGGCTCCGTGCTGCCCAGGCCCATGACCTGATGGTCCAGAAACTTGAAGGCTTGACGAGCGGTTCATTGTCGATCGGGGCAATACACCCAGCTCCGTGATTCAAATCGTGCGCGGACGAGACGTCGGCTGCCGACAGCCGGAGGTCATCAAACAATTCAGTCACGAAAGGGTTGCGTTGGATGCTCCCTATTGCTCTTTTCACTTACAATTCATCCGTGCAATTTCGCAGAGCCCGACGAGCCGGGCGAGAAACATGCGAGTGCCTCTGGCTGGCAACAGGGCGGCGTGGGACAAGGCGGATGCGCGAGCCGAGTCGGCGAAGCGCTAGCAAGTCTGCCGCGAACGGGATGGATGGACCGATGACCGACCACAAGCACGATCGAGAAACGCCCGCCGCGGGCGGGCGCGACTGGAGGCGAATTCATCATTCGCCGACCTTCTGGATCGGCATCGTGCTCTGCCTGGCGGCCATCATCGTCTATCTATGGTCCGACGACCTGTCGTGGCAGCCGAACGTCCAGTAGGCGGATCCGTCAGGCCCGACAGTTTCGGGAAGCGGCGTCAGGCCGTAGATGACCGGGCGGATGATTTCGGTCGGGCGCTGCGTCGGCTGGATCGCGTCGGCGCCGAATGTGCCGGGCGTCTCCGGGATGGCGGCGCGGACGCCGTTTCTCAACCGACGATACCACAACGCCGAACCAATCCGCCGCTGCCCGCAAAATCGGCTCACAGATCGACGTTTTCACAGCTTTTCGCCGCCGCTCGGTGGTGTGGACCACCGACAGCGCGCAAGCGGCTGTGCGACCACAGGCCTCGCGTGAGGAGATCTGTGTGTCCAGATTCGACGATAGGCGGAAGCGTGATCTGGAATGCGCGCGTCTTGCAAATGAATTCATGCAGTTGTCGCGCGGCACTCTCAATCCGGAGCTGAAGGCGCACTGCATTCGAATGGCGCGCTATTGGACCGATCAGATCGAGGCCGGCGGCCCGGACGATCCGGTGAGCCCGGTTTGACGGTGGCTCGGCGTCGCGATTGATTGCGCGCCGGTCGCGTCGCCGCCGTTCACTCCGAGATCGGCAGATCGCCGCGGCGTCGAACACCGAAACCTTCCCAAGCCATATTTTGCGAAGCGGCGGTCGCTCATTGAGCTCGCTGTTCGCCCCGCTGCCGGCCGCGATCGGAACGGATCTGCGATAGCGCGGTTGTGAGCCGTTATGCTCAGCATTGTCGCGGCGACGCGTCCAAGAGACACGTCAGCGAGATGCCGCCGCCGCCGCGCGACCGCGTCGGAGCCGGTCGCCCCTCGGACTGGACGATTGACAGGACACGGATGTCGAAGGCACAGACCGACCATGATCTGCGGACCAATCAGCTGCTCGACGCGCTGGCGCCGGACAGCCGCGGTCGTATCGACCGTTACCTCGAGCCGGTCGAATTCAAGCTCGGCGACATGGTTTGCGAGGCCGGAGGCCTGCTCAGGCATGCGTATTTTCCCCGGGGATCGGTGCTGTCGCTACTGACAGTCTTGGAGAACGGTGCGGCCATCGAGACCGCCAATATCGGCCGCGAGGGTGCGTTCGGCCTGTTCGCCGCGATGTACAGCAGGGTTTCCTTCAACCGCTGCATCGTGCAGCTCGAAGGCCATACGGTCCGGTGCCCGATCGAGCTGCTGCAGCGCGAATTCGAACTGAGCGAGCGCGTTCGCAATCTCTTCGTCAGCTATTCGGAAACCCTGCTGTCTCAGGTTCAACAGACCGTCGCCTGCAACGCGATGCATACGACGGAAGAGCGGATGTGCCGGTGGCTGCTGATGATGCATGACCGCGCCGAAGGCGAAGCGCTTCCTTACACGCATGAATTCCTGTCGCAGATCCTCGGCGTCAACCGTAAATCCGTGACGCTGGCGGCGCAATCGATGCAGTCCGCCGGACTCATCAGCTATCATCGCGGGATGATCCAGGTGGTCGATCGTGCGGGCCTGGAGCTGGCGTCGTGCGAGTGCTACGCCATCGTCAAGCAGCGGTTCGACGCCTTCCTCAAGCCGCCTTCGACAGCCGTGAAAAACGAGCTGGATTGACCACAACTATCCCCAGTGTGGGTCCGACGAGTGTTCTTGACCCGAACCGGTGTCCACTTTTCGGAACCATGCTCTAGGGATCGAGCTGCGATGTCGTGGACTCGTCCCCGGAAATATGCGGCTGTTCGTGCAGCACGACATTCAGCAGCGAGGTGTGGATTTCGAGGTGACCGTTGTAGTCGATCAAGCCCATCTTGCGGAATTTGTTCATGAAGTAACTGACGCGCGAGCGCGTGGTGCCGACCATTTCGGCGAGCGTTTCCTGGCTGACTTTCGCGATGACCTTCTTGGGCTCGCTGTCGTTGCCGAAATTCGCCAACAGCAGAAGCGCGCGCGCCAGCCGCTTCTCGCTCGAATTGAACAGTTGGTCGACCAGGTCGGCTTCGACACGGATGGTCCGCGCCAGAACATGCGCGACGAACATCTCGGAGAAGGTCGGCTCATTGTGCAGAACCGCCAACATCGCCGGCTTGCTGATCCACATGATCTCGCAATCGCTCATCGTCGATGCGGTGGCAAGACGTCGTTCCTGTCCGGTGAGGCAGCCTTCGCCGAAGAACTCGTCCGGTCCAAGGATGGCAATCACCGCTTCCTTGCCCTGTTCGGACAATACGACGATCTTCACTTTGCCTTTTATGATATAAAAAACCGAATCCGAGACATCGCCCTGGGAAAAGACCGCCAGGTTCTTCTTGTATCGGTTGACAGTGTGGCCGACGCCGGTGGCCTTCAAAAACGCCACCGGATCGAAGAGCAATTGCTTGGTATCCTGAGCTTCGGGCGTCTTTGCCAAAGATATCTCCAAGCTCGAGGGGATATCCCGACGCCAGCACGAGCTGATCTCACGGTCTCTCAAGCGTCGATGCAGGATAACGGCTTTGCCGTCTGTTGTGAAGGGAAACGACCTGCTTCCCGGCGATCCGGGCGCTGCGGAATCTGGCGATGCGGGAGTAGCTGTGCAGGTGTGCAATTCTGATCGCGAATCGCCAGTGCATGCAAAGTAGTACCAATTGCCGGATTGTCCGAATGTCTCTCCGTGGTCTGAGACGCGTTTGGCGATTGACGTTTGGCGATTGACGTTTGGCGTTTGACCGCGGATCGTGATCACTACGCCGCGATGTTCACCTGCGACAGATGGTATCGATTAGTTGCGAGGCCATTTCCAAAACGTCCATCCGAAGGAGGACGCCGAGTTGGTCGGGATGGAACTTTGTTGAAGCATTCGCCGACGATCTCATCGAAGGTCTTCTGAAAAATCACTGTTCTGATCGCCGCATGCGATGCGGTTGCTTCCGTGGCACTCGCGCGATCCGTGAGAGCCGCGTTGGGCGGCGTGCAGCCGCGACCACGGTGAAGGATGTTTCAGAGGATCAGATGGTGGGCGCACAAGGGATCGAACCTTGGACCTCTCCCGTGTGAAGGGAACGCTCTCCCGCTGAGCTATGCGCCCGGGACCGATCGGAACGGGGCCGCGGAGCGGCCGGTGCCAATGATCGTAGAGGCGCGATTTACGGAGTGCGGGGCGGGGGTGTCAAGCGTCAAGCCCGGGATTTGCGGCCGGGTTCACCCATTTGCCGCGGCTTTGCCGAGGATGACGCGCCCCTTCAGCCGATCTGCCGGGCGCGCGAGGCGTGGGACTGCAATGCGCGGATGCGTTCTGCCAGCGTGCCGCCGGCGACGGCCGGGGCGGCGGTGGTCTCGGCGCCGTTGGTGCGGGCGGAGGCCGCGGGCGCGGCCGTCGTGGCCGACGCGGCGGGCGAGGGCGCGCTCTGACCCGCCAGAATGGCTTCGATCGGCGAATCCGGGCCTTCCAGCGTGATCGCGAGCTTGGCGACCTCGGCGGCGATGTCGTTGATGCGCTCGCGCAGCAGCGCGTTCTCCATCCGCTCGGTCGCCCAGGTGCTCTCGGTCTGCTGCTGGATTGCGGCCAGCTCGCGCTGCGCCTTGGCGCGCTCGTCGCGGGCGATGCGCAACTGCTCTTCCAAAGCGGCCTTCTCGGCGCGCAACCGGGCGAGGTCGGGCGACGCAGCAGCCTTGCCCGTGCCCTTGGCGGTGGTGCCGGCGGCGGCGCGCAGCTCGGCGTTCTCGGCCTCGAGCGCGGCGACGCGGCTGCCGAGCATTTCGGCTTCCTTGACCTGCGCCAGCAATTGCCGGTCGAGATCGGCGACGCGCTGACTGAGATTTTCGACGCGGCCTCGGGCCTCGTCGAGCTCGCGGCTGGCGCTGGCGGATTCGCCGCGCTGGGCTTCGAGCCGGGTCTGCGTTGCGGCGAAGTCCTTCTCGGCGTCGCCGACGCGGGCGCGCAGCTCCTCGATCTGGGTGCGCACCGCGACCAGCTCGACCTGCCGCGTGTCGGCGAGCATCGAGCGGTCCGCGAGCTCGGCGTTGATCTGCGCCAGCTCGGCCTGCTTCTCCGTCAGCGCCGTCTCGGCGCTGCGCAGCGCCTGAGTCTTGGCGGCGAAGTCCTCTTCGGTGGTACGGAGCTGCTCCTTCACCGCCTTCTCGCGCGCCTCCAGCGTGACAATCGCCGCGTTCTTCTCGGCGAGCTCGACCTTGAGGCGGTTGACCGCGTCGCTCTTGCGCCCGAGCTCGGCGAGCTGGCTGGTGGTCTTGTTCCGGAGCTGGTCGACGCTCATCTCCAGCCGCCGCGCGGACATCGCGAATTCGGCGCGGAGCTGGTCCTTGTCGGCCTGGATCTCGGCCATCGACAGCGGCGTCGCCGCCTCCAGCCGCTTGGTGGTCAGCCGCACCGCGCGATTATGCACCAGAGGCGCAATCATCAGCGCGAGCAGCATCGCCACCAGAAAGCCGATCGCCAGATACATGATCTGTTCGACCATGAAAGTCTCCTACCCGAGGATTCCGAGCGTCCACGCTCCGCGATCCGGCCGGAACGGCGGATTGCGCCTGCGCGACATCTGATGCGAGCCGATGGTGCGGCGAGCCATTGCCTGAGATGGGTCCGGGTAGACGTTACCGTCCGGCCGGAAATCTCCAGCCCGCACAATGCCACGGAGCGGCGCCGCAGCGCCAGTGCGTTGCGGCGTTAACGTGAATCCCGGCGGGGGATGGCCGCCTGACCGGCAGCCTGGATCAGAACGGATTCCAGGTCGCGGTCGGGGTGAACTTCAGATAGCCGATATTGGCGCCAAGCCGCAGCCCGATGCCGGACTGGATCGGCACCAGCACGATATTGTTGGCGGTGAGCGCCGTCATGCCGAAGCCGCCGACCACATAGGCCGATCCGTCGATGCCGCCGAAGCGCTGATAGATCGCGTTGGTGGAGGGCAGGTTGTAGACCAGCGTCATGGTCCGGGCGCCGTTGCCGCCCCAGTCGAAGCCGACCGACGGACCCTGCCAGTACACCCGCAGATCGCCGGCGTTCTTGGTGTAAAGCGTGCCCTCGCCATAGCGCAGGCCGGCCACGAACGCGCCGGAGCCTTCCTCGCCCAGCACGTAGCCGTTCGGCAGGCCCCATTGGCTGACCGCGCGCTCGATCACCGAGGCGAGGCCCCGCGACACATTGCCGAAGAAACGGTGGCCGGCACTGGTCAGCTCTTCCGGTCCGTAGGTGGCCGGGCCCGGACCAGCCTTGGGCGGCAATGGCTGCTGTTGCTGCTGCGCCGATGCCGGCACGATGAAGGCCGCCGACGCAAGCAGCGCCAGCGCGGCACGACGTGAAACGATGGTCATCAAACTCACCCCTGGGTCTCGATCCCCGACGCCGCCTTAACCGGATGCTGACCTGCACCCTCTTACTGTGGCGCCTCTGCCCCGCGACTCGGACGTTATCGGGTTCAACTATGACGGCACAACGGCAGGAAGGAAACGCGCTGCGCCTCGGTTTCGCCACGATCGGCCTCGCCGCGTTGCTGCTATGTCCCGCGAGCGCCGCTCTGTGGGCCCAGGGCGCCACGACCGAGCGGATTGTGGTCGATCGGCACACCGGACTGGCGATCGATGGCTTCGATCCGGTGGCCTATTTCACCGACGGCGCGCCCCGGATCGGGGAGGCCGGCTTCGAGGCCTCGGCGGCCGGCGCGATCTGGCGGTTCCGCAATGCCTCCAACCGGGCGGCGTTTGTCGGCCACCCCGAGATCTATGCGCCGCAGTTCGGCGGATATGATCCCGTCGGCATCGCCCGCGGCGTGCCGTTGCAGGGCAATGCGACGATCTGGCTGGTCGCCGGCCAGCGGCTGTATCTGTTCAGTCGCGAGGACGATCGCGACGCCTTCGCCGCCAGTCCGGAACGGTATCTCGCCGCGGCCCGGCAGCAATGGCCGGCGCTGATTGCCACGCTGGCGGATTAGGGCCGCCCCCTGCCGCGTCCGCCACCGCATCGTCCCGTCAGGACGCGGCCCGGGCGTCGCCCCAGGCAATGAACTCCGGCACGATGAAGTTCGGTCGCGGCTCGTCGAACCGCAGCGGCCTGCCGCTGCTGTCGGTCAGTTCGCCGCCGGCCGCGATCACCACGGCGGCGCCCGCGGCGATGTCCCATTCGCAAGTCGGCGACAGCCGCGGATAGATGTCGGCCTCGCCATCGGCGATCCGGCAGAACTTCAGCGCCGATCCCATCCGCGCGTGCACGCCGCCCGGCCGTTCGGCGATGAAAGCCAACGTGCGTTCGTCGAGATGCAGCCGGCTGATCGCCACGATCCACGGCGCGCCATCGGCAGGCATCGGCCGGGTGTGGATCGGCGTCGCGTCGTAGCGCGCGCCGTCGGCATTGACCGCCAGCCGCTCCGCGCCGTGGCCGACCACGCCGCGCCACACCTGCCCGAGCGCCGGGGCGCCGACGATGCCAAGCAGCGGCTTGCCGTCGGTCACCAGCGCCAGATTGACGGTAAATTCGTCGCGACCGGCGACGTATTCCTTGGTGCCGTCGAGCGGATCGACCAGGAAGAAGCTCCCCGAACTGGGCCGGCCGAGGCCGCAGCGCTCTTCCGACAGCGCCGGCACGTCGGGCGCGATCCGTTTCAGCCCCTCGGCGATGATCCGGTCGGCGGCGAGGTCGGCGGTCGTCACCGGCGAGCCGTCCGGCTTGTGCTCGACCGGGTCGGAACGGTCGGTGGCCAGAATCCCGGCCCCTGCGCGCAGCACCAGCTCGGTCAATGGCTGCATTAAAGCGACGGCGTCGTTATGCGAAATCACCGGTCCCGTCCCGAACGCCTGGCCCTTACCCGTCAACCTGTCTTCCTCCGTCTGGCCGGTTGTCCCGGTCCCTCTGTTGGCAGCGCAACCGGCCGCAGTGTATCAAGCCATTCAGCATGGCTGATTCGTCTTGAACGAGCCGCGCGCTTTCCGAGGAGCAGACAAATGTCCGGCAATCCCTCTCCCGTCCAGGCCCCCGCTCCGGACGCGCTCGAACTGGCGGCGCTGCTTTGCTCGCGGGTCTGTCATGATCTCATCAGCCCGGTCGGCGCGATCGTCAATGGCCTCGAAGTGCTGGACGACAGTTCCAAGCAGGAAGATCGCGATTTTGCCCTCGATCTGATCCGCAAGAGCGCCCGGACCGCCTCCGCCCGGCTGCAGTTCTGCCGGCTGGCGTTCGGCGCCGCCGGCTCCGCCGGCGCCCAGATCGACCTCGGCGACGCGCAGAACATGGCCCGCGGCCATCTCGAGGACGAGAAGACCAAGCTCGCCTGGAATCTGCCGCGGGTGCTGCTGGCGAAGAACCGGGTGAAGCTGCTGCTCAACATGCTGATCATCGCACAGCAGACGATTCCGCGCGGCGGCACTTTGACCGTCGAGCCGGTCGGCGAGGGCGAGCATCTCTCGTTCCGCGTGGTGGCGGCCGGTCTCAATGCGCGGATGCCGCAGAACATCGTCGAGAAGCTCGACGGCAGCCATGCCGGCCCGGTCGAGTCGCACGGCGTGCAGCCTTACTACACGCGTCTTCTGGCCCAGTCCTGCGGACTCAACGTGACGCTTGCGCCAGAGGGCGAGGCCATGGTCGTCAGCGCAGTCTGAGCGCGGGCGTCAGTGAGCGCGGGCGTCAATGGTAAAGGCGAGGTTACGACGACCCGCCTAGTAGTCGTACGCGTTCGACTATTGATTTAATCGGACACACCCGTCCGGAACCCGCAACCAATATTAAACGCTTTCCGCAGACAGTGGCCGCATAACTTCGGTCACGGCTGCTGCCGTGTGCCGCGCAAAGAGGCCAGCGCACATGGACGATCTTCTCCGTGAGTTCTTGACGGAAACCTTCGAAAGCCTGGACACGGTTGACAATCAGCTGGTCCGCTTCGAGCAGGAGCCGAACAACGCGAAGATACTGGATAACATCTTCAGGCTCGTTCACACCATCAAGGGTACCTGCGGTTTCCTTGGCCTGCCGCGACTGGAAGCGCTGGCGCATGCGGCCGAAACGTTGATGGGCAAATTCCGCGACGGCATGCCGGTGACCGGCGAGGCCGTGACGCTGATCCTGACCACGATCGACCGGATCAAGGACATTCTCGGCGGGCTGGAAGCCACCGAGGCCGAGCCCGAGGGCGAAGACGGCGACCTGATCGGCGAACTCGAACGATTGTCGATGCGCACGCCGGAGGACATCGCCGCCGAGCTGGGCGGCGCTGCGCCGGTCGCCGAAGAGGCACCGCAGCAAGCCGCGCCGGCCGAAGCGGCCGTGGCCGAACCGGCGGTGGCGGAAGGGGTGCTGGTGCCCCAGACCCTGGAGCGCCCGTTGCGCCCGGGCGAAGTGTCGCTCGACGAGCTGGAGCGCGCCTTCCGGGAAACCGCGATTGAAATCGAGGCGCCGCCGCTGGCGCCGGTCGCAAGCGAGCCGGAACTGCCCGCAGCCGCCGCGCCGGTGGCCGAAATCGCCAGGCCGGCGCCGAAGCCCGCCGCCAAGGCCCCGAAGAAGACCGCCGATCAGGAAGCGCCTGCGGAGGGCGACCGGATCGCCAACCAGTCGATCCGCGTCAACGTCGACACGCTCGAACACCTGATGACGATGGTGTCGGAGCTGGTGCTGACCCGCAACCAGCTGCTCGAAATCAGCCGCCGCCACGAGGACACCGAATTCAAGGTGCCGCTGCAGCGGCTCTCCACCGTCACCGCCGAGCTGCAGGACGGCGTGATGAAGACCCGGATGCAGCCGATCGGCAACGCCTGGCAGAAGCTGCCGCGGATCGTGCGCGACCTCGCTTCCGAACTCGGCAAGCAGATCGAGCTCGAGATGCACGGCGCCGACACCGAGCTCGATCGCCAGGTGCTCGACCTGATCAAGGATCCGCTCACCCACATGGTGCGCAATTCCGCCGACCACGGCCTGGAGCGGCCGGAGGAGCGGGCTCGCAACGGCAAGCCCGAGCAGGGCACCATCCGTCTGTCCGCCTATCACGAAGGCGGCCACATCGTGATCTGCATCGCCGACAACGGCCGCGGGCTCGACACCGAGCGGATCAAGGCCAAGGCGCTCGCCAACGGCCTGGTCACCGAGGCCGAGGTCGAGAAGATGACCGAGGCGCAGATCCACAAATTCATCTTCGCGCCCGGCTTCTCGACCGCCGCCGCGATCACCAGCGTGTCCGGCCGCGGCGTCGGCATGGACGTGGTGCGCACCAATATCGATCAGATCGGCGGCACCATCGAGATCAAGTCGGTGGCCGGCGAGGGCTCCAGCGTCACCATCAAGATCCCGCTGACGCTGGCGATCGTCTCGGCGCTGATCGTCGAGGCCGGCGGCGACCGCTTCGCGATCCCGCAGCTCGCGGTGGTCGAGCTGGTGCGCGCGCGGGCCAATTCCGAGCACCGCATCGAGCGTATCAAGGACACCCCGGTGCTGCGGCTGCGCGACAAGCTGCTGCCGCTGATGCACCTGAAGAAGCTGCTGCACATCGACGACGGCACCGCCTCGACCGAGCCGGAAAACGGCTTCATCGTGGTGACGCAGGTCGGCAGCCAGACCTTCGGCATCGTCGTCGACGGCGTGTTCCACACCGAGGAAATCGTCGTCAAGCCGATGTCGACCAAGCTGCGCCACATCGGCATGTTCTCGGGCAACACCATCCTGGGCGACGGCGCGGTGATCATGATCGTCGATCCGAACGGGATCGCGCAGGCGCTCGGCACCTCGGTGTCGGCGCAGCACGATCTGGCGGAACAGAGCGCGGCGACGCGCGCGGCCACGACCGAGCAGCTCACGTCGCTGCTGGTGTTCCGCTCCGGCTCGCCGCAGCCGAAGGCGGTGCCGCTGTCGCTGGTGACGCGTCTCGAAGAGATCGCCGCCGACAAGATCGAATCCTCGAACGGCCGCTACATGGTGCAGTACCGCGACCAACTGATGCCGCTGGTGCTGATGGAGGGCGTCCAGGTCGCGACCACGGGCGTGCAGCCGATCCTGGTGTTCGCCGACGACGACCGCAGCATGGGTCTGGTGGTCGACGAGATCGTCGACATCGTCGAGGAGCATCTGCAGATCCAGGTCGGCTCCAGCCGCGACGGCATTCTCGGCTCGGCGGTGATCAAGGGGCTTGCCACGGAAGTCATCGACGTCGCCCACTTCCTGCCGATGGCGTTCTCCGACTGGCTCTCGCGCAAGGAGATGAAGCAGTCGATCGCCAGCCGCTCCGTGCTGCTGGTCGACGACTCCGCGTTCTTCCGCAACATGCTCGGCCCGGTGCTGAAGGCGGCCGGATACAAGGTCCGGCTTGCGACCTCGGCGGTCGAAGGGCTGTCGGTGCTGCGCAGCGGCGCCAACTTCGACGTGATCCTGACCGACATCGAGATGCCGGAAATGAACGGCTTCGAATTCGCCGAAGCGATCCGCGCCGATATCAAGCTGGCGCCGACCCCGGTGATCGCGCTGTCGTCGCTGGTGTCGCCGGCGGCGATCGAGCGCGGCCGCCAGGCCGGCCTCACCGACTACGTCGCCAAATTCGATCGCCCCGGCCTGATCGCGGCGCTGAAAGAGCAGACCGCGAGCACCGAGCGCATCGAGGCATTGCAGCAGGCGGCGTGATGGAAATCCAGGAAGGACACCACAGCATGAACCGGCAGGTCGATGCCATCAGCGGCAATACCACGCAATTCGCCACTGCGATGATCGGCGGACAGCTCTTCGGGCTGCCGATCTCGCGCGTCCAGGACGTGTTCATGCCGGAACGGCTGACGCGGGTGCCGCTGGCTCCCGACGACGTCGCCGGCGTGCTCAATCTCCGCGGCCGCATCGTCACCGCGATCGACATGCGGACCCGTCTCGGCCTGCCGCGGATCGACGACGGCAAGCCGCCGATGGCGATGGGCGTCGATCTGCGCGGCGAATCCTATGGCCTGCTGATCGATACGATCGGTGAGGTGCTGACGCTTCCCGACGAGGGCCGCGAGGTCAACCCGGTCAATCTCGATCCGCGGATGGCGTCCTTCGCCAACGGCGTCCATCGTCTCGACGGCCAGTTGATGGTCGTTCTCGACGTCGACAAGGTTCTCGAAATCGCGAACGCGCGGATGGCCGCGTAACCCCGCGATGGCTTCGGCCGCAACCATCGTCCGCCCATCCAGGCGACGACTGATAGAGGCAGACAATGAAGACATGTTTGGTGGTCGACGATTCGAGCGTGATCCGAAAGGTCGCGCGACGCATTCTCGAAGGCCTCGAATTCGAGATCGTCGAAGCTGAAGACGGCGAGAAGGCGCTCGAGCTGTGCAAGCAACGGCTGCCGGACGCGGTGCTGCTCGACTGGAACATGCCGGTGATGGACGGCTACGAATTCCTGCGCAATCTGCGCCGGATGCCGGGCGGCGATCGCCCCAAGGTGGTGTTCTGCACCACCGAGAACGACGTCGCGCATATCGCGCGGGCGCTGCATGCCGGCGCCAACGAGTACATCATGAAGCCGTTCGACAAGGACATCGTGACGGCGAAATTCCAGGAAGTCGGCCTGATCTGACGAGGTCTGCCGAATTTTCGTCGACGCCGCGTCATACGACGCGGCGGGGGTGTAGTGTTGCGTCGGTGTATGATGAGTGTAGCTCTGGCAGGAAGTCCGGCCATCAATTCGACGCAGTACGAACCGCTGCGGGTGATGGTCGTCGACGACTCGGTGGTCATTCGTGGATTGATCTCGCGCTGGATCGAGGCCGAACCCGACATGGTCGTCGCAGCCTCGCTGCGAACCGGGCTCGACGCGGTCAACCAGGTCGAGCGCATCAAGCCTGACATCGCCGTGCTCGATATCGAGATGCCCGAGCTCGACGGCATCGCCGCATTGCCGCAACTGCTGGCCAAAAAGCGCGATTTGATCGTCATCATGGCCTCGACGCTGACGCGCCGCAACGCCGAGATCAGCTTCAAGGCGCTGTCGCTCGGCGCCGCCGACTACATCCCGAAGCCGGAGACGACGCGCGAGTCCGCGGGGGCCGACGTTTTCAGGCACGATCTTCTGCAGAAGATCCGCCATCTCGGCGGCAAGGTGCGGCGCAAGGCCACGGCGCCGGGTCCCGCCGCGCCGGCGGTCGCTCGCGCCGCGCCGGTCGTGCAGACCGTCGCCAGCCAGGCGGCGCTGGTGAAGCGTTCGTTCGGGCCGACGGCGCCGCGCGTGCTCCTGATCGGGTCCTCGACCGGCGGACCGCAGGCGCTGATGTCGCTGGTCGCCGAGATCGGGCCGGTGATCGACCGGTTTCCGGTGCTGATCACCCAACACATGCCGCCGACCTTCACGACGATTCTCGCCGAACATCTGATGCGCGCCGCCAGGCGGCCGGCGCATGAGGGCGTCGACGGCGAACTGATCAAGCCGGGCCGGATCTATCTGGCCCCCGGCGGTCGTCATATGCGGGTGGTCCGCCAGGGCGGACAGCCTGCGATCGCGCTCGACGACGGACCGGCGGTGAATTTCTGCAAGCCCGCGGTCGACCCGCTGTTCACCTCGGCGATCGACGTCTGGCAGGGCGCGATCATGGCGGTGGTGCTGACCGGCATGGGTTCGGACGGCATGCGCGGCGGCAAGGACGTCGTCGCGGCCGGCGGCAGCGTGATCGCACAGGACGAGGCCAGCAGCGTGGTGTGGGGCATGCCCGGCGCGGCCGCGAATGCCGGCATCTGCGCGGCGGTGCTGCCGCTCAATCAGATCGGGCCGAAGCTGGTACGCTTGTTTTCAGGAGATCGGTCGTGACGCCGCTGGACTACGAATATCTGCGCAAGGCGTTGAAGGACCGGTCCGGGCTCGATCTGTCGATCGACAAGCAGTATCTGGTGGAAAGCCGGCTGCTGCCACTGGCGCGGCGGCACGGCCTTTCCGGCATCCCCGACCTCGTGCAGAAAATGAAGGGCGGCGCCGACAAGGTCACCGCCGATGTGGTCGAGGCGATGACCACCAACGAGACGTTTTTCTTCCGGGACAAGCTGCCGTTCGATCATCTGCGCGAAGAGATCCTGCCGGCGCTGCTGCAGGCGCGGGCCGGACGGCGCAGCCTGCGGATCTGGTGCGCGGCGTCCTCGACCGGCCAGGAGCCGTATTCGATCGCGATGTGCCTGAAGGAACTCGGCCCCGCCGTCGCCGGCTGGCGCTTCGAGATCGTCGCGACGGATCTGTCGCCCTCTGTGCTCGAGAAGTCGAAGTCCGGCCTGTTCACCCAGTTCGAGGTGCAGCGCGGCCTGCCGATACAGTTCCTGGTGAAGTACTTCAAGCAGACCGGTGAGCTCTGGGAGATCAGCCCGGAGCTACGCGCGATGATCCAGCACCGCCAGTTCAACCTGCTGCAGGACTACGGCCAGCTCGGCATGTTCGACGTCATCTTCTGCCGCAACGTGCTGATCTATTTCGACCAGGCGACCAAGATCTCGATTTTCGAGCGGCTCGCCAAGCGGCTCGAGCCCGACGGCTATCTCGCGCTCGGCGCCGCCGAAACCGTGGTCGGCCTGACCGACGTATTCAAGCCGCATGCGACGCGCCGCGGCATCTACCTGCCGAACACGATCGCCAGGGCGCCGTCGATCGTGCCGCGTGCGGTGCCGCTGGGTCAGGTCGCAGGCATGAGAACCGGCTGAGCGGCGCTTCGCGCGCCGCGGACTCGTGGCTAGGGTACGGGAGCTCGCTGCGAGGCCGACGCGGGACGCGCCGGGATCGACTTTCCCTGATCATGCCGCCGCTCCGGATCGAGCTGTCGCAGTCGCACGAAGAACGCCCAGGCGCTTGCGTAGTTCGCGCCCTTTGGATCAATCGCCAACAGGGCCCGGCAGGCCTCTTCAATCTCGTCCGGAGCGGGTTGCAGCGCCGGGTCGCGTAACGCTTCAGATTGCTCCCAGCGCTGCGCCACGTCCTTCGCAAGGGAGAGCGCTTCGGACGGCGCGCGTGTCCGGGGCGGTTTCGACAGCGGATGGTCCGGCGGAAATATCGGCCACGCCGCCGGCGGCTGGTCGACCGGTGAGACCGACCCGGCGACCCGGCTGAGATCAATTGGCGGACCGACCTGCGGCGGGCCGATCAGCCCCGATGAAGCAGAGAGCGTTTTCGACAATCGCCGGACGTCGTGCTCCAATGTCCCGCCCGATTGCGCTCCGCCAGCCAATCGCGCCAGCGTTGACGGACTCGCCAGAGCTGACGGATCGACCGGCGGCACGAGTTGCTGGATCATTTTCGCGGCAGCCAGTGCGGCCGGCGAAATCGGCGGCCTCAGCTCGGCGACTATTTCCTCTTCAGGGACGGGGCAGGGCCGGTACTCGGAGCGACGGTGGGTGATCCTGCCCTCGTCATCCAGCCGGGCAAAATCGATGGCCCGCACGTAGACGAAGGCAGCCTCCGCGAAATGCCCCGCTTTGTCTCGCGCCCGGACGGCCCCGCAGACATATCGATCGGGCCCGCGCTCGACCGAGCGTAACGCGCTGAATTGCGCCGAATCCGGCGCAATCAGCACGTGGCGAACCGCGTCCCGCGCTTTCATGTGGTCGGTGGACAACATGTCCATCACGACCTTCGGTCGAAAGATCGCAGGTTGGTAGTACCACTTGTATCCGGCAACAAGAAACCGTGCCCAAGCCTGCGGAAATCAGGAACGCGGGAAAATTCATCAGGAAAATCCACGAACATCCACGACAAGAATGCCGATAGGGATCTGAAAAACGCGGCGATAAAACCAAAATGGTTGTATATATTCGAGGTCAGCTACCCTTGCGGGAATTTCCTAAGAATTCGTGAATCGCTTCAAGCCGCATGCGACGCGCCGCGGCATCTACCTGCCGAACACGATCGCCAGGGCGCCATCGATCGTGCCAGCCGCAAAGCCTGCCTCGGCCAGCGCCCCGCGCCGGCTGAGCCGCGCGGCTACCCGTTCCGTCATTCCGGGGCGCTTGCGTAGCAAGCGAACCCGGAATCCAGCGGTTGTAAGGGGCGAAGCTCGGAGTGCCAGGAACGTCGAGATTCCGGGTTCGCGCGCTGACGCGCGCGCCCCGGAATGACGTGTGCCACTCCACGCCACGACGGCACACGCAGCGTCCCCCAAAAACAAAAACCCCGCCATTTGCGGCGGGGTCCAGTCGGGAGGTGAGCGCCTGACCGGGCGCTCCGTGGAAGGCGATCAGGCCGGGATGCGAACTTCTTCTTCGCTCGGCTCGCGCAGCACGTAGCCGCGGCCCCAAACCGTTTCGATGAAGTTGCGGCCGTCCGAAGCGTTGGCGAGCTTCTTGCGCAGCTTGCAGATGAAGACGTCGATGATCTTCAGTTCCGGCTCGTCCATCCCGCCGTAAAGATGGTTCAGGAACATTTCCTTGGTCAGCGTGGTGCCCTTGCGGAGCGAGAGCAGCTCCAGCATCTGATATTCCTTGCCGGTCAGATGCACGCGCTGGCCGCCGACTTCGACGGTCTTGGTGTCGAGATTGACGACGAGATCGCCGGTCTGGATCACCGACTGGGCATGGCCCTTGGAGCGGCGGACGATGGCGTGGATGCGCGCGACCAGCTCGTCCTTGTGGAACGGCTTGGTCATGTAGTCGTCGGCGCCGACGCCCAGGCCCTTCACCTTGTCCTCGATGCCGGCGAGGCCGGACAGGATCAGGATCGGGGTTTTGATCTTGGAAACACGCAACTGCTTGAGAACGTCATAACCGGACATGTCCGGCAGGTTCAGATCGAGCAGAATGATGTCGTAATCGTACAACTTGCCGAGGTCGACGCCTTCTTCACCGAGATCTGTCGTGTAGACATTGAAACTCTCGGATTTGAGCATCAATTCGATCGACTGCGCGGTCGCGCTGTCATCTTCAATCAGCAATACGCGCATGCCAGTCCCCTTATAGCGCCGCTCCGGGCGTCAGGCGTCCGCACTACCTGCGGCACTGGAAACGCCTCTGAACAACTGATTCGGATCCTGACAAGGTATGGTTAACAAATCCTGATTCTGATCCGCAAGCTCTGTTCGTGCAATTTTTGCAGAATCGCCGTAAGATATTGCGTGAAAGCAGGTTTTTGTTACCGATCCTCTTCAGGTTCCACTTTAAGAGTCAGCGTCAACCGACTCTCGCGACTCGCACCTTCGTTCTGAAGGTCGAGCGCGTTCAGCCACCAAAGACAGTGACGCAATGATTAACGATGCGGGTAAACACGAAGTTAAGGTGACAGTGCCAGGCCCCAGAAACTTAAGGCTTTTGAAATGAAGGCCCTGGCCGAGCAGATCGGCGATATCGACGGCGTCAATATTTATGGCCGAGTTGTGGGCGTCCGCGGCCTGATGGTCGAGATCGCCGGGCCGATCCACGCGATGTCGGTCGGCGCGCGGATTGTTGTGGAAACAGGGGCGGATCGGGCCATTCCCTGCGAGGTGATCGGGTTTACCGGCAACAACGCCATGGTGATGCCGTTCGCGGGGCTCGAAGGCGTGCGCCGCGGCTGTCGCGCGGTGATCGCCAATTCGGCCGCCCAGGTGCGGCCGTCGCAGGCTTGGCTCGGCCGCGTCGTTAACGCTCTCGGCGAGCCGATCGACGGCAAGGGGCCGCTGCCGCAGGGGCCGTCGCCGATGCCGTTCCGCAATACGCCGCCGCCGGCGCATTCCCGCAAGCGGGTCGGCGCGCCGCTCGACCTCGGCGTCCGCGCGCTCAATACCTTCCTCACCTGCTGCCGCGGCCAGCGCATGGGTATCTTCGCCGGGTCCGGCGTCGGCAAGTCGGTGCTGCTGTCGATGCTGGCGCGCAACGTCGATGCTGCGGTGTCGGTGATCGGACTGATCGGAGAACGCGGCCGCGAGGTGCAGGAGTTCCTGCAGGACGATCTCGGCGAGGAGGGACTGGCGCGCTCGGTGGTGGTGGTGGCGACTTCCGACGAGCCGGCGCTGATGCGCCGCCAGGCCGCCTATCTGACGCTGTCGATCGCCGAGTATTTCCGCGACGAGGACAAGGACGTGCTGTGCCTGATGGACTCGGTCACGCGCTTTGCGATGGCGCAGCGCGAGATCGGCCTGTCCGCCGGCGAGCCGCCGACCGCCAAGGGCTACACGCCGACGGTGTTCACCGAACTGCCGAAGCTGCTGGAGCGCGCCGGACCGGGGCTCGGCGAAGGCACCATCAGCGGCATCTTCACCGTGCTGGTCGACGGCGACGACCACAACGAGCCGGTGGCCGACGCGGTGCGCGGCATTCTCGACGGCCACATCGTGATGCAACGCTCGATCGCGGAACGCGGCCGTTTTCCGGCGATCAACGTACTGAAATCGGTGTCGCGGACCATGCCGCGCTCGGCCGATCCAGCCTATCTGCCGGTAATCAAGCGCGCGCGTCAGGTGATGGCGACCTATGCCGACATGGAGGAACTGATCCGGCTCGGCGCCTATCGGCCCGGTTCCAGCACAGAAGTCGACGAGGCGGTGCGGCTGCACGAACCGCTGGAGGAGTTCCTGCGGCAGGGCAAGGACGAGGCGACCAGCCTGTCCTCAGGTTATGCCCAGCTTGAACAGATCCTGAAGAACGCGGAAACGGAACGCTAACTTTGTCGCGTCATCATGCTTGGCACGTCAATCGTTTTGCCGGTTGGCCCCTCGCGGGAGGCCGGCACTGTCCCGCGTTGAATCGGGACTTCTGGGGAGTAAGAGTCGATGAAGTCACGTGACACGCTGATCCGCTTGAAGAAGTTTCAGGTCGACGAGCGGCGCAGGCGGGTGGCCCAGATCGAAGGGATGATCGCGGACTTCCAGCGGATGTCGAACGATCTGGAGCGCGAAATCCAGACCGAACAGGACCGCGCCGGCATCACCGATCCCACCCACTTCGCCTATCCGACCTATGCCAAGGCCGCGATCCAGCGTCGCGAGAACCTCACCCGCTCGGCCGACGAGCTGCGCGTTCAGCTCGAGGACGCGCGGGCGCAATTGTCCGAGGCGTTCGACGAATTGAAGAAGGTCGAATTGCTCGACGAGCGCGATCAGGCCCGCGAGCGCGCCGAGGAAAGCGCGCGCGAGCAGGCCGACCTCGACAGCATCGGACTGATGCGGTCGCGTCTCGGCGCCGTTGCCTCGGTCTGACCGGCCGACCTCTGCCTTGCAGATTCCGACAAGCCCGGGCGTTCGCGCCCGGGCTTTTTGTGTGCTGTATCCACAACAGTGGCGACCGCGACATGGCGGATCGAACAATCGCGCGATATGCTACGAACGGCCGCGACGATCGCCCGATCGTTCGAGGCGGCGCGGAATTGCCGGGGTGGGGACTGAATGCTGACGTCGGCTGAGTTGGTCTGGCTGCTTGCCGCCGTGGCCAAAGGGGATCAGGCAGCCTTCGAGCGGCTCTATAACGCCACGCGCGCGAAACTCTACGGCGTGGTTCTCCGTATATTGAGACGTCAGGATCTCGCGGAAGAAGTCATCCAGGAAGCTTACGTCAAGATCTGGAACAGCGCCGGAACGTTCAATCCCGGCGTGGCGTCGCCGATCACCTGGATGGCGTCGATCGCGCGGAACAGGGCGATCGACGTGGCGCGCAAGCGCAGCGAAGTCTCCATCGAGGACGAGCCCGCGGCGCAGGAAGCGGCGGCCGATACGCCGGATCCGCTGGCGCGCCGGGAGATGACGGAAGAATTGAAGCGGCTGCTCGAATGCGTCGGCCGGCTGGAGCCGGACCGCCAGAAACTCGTGCTGCTCGCTTATTACAACGGTTGGAGCCGCGAACAGCTCGCGGCGAAGTTCGATGCGCCGGTGAACACGGTCAAGACCTGGCTTCGCCGCAGCATGCTCGACATTCGGGAGTGTCTGGGACTCGTCTGATGGCCACTAGCGAAGACCATATCGTGCTCGCCGCGGAATACGCGCTCGGCACCCTGGACGCCGCCGAGCGGGTGCAGGTCGAGGCCATGATGGCTGCCGACGCGAACTACGCGGCGCTGGTCGACGCCTGGGAACTCAAGCTCGGCGCGCTCAACCAGATGGTCGGATTCGTGGAACCGTCGCCACAGGTGTGGGAGCGCATCAGGGCCGCGATCGCGCAGGCCGGCGAACAGCAGGCTTTCGCGATGCCGGCATCTGCCGAAGCGCCGAAGCCGGCGATGTTGCCGCCGGCGCCCGCCAACGACACCGGCTCGGGCCTCAGCCCGGAATCGATGCGCGTGGTTCGCTTCGCCAAGCAGACTTTCGTCTGGAAAGGCGTTGCGGCGACGACCAGCGCGCTTGCGGCTTCGCTGCTGCTGGTACTCGGCGTGCAACTCTACAAGCCCGACGTGCTGCCGGATGCGCTGCGGCCGCCGGTGCGCACCCAGATCGTCAGGGTCGAAACCCCGCCGCCGGCGATTCCGGCGCAATACGTCGCGGTGCTGCAGCAGGACGGCAATTCGCCCGCCTTCATCCTCACCGTCGATGCCGGCAGCAAGAGTTTCACCGTGCGCCGCGTCGCGGCGACGCCGGAGCCCGGCAAGAGCTACGAACTCTGGATAGTCTCGGACAAGCTGCAGAAGCCGCGTTCGCTCGGCGTCATCGGCAGCCGCGACTTCACCGTGAATCCTTCACTCGCGGCCTACGACTCCGACATCGTCAGCAAGGCGACCTATGCGGTGACGGTCGAGCCCGAAGGCGGCTCGCCGACCGGCGTCGCCACCGGTCCGATCGTCTACACCGGCAAGCTGGTCGAGAGCGTGCCGCCGACGCCGATCACGCCGCGCCGCTGAGGCCGCCGTCGACAGGGTTGCTGGAGCAGCTCTGGTTTTGATGGAATCACCGCCGTCATCCTGAGTCTGACTGGAAACGCAGGCCGCGAAATCAACGCCCTATCCCCGTCATTGCGAGCGAAGCGAAGCAATCCAGAGGCGCCGAGTATGGGGCTTCTGGATTGCTTCGTCGCTTCGCTCCTCGCAATGACGAACTTAAGTGCCTTGATCTGGTGCTCTCATTTTGAGTCAGACTCTGAGGTGCCCGCTGGGCCGCGCTATGCGCGGCGCTGCGGGCCTCGAAGGATGAGCCGCAAGCGCCTTCGCCGCATCCTTCGAGGCGCGCTACGCGCGCGCCTCGCGACTCAGGATGACGACTCCGCACTCTGGAATGCCGCGTTGCTTCAACATTCGATGACGTGCTCTATTAGTTGGCCCTGGTGTCGTCGGATTTGAGCGGGCGTTCGTGCGACGGCTTCTCTGGCGACGACGCAAAAGAAAAGCGCCCGTGGGGAGCGGGCGCTTTTCGTTCGATCCACTGGGGCGAGTGGATCTCTGCATTCCCACGTGGACCTGGGGGCTTGTCAGGCGCCGCGTGAATGCAATCTGATTGATATTGTCAGCGAATCGCCGTGCTGCCAGAGGTCGTCACCATCACCGGCTTGCCGGCCTTGATGACGCGCGCGGTCTGGGTGTAGCCGTCGTCGGCGCCGCCGAGGCGCGCGGAAATCCCAAAAGCTGCAACCGTGATGCCCGCGACCAGCGCAACAACCACCACCTTCAGGTGGGTCGACCGATCGGCGCTGTAAATCGAATGGTTCATCATGAGCCTCCTGGCGTTTTCGCCGCCTTCGAGAATTGGTAGGTCCGATCCCGAAGCAGGTTCAAACAACTCGCAACAGAAACGTAGGTGGTCGGCCTCACGTTCCAAATATCCGATCACAAGGCGGTGATTAGAAGTGAAGACACGCGAGAGTACCGCGTGCGTGTGTTAAAAATGACAAATTAATCAATACATTATGATCGAACTGCCGACTTTCGCCGCGGCTGCGCGATTTACCTCTGCTGACCAGGCACCGACACTTTGGCTTGTCTGTGACGGAAATGTCGCGTTCGGCGCCCTCCGCCGAGCGGGTTGATTTCACACGCTGCCGACCGTCTTCAGCCTCGCCCGTGGATGGATTTCCGCCTGCGACAGCACGGTGGTCTGGGCCCGGAAGCGCTCCACCAGCGAGCGCACGAACGGCCTGATCGATGCCGACGTCACCAGCACCGGCGCCTCGCCTTCGCGCGCGGCCTGTTCGAAACGGTCGCGCACGGCGGTCATGAATTCCGACAGTTTCGACGGCGCCATCGCGAGGCTGCGCTCGTCGCCCTGGCCGATGATCGATTCGGCGAACGCCTGCTCCCACTTCGCCGACAGCGCGATCAGCGGCAGGTAACCATTGTACGAGGTGTTCTGCGCGCAGATCTGGCGCGCCAGCCTTGCGCGGACGTGCTCGACGATCGTGTTCGGGTTGCGCGAGAAGGCGAGCGCGTCGGCGACGCCTTCGAGGATGGTCGACAGATCGCGGATCGAGATGCGTTCGGCGAGCAGCAGCTGCAGCACGCGCTGGATGCCGGACACGGTGATCTGGCCCGGCACGATGTCCTTGACCAGCTCGCCTTGCTCCGCCGGCAGGTCCTTGAGCAGCTTCTGGGTCTCGCCATAGGACAACAGGTCCGACATGTTGCCCTTGAGCAGTTCGGTCAGGTGCGTCGACAGCACGGTGGCGGCGTCGACCACCGTGTAGCCCTTCAACGAGGCCTCTTCCTTGAAAGCCGCGTCGACCCAGGTCGCCGGCAATCCAAACGTCGGCTCGGTGGTGTGGATACCCGGCACCGTCACCCGCTCGCCCGCCGGGTCCATCACCATGAACTGGTTCGGCCAGATCCGGCCGGTGCCGGCGTCGACTTCCTTGATCTTGATGACGTAGGTGTTGGCCTCGAGCTGGACGTTGTCGAGGATGCGCACCGCCGGCATCACGAACCCCATCTCGATCGCCAGCGAGCGACGCAGCGCCTTGATCTGTTCGGTGAGGCGGTCGGTGCCGTCCGGGCCGTTGACCAGCGGCAGCAGCGCGTAGCCGAGCTCGATCTTGAGATCGTCGATCTTCAGCGCCGCGCTGATCGGCTCCTCGGCTGCGGCGGCGGCCGCGGCTGCCGCGGCGACGGCCTCCGGCGCCTGTGCCGCCGCCGAATCCGCCGCGGCCTTGCCCGCGGTCTTGCGTTTGCTCGCCGACACCGCCAGCCACGCCGCGCCGCCGCCCAGGAACAGGAACGGCAGGGTCGGGATGCCGGGCAGGGCGGCCAGCACCAGCATCACGCCGGCCGACATGCCGAGCGCCTGCGGATAGCCGGAGAGCTGGCTCATCAGCGCCTTGTCGGCGGAGCCGCTGATGCCGGCCTTGGAGACCAGCAGGCCCGCGGCGGTGGAGACGATCAGCGCCGGCACCTGCGTCACCAGACCGTCGCCGACAGTCAGCAGCGTGTAGGTGTGGCCCGCCTCGGCGAAGGAGAGGCCCTGCTGGGCGACGCCGATGATGATGCCGCCGATGACGTTGATGAACACCACGAGCAGGCCGGCGATGGCGTCGCCGCGCACGAATTTCGAGGCGCCGTCCATCGCGCCGAAGAAGCCGCTCTCGTCTTCGAGTTCCTGGCGGCGTTTTTTCGCGGTGGCTTCGTCGACCAGGCCGGCCGACAGGTCGGCGTCGATCGCCATCTGCTTGCCGGGCATCGAATCCAGCTGGAAGCGCGCCGCGACTTCGGCGATGCGGCCCGAACCCTTGGTGATGACCACGAAATTGACGATGATCAGGATCGTGAACACGATGATCCCGATCACGAAATTGCCGCCCATCACGAAATTGCCGAACGCCTCGATGACGTGGCCGGCGGCGGCGGTGCCTTCGTGGCCGTGCGACAGGATCAGCCGGGTCGAGGCCATGTTCAGCGACAGCCGCAGCATGGTCGAGATCAACAGCACGGTGGGGAACGACGAGAATTCCAGCGGCGCCTGGATGAACAGCGCCGTCATCAGGATCAGGATCGACAGTGTGATCGAGATCGCCAGAAACAGGTCGAGCACGATCGCCGGCAGCGGCATGATCAGCACGACCAGGATGGTGAGCACGCCGAAGGCGAGCGCGAGATCGCCGCGCTTCAGCATTGCGCCGATGTCGCGCAGGCTGGGAAGACCGCCGCCGGGGCCCTGGCCGGCCGTCGTATCCGTCATGTCCGCCGCCTTCTCCCGCCGTCGTTTGCGCCTGCCGAACGCCCGCGTCGCGACCGCAGCGTCGCCGGCTCCAATGTGAGGCACCGCACTGGCGTCCACGGGCATTCCCCCGGTGTTCGCGGCTGACGACACTTCCGATCACTCGGCAAAATTTGCCCAGTTTATGGTTAGGAAAGAGTTAACGCCGGTTAACCTGCGGCGTCATGGCAGGTGGATCGCCGGGGACCTCCGCCGGACGGCGATCAGGGATTCGACCGAGGCCCATCCGCACGTCGTCCCCGCGCAGGCGGGGACCCATACGCCGCAGCATCGCGGATGGAGGCAGGAGGCTGGCGCTTTGCTTCACGCGAAGTGTCTGGGGTTATGGGTCTCGCCTGCGCGGGGACGACTCGGTGCGGGTGCGGTGGCTGAACCGTCGCTCCACGACAACCTGCGGCGTCATGGCAGGCGGGCGGCCGATGCCCTTGACCCTTGGCGCCCGTCCGGAGAAGTTGGCGGGGTGGAAACGCCTGCACAAAAGACCGGCACAACGCCGGCATTCATGCTCGACTCGCGCCAGGCCTGGATCAGGCTGGCGCTGGCGCTCGTCATTGGCTCGATCGGCAGCGTCGGGATGTGGTCGGTGGTCGTGGTGCTGCCGGTGGTGCAGGCCGACTTCGCCGCGACCCGCGGCGCGGCGTCGCTGGCCTTCACTTTGGCGATGCTCGGCTTCGGCCTCGGCGGGGTGGCGACCGGCAAACTCACCGACCGTTTCGGCATCGTCGCCGCGATCGGCAGCGGCGTCGGGCTGATCGGGCTCGGCTATCTAGGCGCCGGTCTGTCGACCGCGCTGTGGCAGTTCAACCTGATGCATTTCGTCATCGGCGCCGGCGCCTCGGCGACGTTCGGCCCGCTGATGGCGGAGGCCTCGCACTGGTTTCTGCGCTATCGCGGCGTCGCAGTGTCGATCGCCGCCACCGGCAATTATCTCGGCGGCACGATCTGGCCGCCGCTGGTGAACTGGTCGACGCAGAGCTACGGCTGGCGCGTCACCCACGTGGCGATCGGGGCGTTCTGCGTGGTGTCGATGGCGCTGGTGCTGGCGCTGCTGCGGGCGCGGATGGGCGGCCATGTGGTGGCCACGCACATGGCGGCACCGCCGCCGAAGATCGACCTGCAACTCCCCACCAACACCCTGACGGCGCTGCTGTGCATCGCTGCGATCGCCTGCTGCGTGGCGATGGCGATGCCGCAGGTTCACATCGTGGCGTATTGCGGCGATCTCGGCTACGGCGTCGCGCGCGGCGCCGAGATGCTGTCGCTGATGCTGGCCTGCGGCATCATCAGCCGGATCGGCTCGGGTTTTCTCGCCGACCGCATCGGCGGCATCGCGACGCTGCTGATCGGCGCGGTGGCGCAGGGCGCGGCCCTGCTGTTCTACCTGTTCTTCGACAGCCTGGTGTCGCTCTACGTGATCTCGGCGATGTTCGGCCTGTTCCAGGGCGGCATCGTGCCGGCCTATGCGATCATCGTGCGCGAGGCGATGCCGGCGCGCGAAGCCGCCACCCGCGTCGGCATCGTGATCATGGCATCGGTGGTCGGGATGTCGCTCGGCGGCTGGATCTCCGGCCTGATCTTCGACGCCACCGGCTCCTACGCCGCCGCCTTCCTCAACGGCATCGGCTGGAACGCCCTCAACGTCGCCATCATGGCCGCGCTGCTGCTGCGCGCCCGCCGCCGCGGCGGCGGCTCGCGGGTGGCGATGGCGTAAGCCGAGGGCGCCCCCGATCCCGACTGCCCAACGCAAACATTGCCGCGCCGAACCCGCCATTGTATGCCGTGACCGCACCGTCCGCCGCCCGCCGGCGCCGGCGGGGCCTGTAGCTCAATGGTTAGAGCCGGCCGCTCATAACGGTCTGGTTGCAGGTTCGAGTCCTGCCGGGCCCACCAATGATTTCAATGAATTAGTTATTTTTCCAAAGCCCTCAATCTCGGCGGATCACCGATACGATCACCAATACGCTCCTTTCGAGTAATCGCGTTTGCTGCGTCCTGCATAAAATTTGGATGGTGATGTCCGTAGGTGTCGATCAAAACCTGCGTCGACATTCCAAGAAATCCAGCTGCCTGCCACGCATCAACGCCGCGCTGCATGAGCCAAGTTGCGGCGGTGTGACGTAGCGTGTGAGGGGTAATGTTTCCCTGCGCGGTGGACCGCTTGGCATGCTGCACTGCGCTCGCAAAACCCACCTTCACCGAAGCGACGCTGATCCCATTCCACTCCTCGAAATGGTTCGCGATGATCTTCCGTTCGTGCCATCGCCGCATGTGAGCCAAGAGACGTTTCGGAAGCTTCACAGCGGGCTGGCGCTTCTTAGTGGTGCGCTTCCCCTGGGCAAGCCGGTAGAATATCCCGTTGTCTAGATCGACGTATGAGCGGCCTTCGTCGCGAACTGGAGAGGCAGTCGCAATCGCCCCCGCCCGCGTGCCCGTATACAGACCGATCAAGATAAACCGGGCAACATGCTGGAGCGTTTTCTTGGCGGTCTTTATCTTCTGGCCCTTGTTCTTTCCGCGATGAATTGTCTGTTCTTCGCGATATCGCCAGCACGTCCACAGAAGTTGCGCCGCCTCACTCCGGGTCAACCACCGCTCTCGCGCCTTGCCCTTTTCGGGAAGGGTGACCCGGATTATTGCGTGGTGAAGATTTTCCTTCGCGTGATGACCAATTGCAGCTCGCAAGTCCTCCAGATCGCGACGAGCGCCACCATTGGAAAAGACGTGCCTTTGCATGTTTTCATACAGTTTTGAATTCAAACTTCCTAGCATCGTCCCGCCGAAGAACTCATTCAATCGATTGATCCGGCTATCGAACCGTTTCTTGTAAACCTCAGTCTCAAATTCCTCTCGTCGATCTTCATGATAGATCGAAAGGACATCTGCGACGTCAATCTCATCGACATCACGCGTCTTACGAATAGGCTTGTAGTTTAGATCGATATATCTGGCTAAGAATCTGACGGCGTCGTCGGGAGGTTGCTCTGCAGACGACTTCGCAATGCATCCTGTGGTGATCTGTCGGTCGGCGTCTTTGACGACCCAAAGTGGAGATCGGCCGTTTGAGCCGGGCTTTTTCCAGAGGCGGGTCCTTTACTTGCACGCGGCACAATTTTCTCATTTCTTCGACGTAAGCTGGGGTTGTGAATAGTTTGCCGGCGATGATTCGACTGTAAGACGTCCGCGCGCAATTTCCCGACGAAGGCCCGAAACCGTTATTCCGCCATTTGGGAAACATAGTGCCACGGCATCGGTCAAACGTAGTGGCGTGTTCGGCTGAATAATCCGCACCAAGCCATTTTGGCTCAGAGCAGGCATTTGACTTCGCGGCGGCGGTCCATGCACGTTGCCACAAGTCTTGCTTGTGTCCTGGGCCGATTTTTCCAACACTGTGATCGAGCGGCTCATTCCGTGACCAGTGCAAGGCAAATCGCGAGATGTCGGCGACAACTTCGCCCCTCCAGTCTAGGTGGCCGTTTAAATCGCCGTGCAGCGCCTGGATTCGTTTTCCTGCTCTGACGCGCCGATGCATCAGCTCAACGCAAAACGAGTCTGCAACCCTGCCAGGTGCCCTGCGAAGGATCTGGACCCATGAGCGTGGGCGGGTAGACCTGGTGAGCACTGCCGAGTCTGAGATAATTAAATCTCCTTTTATGGGGAGTGCAACCGGCGGGCGTTTCGACGGTACATCGTCCCACCACCCGACAATAGAGGTGCTGATCTCACTGGTCATTGTGCGTACTCGTCATCCCAGCGTTTAGTACGAAGCCAAACGGATGCCGGTATTGCCTGTTCAAAGCCACTGGCCTCGATGTGTTCTCGGTAAATTATGGCTCCTTCGATCAATGTGGTCACTGTCGCCAAGACGCGTCAGGCGCTCGCAGCGGCCTATCTGGAAACCGTCTGGGCGGCACTCCGCATTGACGCTCCCGTGCATCTGACCCACCGGCAGGCGACGGCTTTGGCTGGCGAACTCGATCGCGTCTGGGCGGACCGCGAGAGTCGCGCCCGGGGTGCCTCCAAGGTCCATACGCCCGATGTCGGTTGGGCGCCGGACACTGAGAGTCACGATTAGCGGAAACCCACTGGGCCGCCGTAACGGAGATGTGGGAGAAGATTGGCGCTGACGGTAAGCCCAAGAAATTGGAGAAGTCGCTCGGGCACATCGTGGACCGTCTCCTGCTGACCAAGGGCATCGAGCCACCGTTAGCCGACAAACCTTCGGGGCCTACAAGGTTCGCTAAGGGCCCAAGAAGGGACATTGAAGCGCCCTTCGCGCGACGCGGCCGATATCCAGCGTCGTCGATGCACTTTCAAATGTTTCGTCTTGGTGCTGATCGAAAGAGGCATCCAATATCGAGACAATCAATGGTGTGCCTGTTCCAACATCTCGGTTTTGGTCGGCTCCAAACTTGCTCAGGTTGATGAATGGCGCCTATTCATCTAAAAGGTTATGTGTTAATATATGCGCTTATCTAGCGAGATACATCCTTTGAAATTGTAGTGCTGCTTGCGAACAGAACCACTGTTCACCGGCACTCGGTGGTTCTTTTTTTCAAGAATGTGCCGATATTTAAGGGAGAGACCACCATGCTTTCTCAGGCTCAATTGCAGGAAGTCCCGAACGTATTCGCTCAAGCTCGTGCTTCACTTCAGGCTATAGCCGGCCATGACTTTTCGCCGTGCTTCGAACTGGACGCTAGATGCAAAGCCGATAAGAACTTACTCGCCGAGTTCATCAAGGATCCGGAAGGCATAGCAAAAAGAGAAGTTGGATATACGCCGCCAGCTGGGTTTCATATGCACTTCGTCGATAAGGACAATAACTATTTCCCCTCGGAAGGTGATCCCATTAAGCAGCTAACGTCTGGGGAACATGGAAAAATCTGGACGCGCATAGAGGTGCGCACCGCTGCAGGTCCTGGTTGTCTTGTTAATTGCGGTTGGTGTTCGTAGGCACCAGAAGCTTCCCGTCAGGGAATTCCGAATTGTCGGTGTCCTCAAATTGATTGGGGGCACCGACGTGTCGCTATCAACCGACGCTGTGAGAACCGTGCTCTCAGTTGACCACAAAAGCATCATTCTACGCCCGATTTTCCGCGAATGCAGTGAATGATTCCTAAACGTTTCACACCACGAGCACATGTAAACGCACGTCGAGTTTCAGCCAACGCCGCAATCGGAGATGGCCTTGTTAGCTAAGGCAGCGCACCAAGTCCGATGGGTCACAAGGCCTCGTCACATTTTGCAGCGAATTTCCGGGTTTTCCTCGCAGCCGATATCGGTTTAGCTCCTAGCGCGTGTTCGCATAGTCCGATTGCTGCAGCTTTGCAGGCCGCCATCTTGCTGGCTATGTGGGGCTAACGCAGGCCGATGCCTTTGCTGGATACAACCAGCTCTACAAAGCCAACCGCAAGCCGGCGCCGATTCTGGAAGCGGCGTGCTGGAGCCATAGCCGCAGCGCCGATCGCAGCCGAGGCTGTACGACGGATCGACGAACTGTTCGCGATCGAGCGCACCATCAATGGCAAAGCGCCGGAGCAACCGCTTGCCGTGCGCCAGGAAAAATCCGCGCCGATCACCACCGATCTCGAAAACTGGATGCGCCAGCAGCGCTTTGCTCTCATCAAACAATGACACCACCAAGGCCATCAATTACCTACTGCCCCGCTGGGCAGCGTTCAGGTCCTCAACGACGGCCGTGTCTGTCTGACCAACGATGCCGCCGAAAGAGCTTTGCGTGGCGTGGCGTGGCGGTCGGAAGACGAAATTGGACCTTCGCCGGCTCGGATACTGGCGGTTACCGCGCTGCTGCCGTCTACGCGCTCATCGAAACTTGCAAGATGAACGACGTCGATCCGCAAGCCCGGCTTGCTGACGTCCTGGCCCCGTTGCCGGACCATCCCGCCAGCAAGGTTGCCGACCTGTTGCCGTGGAATCGGAAGGCCAACCCTTGCCCCAGAGGCCGGACAGCTTCGCAAATGAAGAACGGATAACCGGATGATAACCGATAAACCGTGAACAAACGGAGCCAAAGCATCCTGAGACGTCTCAAAAAGACTTAGAAAACATACACATATTATCGAAGCGAGCCGCTCACAACGGTCTGGTTGCAGGTTCGAGTCCTGCCGGGCCCACCAGCAATTGCAGTGAATTGCGTCGTGGTCGCCAAATCCTCGTCGTCTTCCGCCAATGGAATAACCAACGTTTGCGGCGTGAAGGTTGGCGCGAAGCTATCGCCTCTGCAGCGTCTCGACGGAAGGCCGGATGACGATGCCCATAGGTCTCGCTCAATGTCCTTTCGCTCATCGCGAGGAAGCCAGCCGCAGGAGCGACGCCCTACCCGAGGACGTTTTCGTGTGACGTGACTCGTTGCAATTTGGCACTCCTTTGATGTCTCATCCAGGCCAGAACGTCAGGAGCTTTTCCGGAAATCACCTTGAGGTGTTGCGTTTTGTGCGGCTCCGCCTTGGCATCATAGAACTTCCAGAGCTCACTGATGATGACGATATGCCATCGCGGTTGACCGGGCGCATCAGACCGCAGTTGAAGTATTTCAACAGAGAACGAGTAGCTCAGTCCATTGTATCGATGCCGTTCGCGCGAGCATTGCACTCCCTGAACGGTCCACATGGTCTGGTCCGTCGCCGGACTAGGCGCATCGATAACGAACTCGATGTCGGCAATGGTTCGGGCGTTACCAATCCTTGCCATGATCTTCTCCGTAGTCTGCCATAAGGGGGGCGCCGTTTGGCGAAGAGGTGCACTGTAGTGGCCTTCAGAATTGTACGATCGACGCCTCGTCGCATGGTTCGGGAGCGAGCACTGAAACGGTCGATCCCACCGGTCATGCCCCCGGCTATTCTGCTTCTCTGCCTGTCTGATCCACACGATGGCGAGCACGATCTTTCCTCGTGGGCCGCGACTTCAGCGCCGACCCACGCTCGACAACAAACACATGCCCTCCCTTATTGTTGTCTCGCACGGATGGCCGTCTCGGCGAGCGCCGTCAAGGCGCCGAGGGCGAGCAGGAGGATGATCAGCTCCGCTTGGGCGCCGAAGCCGAACGCCAGCACGGCGGCGGCTGTGACGGCCGCCAGTACCGATAGCGCAAGCGTTCGGCTCGCGAGCATCACCCAAACGGCTTGCAGCGCGACGACAACAGGCTTCATGCGGTGACCTTTCCAGGTCTCCGGGGCGAATGTAACGGGACTTCGGTCGGGGAGTTGGACAGACTCCTACCGACGCGAAAGCGCCCGGTAGGAGTCATCAGCCTCTCGGCGGTTATCGGGGGACTCCATCCCCATCGGGACGATTCATACAAACCACGGGTACGCACGTCAATCCGCGCAAGGACCGTCAGCAACGGTGTACAATGCGTCCTTCTACGGTGGTGGGCGCGCCCCGTTTTGCTGGACAACAGGAAAGGTGGGGGATGACGACGGATCACGAACGTTTGCACATTCTCAAGCTGCACAAAGCCTGGGCCGATCGCTACACAGTTGTCTGGCAGATCGTCGTGTTTCTGCTCTTCGGAGCAGTGTTGCGGCCTCTGAATACATCGGGGCACAACCGGATGAGCGAAATGGCGCTCTCGTGTTGGCGACAATGTTGGTAGTCGGCGCGATCTGGCAGTCGGTGGGCTTGGGTATTGCAAGGTTTCACATGCTTCTCAACGGGATCGATCTGGGAAAACCTCTCGGCACATCCAACGCGATCGCGGATCGCGCGGGCCGAAGCACAGCATGACACGTGTGGCGAGCACTGACCGAATATGGACGTCATTCACGGAATAATCTGGGTTGCGCTCGGCAGCGTGTTCGGCGGGATGGCTCGGTTCGGAATTTCCGGACTTGTTGCTCGAAGCATCGGCGAGACGTTTCCTTGGGGCACATTGATCGTCAACACGACGGGAGCGCTGGCGATCGGCATTTTCGGCGGCCTGGCCAGCAGCGGCCAAGGGCTTGTCTCCGAGCCGAGTTCGTGGCTGTTCGTGGTGACGGGGTTTCTCGGCTGCTACACCACCGTGTCGTCCTTCAGCTTGCAAACCCTGAGCCTCGCGCGCGATGGCGAACTCTGGCGGGCGACAGGCAATGTCCTGATGTCCCTGATCCTGTGCCCGGGCCTGGCCGCGACGGGATTTGTCCTCACAACCCGGTTCGTCCAGTGAAAAGCACATTGGTTTCCCCAAAGCTCCGGTGCCGACATGCCGCCGCGTAAGGTCCCTGAATGGGCTACCCGCGCATTGGGGGGAATCGCGGTCTATAGCCTCGTCGGGCTGGGAAGCGTGATCGGCGGGGTCGCGAGGTATCTGGTTGGTGTCACGCAAATGGCACTGCTCGGCCCGGCCTTCCCGTGGACAACTCTGTTCGTCAATGTCACCGGCTCTTTTCTCATCGGCTTCTATGCCACGATCACAGGCCCTGACGGACGAATCTTTGCGGGGACTCGCCAACGTCAGTTTGTGATGGCCGGCATTTGTGGAGGCTACACAACCTTCTCCATGTTCAGCTTCGAGACCATTCAACTGATCCGGAGCGGCAATATGCTGCCGACCCTGGTCAATCTCGGGGTCTCACCGATTGCCTGGCTGGCCGCCGTGTGGGTCGGATACGCCTTCGCAGCCAGACTGAACCGGCTGCAAGCTCCCGTTGCAACCGGGCACGAGCCCGAAAATCTGCAGATCCCGAAGCAGGCGATGCTACTCCGCATTTTCGTGGGGGCGTCCGACAAGCGGGGTGATATGCCGCTCTATGAAGCCATCGTGCTGGAAGCACGAAAGATGCAGCTTGCGGGCGCGACCGTGTTCCGTGGACCCGCCGGCTATGGGCAATCCAGCCGGATGCACACGGCGGATTCGCTTCTCACTCCCGACGAGCTGCCCCTGATTATCGAGATCATCGACAGTGAAGATGCCATTGGCCGCTTTCTCCCCGCGCTGGACGAGATGATGCCCGGCGGGATGGTGACGATGGAGAAGGTGGAAGTCCTGCAATACGGACCGCCGAGAGTCAGTCCAACCGCTTAAGATGGCAACGCCTGGCTATGTACGACAACCGGCTTTCCCAATATGCTGGATTTCGAGGGATCGATCGTCCCTATCGATTGCGCCTTGGGCTGAGACTCCAACCGGGATGCTTCAGGTCGGAGTATTTCATTTGATCTCAGCGCCACCTGCTTTGACCGCACGTGAGGTTCGATCGGTCGGCCTGCAGTCGTCGACGCTGAGTTGTTCCCCCAGAGACTACGCCACACTGCCTATATGCTCCGTTGAGTCGTCCCGATGAAGCGAACGAACCCACAGGACAAGTTCGATGCAGTTGCCTCGTGATGCCGTACTCCTCCGGATATTTATCGGTGAAGACGACCGTTTTGACCATCGGCCTCTTCATGAAGCAATCGTCCTGAAGGCCCGCGAACTGCATCTGGGCGGAGCAACCGTATTGCGAGGGGCGGTTGGCTTTGGCCATTCCAGCCGTCTGCACACCAGCAAGATTCTTCGGCTGTCCGAGGACCTGCCGATCGTCATCGAAATCGTCGATGCACCGGAAAAGATCGAAGCGTTCCTGCCAGTGCTGGACGGCATGATGGGCGGCGGCCTGATTACCAAGGAAAAGGTCCAGGTACTTCAATATGGGCCCGGACCAACGGAAAGGGGATGATGGTCACAAGGCGTGTCATGCTCCGATTGTTCTCTTCCCACGGCACGCTCTTCTTGCTACTTCGTCCAGGTGTTGAACGGAATGCCGCAATTTGACCGGCCCACCGAAGGGTTGCTGGACATTCTTGGGGACTTGTCGGCCGGATGCGGCCCGGCTGAGGGTAGCCCTCGAGAGCGTGTTCGAAACTGAGTGCCGCCATTGACCGCTCAATTCCAAGATGCGCTCGGCCAGGTGCCAGATGATCACCAGCGCGGGATCGTCGACCGCTGGGTTCGCATCATGTGCGACTATTCGGCCGATGGCGTCTGGGACAAGCAGGGCCGCTCGATTTCGGCCGAAGACCTGCCGCTGCCCTCGGACATCCAGTGCATGCTGCTGGGCTGGCAGGAATGGTACGAAGCCTCCGACGGCGGCGGCGACGACTTGCCGCCGTTCGACGGCGCCGCGCACGCGGCCTTCGGCCTGTACATCGCCCGCAAGGTCAAGCGCGCACTGCCGGACTGGACCGTGATCTATTTCGACGAAAGCAGGTTGCCGCGAAGTGGCGCCCCGGCCCTGCCGCGTCACGTTTACGAATACGAAATCCATCTTCCGCAGCCCTCCGGCGGCGGCGCCCCGGCCGAAGCCCTGCGCCGCGCCGCCGACAAGAACGACGGCGGCAAGGGTAATCGATAGCTCTACTTATCGCGGAGTCGCCACTCATTCCGGGACGCTAGCCCTTGGGCGAGCGACCCCGGAATCTTGCCACGAGTGCGGCGTCCAGCAGGAGCGGAGGGGACGGCGCAAGAGTCCGAGTTCCCGCGCGCCAGGCTTGTCCCGGCCATCCAGGGCAGCCTTCAGAACCGGACCAGCAGGTTGCCCTTGATCGAATGATCCTGCGCCGACTCGGCTATCTGGCTCACGTAGGAAATCCCGATGGTCGCCTGCGACGTCATTACGAAGTCCAGTCCGCCTTCAATCAACGCAGCATTCTGTGCAAGCGGGATGCCGGAAATGTTGAATGTCGCGCCTGCTCCGCGAAACGCCAGAGCGGCAGACGGCGCCACGTCGCCGAAGGCATGCTGCCATGCGACGGACGCACGCGGTACCAGCACCGCGCCATTCGGTAGCACGAAAGGACTCGCCAGCCGCGCGCCAATTGAGGAATAGCCAACATCGTTGCTGCTGTGCATGCCGTTGAGCGCTGCGCTGCCGCCGGCCTCGTTGAAGCCGTCGGTGCTGAGATGTACGCCCGCGAGGCCGGCAAAAGGCTCGGCCGCAATTGCGCCGAGCAGCAGGCCGTAGCCGACTTCGCCAAACACCTGAGTCGTCGTGGCACCATAGCGCGCGCGGGTGCGATCGAAGAAGCCGGGGAATACGATGGTGCGGCTGGTGTCGACTTCGCTGCGGCTGATGGACACTCCGGAGCGCAGGTTCCACGATCCGTAATTCGTGCCCGCATAGGCGGCCAGGTGCGCCGTCTCGATCACCGCTGAGCTTGCGCGGGAAGCGACGGTGACATTCGAGTTGGTGTAGCCGCCGGCCAAGCCTGCGCGCCAATGATTGCCGACGCGGGCGTCGACACCGGTGATGAACCCGCCCAGATCCCGGGTGACGGATGCGGCGTTCTGATCGCTGGCGATTTTGCCCCAAGCCCCCACGCCCTGTGTCCACCAGGCGATCTCGTGTTCATGGGCGGCGACTGGCCTGGCCCTGGCCGGCGCCGCCGTCCCGCGCGGATCCGCGGAAGCGAAAGCATCCGCGTTGGCAGCGAAGCGATCCTGAAAGCTGAGCGCCGGCTGTGCGTAGACGACGGTCGGTCCGCCGCCGAGCGAGGCCATGACACCGCTCGCGTCGCCGAACGACGCTTGCCGCATGCGCCCGAGCAAGGCTTGGCGCACGACGCGACTATCATCGAGCATGACCGTTTGAATGCTGGCGTGAAGCTCTCCCGAGAGCGCATCATATGCTTGCAGGGAACCAGCCGCGGAGGCCTGTGTCAAAATCGATTCGAACAACGGATTCCCGGCCGGAAGCGCACCAAGCGCGGCAGCGACGCTGACCTGGTTCGGTGTCACCGCCACATCGACAAAGGTGCGAGTCTGCTGCAGGCTGAGCAGCACCGATGTCGGCGTGTAACTCAGCACCGTGCTGAGGAAGATAGAACTCGGCGCGACAACGTTGGCGAACGTTCCGGTCACGCCTTGCGCCGCCGTCAGGATTGTATAAGTGAGATCTCTGGCGGGAGTACCAAATACCTGAACGGTTCCACCTGACAGGGTCGCGGATCCGCCCGCGGCAAGCCGGCTTGACGGTGCTGCCGCAGTGACATCCACCTCAAACACCGATCCCGCGGCGAAGCTGATATTGCCCGATACGTTCAGTGTCGCATTGCCCGGCGCCACGGTGCCGCCATTGCCGACGGCCAGGTTCTGAACGGTCCCATTGCCCGTGAGCGTACCACCGTTACTGGCAAACACCGTCGAGGCCAGCGAGCCACTGACGTTCAACACGCCAGCGTCGATGGTGGTCGCGCCCGTATAGGTGTTGGCACCCGAGAGCCCGAAGACGCCGATGCCAACCTTGCGCAATCCGCCGGCTCCACTGACGATGCCCGAAAATTCGGTCGAGCTGCCGTCACCGCCGGTGGTCAGCGTCGCCGATCCCAACGCGACCGCGCCGCTGCCGGACAGCGAACCGACGGTCTGACGGAAGTCGTTGAGGTCGAGGGCACCGCCGCTTGCGATCGTAAAGGCACTGACCGGTGACAAGACATCCGCAGCGCCGGCTTGAAGCGTTCCCGCATTCACCGTCGTCGCACCCGAGTAACTGCTGGGTCCGACAAGCGTCAGGACACCGACGCCGTCCTTGATGAAACCACCGGAGCCGCTGATCGCACCTCCGAGCGTCGCACCGTTGCCGTTGGTATCGATGATGGCACCGCCGGCGCCCAGGCTGATTGTGCGGTTGGTCGTCAGCCCTGTGAGAAATTGCAGTGTGCCCCCGCCGAAGGTGAGGCCTCCGGTTGTTGCGCCGAGATCGGAGTCCGCTGCGACCTGGAGGATCCCGCCGTTCAGGAAGGTCCCGCCGGAATAGGTATTGAGGCCGGACAGAGCCAGCGATCCGGCGCCGGTCTTGGCCAGGCCGCCGCTGCCTGACAGCACACCGCTCAGCGACGCGCTCAACCCGTTGGTGTCGATCGCCGAGACCGTGCCGGGAAGCAGCGTGAACGGGGTATCGCTCTCCAGGTTGGATCCGAACACCTGGATTCTGCCGCCACCGAGGTTGAATTGATAGGTGCCAACCCCAGTCGTCGTAATCGGATTGACGCCGCCGATCTGCAGCGTGCCACCGGTCAGATTGTAGACTCCGGTTCCGGCGAGAAACTGGATCACCCCGCCTGCGAGCGTCAATACGCCGCCGGATTGATTGACGGTGCCGCTCGAGCCGGCAAACTGTCCGATATCCATTCCGGCTGCCAGCGTCGCGGTGCCGCCGCTCAGATTGTATTCGCCGGTGCCGGACTGGCCGATCCGCAACAGCGCGCTGCCGCCGACCGTGTTGAAGGTGCCGCCGCTTTGATTGAAGTAGCCGAACCCGCCGGAGGCATTGCCGAAGCTTGCGCCAGAGCTTCCGATATTGAGGTTTCCTGCGCTCAGATTGTAGATGCCGGTGCCCGCCGGGCCGCCCCCGCCGCCGACGCGGGCTCCGAACAGCGCGAAATTCAGGCCGTTGAGGACCACATTCGAACCTGCACCGTCCTGGGTGATGATGCCCAAGCTGCCGGCGTTGCCGACATACATTTGGCGGGCGCCGCTGAAGCTGGCGTCGCCGGAGATGTGCAACAGACCGACATCGCCAACACTGGCGCCAAGATACAGCGTGCCGGCGGTCGCGGAGAGCGCCAGCGAGCCATTGCCCGAGAGGTTGTAGGTGCCGGTGCCGCCTCCGACAACGCCGATCTGAAGCGCCCCGCCGGCCAGGTCGACGCTGCCACCGCTTTGATTGAAGGTCCCCGTGGCGCCGGTGCCGCGTCCAATGTTGAGCGCCAGATAGTTAGCCTGCGAGCCGACGAATGAGACCACACCGCCCGTCATATTGACCGTGCCGTTGCCGCCAGCGTCCCGGCCGACCGACCACCCCGCAGGGCCGGTGGTCGGCGCAAAAGTGAGATTTGTGCCGTCACCGAACGTCAGGGTTCCGGTCGTCCCCACGCCGACGTTGAGAGTGGGCGTCAGGCCGAAATTGAGGTTGAGCGGCGATGCCTGCCCGGGTAGTACGAACCCTGTATCAGCGCTAATTGGCGATGCACTGAGCACATCGATGGTATTCGGCTGGCCGGTAGTTGCCGCTTGCTGAACGGCTGCGTCAAATTCGGATTGGTTGGTGACTGTGACGGTCTGCGCCGAGAGGGGAAGCACGCTTGTGAGCACCGCCCCAATAGGTAGGAATAGACGTGCCCCGGAGTACATTCTGCGTTTTGAAATCTGGCGGGCCCAAGGCTGCACACCACGCGATCGGTCCCGGTCGATGATCGAAGCCATTGGCTGGTTCCTTGTTCGACCGGGACGAACTGGATTCAGTGACTCACCACTATCCGGTCGCTGAAAGCAGCATGCTCCCTTCGTAGCTATACGAGTGATCAATATCGCTCTGTTCCACTCGGTTGTTTTCCGCCAGGTGATACGACCTGGAACTCCGCTGGCGGATGATGGGGAGCCGCGTAGTGGACATCTTCCGGACGACCCGCCCGGAGATTCCTGATCCACCCGCGCGCATCCGCGCTTCCATTGAAAGTCCGCCGTGAACGCCCAATCCCTCGTCGCCACAGTCTGGAACTTCGCGCATGTGCTGCGTGACCAGGGCGTGTCCTGCCAGGCCTGTATCAGCCAGATTCCCTGTCTGCTGTTCCATCAAGATGGACGAGGGGCGTCACCCAGATCGGCGAAGCCTCGATGCTGCCCGACGGCGCCCGCGACGTGAAGGCGCCGGTTGAGCGCGGCAGGAGAGGAATGCCGTCGTTCGACACCGACAGGGAGAACCGCATGTGCGTGAATCCCTTGGTGCTACATCGATGGTGGTATTCTGCGAGAAACTAATCGTAAAGGAACGCGACTACCCGTGCAGGGGCTGCCGACGCACCTTTGAGCCGCAATGGAAAGATCCCGACGTCGAAGCCTTGGGCCGGCAGGGCGTCGAGGCCTCGAAGCTGTTCGATGTGCCAATAGGGCTTGCGTCGGCCGACGAGGTGACCGGCCCAGAACAGGTCATTGCGACGCTCGCTCCTGCTGCGGCGGATCTGATGGTGGAACGGCAGGTCCCAGCCCCACTGATCGATGCCCATGACGCGGACGCCGTGGTCGATCAGCCATTCCGTCGCCGGGGCGCTGACGCCGGTTCCGAGCTTCCAGTAATCCGGCCGGCCCTGAAATCGATCGCGTCCTGTCCGGATCATCGCGATCGTGCCCGGCGAAAGCTGCGCGCCAATCCTGGTGAGAGCATCGACGAGGTCAGGGACTTCGATCTCTTCTCCGTCCTGCTTGTGCGTCATGTCGAAAACAATGCCGGGACCGAACATCAGGTCGAGCGGCATCTGCTCGATCGTCGGCAACGGGCGGCCCTCGCTGTCGGTCGGGCCATAGTGCCAGGGGGCATCGATATGTGTCGTCGCGTGAACGCCGAGGCGGGTGATCGTATCATCAGCCCAGCCGTCGAAGTCAGTTGGGAAGAATCGAAAGGGTAGGCCCAACAGGCGGACCAGCCAGCGGGCCCGCCTATGTCGATGATGCTTCACTTTCACACGCATGAAGAACGGGTCGGCGGGATTTTCGACGATCTCCTTGGAAAGATCGACGATCCGCGAGGGCTGAAGGCGGTTCAAGGAAACCTCGTCGCTGGGGCAGTGTTGGGTGGGCTGCTCGTGCGTCGCCATGGGTCGGCAATCGTACCTTGCTCGATACTCGGAGCACGAAGCCTCGCCGCGCACTCATCCCGTTTCTGCCCTGCGCCTGTTTCTGCCCGGTTTCATGCGGGCTTCGCCTCGATTGCAATTGTAACTTCAATTCGAGTTGCTGACGTCGCTTCGTCAGGTCGCGGTCCTGCGACGTCGCGGGCGATCGGGCTTCGCCTTGCCGCCCCAGGCACGGGCCATGGCGATGAACGCCTTCATCGCGGCGGAGGGATTGCGACGCCCCGGGTAATAGAGACACAGACCGGCGAAGGGCGGCGTCCAGTCCTCGAGCACCCGGATCAGGCGTCCCGCCTCGATGTCGGCGAGGACGTCCTGTTCCATGAAGAAGCCGATCCCGATCCCCTCCAGCGCCGCCGTGCGCGCAAGCGTGGCTTCGTCGAGGGTGATCGGGCCGCTGACGTCGATCTGGACTGCGCGTCCGTTCTTCTCGAACTGCCATCGGAACAGCGCGCCGTTGGGCAGCCGCGCGCGGATGCAGCGGTGATGGACGAGGTCGGGCGGCACCAGCGGCTTGCCGTGGTCCGCGAAATACGACGGCGACCCGACAACGGCGTAGCGCTGCGATCGGCCGAGCGACACCGCGATCATGTCGCTGGGCACGAGGTCGGCGACCCGCACGCCGAGATCGAAGCCCTCGGCGACGATGTCGACCAGCCGTCCTTCGGTGACGAGATCGATGTGAACGTCCGGATAGCGGCGCAGGAATTCCAGAACCAGCGGCGAGAGAATCTCGCGCGCAGCCATCGCGAAGGCGTTGATCCGCAGCGTGCCCGACGGCGTGGCCTGCCGCGACCGCGCGGTCTCGATCGCCGCCTGGACGTCCTGAAGCGCGGGGCCGATCTGGTCGACGAATAATTGTCCCGTGTCGGTCAGCGACACGCTCCGCGTTGTCCGATTGAACAGGCGGATGCCCAGGCTCGCCTCGAGCTTGCCGATCGCGTTGCTGAGCGCCGTCGTCGACATGCCGAGATCCAGCGCGGCGGCGCGGAACGAGCCCCGGCGCGCAATCGCGATCACGGCTTCCAGATCCTGCAGCGCGTTCCGCGTCATTGTCCCGATTTTCGAAACTCGTCATCCTGATTATAGGGAATTATCGAAATGGTTGTCCACCGCTAGATCGGGGTCATGCGCCGACGAACATCTCGACGATGGTCGTGCTCATCAGCACGGCCTCGCGCAACGAGGTCATCGGCCCGGGCCGGGCAGCAAGCACCAGCCGCAACAACAGAAGGACAGAGCCATGCAACGCGACCTGCCGCTTCCGATCGCCGCCTACTTCGCCATCCATGGCCGCAGCAGCGCCGGTCTCGATGATCTGTTTGCACAGGATGCCGTCGTGAAGGACGAAGGGCACAGCTACCAGGGCATCGCCGCCATCGCGCGATGGATGGACGAGAGTTCGGCGAAGTACGACTTCACCACTCGGCCCGTCGCGACGGAAACCGTCGACGGCGCAACCGTCGTCACCTGCCATGTCACCGGCAACTTCCCGGGCAGCCCGGTCGATCTGCGCTATCGCTTCCAGATCGATCGCGACAAGATCGCTTCGCTGGAGATCGTGCCGTGACACGGTGGGGCCCCGACGCACCCGTGGAGCTTGGTCATTACGCGCCGGCCGACCTGACGACCGCAGGCGGCTGCGCCCGCGTGGCCGAGGCGGTGAAGCCGCGGCTCGGCGGCATCGATATCGTCGACCTTGTCGTCGGCGGGTCGACGGCGCCAGCCACGACGGCCTGATCCGGCGACATGGCATCGAACCGTCGCGGCGCGATCCGCGTCCGGTTCGTGGCGGGCCCCGCGACGATTGCAAATGTAGCACGATCGGCAAACCGCGACATCAACCCGCAAGATCCAGCTCCGAAAAATCCGCATCGCCCGGAAGCTGGATCGCCCCCATGTCTCGCATCGCTAACAACTTGCTGACGCTGGCCGCAGCCATGGCGGCTGGTGCCTCACATGCTCCACGATCCCGTGCCGACGGGTCCGCCCAACCGGCCCCCTTTCGACGCGACGCTCGAGGCGGCGTCGCGTCTTTCATCGGAGCCGTCCGCAATGCGTCGTTGCGAGTCCGCGCCTACGGCTCCTTCACGGCAGTTCCGTTGCCGGCGGGTTACCCGGTCGGCGGCATGGCCGCCGATCAGTTGCGCGTCACCGCGCTCCATCTCGCCACCGACCACGCCGGGATCGTCGCCGTGCTGATCGTCGCATGGGTGCTGGCCTGGTCGCGTGCCCGGCGCGGACGACATCATGCCCAGCATTGATCGCCTCGACGGATTCGCGCGGCTGGTTTCAATGTGCCTGGCGGAGTTGCTGCGCTCGACCGCGCTCGCACTGTCCGGCGTTCGGTCAGAATGGCAGGCGTGCGTTCTCCTTGACCGTCTTCATCACCAAGAATGTTCGGGTCTGCCGGACACCGGGGAGGGCGATCAGCCACGCGAGCGGCGAGTTCGGGTTGGTCAGCCGCCGGTCGTCCTGCAGCGCGCTGCAGGATCTTGGTGTCGATCCGATCGAGCGGGGCCGTGGAATCTTCTTCCATAATCGGATCGCCATACGAATGAAATGTTCAGTAACGTAGGCGCCGCATGACGCGTATCAGAATCGTCCGTAAGTCGAGAGCACGTTCCGGCCGAGTTCATCTGTTTTCCGCAGCAATTGACCGGGAGCGAAGTTCGCTTCCCATTGCGATGACGCGGGCTGCGCCGCGCCGTCCTGGAGTCCGACGTGAAACACATCCTTGTGGTGGACGACGACAGCAGGCTGCGAAGCATGCTGGTCGATTATCTGACGCAGCATGCCTTTCGCGCATCGGCGGCGAAGGACAGCCATCAGCTCGGGCAGATCCTGGCCAATGACCCCGCCGACCTGATCGTCGTCGATCTCAACCTCGGCAGGGAGGACGGCCTCGAGATCGTGCGGTCGCACTCCACCAGATCCGATGCACCGATCATCATCATCAGCGGCGATCGACTGGACGAAGCCGACAAGGTGGTCGGCCTCGAACTCGGCGCGGCGGACTACATCACCAAGCCGTTCGGCCTGCGCGAATTCGTGGCGCGGATCCGCGCGGCGCTGCGCGTGAAGCCGGCCGCCTACGTCAAATCGGACTGCAGCCTGTACGGCTTCAACGAATGGACGCTGAACGCCAAGCGGCGCCGGCTCACATCGAGCGTTTCCGGCGAGGTCAAGCTGACGGTCGCCGAGTTCAACCTGCTGCTGGCGTTTCTCAAGGCTCCGAAGCAGGTGATGTCGCGCGAGCAATTGCTCGCCGCCAGCCGCGTCCACAACGAAGAGGTCTTCGACAGAAGCATCGACGTGCTGATTCTGCGTCTGCGCCGCAAGCTGGAGCGGGATCCGTCCAATCCGAAGCTGATCGTCACCGAGCGCGGCGCCGGATACATCTTCGATGCCGACGTGGCGATCGAGCATCGCGCCCGCTTGATCGGAGGCTGAACGGCGATGCCGATCATGACGCGACCGCGCCGCCTTCGAACCGCGCTGATCGGCGTGTGCGCGGCGCTTCTGTTCGCCGCGGCCAGCGCATCGGCGACGGGGTTGCGGGAGCGCCGGACCTTCGCGCCGCTCGAAGCTGTGTCTTCGCTCGACCCCGATCGGATCAATCTGGGCCGGATGCTGTTCTCCGATCCGATCCTATCGAGGTCGCAGGCGATGTCGTGCGCGTCCTGCCACGACCTGAAGCGTGGCGGAACAGTCGGTCTGTCCAGCGCCATCGCCGACGACGGCAAGGAGCACGGCTTCAATGCACCCACGGTCTTCAACGTCGCCGCGAATTACTTGCTCGGCTGGCGGGGCAAGCACAAATCGCTCGAGGCGCTGAACGAGAAGGTGCTGCTCGACCCTCGCCTGATGGCTGCCGACTGGAGCCTGCTGGCCGATCGTCTCGAACAGAGCCGGCCCTATGCGTCGTGGTTCCGGCGCATCTACGGACGCAAGCCCGACCGGGCGAATGTGCTCGACGCTTTGGTGACGTTCCAGCGCTCGCTTGTGACGTCGAACGCCCGCTTCGACCGCCACCTGCGCGGCGATCCGTCGGCGCTGACGCCGGGCGAGCTCAAAGGGCTCAACCTGTTCATGAGCTACGGCTGCGCCTCGTGCCACCAGGGCGTCGCCCTCGGCGGCAATATGCGGCAACGGTTCGGGATCTTTGCCGATCCAGGCGGCTCGGCGGCAGGAAACGAGGCCGCGCCGGAATTGGCGGGCGCGCAAGCCTCCGAGGACGATCTGTTTCGGGTGCCGAGCCTGCGCAATGTCGCGGTCACCGCGCCGTACTTCCACGATGGCCGCGTCGACAGCCTTGCGGAGGCCGTGTCGATCATGGGGCGGCGGCAACTCGGCCAGACGCTGTCTGCGTCCGACATCGAAGCGATCGTTGCCTTCTTGAATACGCTGACCGGGGAGTACGATGGTCGCAAGCTTGAAAGCCCGGCCGCATCGATCGGTCCCTGAGCGGTGGCGGATCGGGATGCTGGCGCTGGTCGCTGCGGCGTTCGGCGGCATCGCGATCGCCCATGTTCCATCGCGGGATGTGCATGACGGCATTCTGGCGGCGTTGCGCATGATCGATCTGCGGCACGCGTCGCTGCAGCGCGACGTGCTGCAGGCGCGGGCAGGCCTGCTGAAAAACTACGACCCGCTCGTCGCTGCGGTCGCCGGTCTTCACGCGACGACGGATCGTCTTGGCGATCTGCTCGCCGCCAGCAAGCGGGACGGGGTGATCGGCTTCGACGACGAGCTTGCGGCGATTTCCAGTTCGATCGCCTCCGACGACAGTCTCGTCGACCGCTTCAAGACCTCCAATTCGCTGCTTCAGAACTCCATGGAGATCTTCAACCAATTGCTCAGCCAGAGATATCAGGATCCGCATTTCGAGGGGCAGCCCCCGACCGAACGCGCCGGTCATCTCGGGAATCTCATGATGAGATTCGCATCCAATCCCTCGGTCGACCTCGAGCTGCAGATCAGGGCGGAGCTGGACCGCCTGAAAACCCAGTCGGGGAGCCGTCGCCCGGATGTTCGCGGACTCGCGTCGCACGCTTCGATGATCCTGAAAACGCTGCCTGTGGTGGATCAGGCGACGCTGGCGATCCAGGGCTCCGGAACGCTGAACACCGCCGACGATCTCCGGAAGCGCTACCTCGATGCGTATGAGATGATGGCGCTGCAAACGACGCGACACCGGGTCGTCCTCGGCGCGGTCTCGCTCGCATTGTTCGGCTTCGCCGCGACGCTGATTTTCCGGGCGAGAGAGAACGATCGGAAACTGACGCAGCAGCTCCGCTTCGAGACGACGCTCGACGAGGTCAGGCGACGGTTCGGCGACAACGACACCGCCCTGGAAGCCGACGTCGACGGTGCTTTGCGTCTGCTGGCGGGCTTCTTCGAAGGTCCGAAAGGGCGTTTCACGATCTTCAACGCGGAGAGTGGCGAGATCGCCCATGAATTCGGCGCGACCGATGATGGAGGGATGGGGCGCGCCGTCGCCGAAGCCCGCGACAGGATCGCGGCGCATGAGCCGAATGCGGCTGGTGCGGCATCGGCGAGGAGCAGCGATCTGGTATTCGTGCCACGCGGCGACAGCGTCGAAGTCACCGTGACGCTCCGCCTCGATGCCCGGTGCGCGGCGTTGCTGCAACTCAATGTGAGCCGCCATCTGCTGGATGGAAGCGAAATGTCCGGCCTGCTCGAACAGGCCGCGGACTGTCTCGTCGGCTGCGTCAAGTCGGTCCTGGATCGCGAGGAGAAGGCCGCGCTGCATGCACGGCTGGAGCATTCTCAACGGCTGGAGGCCGTGGGCACGCTGGCCGGCGGCATCGCCCACGAGTTCAACAACATCCTGCTCGCGATGATGGGATACAGCGAGATGGCGCTCGACGCGAGCGCAGACGGATCCGCTGCGTCACGCTACATCCAGGAGACCATTCACAGCGGCCAGCGGGCGAAGCTGGTGATCGACCAGATACTGGCGTTCAGCCGGAAGGGCGAGCGGACGAGCAAGCCGTTCGATCTCGGCGAGGCGGTGCGCGATGTGCTTCCGCTGCTGACCGTGTCGCTGCCCGACCACGTCGCGCTCGAGGTCGACCTGCCGCAACGGCCGCTGACGGTGACCGGCAATCCGATCGAGGTGCAGCAGATCGTGATGAACATCTGCAGGAACGCCGCCCAGGCCTGTTGCAGCGCGGGCTGGATCACGATCACTTTGTCTGCCGTCGAATTGCGGGCCGCGACGCGTCTGTCGCACGGCAGCGCTCCGCCCGGCAGTTATGCGTTGCTTCAAGTCGCCGATACGGGCGACGGCATCGCGCCGGGCGCGTTGCCGCACATTTTCGAGCCGTTCTTCACCACCCGATCCGAAGGCGGCGGGACCGGGCTCGGGCTGGCCGCGGTGCACGGCGCGATCGTCGGCATGGCGGGCCATGTCGACGTTCAGAGTTGCGTCGGCGCCGGAACGCGGTTCGAACTTTACTTTCCCGTTACCCATCGCCCCTCGGTCTCGATCCGCGACTTCACGCTCGACCAATCCGTCCCCCTGGGCGTCGGGCAGACGGTCGTGATCGCGGAGGCCGATGAGGCGGCGCGGATGATGTATGAAGAAAAAGCCGCCGCGCTGGGTTACGAGCCGATCGGCTTTGCGAGTCTGGACGATGTCGATGGCTGGATCTCGAAACGCGGTCACGCCGCCGACCTGGTGTTACTCGACTGTGGCCTGTGGCCTGACCATCCCGATCCGGCGAACATCAGGCGGCATTTCGACCCCGTCCCGATCCTGCTGATCGGAGAGCCGCCGGCAACCAGCGTCGCGGGCAAGGGATCGGTCGATCAGGTGCAATTCCTTCGCGAGCCGGTGACCACGAGCCGCCTGGCCCGGGCGATCGCCACGGCGCTGGCCCAGGCAGCAGCGATCGGGCCGGCGCGCCCGCTGTCGCAAGGTCTGGATTAGGCGGCCGACCGGATCGCCCGAGACGTATCAGGATCGTCCACACTGGCGGCGATCAGGCGTCGGGCGCCGTCTTTCATTTGTAACGCGCGGCGTCGCCGCAGCAACACCCCCGACATCTGCGCTCGGCATGGTCTCGCTTGCGGATGGGGAGACAGCGATGCCGGCGATCCGATCGCGTCGGACTGTCGAACGCTCCCACTTCGACTCAATCGACGCCGTCAGACCGGCTTCAAGCAAGGATGATGTGATGACACAGGACACGCAGGACATGGATCACGCCCGGGCCGTGGCGGAGAACCAGAGCCGGCTCAGTCGGCAATTGGCGGAGGGCTTCGATTTCATCGTGTGCGGCGCCGGCTCGGCGGGCTGCGTGGTCGCGGCACGTCTGGCCGAGAAACGGGATGCGAAGGTGCTGCTGTTGGAAGCGGGCGACGGCGAGATGTCGCCGAGGCTCGCGGAGCCTGCGATGTGGCCGTTGAATCTCGGCACCGAGCGCGACTGGGCGTTCGAGGGGCAGCCCACTCCGACCCTGAACGGACGGCGTCTCCCGCTCAACATGGGGAAGGGGCTCGGCGGCGGCTCCAGTATCAACGTCATGGTCTGGGCGCGCGGTCATCGCTCGGACTGGGACTATTTCGCCGCGGAGGCGGGCGATGCCTGCTGGGGCTACGAGTCCGTGCTCGATTACTATCGCCGCATCGAGAACTGGCAGGGCCATCCGGACCCGCGCCGGCGCGGGACGGGCGGTCCGGTGCATGTCGAACAGCCGGCGCAGCCGCGGCCGGTCGCCGGCGCGATGGTCGAGGCCGCGACCATGCTCGGCCTCCCGCGTTTCCAAAGTCCGAACGGCGAGATGATGGAGGGCACCGGCGGCGTGGCGATCGCGGATCTGCGGATCAGGAACGGCAAGCGGCAGTCCGTCCATCAGTCCTACACTTATCCGCGGATGCACCAGCCGAACCTCACGGTGCTCACCAACGCGACCGTCTGCCGACTCGTGCTGGACGGCAACAAGGCGGTCGGGGTGCAGGCCCTGGTCGGCGATCGGTTGATGACGTTCAACGCGCGCTGCGAGGTGGTGCTGTCGCTCGGCGCCGTCAACACGCCGAAGCTGCTGATGCAGTCCGGCATCGGCCCGGAGGACGAGCTACGCGCCCATGGCATCGAGGTGGTGCAGCATCTGCCGGGCGTCGGCCAGAACCACCAGGACCACGTCGCGTTCGGCTGCACCTGGGAGTATCTGCGGCCGCAGGAGGTCGGCAGCGGCGGGTGCGAGGCGAAATTGTACTGGAAGAGCGATGCCCGGCTGGACGCGCCAGATATCCTGCAGTGCCAGCTCGGCTTCGCCGTGCCGTCGCCGGCCGAGGTGGGGATCGCGCCGCCCGAGCACGGCTGGACGATGTTTGCCGGCCTCGCCCAACCGAAAAGCCGTGGGCGGATCAGGCTGTCCGGGCCCGCTGTCGGCGATGCCATGCTGATCGAACCCAACTCGCTGAGCGAGCCGGAGGACATGGCCGCCGCGCGGGCGACGATCGAGCTTTGCCGCGAGATCGGCAATCATCCGGCCTTCGGCCGGCTGGTGCAGCGTGAAGTCGTGCCGCAGCCGCGCGACCGCCGGGCCATGGACCAGTTCATCCGGAATTCGGCGGTGACTTATTGGCATCAATGCGGCACCGCCAAAATGGGCCGCGACGCGATGGCTGTGGTCGACCATCGGCTCCGGGTCTACGGGATCGAGAACCTCAGGGTGGCGGATTCATCGATCATGCCGCGGATCACCTCGGGCAACACCATGGCGCCCTGCGTCGTGATCGGCGAACGCGCCGCCGACATGATCTGCGCCGCGCATGACAACTGGCTCGACCCGGTCGCGCAGATGAGCGTGTAGTTGAAACGCAAAAAAACGTGCGGGCGGCAGGCAGGTTTGCCGTCCGCTGCCTGGGTCGCCCACTCACCCCTTTTCGTGCCGCGCCAGTTCCTTGCGCACGCTGGCTGCGGAGTTGCCGACCTTGTCGACGATCTGCTGCAGCCGTTCTTTCGAGACGCCGAGTTGCTTGGTCCATGACTTGACCTCGAAGCTCTCGTGCATGTTGATCTTGCTGCGGTCCTCGACGCCCCTCTTCTTGAGATTGTCCATCGTTGATGTCCTGCCGCAGGGGAGGGCGCCTCGATCACGGGATCGAGCCAATCGAATTCTCAGGTCGCGGCGCGGCCGGTTCGATTGGCCGCCCGCTTGCGAAAGTCGCGAAGCCGTTGTTCGACGACGTCTCGCCTATGCCGTCCGTCGACGGCCGGCGATGAAGCCGTAGATCAGCAGCACGATAATGGCGCCGACGACGGCCCCGATCAGACCGGCGCCCTGTTCCGCGCTGTACCAGCCGAGCGACTGGCCGAGAAAGGTCGCGACGAAGGCGCCGACGATGCCGAGGATCGTGGTCATGATGAAGCCCGACGGCTCGTTGTCGCCCGGCATCAGGAATTTGGCGATGACGCCGGCGACGAAGCCGATGATGATAATCCAGAGAATGCCCATGTGGTCGCTCCCATGTTCTGGGAGGCAGAACGCCGGTCCATCAACTCGGTTCCAGGCGCAACGCGCGACTCGGGTGGCGGTCCCGCGCGAGCTAACCGGCCACCCCCTCGGCCACCGCGTCCCGCATGAACTCGGCCTCGAACATCCCCGCGGCATGGGCGCCGTCGTCATCGACGCTTTCGATGCGGATCATGCGGCGGCCGAACGGGTCGTCCCATTGCTGGATCACCATCACCCGGTGCCCCTGATAGCGATAGGTCTTCCACATTTCGGCCTCGGGCATGGTGATCTCCGCGGATCGTCCTGGGTCGTGCAGCGCGGTCACGGCGTGATCCAGGTCTCCTGCAGATGCCGCCACACCGGCGTCGGCCGGTCGGCGCGCGCGATCAGCAGTGCGGTGGAGAGCCGGTCGGTGGTGCCGCTGTCCTGGATCTGCCGCTCGCAATAAGTGACGAGCGCGGTGGCGCCGTCGAGATAGCGCACCACGACGTCGCTGATCTCCATGATCAGCGTCGGCCGCGAGCCGCGCATCGCCGGCAGTCCGGCGGAGAACTGCTCGTAGGTCAGCATCTTGCCGGCCGGCGTCACCATGGTGAAACCTTCGTCGAAGCGGGCGCGGATCGCGGCGGGATCGTCGCTCCCCTCGGCGCGGAACCAGGCCTGCAGCAGGCGGTGCAGCGCGTCCGCCTCGAGCGGCACGGCGTCGGCGAAACTGGCGGTCGTCGTCATGGCGTTTCCTATCTGCAACAGTTTCCTGTCTGCAACAATTGAAACTTACGGCTTCATCAACACCGACACGTCCGGCACGCTCTGGGCCCAGCCCGGCGTCAGCGGCGCGACGAACAGGTTCTCGGTGCGCGTGCGCGCCACCTTCCAGACGCCGTCCACCTTGCGGAACAGATTGTTCAGCCGGCTCGAGCGCAGCAGCGACGAGCCGTCGCCGAACACCCAGGGCTGGCAGTGCACCCATTGGCCGTCGGCCTCGTCGCCGCGGACGTGGATCTGCTCGGAGGTGAGATAGTGCACGTTCAGGATCAGCGCCGGGTCGCGCTTCTGGCCCCAGAATCCCTGGAAGTGCTTGCGGATCGCGTCCTTGCCGACGCTGCGGCCGAACTGGTTGTCGTAATAGGCGCCGACGCCTTCCCAGATCGCGTCCTCGGTGTAGAGATCGAGAATGCGCTCGATGCGTTCGGCGTCGTCGTTCACGCCGAAGTCGGGGCAGGGCGTGTCGCACAGGAACATGTAGCGCGCCTGGATGCGGCGGATATCCGCCTCCGCGCGCAGCGTGGCGACCTCGTCCTGCAGCGCCGTCACGGTCGATGCGAGCTGTTCGATATTCATCGGGATGCAGGCCTTTTCTGGTCGAACTGGATCATTCCGGGTGGCACAGCTCGCGCTGCGCCGGCGCGATGTCGTGATAGGAGCGGTTGAAGTAGATCAGCCCTTCCGGCTGGCCGCCGAGCGCGATCGCGCGGACGCGGCAGAAGAACACGCTGTGGGTGCCGATCTCGGTGATCTGCGCGATCGTGCAGTCGAGGCTCACCACGGCGTCGGCGAGCGCCGGTGCGCCGGTGGTGAGCACCCGCCAATCCGCCCCGGCGAAGCGTTCCTCCACCGGGGTGCCGCCGCGACCGAACAGGGTCGACAATTCCTGGTGCCGGCTCGCCAGCACGTTGACGCACAGCACGCCGTTCTGCGACAGCGCCGCATGGACGTTCGAGCCGCGATTGACGCAGACCAGCAGCGTCGGCGGATCGTCGGTGACGCTGCACACCGCCGAGGCGGTCAGGCCATGCAGCCCCGCCGCGCCGTCGGTGGTGATGATGTTCACGGCTGCGCCGAGCCGGCTCATCGCCTCGCGGAATTCGTCGCGTTCGACCGTGGGCGTCATCGTCGGCCTCATCGCATGAACAGCCCGCCATTGACGTCCCAGGTCGCGCCGGAGACGAAGCCCGAGTCCGGCGAGGCCAGTTGCAGCACCAGCTGGGCGACAAATTTGGGATCGCCGATATCGCCGACCGGAATGTTCGCCTTGAACTCGGCGAAGCGCTCGGCCGGCACCGTCTTGTGCACGATCGGCAGATCGAGCGGCCCGGGCGCGATGGCGTTGACGGTGACGCCGGCCTTGCCGAGATCGCGCGCGAACACCTTGGTCAGCGTGACGATGCCGCCTTTCGACGCCGCGTAGTGCGCGCCGGTGGCGGTGCCGCCGTTCTGGCCGGCGAGCGAGGCCATGTTGACGATGCGGCCGTGGCCGGCATCGCGGAAGTAAGCGCCGAACACCTGGCAGCCGAGAAAGGTGCCGCGCAGATTGACCGCAATCACCGCGTCGAATTCCTCCGGCGAGATCTCCATCACCGGTCGGGCCACGGTGACGGCGGCGTTGTTGACGAGCACCTGCGCGCCGCCCCAGCGCGCCACCAGCGCCGCGAGCGCAGCCTCGAAATCGCTTTTGAGGCGGACGTCGAGCTTCATTGCGACCGCCGATTTGCCGCCCGGGTCGAGCCGCCTGGCGACGGCCTGCGCCGCGGCTTCATCGATGTCGGCGACGGCTGTGCGATAGCCCGCTGCGTGCAGCGCGCCGGCGATGATCTCGCCGAGGCCGCCGCCGCCGCCGGTGACCAGCGCGACCCGACCGCCGCCGCCGCTCGTGTCCATATCCGTCACAGGATGTATCCGATCCCGGACAGCGCCTCGGTCGAGTTGATCAGCCACACCAGCTTCTGCCGGATCTTCAGCCCGGTGTCGCTGCGCACCAGCTGGAAGGTGACGTCGGCGGTGTACATCCGCTCGCGGCCGCGGCGAAATTCGGTGATGATCTGCGCGCAGCGCAGCTCGCAGGACGATTCGTCGGCGCGCAGCATGCGGAAGCGGGACAGCGACCGCACCGTCAGCGCCACCGGCGAGGCCGACACCGACTGGCCGCTCAGCAGCCGCTCGACCCGCTTCTTGCGCATGCCGTGATCGTCATAGGCGTAGTTCAGGCTGTTCTCGAAATCGGTCGTGCCGGGTTCGATCGGCACGATGTAGAGCGCATCGGCGGTCCACTGCGCCAGCCACTCGTCGTAGATGGCGTGGTCGAGCAGATCGGCCTCGTACCAGGCGAATTCCATCGCCTCGGCGAGCGTGATGGTCAGGGAGGTGGTCGGGGGAATCGTCATGGGCATGTTCATGGTCAGACCGTCATCATCCGCTTCCATTGATCATAGGCGGCGCGCATGCCGGTCTCGGCGCTGACGTCGCTGCGGGCGCGGCCGTCGGGCAGGTTCTCTTCCTTCGGAAAACCACGGTTCAGCATGATCCACATCTCGTCGCCGGCCTGCGCGCCGTGCTGGACGCGGTCCCACACCTCGGCGTCGTCGGGGCTACCGAAGCCCATCGGGCCCTGGAAGAATTCGTGCAGCCGGATGCGCGCGCGGTTGGCTGCCGCCGGCCCGCCGTCCATGCCGATCGCGATGTGGCGGATCTCGGTCTCGTTCACAGAGACTGGCTGCAGCACGCGGAAGAACGCCATCGAGCAGGCGAGATTCGGGAACAGATTGATGTTGAAGCCGGAGCCGCCGGCGGCGCGGACGATGCGCCGGATTTCGATGTCAGAATAGCCTTCTGCGGCGAGTTCCCTGGCGAGATCGGCGAACTTCTCCGGGATCGGCGCCTCGAGATTGTCGTCGAGATCGATCAGTTCGGGGATCATCACCATCACGCTGTGGCCGTTGCCGAGATCCTCGACGAAGCCGCCATTGTTCAGCATGTCGAGCTGCTGCTCGGTCTCCTTGTCGACCGCGGTGAGGAAGGATTTGTGCACCAGCGGGAAGTGATAGGCGTCGGTGGTGTTCTCGAGCTGGATCTTCCAGTTGCCGGGAAAGCGGAACTTGTGTTCGCCGAGCACCTTCACCGGAAATCCGCCGCCCTGTTTCATGAACAGGTCGATCCACTTCTTGGCCGGCCCGAGGAAATCGGCGAGCGGCTCGATGTCGTCGCGGAAGGTCGCGAAGATCAGGCCGTTATATTCCTCGACCCGCAGCGACTTCAGCGACAGCTCGTTGCGGTCGAGCGAGGTCTCGCTATAGCCGTTCTCGTAGGGCACGCCGCGCAGCTTGCCGTCGAGCGAATAGCCCCAGCCGTGATACGGGCAGACCAGGCTCGAGGTCTTGCCCTTGCGGACCTCGCACAGCGTCGCGCCGCGATGCCGGCAGCGGTTGAGATGGACGTGGACCTTGCCCTTGCGGTCGCGCACGACGATGACCGGCTCGAGGCCGACCTGCGCCATCTTGAAGTCGCCGTTGTTCGGGATCTCGCTGACATGCGCGACCCAGACCCAGGTGTTGCGGAAGATCTTGGTCATCTCGGCGTCGAAGATCGCCGGATCGGTGTAGAGCGGCGTGCGAACGCGATCCTTGCGGATCAGGTCGTGGGGGTTGGTGGAGAGCTCCGCCAGGCTGGTCATGTGTCTGATCCTTGTCGCTGGGAAATGGTCGGAGAGGGGCGCGGCATCATGGATAGCCGGGGACCGAGGGCAGCCCGAGCAGCACGCGCCCGGCGCTCTGCATCGTGCCCTCGTTGAGGAAGGCGTGCTGCGCGACGACGAAACTGTCGGTCAGCGCCCGCGCCAGCGGATGGCCGTTGTAGATCGAGGTTGTGCCGGTGAGTTCGGTCGCCATCCGCGTCACGTCGGCGCCGGTTTTCGCCGCGTGGCTCGCCGCCAGCCGCAGCACCGTGGTGACTTCGACCGAGGGCTTGTCGCCGGCGCGGACGATGCGCCAGGTCTCTTCGGTGGCGTCGTAGAAGAAGGCGCGGGCGGCGCGCAGATTGGCTTCGGCCTTGGCGATGGCGACCTGCACATAGCCGCGATCGGCGAGCTTCGGCGCGCCGGTGATCGACACCCGGCCGCCGGCCATGTCGATGACCTCGTCGAGCGCGCCGCGGGCGACGCCGAGCCCGACCACCGCGAGCACCTGTGCGGCGAGGCCGAGCGACGGATAGCGATAGATGTCGGCGTCGACCGAAGCGGCGCCGCCGCGGATCAGCGTCCATTCCTCCGGCACGATCACGTCCTTGACGACGAGGTCGTGGCTGCCGGTGCCTTCCAGCCCGATCACGTCCCAGTTGTTGCGGATCTCGACCCGCTCGGCGGGCATCACCGCGACCCGCGGCAATCCGCCGGACGCATCGCCTTCGACCGAGATGCCGACGCCGATCAGCGAGGCGCCCATGCTGCCGCTGCCGAACTTCCAGGTGCCGTTGACGACAAAACCCTCCGGCACGCGCTTGGCCGGCTGCAGCGGGAACAGGCCGCCGGCGAACACCACGTCCGGCCCGTTCGCATAGAGCTTGCGCAGCGTCGGCTCGGGCAGTGCGGCGAGATATGTCGCCGCCGCGCCAAAGCTCGCGACCCAGCCGGTCGAGCCGTCGGCCTGCGCGATCCGCTCGATCATCCGGCAGAACTCGGCCGGGCTCTTCTCGTCGCCGCCGAACATCTTCGCCACCATGGCGCGATAGATGCCGGCCTTGCGCAGCCGCTCGATGATGTCCTGCGAGACGTGCTGCTGTGCGGTGAACTCGCCGCGGCGGGCGCGGATGTCGGCGATCAGCGCATCGAAATCCTCGGGCGAAGCGGCCGGCTTCAGGTGAATCACGCTGGCGAGGTCGTTCATGATGTCCTCTGTGGCGTTGGCGCTGTTGTCCCGCGCTGCGTTTTCGGCCGTTTCTGACGAGCGACCGTCCCGCTACATGCGAAAGCAAATCATGAACTACTCGAACTTTCCAGTGAATTATCTAGCGTCTGCGCATCAATTTCGGGCGGTGCCGTGCTCGCTGCTTGCTCATTCTGCGAACCGGACAGGCAACGGGAACATTGCGCGACGCGGCTTCAGAGGTGCGCAGCGCGTACTACGCGGGCAATTTGTGCGGCGCATTGCATCGATGTCGCCGGCGCCGGATCGAGCGCGGGTCGGGCGCCGCCGGGATCCGTCGCGCCCGCCCGCCGATAGAATTATTGTCAATTCCGCCGGCAGATATTGTCATTTTCCACAATCTCGGGAAGTGTCGCTGCACCAATTGAGTGCGTGCGTCGTGACAAAGGCGGCACGCGCAGCGCGGACGACAGCAGCAGGACGGGCAGATGCACACCAGGAACGACGGCATGAAGCGGAGAATCCGGGCCGATGACAGCCGGTTTCTCTCCAACCGCTCGCCGTTCTTCCACAACGTCCGGATGCTGGCGCGCTATTCGGCGCGGATGAACGCCATCCTCAAGCCGGCCGGCCTCGACGTGCCGAAATGGCGGGTGCTGATGCTGCTGATCGAGGGAAGGCCGCTCACGGTGTCACAGATCGCCGACGAGGCGGTGGTCAACATCTCGACCATGGCCAAGATCATCAACCGGATGACCGACGACGGGCTGGTGACGACCCGGACCTCGAGCGCCGACGCCAGATCCACCGAAGTCTTCATCACCGAACAGGGCGAACGGGTGCTCGACGTCGTCCGCGACAAGGTGAGCTACCTGTTCAAGGAAGCGCTGCGCGGCCTCACCAAGGCCGAGGTGCAGCTCCTCAACACGCTGTCAGTCAAGATTTACGACAACCTGTCGCCGTAGCGCGCGACGGACCTCGCCGCCCTGAAAACACCGGTGTTTCCCGCGCCGCGCGTCGTCGCCCGCCTGCAGCCGCGGGGCGGCGCGCCGTCGCCGCCTGACTGCGAAAGCAGCAAAGCTCTGCGATAATATGTGCAGCGCGCCGTTTTAAGTTGCTTGATTGTTCGCTGGAATATTTCACTAATTGGGCGGTCACTGCAGACCGGAATTAGTCGCTTTAAAAACTCCGCCTGCAGATGCCCGCGCCTGATCCGAGCGGCAGCCGCCGCGACGCCCCGGGCAGCGGCCCCGCAACGACGGATGGGAAGAGGACGATCATGCACAATCTCAAGGCTCTCGTGGCCGCGGCGGTTCTGGCGGCGTCGGCCGGTTCCGCGACCGCCCAGGTCAAGGTCGGCGTCATCGCCTCCTCGACCGGTCCGATCTCGGTGGTCGGGCTGCAGCAGAAGAACACCGTGGCGCTGCTGCCGAAGAAGATCGGCGACGTCACGGTCGACTACATCTACATGGACGACAACAGCGATCCGACCCAGGCGACCAAGAACGTCCAGAAGTTCCTGATCGAGGACAATGTCGACGCCATCATCGGCCCGTCCGGATCGCCGAACGCGATGGCGGTGCTGTCCTTCATCGCCGACGCCAAGACGGTGATGCTGGCGCCGGTCGGCACCACCGCGGTGGTGCTGCCGATGGATGAGAAGAAGAAGTGGGTGTTCAAGACCACCCAGAACGACAATCTGGTGATGGACGCGCTGGTCGCGCACATGAAGACCAACGGCGTCAAGACCGTCGCCTTCATCGGCACCAATGATCCGCTCGGCGCCAATTTCGCCAAGGCCTTCAAATCCGTGATCGAGAAGGAAGGCATCAAGCTGGTCGCCGAGGAGACCTTCAGCCGCGCCGACACCTCGGTCGCCGGCCAGAGCCTGAAGATTCTGTCGGCCGCGCCGGACGCCGTGCTGGTCGGCGCTGCGGGCGCCACCACCGTGCTGCCCGAAGTGACGCTGGTCGACCAGGGCTACAAGGGCAAGATCTATCAGACCCACGGCGCCGCGACGCCGGAGTTCATCAAGCTGGGCGGCAAGAAGGTCGAGGGCACCATTCTGGCGGCGAGCCCGATGCTGGTGCAATCGCAGATCGGCGACGACGTGCCGTCGAAGGCCTCCGGGCAGGCCTATATCGACGCCTACACCAAGATGTACGGCACTGCCCCCGGCACTTTCGGCGCCAATGTCTGGGACGCCGGCCTGCTGCTGGAACGCACGATCCCGATCGCGGCCGCCAAGGCCAAGCCCGGCACGCCGGAGTTCCGGGCGGAACTGCGCGAGGCGCTGGAGAACGTCAAGAATCTCACCGGCGCGCAGGGCGTCTACAACATGACGCCGGCCGATCACTCCGGCTTCGACGCGCGCAGCATCGTCACCGTCACGGTGAAGGACGGCGCCTGGCAATTGCTGAAGTAACAACGCGCCGGCCGCGGCACCTCGCCTCGAGGCGATCCGCGGCCGGCCCCGCTCACGCTCGACCATCCGCACGGCAGATGACGCGACGCCGGCGTCGTCGAAAGGACCTTCGTGAATCTCGTCGTCGCCCTGTTTCTCGCCCAGGATGGCATCGCCAATGGCGTGGTCTACGCGCTGCTGGCGGTGGCCATCGTGGTGCTGTTCTCGGTCACCCGCATCACTTTCGTGCCGCAGGGCGAGTTCGTCTCCTATGGCGCGCTGACTTTCGTCACGCTGCAAGATGGCCAGCGGCCCGGCACGTTCGCGCTGCTCGGCCTCCTGATCGCGCTGCACCTCGTGATCGACATCGCCGCCGGATGGCGCAAGCAGCGGCTTGCGACGCTGCTCGTGTCGAGCCTGCGCAGCGTCGCCGCCGCCCTGATCGTGCTGGCGCTGGCCTATGCCGCGACGAGCTTCGAATTGCCGCTGCTGCTGAAGGCGGTGATCGCGATCGCGGTGATCACCGCTGCCGGCCCGCTGTTGTACCGCATCGTCTATCAGCCGCTGGCCGATGCATCGGTGCTGGTGCTGCTGATCGTCTCGGTGGCGCTGCATTTCGTCATGACCGGGCTCGCGCTGTACATCTTCGGGCCGAGCGGCCAGCGCTCCGCGCCGCTGATCGATTTCACCATGCCGCTGATGGGCGTGCCGATCGCCGGGCAGACGCTGCTGATCCTCGGCGTCACCATCGTCGTCATCGTGGCGCTGTATTTCGCCTCGCAGCACACGCTGTATGGCAAGGCCATGCAGGCGGTGGCGCTGAATCGCACCGGCGCGCGGCTGATGGGAATATCGACGACGCTGGCGGGCCGCACCTCGTTCCTGCTCGCCGCCTTCATCGGCGCGCTGGCCGGCGTGCTGATCTCGCCGACCACCACCATCCTGTACGACACCGGCTTCCTGCTCGGCCTCAAGGGTTTTGTCGGCGCCATTCTCGGCGGCCTCGCGAGCTATCCGATCTCGGCGCTCGGCGCGCTGATGATCGGCCTGTTGGAAAGCTACTCGTCGTTCTTCGCCTCGACCTACAAGGAAGTCATCGTCTTCAGCCTGATCATCCCGATCCTGCTGGTGCAGACGCTGCGCCAGCACCGCATCAAGGAGGACGACGATCACGGCGGCGAGGCGATCCCGGCGCAACTGAACCTGTCGCCGGAGGCGCTGCGCCGCCGCCGGCAGATCAGGACCGGCCTCGGCGCCGCCTTCGTGCTGGCGGTCGCGGCCGCGCCGCTGCTGCTGTCGAATTACGAGATCGCGCTGCTGAACTATGTGGGCCTCGCCGCCATCGTGGTGCTCGGCCTGGTGCTGCTCACCGGCGTCGCCGGGCTCACCTCGTTCGCGCAGGCGGCCTATGTGGGCATCGGCGCCTATATCACCGGCTATGTCTCCTCGGTCTACGGCCTGTCGCCGTGGCTGACGCTGCCGATGGCGCTGGCGGTCGCCTTCGTGCTGGCGCTGTTCGGCTCGCTGATCACGGCGCGGCTGTCGGGGCACTATCTGCCGCTGGCGACGCTGTCGCTGGCGGTGGTCGCCTATTATCTGTTCGCCGCTTTGCCGCAGACCGGCGGACAGGCCGGCATGACCAATATTCCGCCGCTGACCATCTTCGGCATCGCGGTCGTCAGTCCGAAGGCGTGGTATGTCGGGATCTGGGGCGCGCTGCTGCTGCTGCAACTGGCGATGGCCAATCTGCTCGACTCACGCCCGGGCCGCGCCATCCGCGCGCTGAAGTCCGGCACCATCATGGCCGAGAGCCTCGGCGTCGACACCTGGCGGGCGAAGATCGCCGCCTTCGTCATCGCCTGCCTGCTCGCCGCACTCGCCGGCTGGTTCTACGCGCACTACCAGCGCTTCCTCAATCCGTCGCCGTTCTCCTTCAACCAGGGCATCGAATATCTGTTCATGGCGGTGATCGGCGGCGCCGGCTCGATCGGCGGCGCGCTGGTCGGCTCCGGCATCGTGGTGCTCGCCAATCAGTGGCTGCAGACCAACCTGCCGCTGGTGCTCGGCATGCAGGGCGATTTTCAGGTGATCATCTTCGGCGTCGCCGCGATGGCGATGCTGCAATTGCTGCCGCGCGGCATCTGGCCGGCGCTGCTCGACCTGTTCCGGATGCGGCTGCCGAAATCCTGGACGTTTTCCACCGATGCCGCGCCCTTGCCGACGCGTGACAAGCCGGCGCCGGGCGAGACCGTGCTGGCGGTGCGCGGCGTCTGCAAGAATTTCGGCGCGATCGCCGCCAACCGCAACATCAGCCTCGACGCCAAAGCCGGCGAAATCCTCGCGCTGATAGGCCCGAACGGCGCCGGCAAGAGCACGCTGTTCGACCTGATCTCCGGCGTGCAGCGGCCGTCGAGCGGCACGGTGCATTTCCTCGGTCACGAAAGCAGCTACTTCCCGCGCACGCTGTCGCGCGGCGGCATGGGCCGCACCTTTCAGCACGTCCGCATCCTTCCCGAGATGACGGTGGTGGAGAACACCGCGCTCGGCGCCCATGCGCGCGCCGACATCTCGTTCCTGTCGTCCGCGCTGCGGCTCGACCGCGGCAAGGAAGCTATGCTGATCGCCGAGGCACTGCGCCAGCTCGATCGCGTCGGGCTCGAGAGCAGCGCCACCCAGATCGCCGGCAGCCTCTCGCTCGGTCAGCAGCGCGTGCTCGAAATCGCCCGCGCACTCGCCTCCGATCCGTGCCTGCTGCTGCTCGACGAGCCCGCGGCCGGGTTGCGCCATCTCGAAAAGCAGGCGCTGGCGCGATTGCTGAAGCAGCTCAAGGCCGAGGGCATGGCGGTGATCGTCGTCGAGCACGACATGGACTTCGTGATGAACCTCGCCGATCGCATCGTCGTCATGCAGTTCGGCGAGAAGCTCGCCGAGGGCACGCCGTGCGAGATCCAGCGCAACCCGGCCGTGATCGAAGCCTATCTCGGAGGCGCCGAATGAGTGCGACCGCAACCGGCGACCTGCTGCTCGAAGCCGACAACATCGAGATCGGCTACGGACGCGTCAATGTCGTGCACGGCGCCAGCCTCAGCGTGCGGCGCGGCCAGATCATCGCCATCATCGGCCCCAACGGCGCCGGCAAGACCACGCTGCTGAGCGGCCTGATGGGGCTGCTGCCGGTGAAGGGGCGGCTGTCGTTCTTCGGCGAGACGACGCCCGAGCAGCCGACGGTGGAGGCGCTGGTCGGGCGCGGCGTCACGTTGATCCCGGAGACCCGCGAATTGTTCGGGCCGATGAGCGTCGAGGACAATCTGCGGCTCGGCGGCTTCGCGCGCTATCAGCAGGGCCATCGCGACGCCGAGGCCGGCCTCGCCGAAGTCTACGCGCTGATGCCGCGGCTGCAGGAGCGCAAGCGACAGGCGGCCAAGACGCTGTCCGGCGGCGAACGCCAGATGCTGGCGATGGGCCGCGCGCTGATGTCGAAGCCGCAACTGCTGCTGCTCGATGAGCCGAGCCTCGGGCTGGCGCCGCTGATCACCCGCGACATCCTGCGCACGGTGGCGAGCCTGCGTGACCGCGGCATGTCGTGTCTGTTGGTCGAGCAGAACGCCAAGGCGGCGCTGCGCATCGCCGACTACGCCTATGTGATGGAATCCGGCGCCTTCGTGCTGGAGGGCCCGGCCGCCGAGATCGCCGCCAATCCGGACGTCATCGCCAGCTATCTCGGCGTGCGCTCCGCCGCCGCGGCGGAGAGCCACGCCTGAACCGCGGCCGACCGGAGCACGCCCCGGCGGGTCATTTCACAGCAGAGGAGCATCCGCTCATGAACCTTCATGCCTCGATGGATCATATGACAGAGGCCCAGCTCCGCACCGAGCTGGCGCTGTGCTATCGCCTGATCGACTTCTTCGGCTGGACCGAAATGATCTTCAACCACGTCTCGGTGCGGCTGCCGGGCGCGGAGAAGCGCTATCTCGTCAATCCGTTCGGCCTCAACTACAACGAGGTGACGCCGGACAGTCTGCTCACCGTCGACGTCTCCGGCGAGCTGATCGGGACGTCCAACTACAGGCCGAACCCGGCGGGCTTCGCGCTGCACGGCGCGATTCATTCGGCGCGCGAGGATCTGCACTGCGTGCTGCACGCCCACACCACGCCGATGTCGGCGGTGGCGCAGAAGCAGGGCGGCCTCAGCCACGACAGTTTCTACGGCGCGCAGCTGACCGGCCGGGTCGGCTACCACACCTTCGAGGGCATCACGCTGTATGACGACGAGCGCGAGCGGATGCTGGCCAGCCTCGGCCAGGGCGACGTGCTGATCCTGCGCAATCACGGCGTCGCGGTCGGCGCGCCGGATATTCCGCGCGCCTTCATGCTGCTGTGGACGGTGCAGCGCGCCTGCGAGATCCAGTGCGCCGCGGGCGCGATCCCCGGTCCCGACACCCCGCTGCCGGACCATGTCCGTCAGCAATGCGTCGACAATTCGAAAGACCTGATCGCCGAGAGCGCCTTCGCCCGGCTGTTCTTCGACGGCGCCGTGCGCCGGATGATCAAGGCGCAGGGGCCGGCGTTCTGACGCGGGCGTTTTGAACGCCATGAGCGGCAGCGCGCAAGGCACGGGCGCCATCGGGGCATCGGTGGCGCCCGTTCGTCGTTTGAATGTCTGCGTGGTCGGCGCCGGCGCGATCGGCACGGCGCTGGCAGGGCGATTGCACGCCGCAGGCAACGACGTCGCGGTGCTGGCGCGCGGGGCGCGACGGGACTTCATCGCCAGCCACGGCCTGTCGCTGACCGACGACAGACTCGATCTGTCGTTCCGGCCGGCGCTGGCGGAGCTCGGCGAGCTCGCCGGCCATGATCTGGTGATCGTCGCGGTGAAGGCCGGCGCGCTGCCGGCGCTGCTGCCGCAACTCGCCGCCGCGATGCGGCCCGACGCGCTGCTGATGCCGGCGATCAACGGCCTGCCGTGGTGGTACGGGCTCGGCGAAGACGGGCCGCTGGCGGACCGGCCGATCGATGCGGTCGATCCCGGCGGCGCGCTGCTGCCGCTGTTTGCGCCGCAGCGGCTGATCGGCTGCGTGGTCTACAGCCGGGTCACGATGCTGGGCAGTGGCCACGTCATCGTCAGCGGCCGTCAGGATCTGCAGATCGGCGCCGTCGGCGGCGCTCCGCCGTTGGCGCAGATCGCCGCGCGCTTCACCGCGGCCGGCATCGCGGTGTCGGTCGAGCCCGACATCCGCCGGGCGATGTGGCGCAAGCTGATCCGCAACGCCGCCACCAACGTCGTCTCCGCGCTCACCGGCGCGACGCTGGAGCAGATGGGACGCGACGACGGCGCCGTCCGCGTGATCACCGAGATCGCGCTGGAAGTCTCCGGCCTCGCGGCGCGCCTCGGTCGCACGGTCGATCCGCAGGTCGAGGAGCTGATCGCGGTGCTGCGCACCGCCGGCCCGTTCGCCACCTCGATGCTGCAGGACGTCCGCAACGGCCGCGAACCGGAGCTCGGCGCCATCGCGCAGGCGCCGCTCGAACTCGCCGACCGGATCGGCCATCCGATGCCGACGCTGCGCAGCGTCGCCGCGCTGCTGGAGCTGGCGGTGCGGGTGAGGTGAGCTGACAACAGGCACGGCCTCATGGTGAGGAGGCGCGAAGCGCCGTCTCGAACCATGCGCCTCCAGCGCTGCGTCGCCCATCCTTCGAGACGCCCGGCTTCGCCGGGCTCCTCAGAGTCCGACCGAGAATGCCGGCCGATGAAATCAGGCACTTTCGTTTCAACTCGTCATGCCCGGCCTTGTGCCGGGCATCCACGCATCGGCGCTCGCGTCGAAAACAAGGCGTGGATGGCCGGGACGAGCCCGGCCATGACGGTGCTGGTTGCGACGTGAACGAATCGACGAAACGCGCTACGCCTTCGCGCGCTCGCGCTCCGCTTCCTGCTCCATGTCGCCGCGCACGCCGCCTTCGCGGGCGAGGTGCGGATAATGCGCGAACATTTCGGCCTGCAGGAATTTCACCGGCACGTCGAAATAGGCACCGTGGTCGCGGACGTATTCCATGAAGCGGGCGTCTTTGGTGTCGAATGCCTGCATCACTGAATCGGTGCGGCCGTCGAAATCCAGCGGCGCGACGCCGAGCTTCTGGCACAGCGTGAGATTGAACGTCGGCGACGCCTTGACCCAGCGGCCGGCGTTCCAGCATTCGGTGTAGCCGTGCCAGGCGAACAAATCGGTGCCCATCGATTTGGTCAGGTTCTCGGTCGCCAGATGGTTGCGCACATCGGCGAAGCGGACCCGCGCAGGAATGCCGGAGGCGCGGCACAGCGCCGCGAACGCCGCCGCCTTGCCGACGCAATAGCCGCGCTGCGCGCGCAGCACGCTGGAGCCGCGGAACACTTCGGCGCTTCTGAAATCGACGTAGGGGTCGTAGCGGACGCCGTCGCGCACCGCCAGATACAGCGCGCGCAGCTTGTCGTCCGGCGTCGCCGCCCCCGCGGTCGCTTGCGCCGCCAGCGCCCGCACCTCGGGATGGTCGCTGTCGACGAATTCCGCCGGCGCGAGGCAGACCGCGCGCTCGGAGCCCTCGATGTCGCTGTCGTCCGCCATGAGCCGCCGCCTCGCCGTCAGACGCTGTGCAGCCGCGGCCTTGCCGACAGGATGCGCTGTGCGATCACCACCGGGCAGTCGGGGGCGTGCTTGATCTCGTCGCCGGTCTTCAGCCACGGCACCGAGGCGCCGCACAGCTTGCACTGGTTGTGCGCGCCGCCGTCCTCTTCGGAAACGATTTCGATCGCCGTCTTGACGAGCGCGGCCGCGATCTTGCGGGTCTCTTCGGGGCTGATGTCGATCATGGCTTCAATCCGGTGCGGACGTTCGGTCGGCTTCGGCGCGAGTGTGCCGCCGTTCCGGCGCCGTTGCAATCGAACGGCGCGTCGGCTGCGTCAATAGCACGGATACCGGCGGCCATCCTGGCCCCGATAGGCGGCGGCGCCCTGCTTGCACAGCGCCCGCAACGGGCCGTCATAGGTGGCGAAGCGCTCGCCCGGCCACACCGGAGGCCCGTAATTGTGGGTGTAGAGCGAACCTTCGACGTGGTGATGGTGATGGTGGTGGTGGCGATGCTTGTGCCCGGCCGCGGCCGGCGCGGCGGCGGCAACCGACACCAGCGCGACGGCGCAGATCAGCTTGACGAGGGTCATCGGAAATCTCCTGCTTGCCGGCAATGAACGCGATCCAACCCCATCGGGTTTCATCGCTGACCTGGCCGATGTCAAGCGCGTTGCGGCGCGGCTCCGGCCTGCAGCGGGCGTTCCACCGCGCGCAGCGTGGTCTGGCCGCCGGCGCAGCCCGCCAGCCGCTCGATTTCGGCCGCGATCACCTCGGCATGGGCGTGGTGCGCCATATGCCCGGCGCCGGCGATGCGGACCAGCCGCGCCCCCGGCAGCGCATCCGCCAGCGCCTCGGCGTGGATCCGCGGCGGCACCACCGGATCGGCGCTGCCGGCGACGATCACGGTCGGCACCCGGACGGCCCCGTAGCGCGGCACGTGGTCGGTCAACTGGTCGCGCAGCCCGGAATATTCCTGCAGGCTGCCGGAGAACCGCTTCGCCATCAGCGCCAGCCCGAGCCGGCTGCGGTCGACATAGTCCGGCGGCGGCGTTTCCGGCCGGAAGATCCGGCTCGCGACGCGGTCCGTCATCGCCATGAACATCGGCGGCAGCACCGTGTAGTTGATCGACGGCTTCATCAGCACGTCGAACACGCGCTGGACCCAGCGGATGCCCTGCGGCCGCGGATGGGTGGTCGGGTTGATCACCACCAGGCCCTGCACGGTGTCGGGATTGTCGAGCGCGTAGCGCAGCGCGATCAGGCCGCCGAATGAATGCCCGACCACGATCAGCGGCCCGGCCACGCCGAGCTCGCGCAGCACCTCGCGGATCAGCGTCACCTGGTAGGCGGGCGACGCCAGCGGGCCGAAGCCGGGCGCGCTGTAGCCCTGTCCCGGGCGGTCCGGAATGATCACCCGCAGCTTGCGCGACAGCCGCTCGCCGAGCGCCATCCGCATGTCCTCGCTGCAGAGGTTGGCGCCATGCACCAGCAGCACCGTCGGCAGCGGCCGGTCGGAGGGCTGCGCGGCGGGCAGATCGAGCACGTGCATCCGCACGCCGTTGGCGGTGACGAACACGCCGCGCGGCGGGAATCGCGCCTCCAGCTTGCGCGCGATCGAGCAGGACAGCCATCCGGAGCCGAACAACAGCGCGGCGGCGATCAGTACCAGCACAATAGCGGCAATCATTCGGATCCCTTCGCCCGCTCAGGAACGGCGGACAAGGTCCGCGACGACAACGGAAATTTGATCATGCCCGGGGGCCGCCGCAATTGATCTTCCGCAATAGGGCACCGAGGCTCGCGGGTTACGGCTCGATCAGCTCATCCGATGGGTTCTCATGCTGCACAAAGTCGATCAGCCGGACGATCTGACGCTGCCGCCGCGGCCGCCTGTGATCATCCGCTGGGCGGGCGCGATCTGGCGCCACAAATGGCCGGTGCTCGGCATCGGGCTGGTGCTGATCGCGGCCGGGCTCGGGCTGGGGCGGCTGCTGCTCGGCCCGCAGGTCGCCGCCGTCGTGGTCGAACGTGGCAATCTGGTCCAGAGCGTGGTGGCTTCCGGCCATATCGAGACGCCGTACCGGGTCGAGATCGGCAGCCAGATCACCGGCACCGTCGCGGACGTGCTGGTGCGCGAGGGCGAGGAGGTTCGCGAAGGCCAGAAGCTGATCTCGATCGAGGCCAGCGAGCTCGAGGCCGCGGTGGTGCAGGCCGAGGGCGCGGTGGCGCAGGCCGAGGCGCGGGTGCGCCAGTTGCGCGAACTGACCAAGCCGGCCGCCGACCAGTCGCTGCAGCAGGCGCAGGCCAATCTGCTCAACGCCGAGGCCGCCTATCAGCGCGCCTCCAAGCTCGCCGCCTCCGGCTATGGCACCAAGGCTGTGCTCGACGAGGCGACCAAGAATCTCGACGTCGCCCGCACCCAGGTCCGCACCGCCGAACTGCAGGTCTACACCTCGAGCCCGGTCGGCAGCGACTATGTGATGGCCGAGACCCAGCTCGGCCAGGCCCGCGCCACGCTCAACACCACCCGGGCCCGGCTCGGCTATGCCAGCATCACCGCGCCGCGCGACGGCGTGCTGATCACCCGCAAGGTCGAGCGCGGCAGCGTGGTGCAGCCCGGCAAGGCGCTTTTGGTGCTGGCGCCGGCCGGCGACAGCCAGATCGTGGTGCAGATCGATGAGAAGAATCTCGGCCAGCTCGCGCTCGGCCAGCACGCGCTGGCGTCCGCCGACGCCTATCCGGACAAGCGCTTTTCGGCGCGGCTCAGCTACATCAATCCGTCGGTCGACATCAACCGCGCCTCGGTCGAGATCAAGCTCGCGGTGACCGATCCGCCGCATTATCTGCGCCAGGACATGACGGTGTCGGTCGACATCGCCACCGCGCGCCGCGACAATGCGGTGATCGTGCCGGCGCGGGCGGTCAACGACGCGACGACGGCGCCCTATGTGCTGAAGGCCGAGAACGGCCGCGCCATCCGGCGGCCGGTCAAGCTCGGCCTGCGCGGCGTCGGCGCCTACGAAGTGATCGAGGGTCTCGCGCCGGGCGACCGGGTGATCCCGCTCACCACCGGCGTCAAGCCCGGCGATCGCATCCGCGTGGTCGTGCCGTGAAACGCTGGCTGCCGTTCGAGTGGATCGCCGCGGTGCGCTTCCTGCTCGACGGCGCGACGCAGACGCTGGTGATCGTCGGCGGCATCGCGATCGGCGTCGGCGTCATCGTCTTCATGTCGGCGATGCTGGCCGGGCTGCAGGCGAATTTCATCAAGCGCGTGCTGACCTCGCAGCCGCAGATCCAGCTGATCCCGCCGGATCAGGTGGCGCGGCCGCTGCGCGACGAACCCGGCACGGTCGAGCTCGCGACGGTGCAGCGCCCGACCCAGCGGGTGATCTCGATCGACCAGTGGCCGAAGATCCGCGCCGAGATGCAGGCGCGGCCGGACGTGGTGTACGCGGCCGCCACCGCGTCGGGCTCCGCACTGGCGCTGCGCGGCGACACCAGCCGGGCGATCACGCTGTACGGCATCGAGCCGGAGATCTATTTCCAGATCGTCAAGGTACCGGATTTCATCATCGCCGGCGAAGCGCAGACCACCACGGAAGGCATCCTGATCGGCGTCGAGCTGGCGCGCGATCTCGGCGCCTCGCTCGGCGACAAGATCATCGTCTCGACATCGCTCGCCGGCAATCGCGTCCTCACCATCAAGGGCATCTTCGATTTCGGCAACAAGGCCGCCAACCAGCGCAACACCTTCGTGACGCTGCGCAACGCCCAGAGCATGCTGGGCCTGATCGGCGGCATCACCTCGATCGACATCACCGTGGCCGACATCTACGCCGCCGAGACCGCCGCGCAGGAAATTCAGGCAACGCTTCCGGTGAAGGCCGAGAGCTGGATCAAGACCAACGCGCAGTTCTTCACCGCGGTGAAGGCGCAGCAGAATTCCAACACGCTGATCCGGCTGTTCGTCGGCCTGTCGGTGGCGTTCGGCATCGCCGCGGTGCTGATCGTCTCGGTGATCCAGCGCTCCAAGGACATCGGCATCCTGCGCGCGATGGGCACGCGACGGGGACAGATCCTCCGGGTGTTCCTGATTCAGGGCGGGCTGCTCGGCTTCGTCGGCGCGCTGATCGGCTCCGGCCTCGGCGCGCTGGCGCTGTTCGTGTGGCATCAGTCGGCGCGCCAGGTCGACGGCAGCGAGCTGTTTCCGCTGATCCTCGATTCCGAACTGTTCATCGCGTCGTCGCTGCTGGCGACGCTCACCGGCGTCGCGGCGGCGATCGCGCCCGCGCTGCGTGCGGCGCGGCTCGATCCGGTGGTGGCGATCCGTGGCTGAAGTCCTGCGCCTCGACGGCATCCGCAAGTCCTACAATGTCGGCACCCCGGTCGAGACCGAGGTGCTTCACGGCATCGACCTCAGCCTGCAGGCGCGGGATTTCCTGGCGCTGATGGGGCCGTCGGGATCGGGCAAGTCGACCCTGCTCAATATCATCGGGCTGCTCGACAGGCCGACCGCGGGCAAGCTGACGATCGACGGCGAGGACACCGGCCTGCTCGGCGACGGCGCGCTGACGCAGCTCCGCGGCCGCGCGATCGGCTTCGTGTTTCAGTATCACTATCTGATCTCGGCCTTCACCGCGCGCGAGAACGTGATGATGCCGATGCTGGTCGATCGCGGCCGTCCCGATACGGCGATGGAGCGCCGCGCCGACGAACTGCTCGACCGCGTCGGCCTCAGCCGCTGGCGCAACAACAGCGCCAGCAACATGTCGGGCGGCCAGCAGCAGCGCGTCGCCATCGCCCGCGCGCTGGCGATGGACCCCGACCTCGTGCTCGCCGACGAGCCGACCGGCAATCTCGACACCAAATCCGCCGACGACGTGTTTGCCCTGATGCGCGAGATCAACCGCGAGCGCGGCACCACATTTCTGCTCGTCACCCACAATGACGATCTCGCCAGACGCTGCGACAGCATCGTCCAGGTGGTCGACGGACGGATTGCGGGGTAGGGCAGTTAGTCCAGCGTCGAGCAGGCGGGGCGAGCCCTGCTGCATTGCGCCGCAGCCGCGAGACATCGGTGGTCGGTCGATCTTGTCGCAACGCTGCTCCCGTTCACAACTCTTTTATTGCGACTCCGCGGTGCCGCTCGCCGCTCTGGCTGGTATTCGAGAGCGTCGTCGCTAAGTTCAGGAGACAGGTTCGGTGCTGTTCCATCGCAGCAGCGTTACAGTCCCCAGGAGGAATCAACATGAGCACGGTCGTTCTCAATCGCCGCAAGCTGCTCGTCGCCAGCGGTTCCTTCCTGGCAGCCGGCCTGTCGTCCGGGCTGTTGCTACCTGCCCGCGCGGAAGGCCTCGCACCGACTCCGTCGATGTCGGGCGGGGCCAACAATTATCGCAAGGGTGCTCCGATCGTCGATCGGATCGGCGGGGGTGGATTCTGGATGAGAGGGACCGTTCGCCGTGCAGGTGACGGCGCTCCGCTCGCCGGGCAGCGGATCCAGATCTGGGCGCATACGGTCGAAGGGCAGGAGCACGAGCAGCGCAGTCACGGCGCCACGCTCACCGACAAGAACGGCGAGTTCCGTCTCGAGATGCCGCAGATCATTCCGGTGTTCGGCCAGCCGCACGGGCACCTCGCTTATGACAGCGACGAATTCAAGACCGTGTTCCTGCGTCCGGTCATGCGCAGCGCAAAAAACACCAGCCTGGAAGCGCACTTCGTCCTTCAGCCGGTCTGACTGAATTGGAGACAAAGGCATGAATCGGGTCCGGGCGGCCCTGGTCTGGGCAGCCCTCGCGGCCGCCATCGGCGTGCCGATCGCCGCCGCGGCCATGAGCCCTTTGCTCAATTGGCGCGGTCCAGTCTACATCGTGGCCGGGTTCGCGGGGATCGTCGCGCTCGGTCTCGTCCTGGTTCAGCCTTTGCTGATCGGTGGCTACCTGCCCGGACTGTCGGCCTTGCGCGCGCGGCGTGCGCATCGCTGGATCGGCGGCACGCTGGTGGCCGCCGTGCTGATCCACGTCGGCGGTCTGTGGTACACCAGCCCGCCGGAAATGATCGACGCGCTGACATTCACCTCGCCGACGCCGTTCTCGCCGTGGGGCGTGGTCGCGATGTGGGCGATCTTTGCGGTCGCGCTGCTCGCGGGCGTCCGCCGACGATTGGGCCTCGGGCCGCGACAGTGGCGGATCGCCCACATGCTGCTCGCCGTGGTGATCGTCGTCGGCAGCGTCGTGCACGGCATGCTGATCGAGGGGACGATGGAAATCATGTCGAAGGCGGCGCTCTGCGCGCTGGTCGTCGCGGCGGCCGCAACCGTCATGGTCGACTTGCGGGTGTGGAGAAAGCGAGCCGGCTGGCGCGAACAGAACCCGGCGCCACGGTAAGCGGACCGAGCCGCCGCGCGATCCGTTGGCCGATGCCGCGCCCTTGACAATAATCCTACTATGATTATAGTCCGCGTTGTCCTGTCCGTGAGGGGCGCTTCGCGAGGCGTCGTACAAGCGGGACAGATCGACGGGTTGGGAAACCAGCCCCGATGATAGTTCGGCAATGCCGGCTCGGCCGGTGGAGTCGGACGGACGCGGCGTCCTGCGCGTCGTGCCTCGCAAGCACGCGTCCGGGAGGCAGAGGTCACCGTCCGCCGCTACTACGAGCGGCTGCCGCTTTCGTGGCTGGACGGGCGCAGCAAGGCCGGGGAGATCCCGCACCGCTGTGCTCCCGGAAGAACGGTCCCGATGCCCAAAATCGCCGCGGTGGGCGCGCCGACGAGGCGTTGCGCGATGGTCCGCAAAGCCATCGCGACACTCACCACCTTTGCGCCTTTCGGCGCGCCCCCACCCCTCGCTGTGAAGCGACGGGTGCAAACCTCGGACGCTTCGGCGCCGCGAGAGCGAATGGCCGTGGCTGTTTGATAAGTGAAGATGCCAGCGGGTGCAGGTCCTCAGCTCGCGCGCCGTCATCCTGAGGTGCGAGCGTAGCGAGCCTCGAAGGATGAGCCGCACGCACGGTCCACGTCTCCGCATCTTTCGAGGCTCGCCCTCTCGGGCGAGCGCCCCAGGATGACGATGCTTGAGATTGCCGCGCCGGCAGCGCCGCCTCGCGCCATGCGCGCGAGGCGATGCGTGGAAGGGCGGCGCCTACTTCGTCTGCGGCGTCACGCGGTCTTCGGCCTTGAAGTACTTGCGGGCGTGGGCGACGATCTGGCCGTCGGTCGGATGGTCGACGGTCTCGACCGCGGCGATCTTCGCCTTCAGCGCGGGATTGTGCTGCTCGATATACTTCACCAATTCGGTCTTGGTGTGCGCGGGGCCGATCACCAGAATGGCGCCGGCGTCCGCAATCGCGTCCATCGCCGCCTTCAGGTAATGCGGATCCTCCGGCTTGTGATGGATCTGCTTGGCGGGATGATCAGGATGAACCACCGTGCGCTCGACGTCCTCCGGATTGAAATGGAAGACGCGGGCTTCCTTGTGGTCGATCCAGATCACGGCGTGGAAGTGGTGGGTCGTCATGAGGCGGAATCCTTTCAGGCGCGCGCCGGACGGCCCGGCACGCTTCCTGCGACCTTAGCCGCGGAGCGGAACCCGCAGCATGCGCTCGATCAAATCCCGCCTATTTCTTGATCAGCGGGCAGGCCGGATCGGGCGGGCCGAACGCCTCGTCGCCGGAAATGCGCGTCAGGATCTTGTAATAATCCCACGGATATTTCGACTCCTCGGGACTCTTGACCTGGACCAGCATCAGATCGTGCACCATCAGCCCATCCTCGCGAAGCCGGCCGTTGCGGGAGAAGAAATCCTCGACCGGCTTCTCGCGCATCTTCGCCGCGACTTTCAGCGGCTCGTCGGTGCCGGCGTTCTTGATCGCCTGCAGATAGTGCATGGTCGAGGAATACACGCCGGCCTGCCACATCGTCGGCATCCGGTTCATCTTGGCGAAATAGCGCTTCGACCATTCGCGGGTCTTGTCGTCCATGTCCCAATAGAACGACGTCGTCAGCAACAGGCCCTGCGCGGCCGGCAGGCCGAGCGAATGGATGTCGGTGATCAGCGCCAGCAGCGCCGCCATCTGCTGGCCGCCCTTGAACACGCCGAACTCGGCGCCGGTCTTGATTGCATTGATGTTGTTCGGCGGGCCGCCGGCGATGCCGATGATCTTCGCCTTCGAGGCCTGCGCCTGCAGCACGAAGGACGACAGGTCCGGCGTCGCGAAAGGCGGCCGCACCGCGCCCAGCACCTTGCCGCCGCTCTTCGTCACGACGGCAGCCGCGTCGCGCTCCAGCGACTGGCCGAAGGCGTAGTCGTCGGTGATGAAGAACCAGCTGTCGCCGCCGCGCTTGACCACTTCCTGCGCGGTGCCGACCGCGAGCGCCCTTGTGTCGAACACCCATTGCATCGCGTAAGGCGAGCAGAACTTGCCGTGGAAATCCGCGGCGCCGGTCGAATGGGTGATGAACATCCGCTTCTTCTCGCCCGCGATGTTCTGCACCGCGAGGCCGACGGCGGAGACCGGCACGTCGACGATCAGGTCGACCTGCTCGACGTCGTACCAGCGCCGCGCCAGCGCGGCGCCGATGTCCGGCTTGAGCTGGTGATCGCCAACGATGACGCTGATCGGCTTGCCGAGCACGCTGCCGCCGAAATCCTCGACCGCCATCTGCGCGGCGGTGACCGATCCCTGGCCGGTCGGCGTCGAGGCCGGACCGTTCATATCGGTCAGCACGCCGATCTTGACGATGTCGTCCGAAATTTGTGGCGAGGCCTGCGCGAATGCGGCCGACGGCGACAGCCATGCAGCCGTCATCATCGCTGCCGCCAATGGCTTGGCGAACATGCTGGTTTCTCCCTTGTTACGGCTCTGCGGCCGTGTTGTGATCGCGAACTTACACCATTCCGACGCGGCTGCAATTTGCCGGCGCAACGTGACGAACCGGGGACGATGTTCGCAATTCTGGGGTTGGGGTTCCTGCTGGGAATGCAGCATGCGCTGGAAGTGGATCACATCGCGGCTGTCTCGACGATCGCGGCGCGGCGCAGCGGCGTGCGCGACATCGTCAAGCACGGACTGACCTGGGGCCTGGGCCACACGCTGACGCTGTTCCTGTTCGCCGGCGTCGCCATCATGCTCGGGCAGGCGATCCCGGAGCACATCGCGACGCCGTTGGAAGGCGCGGTCGGGTTCATGCTGGTCGGGCTCGGCGGTCATCTGCTGTGGCGGCTGTGGCGGGACCGCGTCCACGCCCATGTGCATCAGCACGGCGACGGCACCCGCCACATCCATCTGCACAGCCACGCCGCGCAGCGCGCGGCCCACGATGCGCCGGGCGCCCACAGCCACGCGCACGGCTTTCGCTGGCGCACGCTGCTGGTCGGGCTGATGCACGGCATGGCCGGCTCCGCGGCGCTGCTGGTGCTCGCGGTTTCGCAGGCGCCGAGCCCGACGCAGGGGCTGCTTTACGTGGCGCTGTTCGGCGTCGGCTCGATGGTCGGCATGGGCGCGCTGTCGGCGGCGATCGCGGTGCCGCTGGTGATGTCGGCGCGCGGGCTCACCGCGGTCAATCGCGGGCTGCAGATCGCGGTCGGCGTGCTGACCATCGCCATCGGGCTGCACACGATCCAGTCGACGCTGTTGTCCTGAGCGTCGTCGCGGCGACAGCCCGCCGAAACGATGCTATGCGGTCGGCCGGAGTCAACAACGCCGGAAGAGTTGCGATGAACGCCACCACGCCCGCCGAGGAAGAACTGCTCTACACCATCGAGGACGGCATCGCCCGCCTGACCTTCAACCGGCCGCAGGCGCGCAACGCGCTGACCTTCGCGATGTACGAGCGGATGGCGGCGATCTGCGCGCAGATCAACGAAGACCGATCGATCAAGGCGCTGATCCTGACCGGCGCAGGCGACAAGGCGTTCGCCTCCGGCACCGACATCTCGCAGTTCCGCGCCTTCAAGACGCAACAGGACGCGCTCGACTACGAGGCGCGGATCGACCGCGTGCTGGGCGCGCTGGAGCAGTGCCGCGTCCCGGTGATCGCGGCGATCGCCGGCGCGTGCACCGGTGGCGGCGCCGGCATCGCGGCGTGCTGCGACATCCGCATCGGCACGCAAGCGACCCGCATCGGCTTTCCGATCGCGCGCACGCTCGGCAATTGCCTGTCGATGTCCAACATCAGCCGGCTGGTGTCGCTGGTCGGCCCGGCGCGGGCCAAGGAGATGATCTTCACCGCGCGGCTGATCGAGGCGCCGGAGGCGCTGGCGCTCGGGCTGCTCAACGAGGTCGCGCCGGACGTCGAGACGCTGCAGCGTCGCGCCGTCGAGACCGCGCAACTGATGGCGAGCCATGCACCGATCACGCTGGAAGTCACCAAGGAAGCGGTGCGCCGGATCAGGCGGACGCTGACCCGCGACGAGGGCGAAGACCTGATCCTGCGCGCCTATATGAGCGAGGATTTCCGCGAGGGCATGGAGGCGTTTCTCGGCAAGCGCAAGCCGGAGTGGAAGGGCAAGTAAATCAGGTGTCCGGCAGCTTGGCTGTGAATTGATCGCCTCGCTTCGTCATTGCGAGCGAAGCGAAGCAATCCAGCGCGCCGTGCACCGAGCTTCTGGATTGCTTCGTCGGCTTCGCCTCCTCGCAATGACGGTTGGGAAGCTTCGAAGGAATTTCAGAACCCCGGATCGCGCGCCAGCTTCGCCAGTTCGCAGCCCTCGCAATAGCGCGCGTCCTTGTAGTCGATCCAGTTGTGCGCATAAACGCGTTCGGCCGGAATGTCGTAGCGCGCGCGTAGCACCTTGACGAGAATGCGCCACGCCGCGACCTGCGCCTCGGTGGCGGGTCTGGTCACGTCCGGATAGTTGCCGGCGAATTCGATCCCGATCGAATTGTTGCGGGTGACCTGGCGATAGGTCGGCTTGTTGTCGATGTATTTGTCGTCGTTGCGGTTGGCGCCGTCGCCATGGGTGGTGACGATCGTTTCCGGGACAGCCCAATACACCGTGCCGTCGGTCTCGACCCAGACCGTGACGCCGCGCCGCGTCGGGTTTTTCGCCTGCTCGCGGGCGCCGTTGCGCGCCGATCCGCTGCCGCCCTCGGTCTGGTGCACGATGATGTTGCGCCACGGCGCCTTGCGGTAGTCGCCCCACGGCGCGAGCCAGACGATATTCAGGCCGGGAATCTCCGGCGCGCCCGAAAGACGCGCGATCGTCGCCGGATCGGGCGAAGCCGTCTGCGCCGAGGCGACGTGCAACGGCCACAGCGTCGCCGCCAGCAGCATCGTTCCGGTCAGGCGATGGATCATCGACAGGCGCCTTGCGGACGGCCGCGAACGATCAGGCGATCTTGCGCACCGGCTCGAGGAACGGAGGCAGCGGCTCCGATGTCGGTTCGTGGACTGCGTAGCGATCCTTGCCGAGTTTCTTGGCGTTGTACAGCGCAGCGTCCGCGGCCGCGATCAGTCGGTCGGGGTGCATCCCGATATGCGGCGTCCATTGCGCGACGCCGATCGATGCGGCGATGGTGATGGCCTCGTCGCCGCCTTGCATCGAGAGCGTACGGCTCTCTTCAAGGATATGGCGGGCGACCATCGCGCCTTCGCGCAGGGTGGTGGCGGGCATCACCACGCAGAATTCATCGCCGCCGGCCCGCGCGAACAGATCGCCGGAACGCAGCCGCGCCTGCGCGGCGCGGGAGAATCGGCGCAGGCACTCGTCGCCGGCAGCATGGCCGTGGCCGTCGTTGATCGCCTTGAAGCCGTCGAGGTCGATCGCCAGCACCGTGAACGGCTCGCCGGTCTGCATCGACCTCTGGCACTGCGCGGCCATCCGCTGCAGCAAGTGACGGCGGTTGGCGATGCCGGTGAGGTCGTCGATCAGGGCCAGACCCTCGACCTCGGAACGCAGCCGGTCGATCGCCATCAGCAGGAACGAAAAATTCAGCGTCATCGACAGGAACACCAGCATCAGAACCAGCGTGGCCTGGAAATCGTTGAAGTCGACGACCGACAATTCGCCGCCGATGCCGATGATCGCCGCCCCGGAGCGGACCACATAGACGAGCAGCATCATGATCGCCACGGTGGCGGCCATTCGGGCGCCGGGATTGCGGCGGCCGCTGCGCGACAGCATCAGCGGCAACGTCATCGCGATCGGGATGGCCTGGGCCACCGAATAGATCACGATCCGCATCATCATCGAATCGATCACGAGCAGGAAGAAGGCGAGACCCGCGATACAGGCTGCGGTCGCGCCGAGGGCGAGCCGCCAGCTCATGTGCTGACCGTAAAAACGGAATACGCCCATCGCGATCAGATAGGCGGCCAGAACGACGGTGCCGCCGCCGGCGATCAGCGGAACCTTGGTGTCGATCACACCCCGCAGCATCCCGAAACCCGCGCCGAGCGAAACGACAAAGCAGGCCGCCGTCCAGTAACGTGCCGGGGTGAAGTTCGGATAGCTCCGCATCACGTGGGTCCAGACCAGACCCAGCGCGAGAAAATTGATCAGAAAGACCACCCAGAGGGTCGGGACGCTCAACATCGAGCACCCGCGCGAAGTGGTGATGCCAGTGTGCTCTGGATTCTCTGCCAGTTCATTGCAACTCCCGAAGTTGCCGGCAGGTTGCAACTGTAGCGCTTAACGGAGTCTGATTGGGGTCAGTAAATCTACGGGTTGGTGTTGAAAAGATGAACAGCGCTCAGCAGGGCTGCGGCGCGGCATGCACCGCTTGTTAAGCATGGCAGACGGCTGACCCTGAAGACGGCAGAGCAGGTCCGGAGGCGCTGATCAAACCGGGTATTCGACCGATAAGGTACGATTCTCCCGCAACTTGGCTTCAAATGCCGGCGGCGCTCCGATAGGGTCCGCCGCGTCCGATCTATGGCGCCAGGCGCCCAACCCCCGACATCGATGAAAATCACCCAAGCATTCAGGTTCGAAGCCGCCCACCAGTTGCCCAATGTTCCGGAAACGCATCGCTGCCGGCGGATGCACGGGCATTCCTATCGCGTCGAGCTGCAGCTGTCTGGGCCGGTCAACCCGGCGACCGGCTTCGTGCTGGATTTCTTCGAGATCGAGGCGGCGTTCGGGCCGCTGCTGGCGCGGCTCGACCATTACTGCCTGAACGACATCGAGGGGCTGGAAAATCCGACCGCGGAGAATATCGCGATCTGGATCTGGTACCGGACCAAGCCGGGATTGCCGGCTCTGTCGAACGTCCGGGTCTATGAGACCCCGGATTGCTGGGCCGACTACGCCGGCGAAGACGCCGGCGTCTGATCGGCGCCACATCGGGCGTCCGACGACAGCATAGTCGCTGGGACGGCGAAGAAGCCGGAGCGATTCAGCGCACGGCGGCAGCTGCGGCCCTGCTGCGGTCTTCCTGGGTTTCCTGCTCCCAGCGCAGGATGGTCGCGTACAGGTTCTGGAACTTGCTCGCGGTCTCGCCGTCGAACATCGGGTCCTTGCGCTCTTCGATCCGCGCGTCGATCTGGGCCCAGTCCTCGGCAGTCAGCGTCTCCAGCGCGGCCGGGAAGAGCAACTGCTCCTCCTTCGCCATGTGGCGGCGCTGATGCTCGAGGAAATCCTGGGCGGCGGTGTGGAAGGTCTCGCGCGGCAGTTCCTGGTCGGCGAGGACGTCCTCGACCACCTTGGCGAAGCGGGCGAGGCGCTCGCCTTCCAGCTCATGCTCGGCCTCGATGTCGCCGACCGCGCCGGCGACCGCCGGGTTGCGTTGCTTGAGGATCTGGTAGACCACATCCTCCTTCGGGTGGTGGCACGCCTCCGGATACTCCTTGAAGTACTGGATGATGGCCTGGAAGATTTCGTAGTCGGGCCGTTCGCGACGATCGAACACGCTGAGTTCGTGCTCGATCACGCTGAGCAGCTTCGCGATGTTGCGGTGCTCCTCGTACAGTAATTCAATCATTCGTGACATGGCCGACCTCGACTGCTCGCTGACCGGAAAGGCCGCAGCTGCGGCAAAATCCAGGGCGGACGATAGTGGCCGATGCGCGCCGATCCTTGCGGTAGATCAATGGGCGCGGGCGGCTATCAGTCGCAACAAATGCTCATTCCAGCGAGGTGAAACGCAACCGCAAGGCGTTGCCGATCACACTCACCGACGACAGCGACATCGCCGCCGCGGCGATGATCGGCGACAGCAGCAAGCCGAAACTCGGATACAGAATGCCTGCTGCGATCGGGATGCCGGCGGAATTGTAGATGAAGGCGAAGAACAGATTCTGCCGGATGTTGCGCATCGTCGCCTGCGACAATTTTCGCGCGCGAACGATGCCGCCGAGGTCGCCCTTCAACAGCGTGATGCCGGCGCTCTCCATCGCCACGTCGGTTCCGGTTCCCATCGCGATGCCGACGTCGGCGGCGGCCAACGCCGGAGCGTCGTTGACGCCGTCGCCGGCCATCGCGACGACACGGCCCGTCTTGCGTAGTTTTTCGACCACCGCGCTCTTCTGATCGGGCAGCACGTCGGCCTCGACATCCGCAATGCTGAGCTGTCGTGCGACGGCTTGCGCGGTCGTCCGATTGTCGCCGGTCAGCATGATCACCTTGAGGCCCTCGGCGGCGAGCGCGCGCAACGCGTCCGGCGTCGACGCTTTCACCGGATCGGCGATCGCGATCAATCCGGCGAGCCTCCCGTCGATGCCGACGCTGACGACGGTGGCTCCGTCGGCGCGTAGTTGCTCCGCTCTGTCGCCCAGCGCGTCGGTGTCGATGCCGAGCGAAGCCAGATAGTTGGCATTGCCGATCACGACCGGACGGCCGGCGATCCTGCCGGTCGCGCCTTTGCCGGTCGGCGCTTCGAAATCCTCGACCTGCGCGAGTTCGAGATTGCGGCTCTCGGCCTCGGCGACGATGGCGTGGGCGAGCGGGTGCTCGCTGGCGCGCTCGACGCCGGCCGCGAGCCGCAGCAATTCGGCCTCGTCGATGCCGCCCGCGGCGGCGATCGCCACCACCTTCGGCTTGCCTTCGGTCAGCGTGCCGGTCTTGTCGATCACCAGCGTGTCGACCTTCTCCATGCGCTCCAGCGCTTCGGCATTGCGGATCAGCACGCCGGCCTGCGCGCCGCGGCCGACGCCGACCATGATCGACATCGGGGTGGCGAGGCCGAGCGCGCACGGGCAGGCGATGATCAGCACGCTGACGGCAGCGACCAGTGCGAAAGTCAGCCGCGGCTCGGGGCCGAAGGTCGCCCAGGCGGCGAAAGCGACCAGCGCTGCCAGCACCACAGCCGGCACGAACCAGCCGGCGACGAGGTCGGCGACGCGCTGGATCGGCGCGCGCGAGCGCTGTGCCTGCGCCACCATCTGCACGATCTGCGACAGCACGGTGTCGCGGCCGACCTGTTCGGCGCGCATCACGAAGCCGCCGGCCTGGTTGAGCGTTCCGGCGACCACCTTGCCGCCGGCCTCGCGCGTCACCGGCATCGATTCGCCGGTCACCAGCGACTCGTCGAGCGTCGAGCGCCCTTCGAGGATGATGCCGTCGACCGGCACCTTTTCGCCGGGGCGGACGCGGAGCTTGTCGCCGACCGCGAGACTGTCGATTTCGACTTCCTGCTCGGTTCCGTCGGCGGCGATCCGCCGTGCGGATTTCGGCGCGAGCGTGAGCAGCGCCTTGATCGCGCCGGAGGTCGCCTCGCGCGCGCGCAGCTCCAGCACCTGGCCGAGCAGCACCAGCACGGTGATCACGGCGGCGGCCTCGAAATACACCGGCACGGTGCCGCCATGGCTCTGGAAGGCAGGCGGAAACAGTTGCGGCGCCAGCGTCGCGACCAGACTGTAGACATAGGCGACGCCGGTGCCCATCGCCACCAGCGTGAACATGTTGAGGTTGCGCGTGACCAGCGATTGCCAGCCGCGCACGAAGAACGGCCAGCCGGCCCACAGCACGACCGGCGTCGCGCAGGCGAGCTGAATCCAGTTCGACAACACGGGATCGATCAAGCCGTGACCGCCTACGAGGTGGCCGCCCATTTCCAGCACGACCGCCGGCAGCGCCAGCGCGAGGCCGATCCAGAAACGCCGGGTCATGTCGATCAGTTCGGCATTCGGCGGCGCGTCGAGCGACACCAGTTCGGGTTCGAGCGCCATGCCGCAGATCGGGCAGCTTCCCGGGCCGATCTGACGGATCTGCGGATCCATCGGGCAGGTGTAGATCGTGCCCTCCGGCACCACCGGCGCCGGCTTCGCCTTCGACTTGTCGAGATAGGAGACGGGATCGGCCGCGAATTTGCCGCGGCAGCTCGCCGCGCAGAAGTAATAGGTCTTGCCCTCGTGGTCGAAACGATGCGGCGTGGTGGCCGGATCGACTTTCATGCCGCAGACCGGATCGATCGCCTTGCCGTCGGCCGCTGCGGCCGCGCCGTGATCATGGTGATGCGCGGCATGATCGTGACCGCCGCAGCAGGACGACGGTGTCGCGAGGTCGGTCAGTTGATGCAGCTTTGCGCCCGTCTTGGGAGGCAGCGTCAGCGGTTTGGCGGCTTTGGCGAGATAAGCTTCCGGGTCGGCCGCGAATTTGGTGCGGCATCCTGCGCAGCAGAAGTGATAGGTGGTGCCGGCGTGGTCGAAGCGATGCTTGCTGGTCGCCGGGTCGACGCTCATGCCGCAGACCGGATCGATCGCCTTGTCGGACGCCGGCGAGATCTGCTCGTCGCCCTGATGGCCGCCGCAGCAGGACGATGACTCAGGCGGGGCAGCGGCGGCCGCGCCCGCCGAACATCCGCAACCCGCCTTGACAGGGGCCGCGCCCCCGGTGTGCTCTGAGTCGTTCATGCTGCGTCGCCTCGGCGCTTGTAACCCATACCGTGTAGGGGTATATATCGCGAATGAAATCGGACATCAAGGCGTCATGTCAGAAGCGCCTCGGCAGGATCGAGGGGCAGGTGCGCGGCATCTCCAGAATGCTGGAGGAGGGCCGCTATTGTATCGACATCGTCACGCAGATTTCTGCGGTCCGCGCCGCGCTGCGGCGGGTCGAGGAGGAGGTGCTGAAGGATCACGTCGCGCATTGCGTCGAGCACGCGATCTCGAGCGGTGACAAGGCCGATCAGCGCCAGAAGATCGCCGAACTGATGGACGTGATCCAGCGATCCAGCCGCTGATTTGAGGCATTCCGAGGTCGACAGCGTTGCGGTCGATCAAATCCGGCGCGTGGCCGCTCAGTTCAGCTGCTTCCTTTTCGGCGGCGCGCCGAACAACGACGTCTTCACCGCGGTGAGGCCGTTGGAGAGATGATCCCAGCCGCAGGACAAAGGATCGGTGTTGCAGGCGTATTTGGCCGTGCGCGCTGGCCGGTGCTTGTCGTTTCCGCGCGGCCTGTCGGTCGGCTGACGCTGCTTCGTTGCGGCCGGGCGGGTTTTGTCCACAGGCGGTTGCGGCCTGGCTGCCGGACGCGATTCGACAGGCTGCGGCTCTAGAGGGCGCGCTGCGATCTGCTGCTGCCTTGCCGCGAACGCTGCGGCGATGATGGTCCTGCGCCGCTGGTCGAGAAACGCCGTGTACTGCTCGTCCATGTTGCGCAGTTCTTCGGCCGTCGGATTCGGCCCGGCGATGTCGAAGCTGCGGTTCTGCATGAAGTCGAAATAGCTGTAGCCGCCGCCGGGCTTGCGCCGGCCGGCGAATTTCGCATCACACTGGGCCGCCAGCGCCGCCTTGGCGTCCTTGCCCTCGGCGGCGGCCTCGCCCTTCTCGATGCAGTCCTCGTAATCAACCGGCGCACGCGACGGCCACCATTGTGCCTCCGCGCGCGATGGCAGCGTCGTCGCGGCCAGCGCAATCGCAAGATGCAATGAGGTCAGCGTTCGGAAATCGATCATGCCTGTCCCGCGGGCGACGGATCACGCGACGTTCGGGCTGATTTCGCCGTCTGGGGGCGGGTTTTGTCAAGCGCGCCGACGGAAATCGGCGAATGCGCCAGTCGGTTGCAAATCACGCAATATGGAATTCGAGCCCGATCCGGCCGCTGCCACGGGCGTGGGGTTGCAGGCGGCCGGCCGGGCGTCGTGTCTCACCCGGCGCTGCGGCTGCATGGGGATCGGGGAACTCAGGCGGCGAAATGCTCGGCCGAGACCGAATCGGCGTGGTCGATATGGTCCAGTTCGGACAGTTTGGTTGTGGATTTGCCACGACACGACCAGGAGATGAGAGCCTCGTCGCCGCTGATCGACAGGATGATGCCGGTGACGCTGCCATGCGCGGTCACTTCGTCGCCGACCGAGAAGGTCTCGTTGGCGAGCGCCGCTTCCAGCGCGGCGCGGAGGCAGACATCGTCGTGGCCGCCGGCGGCACGAAACGCAGCGGTGGCCTTGGCGACCATATCGTCGGTGACTTTGAGTTTCTGGGTCATTGTTGTTACCTCGATCGGTCTGATCTTCGACAGCGATACGCGCTGGCACTTAACGATCTGCGACTGCGGCCGGTCTGTCCCTCCGCATCGGCTATTTTCCGTTAAAGCAACGCGCCGGCGGGAGATCTTCGCTGACATATTACCGCTGGCGGTACTTGTGCACCTGATGCGAGCCGTTCGGATTGACCTGCATCAAAACGCAGAACGCGCGCCGAAGCGCGCGTTCCAAGTCGAGCTGGGTCGAAGCTTCAGACCGCGATCGAATGCCGGACCGACGAATTCCGCAGATAGGTATCGAACACGGCGGCGACCACTCGCGACAGCCGGACGCCGTCCGGCGTCAGCGTCAGCTTGCCCTGATCGCAGACCACGGCGCCGTCGCGTTCCAGTTCCGCCAGCGCTTCCTGCTCGGGCGCATACCAGTCGTCGCTGAAGCCGAAGGCACGACCGGCGGCGTCGAGGTCGACCTTTCCGTCGCACATGATCCGCTCGATCACATGCGCCCGCAGATTGTCCTGCTGGGTGAGGGCGTGGCCGCGCGCCACCGGCAGATTGCCGGCCGCGACGGCGCGCGCCCAGGCGCCGGTCTCGCTGATGTTCTGCAGATAGCCGCTCGGCGTTCGACCGATCGAGGTCGATCCGATCCCGATCAGGGTCTGTGCGGCGTCGCTGGTGTAACCTTGGAAATTGCGGTGCAGCTCGCCGGTGGCGGCGGCGACCGCCAGCGAATCGTTCGGAAGCGCGAAGTGATCGAGGCCGATCCGGACGTAGCCGCCCTTGACCAGCGCTTCGGCGGCGGCGTCGGCCTGCTCGGCGCGCAGATCCGACTGCGGCAGCGAATCGTCCGGGATCATCCGCTGATTCTTGGCGACCCACGGCACGTGCGCGTAGCCGAACAGCGCGACGCGGTCGGGCTTCATCTCGACGCACTGCTCGACGGTGTGGCGCAGATCTTCTGCGGTCTGGTAGGGCAGGCCGTAGATCAGGTCGAAATTGATCCGCTCCACACCCGCCGCCTTGAAGCGGTTCATGGCGTGCGCGACCATCTCGGGCGGCTGAATCCGGTTGATCGCGGCCTGGACCTTGGGGTCGAACTCCTGCACGCCGAAGCTCGCGCGGGTGAAGCCGAGCTCGCCGATCTTGGCGACCATCTCGTCGGTCAGGGTGCGCGGATCGCTCTCGATCGCGAGTTCCGCATCGGGGACGAATTCGAAGCGCTCGCGCAGCAGCGTCATGATCGCGCCGAGGTCGTCGGGCTCGATCACGGTCGGCGTGCCGCCGCCGAAGTGCAGGTGGCGAACCGGCATCGTGCCGGGCATCGCGTCGGCGAGCAGCTCGATCTCGTTGAGCAGGCTCTCGACATAGTCGGCGACCGGCCCGTATTTCGAGGCGAGCTTCATGTTGCAGCCGCAATACCAGCACATCTGCTTGCAGAACGGCACGTGCAGATACAGCGAGATCGGCTCGTCGGTGTCGAGCTGGGCGAGCCAGCCGCGATACACCGCTTCCGGAAACTCCTTGGCGAAATGCGGCGCCGTCGGATAGCTGGTGTAACGCGGCACCGAGCTCTTGGCGTATTTGTCGAGGGCAGACGACATCGGTTTGTCTCTCACATCGTCCGCGGATCAACGCGCGGAAAGGGTTTCAGAATTGGCCGCGATCGGCTGAGATCTCCGGTCGGCGTAAATGTTGGCGGCGTCGGGGATGGTGGTCCAGTCCGCCACGAAGCGGCAGCAATCGTCGCCGCGCGCTCCGCAGGTGGTTTCGGTCACCCGGGTATATGGCGACACCAGCACCTGGAACAGCCGTTGAAATACGGAGGCGTGCCACACGCAGACGTGATGATCCGTATGCTCGCCGGCGCACAGCGGATTGGCGACGATCTCGAAAGTCACCGTCTTGCCGACCTTCGCCGAGAACTTGCCCGAGCCGGCGAAGGTCCAGGCATGGGCGGTGATGGCTTTCGTCAGCATCCGCGCGGCGATCGGCGCCGGCATCAGCTTGAGCACCATCTGGGCCAGCTTCGGGATGCGGTGGGCCAGGATGTAGTCGCCGGTCCGCCGCCCGGCATCGGCGAGAACCGACGCGGCCTGCTGCTGCGGCAGCAGCCGGCGCACGGTCTGATGAATCGCCGCGACCGGGCGCTCGTCGACCATCGCGGTCGGCGGATGCGCGAGCCAGTCGCTTGCGGCCGCTTCTGAAAAGATCTCGCTCGCGGCCGGCTGAAGGCCGGCCGCGTCGAGGGCGTTGATCAGTTGCGTGACCGCGTTGGGGCCGATCTCGGCAACCGCCGGACCGGTCCCGGCGTCAGTGGCGGGTAAGCGAACCTGCGTCATGGGCGTTGTCCACCATGCGGCTGGTTACGGTCTCCGCCAATTTTTCCTTGGCGCCTTCGCAATTGGTCGGTTCCGACATCTGCTCGGAGCCGCCGCCGCAGGCCGAGACGATCGCCATCTGGGAGGCCGCCGATTTGCGCGAACGGTCGGCGTTGGCTTCCCAGTCGGCCATCTGCGCGTGCGAGATCTTGCGGGTGTCGTCGAAGTGGAAGTCGACCTTCTTCTTCGACTGCGGGCCCCAATAGCCGACCCGGCCGAGGTCGTAGAATTTGCGTTCGAAGCCGGCCTTGAGGAATGCCTTGAGGCACCCCAGCAGATAGCGCCGGCGTCGGCCGCTGCCCGACCACGGATAGGAGAAGAACGCCTTGTACATGTAGAACCGGCGATAATTGTTCATCACCCGGTCGAGCAATTCGCCGCGTTCCATCGCCGCCGGTTTCACGATCGGCGTGACGAAATTGTACTTGGCGAAATCGAACACCTCGACCTTGTCGCTCAGTTCCTTGAACAGCGGCGTGAACGGCCAGGGCGTGTACATCGACCAGTTGGCGAGATCCGGCTTCCAGTCCATCGCCATGCGATAGGTTTCTTCCAGCGTCTCCGGGGTCTCGGAGTCGAGGCCGACGATGAACTGAGCCTCGGTGACGATGCCCGCTTCACGCAGCAACCGGATCGCCCTCTTGTTGTCGGAGATCTTGGTTTCCTTGTTGAACAGATCGAGCTTCAGCTGCGCCGCCGCCTCGGTGCCGAGCGAGACGTGCATCAGGCCGGCTTCGTTGTAGAATTTCAGCAACTGCTCGTCGCGCAAAATATCGGTGACGCGGGTATTGATGCCCCACTGCACCTTCTTGTTCAGGCCGCGGGCGATCAGCTCTTCGCAGAACTGGATGAACTTCTTGCGATTTATGGTGGGTTCTTCGTCGGCGAGGATGAAGAAGCCGACTTGATATTTGTTCACCAGCTCTTCGATCTCGTCGACCACCTTCTTCGGGTCGCGGACGCGATAGTCGCGCCAGAATTTCCACTGCGAGCAGAACGAACAGGTGAACGGGCAGCCGCGCGCCATGTTCGGGATCGCCACCCGGGTGTTCATCGGGATGTACTTGTACAGGTTCCAGTCCAGAATGCCCCAGTCCGGGCTGATAGCGTCGAGGTCCTTCACCGTCGGCGCAGCCGGCGTGGCGACGATCTTGCTCTCGCCGTTCATGCCCTCGGTGAAAGCGAGGCCCTTGATCGTATCGCGATTGGCCGGCCATTGGCCGGAGCCGATCGCGCGCGCCAGCTCGACGACGATTTCTTCGCCTTCGCCGCGCACGATCACATCGACCCATGGCGCCTCGGTCAGCACCTGCTGGTACATGAAGGTCGCGTGCACGCCACCGAGCACGGTGACGATCTTGGGATCCACCTGCTTGGCGATCTTCAGGGCCTCTTCGGCCTTGTAGATCGACGGCGTGATCGAGGTGGTGCCGACCATGTCCGGCTTGTAGTCGGCGATGACCTGAGCGAGGCCTTCGTCCGACGTATCCTCGGTCATCGCATCGAGGAATTTGAGTTCGGTGAACCCGTTGGCCTTCAGCGCGCCCGCGAGATAGGGGGCCCATGCCGGCGGCCAGTTGCCGGCGATCTCGGCGCCACCGGAATGATAATTCGGGTGAATCAGAAGGATGCGCACTGACATTTCTCCCATGATTGTCAAGAAACGATGACACATTAGGTGTCAACGAATATTGACGCAGATCAAACGAATGGTGCTTTGGTAGTTAGTAGGTCGCTGACAAGCGTCCTTGACCCAAGCGGGGCTGTTTCACCCTGCTGCCGCGTCGTGTTCAGAGCTCCGCGGTAAGGTCGATGTTCAGAGCTCCGCGGTAAACTTGTTGTCGTGCTGAAGCGCGTCGAGCGTGTCGACGTTCAGGCAGTATTTCTGATAGGCCGGCACCAGCGTGCCCGCGGCGATGTCCGCGTCGCATTCGCGTTTGTGCTCGCACATCGTGCAGGTGCGCCTCAGATCGTTGAGCAACATCGGCTCCTTTTCGGCGAGCGCGCGAATGCTGATCCGCAGCGCGTCGAGCAGACAGGGTAGTTCTTTGGCGCTACTGCCCTTGGTCGCGAGCGCGCGCACTTCGGCAGGTGACAGGCCGAGGTCTTTGACCATGTTGGCCATCGCCCGTCCGAAGGCTTCCAGCTCGGTCGGACTTGCAGTGATTTCTTCCCACTCTCTGATCACGGTGGCGACGGCGTCGGTCACAGGCGCATTGTTGGTGTTCGGATTGCCGGATGCTGACATGATCGCCTCCAACGCAACTGTTTTGCTGATATACTCACCCGGGTCCCGCGTCCCATTGCGCCAGATCAAGGAGGGCGATGTGGTTGCGATGGATCAAAGACAGTTCGTGCGGGTCCGGCCGGAAGCGGCGTAAAAGACTGTCGGGACAGCGGTTTCCTGCCTGCTGGCATGAGCCGCCGACAAACGAGATCCGCTCGCAAACAACATCCGCTCGCAAAGAGAGGATCGTGAACATGGGAGGTGGGACGTGCTGCTTGCGCTTTTTGCTGACATCCACGCCAACCGGCAGGCTTTCACGGCATGCCTGGCCCACGCGCGCGAGCAGGGAGCCGAGAAGATCATTCTGCTCGGCGACTATGTCGGCTACGGCGCCGACCCGGACTGGACCGTCAGCACGGTGATCGATCTCGTCAAAGACGGCGCCGTTGCGATCCTCGGCAATCACGACAGCGCGGTCGGCAATCCGAAGGTGCAGATGAATGCCGTGGCGGAGGCGGCGATCGAATGGACGCGCGGCCAGCTCGATGTCGCGCAGCGCCAGTTTCTCGCCGGTCTGCCGATGAAGCACGACGAGGCCAACCTGCTGTTCGTGCATTCGGAGGCGACCCGACCGGAAGTCTGGATCTACGTGACCGATACCGCGGTCGCGTCGCGCAGCATGCAATCGGTGGCGGCGCATGTGACGTTCTGCGGCCATGTCCACAAGCCGGCGCTGTACTCGCTGTCGGTCACCGGCAAGATGACCACCTTCGTGCCGACGGCCGACGTGCCCGTTCACCTGCTGCCCGGCCGGCAATGGCTCGCGGTGCTCGGCTCGGTCGGCCAGCCGCGCGACGGCAATCCGGCCGCCGCTTACGGCCTGTACGATACCGGCAAACACCAGCTGACCTACTGCCGGGTGCCGTATGACGCCGAGGGCGCCGCGCGCCGGATCCGCGAAAACGGCCTGCCGATCTGGCTCGCCGACAGGCTGCTGGCGGGGCGGTGACCGGCATGGACCAGCCCTCGTTCGAGCCCGGCTCCACGGTCGACGGCTACCTGATCGAGGGTCCGCTGCATCGCGGCGGCATGGCGGAGCTGTTTGCGGTCCGCCGCGCCGACAATCCGATGCCGATGGTGATGAAAATCCCGCGAACGGGGGAAGGCGAAGACCCGGCTGCGATCGTCAGCTTCGAGATGGAGCAGATGCTGATGCCGCGGCTGAGCGGGCCGCACGTCCCGCAATTCGTCGCGCTCGCGGATTTCTCGGCGCAGCCCTACATCGTCATGGAGCGGATCGCCGGCGAGCCGCTGCTGTCGCGGCTGCCGGATCTGCCATTGCCCTACGACGAGGCGGTGGCGATCGCCGCGAAGATCGCGGCCGCGGTCGCGGATCTGCACCGCCAGCACGTCATCCATCACGACATCAAGCCCAGCAACATCATGTTCCGTCCGAGCGGCGAGGCGGTGTTGCTCGATATGGGGCTGGCCTGCAGCGATCAGTTGCCGGACCTGATGCAGGAGGAATTCCGGCTGCCATTCGGCACCGCGCCCTATATGGCGCCGGAGCGGCTGCTCGGCGTCCGCAACGATCCGCGCAGCGATCTGTTCGGCCTCGGCGTGCTGCTGTATTTCTTCACCACCGGCATCCGCCCGTTCGGCGAGACCGAGACGATGTACGGCATGCGGCGGCGGCTGTGGCGCGATCCTGCGCCGCCGCGCAAATTGCGGCCGGACTATCCGCCCTGGTTGCAGGAGATCGTGCTGCGCTGCCTGGAGATCCAGCCGGAGTGGCGCTATCCGACCGCGGCGCAGCTGGTATTCGATCTCACCCATCCCGCCGAGGTCAAGCTCACCACGCGCTCCGAGAAGCTGAAGCGCGATCCGTGGAAGACGGTGCTGCGCCGGCGCTTCAACAAGGAACTGACCCGGCCGCGCAACGAGACGCTCGCGGCGCATCTGGCGTCGGCGCCGATCATCGCGGTGGCGATCGATATCGCCGAGGGGTCCGCAGTGCTGAACGACGAACTGCGGATCACGGCCGGGCGGATCCTCGCGACGCTGCCGTCGGCGCGGCTGGCGTGCCTCAACGTGCTCAAGCTCGGCCGCATGACGATCGACCGGACGCTCGACGAGCACGGTCACAACAAGCACGTCGACCGCCTGGTGGCGCTGCGGCACTGGGCCGAGCCGCTGAAGCTCGACGACGATCGCCTCACCGCGCATGTGCTCGAGGCGGTCGACCCGGCCTCGGCGATTCTCGAATTCGCGCAGGCGAGCCGGGTCGATCACATCCTGATCGGGGCGCGGCGCAATTCGGTGCTGCGCACGCTGGCCGGCAGCGTCTCCGCCAAGGTCGCGAGCGAGGCGAACTGCACCGTCACCATCGTGCGCGCGGCCGCCGCCGCGCAGGCGCGGCCGTCCGAACGTCAGGCGGCGGCACAGGACAGCTGAGCGAGTAGGACGAAAGTCGTGCGGGGGCGGGTCGTCTACGGGTCTCCGGGCGGAGACGTTCGGTCAGTTGATCATCAGACGGTCATCGACCGCTGCTACGCCGGGCGTCGACCACGCCGCGTTCTGAACCGCGCGACGTTCGTCCCAGGTGTCGACGCGGCCTTCCAGAACCACCATGTTGCCGTTCTTCACCGTGACCCGAATGCATTTGGATGCGATCTCCGCGTGACGTTCGAGTGCGGATTCGAGTTTGGCCCGGATACACGAATGATCGCCGAGCGGATTGTTGATGACGATGGTGTTGGTGACGCCGACCACGCCGGCGAGCTTGCGCACGTCGTCTTCGGCGGCGGCGCGTTCGTAGTACCAGTCGACCGTGCCGCTCAGCGTCAGCCAGCCGTCCTCGACCTGCACCTCGATCGAACTCGCCGGCACCAGAACATTCCAGTCGAGAATATCGGATGCGCGCTGCGCGATCTGGTCGTCGGCGGTCCTTGTGAAAGGATAGCGAACCTCGATGTGCTCGGAGATCGCATGGACGCCCTTGACCCGGCGCGTCGCGGCGATCGCGGCGAGCTTTTCGGCGTAGCTGATGACGTGGCCGGTCAGGATCACCACGCCCTTTTCGACAGCGACAGTGATGTGTCCGCTGTTGAAGCTCGGATCGAACTCGAACTCGTCAAGGATGCTTTGACGAAGCTGGGACTCAGACATGCTTGGCCTCTGGAGTTCCGCTGCGCTAACCGGCGGCATCTTCCGTGGTTGAAGGTCAAACACATTGATCCCAATCAACCAGTTTCGGCGCGAATGTTGATCTGCATCAAAGGTCGTCGGCATGGTTAGCCGCCGCATTCTCAACAAGCCGATTGCCGACAATGGATGCTCGATCGACCTTCAAGCCGCACATTGCGTCGCGTTCGCGTCGATTTGTGTCAGGACGGGCTGACACTGGTTTTGCTTTTCTGCTCGCGGTCAATCACCGAAAGCGTCACGCAGGGTGCCGAACTGAGCAGACGACAGATCGAATCGATCGCGGCAGGCTGCCCGAACGGTTCGCGAGAGATTTTTGAATTCAAAGGCGGAGATAGTGATGTCTGACGTGTTGTCCAACGAACTGATGCAGAAGATGGACGCCTATTGGCGTGCCGCGAACTACCTGTCTGTCGGCCAGATCTATCTGCAGGACAATCCGCTGCTCGAACAGCCGCTGCGGATCGAGCACATCAAGCCGCGTCTGCTCGGCCATTGGGGAACGACGCCGGGGCTGAACCTGCTCTACGTCCATCTCAACCGTCTGATCACCGAGCACGACCTCGACATGATCTACATCATCGGTCCGGGCCATGGCGGCCCCGGCCTGGTGGCGAATTCGTATCTCGAGGGCTCCTACACCGAGCGCTATCCGGCGATCGAACGGAGCCGCAACGGATTGCAGCGCCTGTTCCGGCAGTTTTCCTGGCCGCACGGCGTGCCGAGCCACGTCTCGCCGGAGACGCCGGGCTCGATTCACGAAGGCGGCGAGCTCGGCTATTCGCTGGCGCACGCCTATGGCGCCGCGTTCGACAATCCGGATCTGATCGTCGCCTGCATCGTCGGGGACGGCGAGGCCGAGACCGGCGCGCTGGCGACGAGCTGGCATTCCAACAAGTTTCTCAATCCGGCCCGCGACGGCGCGGTGCTGCCGATCCTGCACCTCAACGGCTTCAAGATCGCCAATCCCACCGTGCTGGCGCGGATCAGCCGGCAGGAGCTCACCGATCTGATGCGCGGCTACGGCTATGAGCCGATCGTGGTCGAGGGCGACGATCCTGCGCTGGTGCACCATACGCTGGCGGCGGCGCTGGATCGGGCGCTGGCCGACATCCAGGCGATTCAGGCCGCGGCGCGCCACGAGGGCGTCACCGCGCGGCCGCGCTGGCCGATGATCATCCTGCGCACGCCGAAGGGCTGGACCGGGCCGAAAGAGGTCGACGGCAAGCAGGTCGAGGGCACCTGGCGCGCCCATCAGGTGCCGATCGCCGACTTCAAGGACCCGGCGCATGTGCAACTGCTGGAAACATGGCTGCGCAGCTATCGGCCGGAGGAATTGTTCGACGCCGACGGCAAGTTCCGCGACGAGCTGGCGGCGCTGGCGCCGACCGGCCATTGCCGGATGAGCGCCAATCCGCACGCCAATGGTGGCGAACTGCTGCAGCCGCTGTCGCTGCCCGCCTTCCACGATTACGCGGTGACGATGCCCTCGCCGGGCACCGTCAAGGCGGAGGCCACCCGCGTGCTGGGCGGATTCCTCCGCGATGTGATGAAGGCCAATCTCGACGCGCAGAACTTCCGGCTGTTCGGGCCCGACGAGACCGCGTCCAACCGCCTCGATGCGGTGCTCGAAGTCACCGACAAGGAGTGGATGGCGGACGTCGAGGACGTCGACATCGCGCTCGGCCCCGACGGGCGGGTGATGGAGGTGCTGAGCGAGCATCTGTGTCAGGGCTGGCTCGAGGGCTATCTCCTGACCGGCCGCCACGGCCTGTTCTCGTGCTACGAGGCGTTCATTCACATCATCGATTCGATGTTCAACCAGCACGCCAAATGGCTGAAAGCGTGCGACGCGATTCCGTGGCGGCGCCCGATCGCCTCGCTCAACTATCTTCTGACCTCGCATGTCTGGCGTCAGGATCACAACGGCTTCTCGCATCAGGATCCCGGCTTCATCGATCACGTCGTCAACAAGAAGGCCAGCGTCGTCCGGGTCTATCTGCCGCCGGATGCGAACTGTCTGCTGTCGGTGGCGGATCACTGCCTGCGCAGCCGCAACTACGTCAATCTGATCGTCGCGGGCAAACAGCCGGAGTGGCAGTGGCTCGATATCGACGCCGCCGTCCGGCACTGCACCGCCGGCGCCGGAATCTGGCAATGGGCCAGCAATGACGACGGCGATCCCGACGTGGTGATGGCCTGCGCCGGCGACGTGCCGACGGTCGAGACGCTGGCGGCGGTGATGCTGCTGCGCGAATACGTCCCGGACATCCGGATCCGCGTCGTCAACGTCGTCGATCTGATGGTACTGCAGCCGAGCTCGGAACATCCGCACGGGCTCGACGACCGCCGGTTCGACGAGTTGTTCACGGTCGACAAGCCGGTGGTGTTCGCGTTCCACGGCTATCCCTGGCTGATCCATCGCCTCACCTACCGGCGGCGCAATCACTTCAACATTCACGTGCGCGGCTACAAGGAGGAGGGCAGCACCACGACGCCGTTCGACATGGTGGTGCTGAACGATCTCGATCGCTACCGGCTCGCGCTCGACGCGATCCGACGAATTCCGCGGCTGGCCGGGCAGGTCGAGGCCGCCACCGACAGGTACTGGGCCACAATGCAGCGGCATAAACTGTATATCGGCGAGCACGGCGACGACATGCCCGAAGTGCGCGACTGGCGCTGGCAGGCATGAGACAGCGCATCGTGCGCTCGTGATCGGGTCTGTCGAGGCTCGGTAAGGTCCTATCAACCAACAGACTATCGGATAAGGGGGCGGCCGGGAGGCCGCCCTCGCGGCGTTGGGCGCGTCGCTGATCGGTCCCGTCAACACCAACGTTCCGCGCATCCATGTCGTCGTCAGCCGTGGCGGTGGCGGACGATGCGCGACTCCCGTCGAAGACGCGGGCACACACCGCCGTCTCCGCTGGTACGACTACTGGGGACCAAAATTAACGAGAGTGAAGGCCAATGACGGCTAGAGCAGTCAGGACGCGAACTCGCGACCGGCAGGGTGGCCATGGCGGAATCGGGAGTTCGAGAAAGGCGGCGGGAATGCATGATGTTGTGTTGCGAGGCCTAGCCGCGCGCCGGTCGGCGGAGAAAGCCGTGATTGTGGAACTGGTGGGATCGCCGGTCCGGCGATCTCCTGATGACCGGGCGTGGTCGATATCATGACAGGACGCGCGGATCGGTCGGCCGTCCGCCACCGTGATCTGTCGCGTGCGAATTCTGCAGGAAGCAGCAAATGACCCCGCTCGACTACGACTATTTGCAGAAAGTGCTGAAGGACCGGTCCGGCCTCATGCTGTCTGCGGACAAGAAATATCTGCTCGAAAGCAGGCTGCTGCCGCTGGCGCGCAAGATCGGATTGCCCGGCATCAGCGAACTCGTCCAGAAGATGAGATCCGGTTCGGAATCGGTGACCCACGACGTGGTCGAAGCGATGACCACGAACGAGACATTTTTCTTTCGGGACAAGACGCCGTTCGATCACTTCAAGGACAGCGTGATCCCGGAACTGATCAAGGCCCGCGCCGGACGCCGCAGCCTGCGGATCTGGTGCGCCGCTTCGTCGACCGGCCAGGAGCCCTATTCGCTGGCGATGATCCTGAAGGAGAAGGCGGCTGAACTCGCCGGCTGGCGGATCGAGATCATCGCGACCGATCTGTCGCCCGAGGTGCTCGAAAAATCCAAAGCCGGGCTCTACACCCAGTTCGAGGTCCAGCGCGGTCTGCCGATCCAGTTTCTGGTGAAGTACTTCAAGCAGAGCGGCACGCTGTGGCAGCTCAATGCCGACGTCCGCTCGATGGTGCAGTATCGTCCGTTCAATCTGCTGCAGGATTTCGCGCCGCTGGGCAAATTCGACGTCATCTTCTGCCGCAACGTGTTGATCTATTTCGATCAGGCGACCAAGACGGACATTTTCAACCGGCTGATGAGGGCCAACGAGCCCGACGGCTATCTGTTTCTCGGCGCGGCCGAGACCGTGGTCGGCCTGACCGACAGCTACAAGGTCTGCCCGAAGCGCCGCGGCGTCTATTTGCCGAATGTAGCAGCGCCGTCGGTGGCGCCGGGCATTGCAGCGGGCGGCTTCAGGCCTGTGAGCTTTGCCGGCCGATAGAGGGAGGTGGCATTGACCACCGAGAATGCCGGCGCAGACAGGGTGACCTTCGGACGGGGCTACAACGTCTGGATCATGGGGATCGACGGGACCTGGCGGCGGAGCTGTGTCCTAAAGGCAATTTCGAATTCCGAAGCCGAGCTGGAACTGGAAGGCTCGATCGAGGGGCTCAACCTCAAGGAGTTCTTTCTGTTGTTGTCGTCGACCGGACTCGCTTATCGACGCTGCGAACTGATCCGGGTCAACGGCTCGGAAATCGACGTGCGCTTCCTCAAGACCAAGACCAAAGCCGGTCGGCCGAGCGGCAGCCCGGCGATGGCCGACTGAGTCGGGCATCGGCGTCGGAAACCGGTAACCACTCGGTATCCTTGGGGACCATTCGCGCATTCGAAGAACGTTTCATTCAGCAGAAGCGGATAGCGTGGGCTGTCGTGCCTCGCCCACTCAGCAAAGGCATATACAACGGACAACGGAATCGCCGATGCCGTATTCGACCGATCAAGTGCAGGCTGCACGCATTCTCGTCGTCGACGACGACCCGGTTCAGGGCGCGATCATCAGCGGCGTCTGCCGGCGGCGTGGCTATCAGCCGACCTTCGTGTCGTCGTATCAGTCCGCGGTCGATCAGATCGCTGCGGGCGGCTTCGAGTGCATCACCATCGACCTTTCGCTCGGTGATCGCGATGGAATCGAATTATTGCGTTTGATCGCCGCCGCCGGCAGGTCGCCGCGCGTCATCGTGATCAGCGGCTGCGACCAGCGGATTCTCAGCGCGACCGTGCGGATGGCGCACGCAGTCGGTATCGTGGATGCGGTATCGCTGCGGAAGCCGGTCGACCTGACGTCGCTCGGTGATGCGCTGAGCTTCGGCGCTGGTGAGCAGCCGTCCTTGCGACGCCGACCCGATCGGCGTCCGCGTCAGGTCACCGCCGACGATTTGTCGCGCGGCCTCGAAGCCGGCGAGGTTTATCCCGCCTTTCAACCGAAGGTACACCTCGCGACCGGGAAGGTCGTCGGTTGTGAAGCGCTGGCGCGATGGGACAGCCCGACCTTCGGATCGGTCGGCCCGGATGTCTTCATCCCGCTGGCCGAACAAGGCGGACTCATCAAGCCGCTCACGATGCTGATGCTGCGCCAGTCGATCGAAATGGCGCGGCACTTCTTCGACATCGATCCGTCGTTCGCGGTGGCCGTCAATCTGTCGGCGGCGCTGCTGTCCGATACGACGATGCCCGCAGAGGTCGAGCGATTGCTCGACGAGACCCGGTTGCCTGCGCGCTCGCTGATCATCGAGGTCACGGAATCGACCGCGATGACCGATATCGCCTGTGCGATGGACATCATGCTGCGGCTCCGGATCAAGGGCGTCGGGTTGTCGATCGATGATTTCGGCACCGGCTATTCGTCGCTTGCAGTGCTCGCCAGAATGCCTTTCAGCGAGCTCAAGATCGATCGCTGCTTCGTCAAGGACTGCCTCACCGATGCCGACATGTGGAAGGTGGTATCCGCCTCGGTCGCGATCGCGCATCAGTACAACATGCAGGCCGTGGCCGAAGGCATCGAGGATGCCGAAACCTGGCGCGCCCTCGATGGACTGGGGTGCGATATCGGGCAGGGATTCGGCTTCTCCCGCGGGCTGCGGAGGAACGCCTTCGTCGAGTGGTGCCGGCGCTGGGACGAGCGTCTGGCGTCGGTGGGGGCGGCCGAACGACACCGCGCCTGCGCGACCTGAGCTGCACCCGCCGGCGCTTTTGTTCACGCCGGGTCTGCGAGTTCGACCAGACAATCGTCGCCCGTCGGCGCCTGCCGCACCGCCGCGAAGCACGCCCTGATTTCCGCCACCTGCGCGATGTAGCCGGCCTCGGAGAGCTCCGGCGCGCTGCGCTCGAGTTCGCGGGCGAGGCTCGCGAGCCGGTCGAGCCCGAAGGTGGCCGCCGCGCTCTTCAGCGAATGCGCTTCGCGTTCGATCTGACGCCTGTGGGTGGTGATCTGGAGCGTGGCCAGCAAATCGAGCCTCGCCTCGGTGTCGCGGACGAAGACCGCGAGCACGTCGCGGCTGGACTGCTCGCCGATTTCGGCGACCAGATGCTCGAATGCGATCTTTCCGACGTAGACGCGGGTGGGTGAAGCGCCGTCGACCGCACAGGCCGTCGGGGACAGATCCCGCGCGGCCGCTGTGCCGTCCTGTGAGCCGAACGCCGCCGCGGCTGCGGCCGCATCCGATTGCGGATGGCCGCTGCCCACCAACGGCGAAGAAACGGCGGGCAGCGCCCGCAGGATTGCGTCGACGAGAACGGTCTTGCGGACCGGCTTGGCGATGTGATCGTTCATGCCGGCGTCGCGGCAGGCGATCTCGTCCTCGATGAACGCGTTTGCGGTGAATGCGATGATCGGGACCGTGGCCAGCGCGCCGCCCTTGGCGCGGATGGCGCGGGTCGCCGCGAGACCGTCCATCTCGGGCATCCGCATGTCCATCAGGATCGCGTCGTAACTGAACCTTGTCGCGGCCGTCACGGCTTCGGCGCCGTCGCAGGCCGTGTCGCTCTGGATCGCGAATTCGGCCAGCATCCGGACGGCGACCGCGCGATTGGTGGGATTGTCGTCGACAATCAGCAGGCGCAATGGCCGTCCGCCGGCCGCGATCCGCGCCCTCAGCTCCGCGTAGCGCAGCTGGTGGTCTTCCTCCTTCGGAGGATTGTCCGTCGTGACCGGAAGCGTCAGCGTGAAGCGGAACGCGGAGCCCTGCCCCGGCGTTGAACTGACGTTGATCCGCCCGCCCATCTGTTCGATCAGGCGCCGGCTGATGGCGAGGCCCAGCCCGGATCCGCCGAACCGGCGCCGGATCGAATTGTCGGCCTGGACGAAATCACTGAACAGGGATTCGATCTTGTCGGGATCGATGCCGATCCCGGTGTCGCTGACGGTCCACTGCATCCGCGCGGTGACGCCGTCGTTCGAAAGAGCTTCGAGCGCGACGACGATCTTTCCGGATGCGGTGAACTTCACCGCGTTCGAAAGCAGATTGAGCAGCACCTGTCGAATCCGTCCCGGGTCGCCGATCAGCGCCCGCGGCAGGTCGTCGCCGATCTCGGCACCGATCGCCAGTCCCTTGGCTATCGCGCGCGGGCCGATCATGCTCAGCGAATGCTCGACGATACTGTGCGGCGAGAACGGAATCAGTTCGAGCGGCAGACGTCCGGCTTCGAGTTTGGAAAAGTCGAGGATGTCGTCGAGGATTTCCAGCAGGTTGTCGCCGGCGTCGTGAATGCCGACGACGGCGCGACGCTGCTCGGCGTCGAGCCGGGTCTCGAGCAGGTTGTTGGCCAGCCCGAGCACCGCGTTCATGGGCGTGCGAATCTCGTGGCTCATCATCGCCACGAAGCTCGACTTCGCGGCGCTGGCGGCTTCGGCGGCCTCGGTGTAGACCGCCTGCTTGTTCCACCAGCGGGCGATCGCGATGCTGCCGGTCAGGATGATCAGCGCGCTGACGACCGACATTGCGATCAGCAGAGCGGCCATTTCCTGCCAGCTTCGCAGCAGGTCGTCTTCGTGCTGGGCCACCGTCACCAGAACCGGATAGTTCGGCAGCATCCGGGCCGAGCGGATGAGGGGCTTGCGGGCTCCGCCGCCGGCCTCGCGGAGCTTGCCGCCGGCCTCCAGAGCGAGGCGCCCGCCGGACGATTTCAACTGGCCGATCGCCTCCGAATGCGGGTATGTCGCCAGTAGCAGGTCGTCGTCGCGCACCAGGGCGATCTCGGTATCGGGCCCGGGGGCGGTCGCGGCGAAGAAATTCTCGATGTAGCGCTGCGACATCGCCCCCAGCAGCATGCCCATGAACTTGCCGTTGGGGTCGTCGAGGCGGCGCGCGAGGTAGATGTTCCAGCTGCCGTTTCCGCGGTTGCGGACCGGCGCGCTGATGAAGGTCTCGAGATTGGCGTCGCTGCTGAGCGCTTTGAAGTAGTCCCGATCCGACACGTCGACGTCGGGGATCGGCCAATAGCGCGAGAAATTGATCAGCTTTCCCTTGTCGTCGATCATCGACACGGCGTCGATCTGGGGCAGGCCGGTGATCTTCTCCTTGAGCAGGATGTGGCTGTCCTGACCGGACACCGTGCGTTTGTAGGAATTGCTGTCGGTGACGTCGCGGCGGGCAAGGTAGTCGCCGACGCTCGACAGCACCAGGTCGAGCGATTTGAGCGAGCGGTCGGCCTCCTCCGAGAGCGTGAGAGTGTAGCGCTGCAGGTTGGCTTCAGCGGTCTGCCGCGTGCTCTCGCGCAGATTGCCGAGAAAAATCAGGTTGCTGCCGACGATCGACAGGATCAGCGCGGCCGCGGTGATCCGCAGGGCGATCTGCGAGCGTTCGAGTTGCGGACGGATCGAGCCTGGAAGCGTGGTCATTGTCGCACCCGCTCGCCGCCCGGTGCGGCCTCCGGTCGCGACAGCGGCCTCCATCGCGAGACTTCGCGCTGGACCTGACCGGTCAGCGAGGACGGGCTGCGCTCGTCGGCGAGCGGGATCTCGCCGCCGAGACTGCCCAGGGCCCGGCGGATTTCGGGGTCGTCGAGCGCGTGACCGAGCGCGGCGTTGAGACGATCGACGACGTGCTGCGGCGTGCCCTTCGGTGCGAACAGCGCGCTCCAGGCAGATACCTCGAAACTGGGGACGCCGGCCTCGGCGGCGGTTGGGACATCCGGCAGGATCGGACTACGCCGAACCGAGGAGATCGCCAGGGCCTTCACCTCGCCGGTCTTCACGCGCGGCGCCGCGCCGACGATCTGATCGCACATGTAGTCGACGCGGCCCGCCACGAGCGCCTTCAGGGCCGGGCCGGTGCCTTGAAAGGCTCGCGTTGCGGGCTGAATGGCGCCGATCGTGTTGAGCAGCGTACAGGTCGCATGGGAGATCGAGCCGAAGCCGGCGTGCGCCATCGCGATGTGTTCGGCGTGCTGGCTCGAATACCGAATCAGATCGGCGAGATCGTTCACCGGCAGGCCGGGCCTCACCACAACGAGAACCGGCGTTCTCACCACCATCCCGATCGGAGCGAAGTCTTTGACGGGATCGTAGACCAGTTGCGGGTACGCGGCGAGCGCGCTGCCGTGGGTTCCCATGTGCCCCATCAGCAACGTGTAACCATCCGGAGCAGCGCGCGTTGCGCGGATGGCCGCGGTGGTGCCGCCGGCGCCGACGACGTTTTCGACGATGATCTGCTGTCCCAGCCGCTTCGCCAGATGGCCGGTGACGATATGGGTCACGACGTCGGTCGGCCCCCCGGCGGCGAACGGCACGATCACGGTGATGGCCCGTACCGGATAGGGTGGCCCGGCAACCGAGGGCGTCGTCGCGATCGCAGCGGCCAGCAGGCCCAAATACCCCCCGCGCAGCAGCCGTCGCAGGTTATCCCCTCGACATCTCCGCATATCGGCTGCGTCGCTTGCTCGAATCTGGTTCATGGTGCTATGCGGACGAGTGATCTCACGCGTGACTATGTCAGAGACGAATGAGTAGTGCGTAAATGGCTGCCGGGCGCGTTGGCGCGCGATAGCGATATGATCGGTCCTTTCCGGGAAAGGTCTCCGCCCGTCGGTCGGGGGCAGATAGCACCCCGCGGTTTTGCTTTCATTCTTTCTTGTAGCGTTTTAGCGCCGTCTGAGCATTATCTTGGAGCCTCGTACAGATACGGGGTACGGACGAGATTGGGTTCGTTCAAGTGTTCTGGAGGTTGATTGATGAGTGAGAAGTCATCAGCACGGGAGGTGTTCGTCGTCGACGACGACCCGGCCGTGCGCGAGACGCTATCCATTGTGCTGTCAACTGCGGGCTACGAAGTGATCTGCTTCGCCGACGGCGAATCCTTGCTCGCGGTGACGCGCAGCCGAAGTCCCGCCTGTATCCTGCTCGACGTTCATATTCCGGGGCGCTCGGGTCTCGACATTCTGGCCGAGTTGCATGCCGAGGATTATCCGGCGCCGATTTTCATGATTTCCGGCAAGGGCGACATCGCGATGGCGGTCAACGCCATCAAGAACGGCGCACTCGACTTCATCGAGAAGCCGTTCCGCGGCAAGGAGATCGTCGACCGGGTCGACGAGGCGATCGACGCCTTCCAGCGTCGCCGCGGGCCCGGCACCGAGGTGAAGGCTCCGTCCTATGTTTTTCAGGGCAAGGAGCCGCTGACGCTACGGGAGCGGGAGGTGCTGGAGCTGTTCGCGGCGGGTAACACCAACAAGGAGGCGGGCCGCCAGCTCGGCATCAGCCCCCGCACCATCGAGTATCACCGCGCCAACATCATGAAGAAGCTCGGCGCGCGCAATGCGACCGACCTGGTCCGGATCGTGATGACGGCGCCGAAGGTCTGACGGCGGCGCGGGACGCCGTCGCCTCCGCGTCGCGCGTCACTGCGCCTCTGGTCACAGCGCCCCTGGTCACAGCGCCCCTGGTCATTGCGTTCCTGTCCATGGCGCCCCTCGTCACAGCGTGCCGGGAAACGCGCCGCCATCGAGCAGGATGTTCTGTCCGGTGATGTAGCCGGATTTTGCGCCGCACAAGAATGCACAGGCCAGCCCGAACTCTTCCGGATCGCCGAACCGGCCGGCCGGGTTTTCGTTCATCCGCGTCTGCAGGATCTGCTCGACCGGCACGCCGGAGGCCTTGGCCTGTCCGGCGGACACGCCGCGCAGCCGGTCGGTATCGAAAGGCCCCGGCAGCAGCGCATTGATCGTCACGTTGTGACGAACGGTCTTGCGCGACAGGCCGGCGACGAAGCCGGTGAGGCCGGTGCGCGCGCCGTTAGACAGGCCGAGCACGTCGATCGGCGCCTTCACGGCCGCCGAGGTGATGTTGACGATCCGGCCGAATTTCCGCGCGATCATCTGGTCGACCGTCGCCTTGATCAGTTCGATCGGCGTCAGCATGTTGGCGTCGAGCGCCTTGATCCAGTCGTCGCGGGTCCAGTTGCGGAAATCGCCGGGCGGCGGGCCGCCGGCATTGTTCACCAGGATATCCGGCTCCGGGCAGGCCTTCAGCGCGGCCGCTCGCCCTTCGGGCGTGGTGATATCGCCGGCCACCTCGATGATCTCGACATCGGGACAGGCCTTGCGCAATTCGGCCGCCGCCTGGGCCAGCGCCTCGGCGCCGCGCGCGGTCATCGTCACATGCACGCCTTCGGCCGCGAGCGCCGCGGCGCAGGCCCGGCCCAGTCCCTTGCTCGATGCGCACACCAGCGCGCGGCGGCCTTTGATTCCCAGATCCACGTTTCACTCCCGGATGTGTTTGCGATGTCGGTGAGGCCGGCACTCTAGCCAACCCCGCCCGGCATGATAAGGGGAGGGCAACGCATAACGCATCAACGGGAAACGCGCATGGACCAACTGTTCGACGTCAGCAACGAAGTCATTCTCGTCACCGGCGCGTCGCAAGGGCTGGGGCGGCAGTTCGCGCGCGTGCTCGCCGAGCGCGGCGCGGCGGTCGCGCTCGCCGCGCGCCAGACCGACAAGCTGAAGAGCCTCGAACAGGAAATCACCGGCAAGGGCGGCCGCGCCGTCGCGGTCCAGATGGACGTGACCGATCTGGCCTCGATGGCGAGCGCGCTCGATCAGGCCGAGACGGCGCTCGGCCCGATCACCGTGCTGATCAACAATGCCGGCGTCGCCACCGAGAAGCTCGCGGTGGATACCAGCGAGGCCGATTGGGACAAGGTGATCGGCGCCAACCTCAAGGGCGCGTACTTCCTCGCGACCGAAGTCGCGCGGCGGATGATCGCGCGGCAGCAGGGCGGCAACATCGTCAACATCGCCTCGGTGCTCGGCCAGAGCGTGCTGAAATTCGTCTCGCCCTACGCGATTTCCAAAGCCGGCATCATCCAGGCCACCAAGGCGCTCGCGCTCGAACTCGCCAGCTCCCGCATCCGCGTCAACGCGCTGGCGCCGGGCTATATCGACACCGACATCAACCACGCGCTGTGGTCGACGCCGGCCGGCGAGAAACTGCTGAAAAGCATCCCGCAACGCCGCGTCGGCCACGAGTCCGACCTCGACGGCGCCATCCTGCTGCTGGCCTCGAACGCGTCGCGCTACATGACCGGGAGCGTCGTGACGGTGGATGGCGGGTTCTTGTTGGCCTAGCTACCAATTATCGCCTCTCGGTTGTCATTCCGGGGCGCTCACGCAGTGAGCGAACCCGGAATCCCGCAGTTCAGAGCACCTCGGAATTCCGGGTTCGCCGCTGCGCGGCGCCCCGGAATGACTCCCGGTGAGCGATCACATTGCCCGCATCTCCTCCCGGATCATATCCGCGGCCTTCTCGCCGATCATGATGGTGGGCGCATTGGTGTTGCCGCCGATCAGCGTCGGCATCACCGAGGCGTCGACGATGCGCAGGCCGCCGACGCCGTGGACGCGCAGGCGCGGATCGACCACCGCCATCGGGTCGCTGCCCATTTTGCAGGTGCCGACCGGGTGATACACGGTGTCGACCCGGGCGCGCAGGATGGCGCGGATGTCGTCGTCGGTGCGGACGTCGGCGGTGAACAGATCCTTCTGCTGCAGCGCGCGCAGCGCCGGCGCGTCGACCAGCCGCCTCGTGGTCTTGTAGCCAGCGACCATCGCCTCGAGATCGTCCGCCTCGCCGAAGAAGTTCGGATCGATCCGCGGCGGCGCGAGTGGATCGGCGCTGGTCAGCCCGACGCGACCACGACTCTTCGGCCGCAGCAGGCAGACATGGCAGGAAAACCCTGTGCCCCAGCGGCGCTTGCGGCCGTGATCGTCGACCATCGCCATGCCGAAATGCAACTGGATATCCGGCACGTCGAGATCCGGCTGCGTCTTCAGGAAGCCGCCGCATTCGGCAAAATTGGTCGTCAGCGGACCGCGGCCGTCGCGGCGATACAGGCCGATGTTGGACAGCAGCCGGCCGATGCCGGTGAAACTGGTGCCGGTGAAGTAGGGGCTGTCCGACTGGTACGAGAAGATGAAGTCCGGATGGTCCTGGAGATTCTGCCCGACGCCCGGCAGATGATGCGTCGCCGCGATGCCGTGCTGCTGCAACGTGGCGGCGTCGCCGATGCCGGACAGCATCAGCAGTTGCGGCGTCTGAAACGCGCCGGTGGCGACGATGACTTCGCGACGCGCGCGCAGCTGCCGGGTCTCGTCGTTCTGGCGATATTCGACGCCGACCGCGCGGCCGCCCTCGAACAGGATACGCGTTGCCTGCGCCTGGGTCTCGACGCGCAGATTGGGCCGCGTCGCCATGTAAGGATGCACATAGGCACGGGCCGCGCTCCAGCGCTCGCCATTGTGCTGGGTGAGCTGATACAGGCCGAGGCCTTCCTGCTCCTCGCCGTTGAAATCGTCGCGGATGCGGAACTGCGCCTCGCGCGCCGCCTGCAGGAAGATCTCGTGCACCGGATTGTCGGTGCGGAGCTTGTTGACGTGCAGCGGGCCGCTCTGGCCGTGATAGGCGCCGTTGAAATCGGAATTGTTCTCCGAGCGTTTGAAATAGGGCAGCACATCGGCATAGGACCAGCCGGTGGCGCCGAGTTCGGCCCAGTGGTCGTAGTCCCATTGATGGCCGCGGATGTACACCATGGCGTTGATTGCCGACGATCCGCCGAGGCCCTTGCCGCGCGGCTGATAGCCGATGCGGCCGTTGAGGCCGGGCTGCGGCACGGTCTCGAAGTGCCAGTTGTTGAGCTTGCCCGGCACCATCAGCGACAGCGCGTAGGGCGTCTTCACCACCCAGTTGTCGGCGGTGCCGCCGGCCTCGAGCAGCGCCACCGACGTGCCCGGATCTTCCGACAGCCGCCCGGAGACGGCGCAGCCGCCCGAGCCGGCGCCGACCACGACGAAGTCATACGTGTCCGTCATCGTTTCCCTCCCGATTTGTCTCTTTTGTCTTTGTAGTGCCGCTTCGTCTCGTTGAACGGGCGGGTCGTCGTCGCTCAGGACATCCAGCGCAGGACCTTGGCAAGCCGCGCGATCTTGCTTCCATAGGGCGGATAAAGATCGGCGAAGCGGTTGTAGGGCGAGCGATAGAACACCGGCTTCAGTTGCGTGAAGGTGTTGAAACCCCATTCGCCGTGATAGGCGCCGCTGCCCGATGCACCGACGCCGCCCATCGGCTGGTTGACCTGCGCGAAATGCACCAGGCAGTCGTTGATGGTGACGCCGCCGGAGACAGTGCGCGCCAGCACCTCGTCGCGCGCGGCCTCGTCGGTGCCGAACCAGTACAGCGCCAGCGGCCGGTCGCGCGCATTGATGAAGGCGACCGGTTCGGCCGGATCGTCGTAGCCGAGGATCGGCAGCAGCGGACCGAAGATTTCCTCCTGCATGATCTTCATCTCGGGCGTGGCGCCGAGCACCACGGTCGGCGGAAATTTGCGCTGGCTCCGCCACGCCGCGTCGTCGGCCGCAGCCGGCTGAAGCAGCCTTGCGCCGCGCGCGGCGGCGTCGTCGACCAGGTCCTTCAGTCGCGCATAATGCCGGTCGGCGACGATCGAGGTGTAGTCGGCGTTGCCGGGATCGGCGCCGAACAACCGCTGCATCGCCGCGCGGATCTTTTCGGCCAGCGCTTCGACCTTGTCGCGTGGCGCCAGCACGTAGTCCGGCGCGATGCAGGTCTGCCCGGCATTCATCAGCTTGGCATAGGCGATCCGCGGCGCGACCTCGTCGAGATCGGCGGAGCGGTCGATGATGGTCGGCGACTTGCCGCCGAGTTCGAGCGTGACCGGGGTGAGGTTCTTGCCCGCTTCCGCCGCGACGATGCGGCCGACCCGGGTCGAGCCGGTGAACATCAGATGGTCGAACGGCAGCCTGGCGAACGCCTCGGCGACGCCGTCCTCGATCCCGGTGACGATCATCTCGCTGGGATCGAATGTCGCCGCCACCGTCTCCTGCAGCAGCGCCGCGAACGAAGGCGACAATTCGCTCGGCTTGATCATCACCCGGTTGCCGGCGGCCAGCGCCCCGATCGCCGGCGCAAGCGTGAGCTGGAGCGGATAATTCCACGGCGCGATGATGCCGACCACGCCGAGCGGCTGCGGGATCAGCCGGTTCTTGCCCGGCCAGAATTGCAGCTCGGTCTTCACCTTGCGCGGCTCCATCCAGCCTTTGACGTGCTTGGTGGTGTGCTTGATGTCGCCGAGCAGGCTCAACGTCTCGGCGATCATGGTCTCGACCGCGCAGCGATGGCCGAAATCGGCGGAGATCGCCTGCGCGAATCGCTTCTCATTGTCCTGGAGCAGGCTGCGCAGCCGCGCCAGCCGGTCGAGCCGCTGCTCCAGCGACACCGGCGGCTCCGCGCGGGAGCGCTCGAACATGCGGTGAAAGCTGTCGTGCAGGGCATTGCCCCCGAAGCCGACCATCGGCTGGTCCATGCTGCGCTCCACCAGTTTGCCGGCAGTTTGTCACGTTTTGGGCCGGTTTTGCCGAAGTCTTGCAGGAGCGGGGGCGGCGGGCAACCGCATCCGGTTCCGGTCGTCATAATATCTTGAAAATCTGCGTCGCAGGCCTTCCCAAACCCCCCGGGCATTGATACACACCCCTCGCGCCCCGGGCTTTCGCCCCGGGCAGCCTTCTCAGGAAGCTTCCGGGAGGATCGATCGGCGCCCTTGGGCGTTGACCGTTCGCTTTGGTTTTCTGAAAGCCGCGCAAAGGTTTAACGCGGGGTGGAGCAGCCCGGTAGCTCGTCAGGCTCATAACCTGAAGGTCATAGGTTCAAATCCTATCCCCGCAACCAAATTATTAGATAAATCAAGGGGTTGGACGAAAGTCCGACCCCTTGATTTTGCGCAAATAGCCAATCCAGCCTCACTCAAACCCGACTGTCGGGTTTCCTCGTGCTGCTCGGTGGTCCTTATCCAGATGTCCGGGCGGACTGGCCGGTCGTGGCGGTGAAACAGGGCAGGCGCCTCGAGAGCGAGGGCGCCGCCTTCCACCGAGCCGACCGACTCTGCCGAGCCGGCAAACCATGTCTTGGCTGTCCATGGATTCGGATTTCTGCCGAAGGGCAGCGCAATGTAGTTAGGTGAGCAGCCCGCGCTTGCCTTCCTGCCAGCGGGCGAATTCGGTCTGCAGCACGGCGACGTGCTCTTCCTCCTCGGCGGCGAGTTCGCGATAGAGTTGCCGCTCGACCGATCCATCCGGCGTCTCGTCGACGCGGGTCTTGAAGAACGCGGCGGCGCGGCGTTCGAACTCGATCGCGGCGTGGAACAGCGTCACCGGATCGTCGATCTGGCCTTTGACGCCGGCCATGATCGCCGCCGTGCCGAGATGAAAACCCTCCGCGGCGTCCGGCAGCCCGACGTGATAGCGATGCGCCAGCGTCGTCATGTGCTCCTCCTCCATCTCGGCGAAGGAAAGAAACAACTCCTGCAACGTCGGGTCGGAGGATTCCTTGGCGGCGCGGGTGTAGAAGGCGCGGCCGCCGAGCTCGATCTCGAAGGCGGTGCGGATGGCCGCGAGGCCTGCGGCGTCGCTGACTTCGGGGCGATCCAGCGCCTGCAGCTTGCCGCCGCAATGCGGGCACATGCCGTAGGGGAATGCGAATCCTTCGCTCACCTTGGCGCAATCGTCACAGCGCCATTGCAGCTCGGATTCGGCGCAGCAGATATATTGCTCGGTGCCTTCCAGCGGCCGGTGACACTTCGGACAGATCGCCACGCCTTCCTCCATGATCGGCGGCGCCAGCTTGCCGGCGACGAAGTCGTCCGCCTCCTGCGCCGTAATGGGCCATTTGCTTTTGTTCAATTGCAGCCAAGCCGCGATCGACTTTGCGGCGCGGCGCCCTGCGCTCATTGCAAGAATGACGGTCGCGCCGCCGGTGACGATGTCGCCGCCGGCGAACACGCCGGGCATGTTGGTGGACTGGGTGTCGTCGTCGGCGGCGATATTGCCCCATTTGTTGAGGACGAGGTCGGGCGTCGCCTGGCCGATGATCGGATTGGGCTTGGTGCCGAGCGCGTAGATCACCGTGTCGCATTCGAGCTCGATGAACTCGTCGAGCGCGACCGGCTTGCGGCGGCCGCGCTCGTCGGGCTCGCCGAGCTCCATCTTCTGCAGCCGCACTGCGCGCACCACGCCTTCTTCGGTGACGAGGATCTCGACCGGCGAATGCAGGAAGAAGAAGTCGACGCCCTCTTCCTTGGCGTGGCGGATTTCCTCCACGCGCGCCGGCGCCTCGGCTTCCGAGCGGCGATAGACGCAGCGCACCGTCGCGGCGCCGATGCGGCGCGCGACGCGCAGGCAGTCCATCGCCGTGTTGCCGGCGCCGATCACGATCACGCTTCGGCCGACGCTGACGGGCGTATCGAGATAGGGAAAGCGGTCGCCGCCCATCAGATTGATGCGGGTGAGGAATTCATTGGCCGAATAGACCCGTCCGGCGAATTCGCCGGGGATGCCGAGGAAGGTCGGCGCGCCGGCGCCGGCCGCCACGAACACTGCATCGAAGCCGCGCTCGCCCATCAACTGATCGATGGTGAAGGTCTTGCCGACCACCTTGTTGGTTTCGAATTTGACGCCGATGTCCTTCAGCCGCTGGATTTCGCGGTCGATAATGTTGCGCGGCAGGCGGAACGACGGGATGCCGTATTGCAGCACGCCGCCCAGCACATGCAGGGCTTCGTACACCGTCGCCTCCACGCCGTAGCGCGTGAGGTCGGCCGCGGCCGCAAGGCCCGCGGGGCCGGAGCCGACGATCGCCACCTTGCCGATCGAGTTGGACAGGTCGATCGGCTTGCCCTTGGGCGCGCGCGCATTGTCGCCGACGAAACGTTCGAGACGGCCGATCGCGACCGGCTCGTGCTTCTTGTATCGGCGGATGATGCACTGCGCCTCGCATTGCGTCTCCTGCGGGCAGACGCGGCCGCAGATCGACGGGAACACGCTGGATTGGTAGATCGTCTCCAGCGCCGCATCAAAGTCGCGCAGCAGGATGTTGCGGATGAAGACCGGAATGTCGATGCCCACCGGGCAGCCGGCAATGCAGGTCGGCTCGATGCACTGGATGCAGCGCTCGGCCTCGCGCAGCGCCTCCTCGACCGAATAGCCGAGATTGACTTCCTTGAAATTGGTGGCGCGATCCTGCGCGTTGCGCTCGGGCATCGGCGTCTGCTGCGGCGCCAGCGTCGCAAGCTTCTTGTAGTTGCGCTTGCCGTCGACGATCAGCTGCTTTTCCAGATTGCAGACATGGGCGAAATGTTCGTTCGCCTTGTCTTCCTCGGTCTTGAAGCGGTTCTGGCGGGCGTGCAGCTCCTTGAAGTCGACCAGATGACCGTCGAAATCCGGGCCGTCGACGCAGGCGAATTTCACTTCGGTGCCGACGGTGACGCGGCACGAGCCGCACATGCCGGTGCCGTCGACCATGATGGTGTTCAGCGACACCATGGTTTTCACGCCGTAGGGCCGGGTGGTCTCGACGCAAGCGTGCATCATCGGCATCGGGCCGATCGCCACCACCTTGTCGGGCTTCTGCTCCTCGACGACGCGCTTCAGCGCCGCGGTGACGAAGCCCGGCTCGCCGTAGCTGCCGTCGTCGGTGCAGATGATGAGATCATCGGCATATTCGCGGAACTTGTCCTCCCAGAACACCAGATCCTTGGTGCGGAATCCCATGATCGCGGTGGTGCGCGCACCGGCCTGCTTGAAGGCCCGCAATTGCGGGAAGATCGGCGCGACGCCCAGGCCGCCGCCGACGAACACGACATGGCCGGCCTTGTCGATATGCTGGGGCAGCCCGAGCGGGCCGACGAAATCCTCGAAGCTGTCGCCTTCCTTGAACTTGTCGCGCATCTCCCGCGTCGTCTTGCCCAGCGCCTGAACCACGATAGTGACGAGGCCCCTTGTGCGGTCGTAGTCGGCGACGGTGAGCGGGATACGCTCCGCGCCGTCATAGAGGCGCAGCATGACGAAATGCCCGGGCTCGGCGGAGGCCGCAATGTCCGGCGCCTTGACATCCCAGAGGAAGGTCGTGTCCGAAAACTGCTCGCGTCGCACAATACGATACATATTGGAAGTATCCGTTCGAGGCCGGCGCACGGCCTCCTGAGGGTGAGGAGGAAGCCGCCCAAAATACCTAACCGGCGCCGAAATGATTTGACTTCGGTCATGTTGCGCCGGGCTGCGAGCGGCACCCGGAGCGGATCGGCATGTCGATCCGTGCCAGTGGCGGCGACGAATGTCTCGGGGATTGGCCCACAACGACGGGGCGCCGAGCCCAGCGTGCAGCGCCACCAGCCCCCGGGCCGTGTTTGAGTTCTGTTCGACGAAGGATCGGCCGGATCGGCATCACCGATCGGATTGCGGGGCGATCGCCCATGACTTTCTGCGAGAGCGCCAGCTGTTGCCCTCCCCACAATTCGGCTCTCTCGATCGAGAGAACTCCGCTCGCAGGCGCAGCAACCTGCGAAGTCGTCGACGCGCATGCGCTGCATTGCAGCACAATCTAGTACGGGAATGCATAAAATAGTTGACGGCGATCAAGGATCGCAAATTAGCACTTGGGCTTTAGTCGATGAAAATAGGGAGCGAGCGTCCTCGATGGCCTCGAAATTGACCGGTGGTGATCTGCAAATCATCATGCGGATCGCCGTCTTTCGCGGATTGAAGGCAGAAACCGTCGCGCACATGATCGCGCCGGCTACTGTTGTCAGTGTGCGCACGCGCGAACCCATCGTGCAGCAGGACGAGCCGGCGACCGCTTTTTTCATCGTCATTGATGGTTGGGTCAAACTGTTTCGCAGCAACCTCGCGGGTGACGAGGCCGTCATTGAGATCATGACCAAGGGCGGTAGCTTCGCCGAGGCGGCGGCGCTGACCGGCAGTCGCTATCTTGCAACCGCGGAGGCGGTGAACGAAGCGCGGGTGGCGCGGATTCCTGCCGACCACCTGGTGAGGTGCATCCGCCACAATCCCGATATCTCGATCCCGATCATCGCCTCGATCTGCCAGCACATGCACTATTTGGTGCAGCGGGTGGAGCAGCTCAAGGCGCTCAGCGGTGTGCAGCGTCTCGCGGAATTTCTCGCTTCGCTGGCGCTGCAGGAGCAGGGTTCGTGCGCACTGGTGTTGCCTTACGACAAGACCTTGATCGCGGGCGAATTGGGCCTGACCCCGGAATCATTGTCGCGAGCGTTTGCAAAATTGCGGAGCGTAGGCGTCACGGTCGACGCCTCACAGGTCGCGGTCCGCGACGTCTCCCGATTGCGCAAACTCGCGGCCGATGGCCGCAGCGCAGTGCGCGGCACGCTGCAGGCGCGCTGACGCGGCGGCGATAGGGCGGTTGGCGATCAGGCCGCCCCGAGCGAACCGAACAGCTCGTTGGTGAGGCGGCGGGCGATCGCAGCAGCCGCCAGCCTGCGGTAGTTCGCGGACATCAGCGTGGTTCGCATCGGTTGCACCTGCTTCTGCACCAGCCTGTCGATCTCCTGCAGCATCGTGTCGTCCGGCGGCCTTTGCTCGAGTGCCTCCGTCCCGGCGAGCAGGAATGGCCGGGAGTTGGTGCCGGTGAGGGCGATGCGCAGTTGCGCAATATTCGAGGCGGACCGCGACAAGGCCACAGCGACGCCCGCCAGCGGATAGTCGATGGCGCCGCGTACCCGCACCTTTTGATAAGTCGACGCCAGTGGACTGGCCGGCAGCCGGACCGTGGTCAAGATCTCGCCGGGCTGCAGTGACAGATGCGCTCTGCCGTCTTCGACGTAAAGCGCGAACAGCGGAATGCGCCTGTTGCCGTCCGGTCCGGCGATGTCGATCTCGGCACCGAGCACGAGCAAAGCGGGGGCCAGATCGCCACTGAAGGCGGCGTGGCACCGGTTTCCCTGGGGCGCGACGTGGCAGGTCTGGCCCTTGTTCTTGAGGCAATAGGAATTGGCGCGGCGCCACCATTCGCTCTGGTTGTAATAAATGCAGCGGGTGTCGAGACAGAGATTGCCGCCCACGGTACCGAGCCTGCGGTGGCTGGGGCCCGCGATGGCTTTGGCCGCCTCGGCCAAGGCGCGATAGCGCGATGCGATCAAGGCGTCGCTGGCGAGTGCCGCGATGCTGACGCCTGCGCCGATGATCAATCCGTCGCCATCCGATCGGATTTGTTTGATGTCGGCGATGGCGGAGGTGTCGATCAACAGATCCGGCTGCTGCACGCCGCGGCGCATGTTCACCAGCAGGTCGGTGCCGCCGGCCAGCAAGCGGCCGTGAGGATGTTGCAGCAACGCGGCAACCGCCTCGTTGACGGTGCCGGGTTGAACCAGCCGCAGCGCGCAGAGCGAGTCGTTCATGATGCGGCCCTCGCAGCATCGGCCCGTCTCGCCTCGCGCCTGCGCCGGATCAGCGCGTCGATGACGCGATCCGGCGTCACCGGCAACTCGTCCAGCTCGATGCCGATCGCGTTGGCGACGGCATTGACCATTGCCGGCGGGAAACCGGCCAGCGCACCTTCACTGGCCTCCTTGGCACCGAACGGGCCGAACGGATCGTGGCTTTCGACGATCTGCACCTCGATCGGAGGAGATTCCGCCATGGTCGGCATGCGATATTCGAGAAAGCTTGCATGGGCCGCCAGACCCTCGAGATACCGGGTTTCCTCACACATGGCCTGGCCCATGCCCATCCACACCGCGCCCTGCACCTGGCCGACCACCGCGAGCGGATTGATGGCGTAGCCGCAGTCGAGCGCGGACCATACCTTGTCGATGCTGACCAAGCCGGTGGCGTCGTCGACGCTCACCTCGACCACCTGAGCGGCGTAGCTGAAGCCCATTGTGGAGCCGACCGCGCCGCCGCGATGCTTGCCGCCCTGGGATTCCGGCGGGCAGGTGAAGGAGCCCTTGACGGTGATCGCGCCCTCGTCGACCAGCGCCGCCGCCACGACCTCGGCGAACGGCAATGCCGTCTGCGCGCCGCTGCCGACATAGAAGGTTTCCCCGGCGCATTCGATCTGGTCGGGCGAGGCTTCGAGCTTTCGCGCCGCAGCGGCGACCAGGATGTCTTTCAACTGCTTCGCGGCATCGATCGCAGCGTTGCCGACCATGAAGGTGATGCGCGACGAGTAGGCGCCATTGTCCTTCGGGGTGAGCGCGGAGTCGCCCGAAATCACCCGCACGCGGTTCAGATCGATGCCCAGCGTCTCCGCGACCGTGATGGCGACCACGGTCGAGGAGCCCTGGCCGATATCGGCCGCGCCGGTCAGTGCGGTGACGCCACCGTCGAAATCCAGCCGGAGTGCGACCACTGCGTGGGGCTCGCCGGTGAAGTGGATCGGCTTGGCCGATCCGCTGACATAATGCGAGCAGGCCATGCCGAGGCCCTTGCCCGGCGGCATCTTTCCGATGCGCTCGTGCCATCGGCTTTCGCGCTCGACCTTGTCGAGGCAATCGCCGAGGCCGTAGCTGTTCACCATCAGATCGTTCAGCGTCCGGGTCGGCGCGCTCAGCAGATTGGCGCGGCGGACAGCGAACGGATCAAGGCCGAGTTCGCGCGCCATCCGGTCGATCAGCGTTTCGAACGCATGACGGACGTCGACCGAGCCGTGACCGCGCATCGCGCCGCAGGGCGGCAGATTGGCATAGACCCGGTAGCCATCGTATTTGACGGCGGGAATGTCGTAGAGGCCCTGCAGCAGCGCACCGGCATAGAGGATGGTGACGATGCCGTATCCCGCATAGGCGCCGCCGCGCTGCACCACTTCGCATTCGCACGCAGTGAACCGGCCGTCGCGCTTCATCCCGATCCTGAGCTTGATGTCGGTCTGCGGCCGCGCTCGATGGGTGAGAAAAGTCTCCTCGCGCGTGAGGCGCATCGACACTTTGGCGCCGGCCTTGCGGGCGAGCAAAGCGGCGATGATCTCGAAGTTCAGGACCTCGACACGCGCGCCGAAGCCGCCGCCGACGAAGGGTTTGACCACGCGAATGCGCGACTGATCGATCTCCAGGCAGCGCGCCAGCATCAGATGCAGATAATAGCCGACCTGAGAGACGCTCTGCGCGGTGAGCCGCCCGGCGATTGGATCATAGTCCATCAGGCAGGCATGAGGTTCGATCTGGGCGTGATTGACCTCGGCGCAACTGAACCCGTGCTCGCGGATCAGATCAGCCGCGTCGAACCCGGCACCGAGATCGCCGAACTCATTGTGGACTTCGCGCTCGATATTGCCCGGTTTGTTGTCATGCAACAACCAGGCGTCCGGAGCGCGAGCTGCCGGTGAATCGTAGTAAGCCGGGAGCTTGCGCACCTCGATTTCGATCAGACTCAGTGCGCGTTCCGCCGTCTCGGCGTCGATCGCGGCCACTGCGGCGATCGGCTCGCCGCGGTAGCGAACCCTTCCGCGTGCCATCGGAAATTCGTTCATCGCGATCGGCAGCACGCCATAGGTGATCCCGCAATCCTCGCCGGTGACCACCGCGACGACTCCGTCCAGTGCGAGCGCCTTGCTGATGTCGAGGCCAACGATATCGCCGTGGCTGATCGGACTGCGCAGAATCCGGCCGACGAGAGCCCCGGAATGGTCGAGGTCCGCGGTGTAGCGCGCGCCCCCGGTGACCTTCTCGATACCGTCGATCAGCGGCACGCCGCTGCGGCCGAGACCGCCCTGTGGCATCGGTCCTCCAGTCATCGGTCCTCCGGTCATGGGTCCTCCAGTCATGGCGTCACGCCCGCTGCTGCCTGAACCGATTCGAGGATTTTCGTGTAGCCGGTGCATCGGCACAGATTGCCGGACAGCGCTGTTCTAATCTCTGCATCGGTGGGAGACGGATTGCGCCGCAGCAGGCCCTCCGCGGCCATGATCATTCCTGGGGTACAAAAGCCGCATTGCGTCCCCAGGCGCTCGTGAAAGGTCTGCTGCAGCCGACTGAGCCGTCCATTCGCCGCAAGTCCTTCGATGGTTTCGACGTGACGGCCTTCGCAGCGCACAACGAGCGTGAGGCATGACGGCACAGCCTCGCTATCGATCAGTACGGTGCAGGCCCCGCACTCACCACCGTCGCAGCCGGTCTTGACGCCGGTCAGGCCGACGATATCACGCAGGTAGTCGACGAGTATCATTCCATCGGCGACCGCATCTTCGCGCCATCGGCCGTTGATCTTCAGACGTAGTAGACGCTTGTGTGGCCGTGGCATCGGTTCATGCATAGGTCGCTCCCTCGATGCCAGACTGTCGACGCGCGAGCGATGCTTCCATGACTAAAGTCAAGGCGAGCTGGTTTGCTGAGAATTTCGACGTTCGGCACCTAGCAAAAGTCAAGGAGGCCGCCGCGGCGACGTGCTAGTCGAAGGATAACTCAAGGGCGAGGGAAGACATGCCGCTACGTGACTACAATGCGGCGGTCGATTTTGTAGATCGCAATGTCGCGGAAGGTCGGGGCGAGAAGATCGCCTTCATCGATCCGTCGCGCCGGCTGTCCTATGGCGAACTGCGCGATGCGGCGGCGCGGGTCGGTCCGATGCTGGCGCGGATCGGCGTCGAGCAGGAAAACCGCATCGCGCTCGTACTTCATGACACCGTCGACTTTCCCATTCTGTTCTGGGGAGCGATCCGGGCCGGAATCGTCCCGGTGCTGCTCAACACCCGGCTTACCGCCGATCAGTATCGCTACCTTCTGGAGGATTCACGGGCGAAGGTGGTGTTCGTGTCGGCCGATCTACTGCCGTTGATCGAGGAAGCAGCGGCGGAACTTCCCCATCTTCGCTCGATCGTCGCGGTCGGCGATGGGCCGACAGCGACCGCCCGGCTGGCAGACCTCCTGGCGGCCGAGAACGAGGGCGGCGCGCCAGCCGGAACATGCGCCGACGACGTCGCCTATTGGCAATACTCGTCGGGTACCACGGGCATGCCCAAGGGCGTCATGCACGTCCACGCGAGCCCACGCATTCTCTCCCATAATGTCGGCGTTCGTCGGATCGGCTATCGCGAGAACGACCTGGTGTTCTCGGTGGCAAAACTGTTCTTCGCATATGGACTCGGCAACGCGATGTTCTGCTCGATGTGGGTAGGCGCAACCTCGGTGCTGTACCCTGAACGGCCGACGGCCGTATCCGTGTTCGAGATGTTGCGGGTGCATCAACCGACCCTGCTGTTCGCGGTGCCGACGCTCTATGCCGCGATCCTTGCCGACAAGGGGACCATGGACGACCAATTGCCGGAACGGCTTCGCCTGTGCGTTTCCGCCGGTGAGCCTTTGCCTACGCAGGTCGGGCTGAATTGGCGAAGCCGATTTGGGCGAGACATCGTCAACTGCGTCGGCTCCACCGAGATGGGGCATATGTTTGTGACCAATCTGCCGAACGCGGTGGAGTACGGCACCTCTGGCGTTCCGGTGGAGGGGTATCGCCTCAAACTGGTGGATGATCAGGGTCGCGACGTCGCCGACGACGAGATCGGCGAACTGCTGGTCAACGGCGGATCCGCCGCCGCGGGCTATTGGAATCAGCGCGACAAGTCCCGGGCGACCTTCGTCGGCGAGTGGACGCGCACCGGCGACAAATATCACCGTCGCGCCGATGGCGTGTACACCTACCGCGGCCGCAGCGACGACATGTTCAAGGTCAGCGGCATCTGGGTGTCGCCGTTCGAGATCGAAGAGGCGCTGATGAGCCATTGCAAGGTCGCCGAGGCCGCGGTGATTCCGGTCGAGGATACCGATGGGCTGATCAAGCCGAAGGCCTTCATCGTGCTGGCGTCGAAGGACGAAGAAATCAGCGCGCTGTTCGATGAGCTCAAGGAACACGTCAAGCGTTCGATCGGCCCGTGGAAATATCCGCGCTGGATACGCGTGGTCGACGAATTGCCGAAGACGTCGAGCGGCAAGTTGCAACGCTACATGTTGCGCGAGATGGCCTGGGACCAGACCCAATCAGTCGGATGACGCTGCAACTCGCACGGCGTTGGGGCCGATCGCTCGCCGGAGTTGACGAACCGTCTGATCGAATTCGCGGAATGTACTGAGTAACAAGAAAAAACGACAGATACGCAGGAACGCCAAGTTGAACCGAGGGGGAGGAGACTATGATCAATCGACGGCGATTGTTGTCCATTGGAGCTTCGACGGGCGCCGCTCTGGCGTGTGGCCCGTTCATTCGATCGTCCCACGCGCAAGCCGGACCGCTCAAGGTCGGGCTGTTGCTGCCATATAGTGGCACATTCGCGCCATTGGGGGAGGCGATCACGCGTGGCCTCGAACTCTACATCGGTTCGCAGGGTGGCAAGCTCGCCGGGCGAAGCGTTTCGTTCGTCAAGGTCGATGATGAGTCCGCGCCACCCAAGGCGACTGAACTGACGACGAAGCTGATCCAGGGTGAGAAGTCGGACATTCTGATCGGCACCGTTCACTCGGGTGTCGCCATGGCGATGGTCAAGATCGCACGCGAGGACGGCATTCCGACCATCGTGCCGAATGCCGGAGCCGACATCATCACGCGCGCGATGTGCGCGGAGAATGTGTTCCGAACCTCGTTCGCCAATGGTCAGATCGGTCGCGCGACCGGCGACGCGATGCTCGAGGCGGGACACAAGAAGGCCGTGACGATCACCTGGAAGTACGCCGCGGGTGAGGAAATGGTCAACGGCTTCAAGAAGTCCTTCATTGCGGGGAAGGGCGAAATTCTGAAGGACATCACCATCGCATTCCCCGACGTCGAATTCCAATCGGCGTTGGCGGAGGCTGCTTCGCTCAAGCCGGACTGCGTCTATGCGTTCTTCTCCGGCGGCGGCGCACTCAAATTCATCAAGGACTACGCCGCGGCGAAACTAGGCATTCCGCTCTGGGGCCCGGGCTTCTTGACCGACGGCGTCGAGGCCGCCGCGGGGCCGGCAGGCGATGGCGTCAAAACAGTGTTGCACTATGTGGGCGATCTGGACAACGCCGAGAATCAGGCCTTCGTGAAATCATTCGAAGCCGCCTACAAGATTCCTCCGGATGTATTTGCGGTGCAGGGATGGGACGCCGGCCAGCTGCTCAATATCGGTCTGAAGGCCGTCGGCGGTGATATCTCGAGACGCAAGGAATTCAACGCGGCGATGGCGGCGGCCTCGTTCGACAGTCCGCGTGGCCCGTTCAAATTGTCGGCCGCTCACAATCCGATCCAGAACTTCTACTTACGTGAGCTGAAAGGCGGCAAGAACATGAATCTCGGGCTTGCTGCGAGCGCGGTGGCCGACGTTGCAGTTGGTTGCAAGTTGGCCGGATAGCCAAAGATCCGATCAACAGGAGAGGCGGGAGGTCTCCGGCCGGCCTCTTTTGGGTCCTCCAGAACGTCGATTGCGGTGTCCATGAGCCTCATCCTCATCCAGCTCTTGAATGGCCTGCAAACAGGTCTGGTGATCTTCCTGGCAGCGAGCGGACTGACGCTGGTTTTCGGAATTCTCGGCGTCATCAATCTCTCCCACGGATCGTTCTACATGATCGGCGCCTATCTGGCGTTGTCGCTCACCGGTGTGTTCGGCGACGTCTTTGTGGCACTGCTGGCGGGCATCCCGCTCGCCTTTGCGTTGGGTGTGTTGATCGAATGGCTATTCATCCGTCATCTTTACGATCGCGACCACTTGCAGCAGGTGCTGCTCACCTTCGCGCTGATCCTCGTATTCAACGAGTTCCAGCAGGTGGTCTGGGGGTCCTACCCACACGCGATACCGGCGCCGAGTTACTTGTCTGCAAGCGTTCGTCTGACAGACGGACTGAGCTATCCGGTCTACCGGTTGGCGTTGATGGCGATCTGTATCGCCCTGGCGATTGCGATGGCCATCGTGATCCAGAAGACCCGGGTCGGCCGCCTGATCAGGGCTGCGGAATCGAACCGAGAAATGGTCGATGCGCTCGGCTTCGACTCGCGGTTGATCTTCCGAATGGTGTTTGCCACGGGCGTGGCCCTGGCTGCCACCGCGGGCATGCTCGCGGCGCCGATCGAAAGTGCCTATCCCGGCATCGGCGATCGCGTGTTGATCACGTCGTTTGTCGTCGTTGTGATCGGCGGGATCGGGTCGGTCCGCGGTGCATTCATCGGATCGTTGCTGATCGGCCTGGCGGACGCCTTCGGCAAGGTGTTCCTGCCACAATTTTCCAGCATCATCATCTATGCGCTGATGGCTTTGGTTCTGGTGGCGCGTCCCGCCGGATTGTTCGGGCGGTCCTGACATGCTGACCCGCCCCAATCCTGTCGTCATGGTGTTCTTTGCGCTGCTGCTTGCGTGTCTCGTGGCACTGCCGTTCTTCACCGGTCCGTATCCGGTGAAGCTGATGACCCGCATCGTGATCCTCGCGACCTTCGTCCTGAGCCTCGATCTGCTGATCGGAGTGACGGGCCTCGTCAGCTTCGGTCATGCGGCATTCTTCGGCTGCGGCGCCTACGCGGTCTATTTTGTCTCGCCGGAGTCGGAAGCCGCCAATGTGTTTGTGACCCTCGGCGCCGGTCTGCTGGCCGGCGGACTGGTGGCGTTGATCGTCGGCGCCTTTGCGACCCTCACGCGGGGCTTCTATTTCATCATGGTAACGCTGGCGGCCGGACAGATGCTGTTCGCGCTGTTCCACGACACCGACATCGCCAAGGGTTCGGACGGGGCCTTCATCAACGTCAAGCCGGAATTGACGATGTTCGGCGTCAGCCTGCTCGACTTTTCCGATCGGCGTCAGTTCTATTTTGTCTGCATCGCGGTTCTGGTGGGAGTCTATTTCCTGCTTTTCGCACTGGTACGCTCGCCGTTCGGCCGGGTATTGCAGGGCATTCGCGCCAACGAAGTCCGGATGAGTTCGCTCGGCTACAATGCCTATCGCTACAAGCTCGCCGCCTTCACGCTGGCCGGAATGCTGGCCGGATTGGCCGGCGCGCTGTTCGCGTCGATCGACGGCTTCGTCACGCCGGATCTGCTCAACTGGCATCAATCCGGGCTGGCCATCATGATGGTGGTGCTGGGAGGCGCCGGCACTTTGTTCGGACCGATCCTCGGGGCGCTGGCCTATTCGTCGCTGGAGGAATTGCTCAAGACTGCGAGTATCGTCGGTCCTTTCGTGGCCGACCATTGGCGGCTGGGGACTGGCGCGACGCTCATCGTCGCGGTGTTGATATCGCCGGATGGCCTCGCGGGCCTTCTCCGATGGAAACAAGCGCGACAGGATCGCGCGCCGGTTCGGCCGGTCGATATTGCGTCCCGGCGCCCGGCGCGCGTTGCGAAAACCTTGTCGACCGAGGGATTGAGCAAGAATTTCGACGGCGTGATCGGCGTCGACGACGTCTCGGTACGGTTCGAAGCCAATATGGTGCATGCCATCATCGGGCCGAACGGCGCTGGCAAGACGACATTCACCAATCTGCTCTCGGGCGCGCTTCCGGCAACGACGGGCAGCGTGCGGATCGACGATCTCGACGTGACCGGTTGGCCGGCGCACCGGATCGCCCGCGCCGGTCTCGGACGGTCCTATCAGCGCACCAACATCTTTCAGCGGTTTACGGTGCGAGAGAACTGCGCGCTCGCGGCGCAGCTTCACAAGGACGCGCTGTGGCGGTTGCGCGACGGGCCATATCGCGCCCGGGAGGATGCCGCGATCGATCGTGCGCTCGGAGTCGCGGGCCTCGCCGATCGGGCCAACGTCATTGCGGGCCGGATGTCGAACGGTGAACAGCGTCAACTCGAGATCGCGATGCTGATCGCGAGCGGCGCGGATCTGCTGATTCTCGACGAGCCGCTGGCCGGCATGGGGCCCGAGGAGACCCAGCGCGTCGTGGCGCTGCTGCGCGATCTGGTGCGCGACCACACCATCATCGTGATCGAACACGACATGGACGCGGTGTTTGCCGCGGCCGACACATTGACCGTCCTGGTCCAGGGCAAGCTGTTCGCCCGCGGACGTCCGGATGAGATCCGCTCCAACGAGGCGGTGCTGGAGGCCTATCTCGGCCATCACGCCAGGATGAGGGGAGCAGCATGATCGCCGCAGCGGAGGCGATGCTCGAGGCACGCGGCATCGATGCGTTCTACGGGCCCAGCCATATCCTGCGAAGCGTCAATTTTCGCGTGGGACGGGGTGAGACCGTGAGTCTGCTGGGGCGCAATGGCATGGGCAAGACCACGCTGCTGCGCACGCTGATAGGATTGCTGAAGCCGAAACGCGGGTCGATCCTGCTGAACGGACGCGACATGACCGACGCCCGACCGAATATCAGGGCGCGGGCCGGAATGGGCTTCGTGCCGGAAGGCCGCGGCATCTTTCCGAACCTGTCGGTCGAGGAGAACCTGCTGTTCGCCGCGCGCCTGGGTCCGGAAGGTCAGGTCGAGTGGACGCCGGAGGCGATCTACGAGATGTTTCCGAGGCTAGCTGATCGTCGCAAGATCTGGGGCAATCTGCTCTCCGGTGGCGAGCAGCAGATGCTGACGATCGGACGGGTTCTGTTGAGCAATCCGACCGTTCTGCTGATCGACGAAGCGACCGAGGGGCTCGCGCCGAAAATGCGCGACGAGATCTGGAAGACGCTTGGATTGATCGCAACGAAAGGGATTGCGACCGTGATCGTCGACAAGAACCTCGATGATCTGGTCGAACTGGTTGATCGCCACGTCATCCTGACCAAGGGCGAGGTGGTGTTCGAGGGAACGTCGGATGAGTTGCTCGCGGATCAGGACATGGTCAGGACCATGCTCGGCGTATGATCGCGACCGGGCGCACTGTGGAAGGTTTCAACGCAATCCGGCATCCGGGGGTCGGCGGAAGGTTCCGCCCTTTTGCGGTGCCATATCCAAGGTGAACCTCATGCCGAACGCGCAGACTCAGTCGAGTGCCACTCACCAGGTCCGTCCGTTGCTGCCGTCCGATCTCGACAGGGTGGTGGAGATCGATCGGGACAACACCGGCCATGCGCGACGCGGCTTCTTCGAAAGCCGCCTGGCCGCCAGTCGGAGCGATCAGAATGGCTTCCTAGCGCTCGCCTATACCGAACATGACAGGGTCGAAGGATTTGTCCTCGCCCATATGCTCGATGGCGAATTCGGCACGTCTGGCCCCGCGACGATTCTCGATGCGATCGGGATCGCGCAATCGGCTCGCGGGCACGGCGGTGCCCATGGGTTGATGCGGACCCTTCAGGAAAAGGCACGTCGGCGGAATGCGCAGGCGGTGAGGACACAGGTGCTGTGGTCGGATGAGGCGATGACCCAGTTCTTTGCGGGTCTGGGATTCAAGCTCGGGACGCGGCTGGTATTGGACTGCGACTGCGCCAAATGGGCGCGCGAAGGCGAGCCGCAAACCGAACCCTGCGGGGACGGCGACCGGGATCATTCGCCGGATCGGATCGTGGTGCGCTCCATGGTGGCGGAAGACCTTCCCGCCGTGATCAGCCTTGACCGCGGCATTACGGGGCGCGACCGTTCGGCCTACTATCAACGCAGGATGGACGAGGCGCTGCGCAAGAACGGCATCCGGCTGTCGATGCTCGCAGAGATCGACCGGACTCCCGCCGGTTTCGTCATGGCGCGGGTCGACTATGGAGAATTTGGCCAGACCGAAATGGCGGCCGTGCTGGACACGATTGGGGTCCACGCCGAGTTTCGGGCGCAGGGGGTAGGTTCGATCCTGCTGGCCCAATTGATGGCGCATCTGGCGAGCCTGCGTGTCGAACGCGTCCGGACCGTGGTGGAGTGGAATGACGTCACCCTGATCGGCTTTTTCGATCGGCTGGGGTTCAAGCCGACGCAGAGCGTGGTGCTTGCGCTCGCGTTATAGAAGCAGGAACCATGGGTGGCGCGGGAACTGGGAGAATGCGATGAGTGGCACGAACAAGGTCTGCTTGGGTGAGGTGGCTCGCGAAGTGCACATTCGCCCCGCCGCAGCCCGGGACGTGGCATGGATCGTCAAGATCGACGAGGCCGCGACCGGACAAGCCAAGCCGCGCTATTGGCGGGATCTGTATGACAGCTTTTCCAAGAATCGGGCCGGGTGTCGTGCGTTCTTGGTGGCCGAGATCAACGGAGAGGTCGTCGGGTTCATCTCCGGGGAGGTCCGGGATTTCGAGTTCGGCGCGGAAAGTTGCGGATGGGTATTTGCGCTGACCGTCGATCCTGCGATAAGGGTGAACAACATCGGCACCCAACTGTTTGATGAGATTTGCAATATCTTCACGGAGGCGCGCGTGAAGAAGGTTCGGACCATGATCGAGCACGACAATCAACTGGTGATCGCCTTCTTTCGCAGTCAGGGTCTGATGGTCGGCCGATTCATCGGGATGGAGAAGAATCTCGACTAGGCGGTTCGGACCAGCGCTATTGGGGCCCATGCTGTTCGGAACGCCGTCGAGACAAAAAGATTGACGCCGATGAAACTGCAGAAATCGACGATGTGTGGATTGTATGCCGTGCTCGAACTCGCATCGCATGCCGATCAGCAGATTTCCGCCGGCGACATCGCCGAAAAGTACGATATCTCGCTCAATCATTTGGCCAAAGTGCTGCGGACCCTGGTGCGCGCGCGCCTGATTGAATCGGTGCGGGGCCCTGGAGGTGGCTATACTTTCATCGGCAATCCGAAGCGTCTCACCCTGCTCGACATCATCGCGTTGTTCGAGGATACCAACCCCAATCCCGAGCAGGCTGCTGTCGACAATCACGAAGAGAGCCGGGCGCTGCACAAGGTGTTGCGCGACATCGACGATATCGCGATGACGACGCTGCGATCGGTCTCGTTCACGTCGCTCTTGAAGTTGATCGACATTGAGCGCCGCAACAACGAGCAGAACTCACCTCGACAGTCGGTGCGTGTGTCGGCCAGCGGGGCGTAGCCGCAGGTTTTCGAATGCGAGAGCGGCAGCCGCGGGCGAGGTCCGGTGCGGGATCAGCCTCGCCTCCTAGATGTGCAGTTGATCGTACTTCGCCTGCAGATCGTTCGGCGATTCCGGCCACTCGGGATTTGCGACGACGCAATCGGCGGGGCATACGAGACAGCACTGCGGCTCGTCTTCAGCTCCCACGCACTCCGTACAACGCAGGGGATCGATCACGAACACGGGATCGCCCGCCGATATCGCCTCGTTCGGGCACACCGGTCTGCAGGCGTCGCAGGCCGTGCAGTCTTCATTGATCATCAGCGCCATGCCGTTCTCCTTCTCGCTGATCCGCACCTGCCTCAGTTCAGAATGCCTTCGCGAAGCTTGAAGCGTTGAATCTTTCCGGTCGCAGTCTTCGGAAGCTCGTCGACGAAAACCGTGCTGCGCGGATATTTGTAGGGCGCCAGCCGATCCTTGATGAAGCTCTTCAGTTCGGCCTCCGATACGGTCACCCCCGGCCGCTGCACCACAAAGGCCTTCGGCTTGGTCAGGCCGTTCTCGTCGGCGATTCCGACGACCGCGGCTTCCAGCACCGAGGGGTGTTGCACTAGGGTCGCCTCGATCTCGAACGGGCTGACATAGATGCCGCTGACCTTGAGCATGTCGTCGGTACGCCCGGCGTAGGTGTAGGAGCCGTCCTCGTTGCGGATGTATTTGTCGCCGCTCTTGGTCCAGCCGCCCTGAAAGGTCTCCTGGGTCTTAGCGCGATTGCCCCAATACATCGTCGCCGACGAGGGGCCGTGGATGTAGAGATCGCCCGGTTCGCCGTCTGGCACCGGTCCACCGCTATCTCCGCGCAGCTCGATCCCGTAGCCCGGCACTGGCCAGCCGGTGGTGCCGTAGCGAACCTTGTCGGGTCGGTTCGACAGAAAAATATGCAGCATCTCGGTGGAGCCGATGCCGTCGACGATGTCGATGCCGAAATGGCGCTGGAAGCGCTGACCGATCTCCGCCGGCAGTGCTTCTCCCGCGGAGGAGGCCAGTCGCAGGGCAAGCTGCTCGCGCGCCGGCAGGTTGGGCACCACCAACATGCCCGCAAAGCCGGTCGGCGCGCCGAAGAAGACCGTCGGCTTCAAGCCGGCCACGCCGCCGAGCCAGCGCCTGAACACCGCGTCTGGCGTCGGCCGCTCGGGCATCAACAGCGTGGTGGCGCCCACGGTCAGCGGAAACGTCAGCGCGTTGCCGAGACCATAGGCGAAGAACAGCTTTGCGGCGGAGAAGCAGACATCATCCTCGCGAAGCTGCAGCGTGTTGCGGCCATAGAGCTCCGAGCTCCAATACGGATTGGCCTGGGTGTGGACGACGCCTTTGGGGCGTCCCGTTGAGCCTGAGGAATACAGCCAGAACGCAGGATCGTCGGCGTGAGTGGCCGCGGGCTTCTCCAATGGCGCCTGCGCGCCGACGAAGGCGTCGAACTCCACCTCGTCGGGTTCGAGCGGCGCGTCGGGGTGAGACACGATCACCTTGTGCACTTCGTGGTCGCTCTTGGTGAGTGCAGCCTTCAACGTTCCGCGCAACGCGCCGCTGACCAGCACGGCCTGGGCGCGGGAGTGTTCCAGCATGTAGGCGTAGTCGTCGGCGGTCAGCAGCGTATTGACCGCGACCGGGACGATGCCGGCGTAGATCGCGCCGAGGAAAGCGACCGGCCAGTCTGTGCCGTCCAGCATCAGCAGGAAAACGCGCTCCTCGCGCTTCACGCCGAGGGAACGAAGACCAGCCGCCAGGCGCCTCGCTTTGTCGTCGAGTTGAGCGAAAGTGAGCGTGCTCGAGTCGTCGACGAAGGCCAGCTTGTCCGGCCGGCCGGCGTTGGCTTGCAACAGATGCGCCGCGATGTTGAATCTCTCCGGCGGCGGCGTCACCACGGCGGCATTCATGGTTTCTCTCCCTGATCGATGCATTGTGTCCGGAGCGATCTGTGCCGCTTCCTGGTTCATCATGCCGTGGCCGTCGGCTCGGGTCACGACACAGTTGATGGCCCCAGCTCAGGCCGCGCTCGCCATGTCGGTGAGCCTGCGGTGCCGGAACGCCCCCCACAACGCAGCGCCGAAGGCGCCAGCGAAGATCGCGTCCGGATGACTTTCGATCGGCACGGCGATCTTGGCCTTGACTAAGGCATCCTGCATCGCCTCGACGAGGCCCTTGTCCAGCGCCAGGCCGCCGGTCATCTGCACCACGCCGTCGAGCGTGCCGAGGGTCTTCAGCAGCTTGGCGAGCCGGTCGGCCATCGATTCATGGATGCCGCGCAAAATGTTCGGCGCGGTGATGCCGCGCGACACCATGTTGATGACGTCGGTCTCGGCCAGCACCGCACAGATGCCCGACACCTTTTCCGGGTTGTCGGCCTGCTTCGACAGCGAGCCGATCTCGTCCTGGGCGATGCCGAGATAGCGCGCGATGTTCTCCAGGAATTGGCCGGAGCCGGAGGCGCACTGGCTGGTCATTTTGTAGGACAGCACCTTGCCGCGCTCGTCCATCCGGATGGCGCGGCCGTGCAGCGCGCCGGTGTCGAGCGCCGCGCGGGCATCCGGCCGCAGATAGATCGCGCCGCGCGCGTGGGTGGTCATCGAATAGAAATGCCCGGTGTGGAAGTCGAGTGCTTCGCCTTCACCGGTGGTGGCGCAATAGGCGATGTCGCCGCGCGCCAACCCCGCGTCCTTCAGCACGCTGTCGTAAATGTCGCCCGCGAGCTTGAGCGGATCGCGCTGCCGGACCCGCTCGACCAGCTTTCCCAGACAAATCTCTTGCCCATTGGCGACCTCGAACACCGCCACCTTGACGGCGCCGGTACCGACATCGATTCCGGATGTGATCGGCATAGACTCCTCCTTACGAAGCGATGGCGCGGCGGGCGAATTCGGACGCGCCGAGCGCGCCGGTGTAGATCGAATCGGGATTGATATTGATCGTGACCTCGCCGTAGTTTTCCTTGATCAGCTTGCGCAATTCGCGCACCGCCGCCTCGTTCTTGGCGACGCCGCCGGTGAAGGTGAACTGGTCGGTGACGCCGCCCGAGCGCGAGATGATCGAGATCGCGCGCAGAATGATCGCGCGATGCAGGCCGGCCAAAATGTCCTCGCGCTTTTCGCCGAGCGACAGCCGGTCGCGTAGCTCGGCCCCGGCGAACACTGTGCAGGTTGAGTTGATCCGGGCAGGGCGGTTCGACTTCATCGCCAGCGGCCCCAGTTCGTGCAGGCCCACATTCATTTCGTCGGCGATATAGCCGAGATAGCGCCCGCAGCCGGCGGCGCAGCGGTCGTTCATCTGAAAGTTCTCGACGATGCCGTGGCCGTCGACCTGAATGCCCTTGGTGTCCTGACCGCCGATGTCGAGCACGGTACGGGTCGCCGGATACATCATGTGCGCGCCGAGGCCGTGGCAGAGGATTTCAGAGCGGATGTGTTCCTTGGAGAACGGCAGAGTCACCCGGCCGTAGCCGGTGCCGACCAGATAGGTCTCTTCCAGTTCGATGCCGAGCGCGTCCTCGATCATCCGGGTGTAGTCGCCCTCGCCGTCGGCGATGTGCGAGTCGGTATCCAGCATGCGCGCGATGCCGCGGCGGAATTTCTCGCTGAGCTCGCCGCCCGGCGGGCGGTTCTCGACCTCGATGATCGACTTGTCGTAGGCGTTCAGCACGATCTCGAGCGCGACGCCCATCTCGCGCGCGACCGCTTCGGCGTGCACATGGAAGCGTGAGCCCGCGATATCGCGGAAGAAGTCGGACTTGCGCTTGGCCTCCGGCGCGTAAAGCGACGGCGCCTCGGCCCGCAGCCGGGTGAACACTTCCTGCAGCGCCTCCTTCAGCGCGTCGGCGACGGACGCGAAGCGATCGCTCCTCAACTGGCCGTGGCAGGTCTCCTCCAGATCGTCGAGTTGTTCGAGGAACTGGACCAGGCGAAAGTTGCGTTCGAGCGCGGCGAGGAACTCGCGGCTGTGTTCGTGGCCGGACTCGTTGGCGTGCAGCGCGCGGCGGAACAGCGTGAACCTCGCGTCGATCCGCGCTTCCTCCGAGGCGACGCGCGCCGCGGTGGCATAGTTCGAGCGCGAATTGGTGATGCCGCGGCCGATCACTTCCTTGTTGTCGTCGAGCAGCACCGCCTTGGTGGTGGTCGAGCCGAGATCGATACCGACAAAGGTGCGCATCATCCCTCCTCAGGCCGCGCCGCGCAGGCCGGCGCGCTTCTGCTCGATCATCTGGAAATAGCTTTCCAGCCGGTTCTTGACGTTGGCCGCGGAGAAATAGCGCGGGTCGACCAGGTCGGTCTCGATGAAGGCCGCGGGCTTGCCGGTGCGCTTCTCGACCTCGCGCATCATCAGCAGCTGTCCGGCCGAGAACGAATTGCAGCTCTTGATTGAATTGATCAGCAGTCCGTCCGCCTCGTACTCGTTCATGTAGTTTTCCAGCATGTCGACACGCATCGGCAGATTGCGGTTGGTGTAGACGTTGAGGCAATATTCGGCGAGCGACTCCAGCGGTCGATCGGGATCGTGGCGGAAGCCGAAATCATAGGTGCCGCCGACCTTGGTGTAGCTCGAGGCGACCACGACCGCACCCTCGTCGGAGAACATCTTCCAGAACTGGCGAAAATTTGTGTAGTTCGGCGGTCCTTCGACCACGAGGCGATAGCGCTCCTTGCCCATGTCGCCGTCCGGCGTCACCGGCCCCTTGCCGTCGGCGATGCGCTGCTCGACCTCTGCGCGCAGGAATTTGTAGTATTCGATCGCGTCGTCGGTGCCACGGAAGGCGCCGAAGATCGGCCCGATATAATAGATGCCGCCGAAATAGGCGTCGATCGGGGAGGGCTTGTTCTTGGCCGATTGCAGCACCCAGACGTGATCGTCCTCCGCTTTGGCGGATTTGCGCAGATAGTCCCGCAGCCGGTCGATGTCGAACTTGACGCCCGAAATGCGCTCCAGCTTGGGGATCACGTCCTGCTTCAGCTGCTTCACCATGTAGCCGATCATGTCCTTGGTGATCTTGCCGTCGGCGAGATACGGCGTCTGGAACATGATGGTTTCGCAGTTGTACTGCCGGCGCAGCAGTTCGAACCACTTCATGAAGGTGAAGCAGCCGGTGTAGGACAGCAGCAGCACGTCGGGGTCCGGAAGCCGGCGGCCGTTCGGGCCGATATTGCCCTTGGCCATCATGCCGATGTCGGATTTCACGTAAGTACAGACGTCCTCGGAATGGCCGAGCTTCTCCGCCTCCATGACGAAGGCGCCGCTCTGCTTGCGCAGGCCGTTCTGGATGGCGTTGACCTCCGGCAGGTTGTTGACCATGTCGAAGCACATCAACAGCTCGTTGAGATTGCCCGGCACAAAGGTCGCGGCCACCTTCTCGCAGCGCTCCTTGGCGTTGGCGAGGCGGTCGTAATGGGCGTTGACCATCTCCTTCTGCCGCGCCATCGAAGCGTCCTTGGCGGCTTCCGGTGGTTTGGTCTTCGGTCCGACGATGATGGTCATGCCCCGCTCCACAGTTTGATCGAATCGGCGAAGGTGCCGGCCTGCTCGCGGATCGGCTGCATCTGGCCGGAATTTTCCGCGTATTTGAACGCGATCTGCGGAATGTTGTGCTGCTTCAATACCGATTGCAGCATCGGGCGCTCCAGTAGGCCGGGATCGCAGAAGCTGGTCATCGCGAAGATCACGCCCTCGGCGCGGTTCTTGCGGACGCTGTCGACCAGATAGAGCCCCTTCCTGGCCTCGTCGGGCTCGTATTTCGGCGGCGTCGATTTGGAATCGTGCAGATAGGCGTTCGCCAAATTCTTCAGCGGATCGCCGTCGAGCGCGACGTCGGAATTCTCCCAGCGGGTGACCAGGATGAAATCGTCATCGACGATGTAGCAGCCGGACAGCTCGATCGACCTGATCAGATTGAGCGGCGGCTGCTCGCAGAACATGCCGCAGATCACCACGCGGGAATTGTCCTTGATCGGCCGCTGCTGCAGCCGCACTGCTGCGAGATACTCTGCGAGCAGATCATTGTGTCGCTCAACCGGGATCACCATGCCTGCGCGGAGCAGCAGGTACAGCTCGGAGGAGGGGACGTTCCAGGGCTCGCTCGCGCGCAGGGCGTAAAGCTCGCGGATGAGCCGACGGTTCTCGTTGAACAGCGCGATCGAGGCCCGCAGCGCCTCGGTTGTGATCGGTTTGCCGGTCATTCCGGACAGCCATTCACAGGTCTCGCGCAACTCGCTGACATAGAACTCGCCGCCGAGCTCGTCCTCGAAATTGTGCGGCAGATCGATGTAGCGCGCGCCCTTGTCGGGAAACATCAGCTTCCACATTCCCGACAGATTGCGGATCACGTCGCAGATCGATGGAAACATCATGCCGTCGACGAAATCGAGCCGGCCGGAGACGCCGAGCTCGATGGTCGAGCGCGGAATGCGGCAGATATAGCTCTGGTAATAGGCGTCGCCGTGGATGACTTCGAGCTGGTCGCCGCCGCCGAAAATGCCGAGCGGCAGCCCACCGGCTGCGTGCACCAGTTCGCGTGGCGCGTAATAGGGCAGGAAGCCGACCACGATGCGGCCCGGCTCGGCCGCTTTCCATTCGCGGGCGGCGGCAAAACTGAGGTCGGAAAACAGCGCCTCGCAGCGGGCGACGATGTCGCCCGTGGTCTGGCGCGCCCTGTCGAGCATGCCCTGATCCTCCCCTGTGCCCCGCGCCATGTCGCCGGAGCGTTGGTCTGTCGGCGATGAGTCTCGCCGTCTGATAATGTAATCTAGTATCGGAATGCGAGAATTAGAATTGACGCGGATCAAATTCGGACGCGGTCGTTGGCGCCTGCGCGAGTAAACAGTCCGGCAGTTGCGCTGACTCGCGGCGGGTGGATGCGCGGCCTTGACGTCACATGCAGGTGTTTGCATTCAACCCGTCATGCCCGCGCTTGTCGCGGGCAACCACGTCTTTAAAGCCACGCTACTGGCAAAGGCGTGGATGGCCGGGACGAGCCCGGCCATGAGGCGCGGAGGGGCTGGCACCGATTTGAAAGACGATTGGTGAGATATCTCAGAAATCGATCGCGATCTTGCCGAACTGCTCGCCGGCTTCGAGATGCGAGAACGCCTCGCGGACCTGGTCGAGCGGGTAGCGCACATCGATTGGCGGGACGATCCGTCCCGCGGCGCACCATTCAATGAGCTGGCCGAATTCGTCGGGATTGCCGAGCGTCGATCCAAAAATCTGCAGTTGGCGGATGAACACCCGGCGCAGGTCGGCGGAGGGGTTGTCGCCGATGGTCGCGCCGCAGGTGGCGATCCGGCCGCCGCGCACCAGGCACTTCAGCGCCGCGCTCCACATCGCGCCGCCGATGTTCTCGATCACCACGTCGACGCCGCGGCCGGCGGTCAGTTCCATCACCGCGGCGGGGATCTTGTCGGCGGGGGCGTCGATCGCAGCATCCGCGCCGAGCGCGCGAGCGCGATTGGCCTTCTCCGCGCTGCGTGAGGTCACGATCACCCGTGCGCCGGCCGCCTTGGCGATCTGCAGCGCCGCGAAGGAGACGCCGCCGCCGATGCCGAACACCAGCACGGTTTCGCCGGGCTGCAGTTTTGCTTTGCTGAACAGCATCCGCCAGGCGGTGAGATAGTTCACACCCAGCGCGGCACCCTGCGCAAAATCGAGAGCGTCGGGGATTTCGAAAGCGTTTTCCGTCGGGACGCAAACATATTCGGCCATGGTGCCGTCGCAATGCTCGCCGAGCAGTCTCATCCTGGCGCACAGCACAGGCTCGCCGCGGGCACAGAATTCGCAGCTGCCGCAGACCAGGCCGGGATAGATCGTCACCCGGCGGCCGATCAGCGCGCTGTCATCGGCTTGCTCGATCACGCCGGCGCCGTCGACGCCCATGATCTGCGGCAGCGCATGGGTGATGCCGGCGCCGCTATCGCGCATATAGAGGTCGACGCGGTTGACGGTCGCGGCCTTCATCCGCACCAGCACCTGGCCCGGCTGACGTTGCGGCGTCGGCCGCTCGCCGACGACGATGACCTCGTTGCCGCCGTGGCCGGTCATAAAGGCTGCCTTCATCGTTCCCCCCTTTTGCTTTTGTCGTGCTCGATCATGCGCGCCGCGGACGACATCGTAATCGACGTCATTCAGTCTTGAAGGTTCTCGTCAGCCTCGCCGTCCGGTGCGCCGTCGTCGATCCGCTTCATGTTCTCGAGGATCTTGAGCAGATAGTGCAGCGCATGCGTGGTGTCGTTGATCGAGAAATCCGCCAGCACCTGATCGTAATAGGCGCGGATCTTGGGCTGGGCGAGAACCTGCCAAACGTGACGGCCGGTAGCGGTCATCGTCACCAGGCGTGAACGACGGTCGCGCGCATCAGGCAGGATCGCGACATGCCCGTCGCGCTCCATGCGGCCGATCAGGCCGGCGAGATTCTGCCGGCTCACCATCAGATAGCGGGCGAGGTCGCCGATGCTCATCCCATCCTTGGCGGCGGGACGCGACAGCGCGCCGAGCACGGCCCATTGCTGGGTGGTAATCCCTTCAGCCTCGACCGCGCGCGTCCCGGTTTTATGCAACATATTGGCGCATTGATAGAGTCGAAAAAACAAGCGGTTAGCCAGTTCGATCTTGGTCGTAGCAAGATCGGCTGCCTTATTGGTCTTTTGTGCCATCGACTCCCTCTTGCGAATTCCGGCTCATCGAGATAGATATAACAATATATTGTCGTAAAGGCCAGGCCATCGGGGGCAACCGTCGGCCAAGAGCCGGGCAAATGTCAAACGCCGGGAGAGGGAGCGAGCGAGGATGGCGCGTCTGCAGGGCAAGACTGTCGTGATCACGGGCGGCGGCGGCGGCATCGGCGGGGCGACCTGTCGAAAATTCGCGCAGGAGGGCGCCAAGGTCGCGGTGCTGGATCTCAATCCCGAAGCGGCCGGGAAAGTCGCCGCCGAGATCCGCGCGGCCGGCGGCACTGCCGAAGCGTTGACGTGCGACATCGCCGACCGGGCCAGTGTGGACGAAGCGGTGTCGGCGACGCAGGCCAAGCTCGGTCCGATCGACGTGCTGGTGAACAACGCCGGCTGGGACGTCTTCAAGCCGTTCGCCAAATCTGATCCCGGCGAATGGGAGAAGCTGATCGCGATCAACCTGACCGGCGCGCTGCATATGCATCACGCCATCCTGCCGGGCATGGTCGAGCGCCGCTACGGCCGCATCGTCAACATAGCCTCCGATGCCGCGCGCGTCGGCTCGTCCGGCGAGGCGGTGTATGCGGCCTGCAAGGGCGGCCTGGTCGCATTCTCGAAAACGCTTGCGCGCGAACATGCCCGCCACGGCATCACCGTGAACGTCGTTTGCCCGGGCCCGACCGATACTGCGCTCTTGGCCGGCGTCACCTCCGGCGCGCCCAACCCGGAAAAGCTGGTTGAAGCCTTCACCAGGGCGATTCCGCTCGGACGGCTCGGCCAGCCCGACGATCTCGCCGGCGCGATCGTCTTTTTCGGCAGCGACGAGGCATCGTTCGTCACCGGGCAGGTGCTGAGCGTCTCCGGCGGCCTGACGATGAACGGCTGAGCAAAAGCAACAACGGGAGGATTCACATGCAGTTCGAGGACCTGATCTACGACATCCGCAATGGCGTGGCCTGGATCATCATCAACCGGCCCGACAAGATGAACGCGTTTCGCGGCACCACCTGCGATGAGTTGATCAAGGCGCTGTACAAGGCGGGCTACGACAAGGATGTCGGCGCCATCGTGCTGGCCGGCGCCGGCGACCGCGCCTTCTGCACCGGCGGCGATCAGTCGACCCATGACGGCAATTACGACGGCCGCGGCACCGTCGGCCTGCCGATGGAGGAATTGCACACCGCGATCCGCGACGTGCCGAAGCCGGTGATCGCGCGCGTGCAGGGCTACGCCATTGGCGGCGGCAACGTGCTGGCGACGATATGCGACCTGACGATCTGCTCCGAAAAGGCGATCTTCGGCCAGGTCGGCCCGAAGATGGGTTCGGTCGATCCGGGCTACGGCACGGCCTTCCTCGCCCGCGTGGTCGGCGAGAAGAAGGCGCGCGAGATCTGGTACATGTGCCGCCGCTATTCCGGCAAGGAAGCGGTCGAGATGGGCCTCGCCAATCTCTGCGTGCCGCATGAGGAGCTCGACGCCGAAGTGCAGAAATGGGGCGAGGAATTGTGCGAACGCAGCCCGACCGCGCTCGCCATCGCCAAGCGCAGCTTCAACATGGACACCGCGCATCAGGCCGGCATCGCCGGCATGGGGATGTACGCGCTGAAGCTCTATTACGACACCGAAGAATCCCGCGAAGGCGTCAAGGCGCTGCAGGAGAAGCGTAAACCGGAATTCCGCAAATACATCAAGTAACACCTGTCCAGATCGTTGAGTGGCGCGCCGGGGTAAACCCGGGCGTCTAACAGGAGGCGGATAGGTGAACCCATACCTCAACGAAGACCTGGTCGCGCTGGGCGATCAGGCCCGGCGGTTTGCGACCGACCGCATCGCGCCCGGATTTCAGGAGCGCGACACAACGCGCGTGCTCGACCGCGGCGTGATGAAGGCGATGGGCGGGATGGGCTTCATTGCGCCGGAACTGCCGGAGGCATTCGGCGGTCTCGGCCTGGGCTGCCTCGCAGCCGGCGTCATCCATGAAGAGGTGGCGCGCGCCGATCTCAGCATCTCCTACATCAATCTGCTGGCGTCGCTGAACGGACAGATTCTGTCGCAGCACGGCCGTCCGGAAGTCGCGAAACCATGGCTGGCCAAGCTCGTGGCCGGCGATGCGCTGGTCGCGATCGCGCTCACCGAGCCGCGCGGCGGATCGGACGCCGCCCATCTGCGGCTGCGCATCGAGCGCGACGGCGACGACTACATCGTCAATGGCGAGAAGACCTCGATCTCGGCGGCGGACCAGGCCGACGCCGCGGTGGTGTTTGGACGCACCGGGTCGGTGGAGTCCGGCGCGCATGGCGTCACCGCGCTGCTGATCCCGATGGACCTGCCCGGAATCACCCGCAGCCGGTTCGATTGCCACGGCCAGCGCGCCATCGGCCGCGGCTCGCTGTTCTTCGAAAACGTCCGCGTCCCCGGCTCGCATCGCCTCGGCGACGAGAACAAGGGCTTTGTCCAGGTGATGCAGGGGTTCGATTTCTCCCGCGCGCTGATCGGCCTGCAGGTGCTCGCGGTGGCGCGGGTGGCGCTGGAGGAGACCTGGGCCCATGTGGCGGAACGGCAGGCGTTCGGACAGCCGCTGTCGGCGTTCCAGGGCGTGTCGCATCCGCTCGCCGATCTCGACACCCAGGTCGAAGCCGCGCGCCTCCTCTGCCTGCAGGCGCTGTGGCTGAAGGACAACGCCGCGCCGCACAGCAGGGAAGCTGCGATGTGCAAATGGTGGGCGCCGAAACTCGCCTACGACGTCGTGCATCAGTGCCTGCTGCTGCACGGCCATGGCGGCTACGATCGCGGCGTGATGGAGCAGCGCCTGCGCGACGTGCTCGGCTTCCAGCTCGGCGACGGCACCGCCCAGATCATGAAGACAATCATCGCGCGCAGCCGCGCCGGCCGCGCCGCCGTTCCGGCGTGAGCAGGCTGCGAAGAGAGATGCGAACAGAAAGACCTTTCCCCGTCATTGCGAGCGAAGCGAAGCAATCCAGCGCCGGGCACCGTGACTCCTGGATTGCTTCGTCGCTTCGCTCCTCGCAACGACGAACTTAAAGCGCCAGGTTTCCAAACGGCGCACCAAAAGAGGGGGACACGATCATGGAATTCGATGCCATCTTGCTGCCGGAACGCCGTGCTGAGTGCATCGCCCGAGGTTATTGGCACGACCGCACCATCAATGACGACCTCGATGCCTGCGTCGCCGCCTGTCCGGACAAGGCTGCGCTCACGGCCGTGCGTCTCGACGGCGACCAGACACGCCGTTTCACCTATCGCGAACTCGCCACGCTAGCCGATCGCGTAGCGGTCGGGCTGGCGCGGCTTGGCGTCACGCGCAACGACGTCGTCGCGATGCAATTGCCGAATAGCTGGCAGTTCACCGTGTTGTACTTGGCCTGTTCGCGGATCGGCGCGGTGCTCAATCCGCTGATGCCGATCTTCCGCGAGCGCGAATTGTCCTTCATGCTGAAGCACGGCGAAGCCAAGGTGCTGGTCGTGCCGAAGACCTTCCGCAGTTTCGATCACGAAGCGATGGCGCGGGGTCTGCAGCCGGCTTTGCCGACGCTGCAAACAATCATTGTGGTCGGAGGCGGCGGCGCGGACGATTTCGATGCGCTGCTGACGATTCCGGAATGGGAGAAGGCGCCTGATGCGCCGGCGATCCTGACCGGCAACCGTCCGGGCCCCGACGACATCACGCAACTGATCTACACCTCCGGCACCACGGGCGAGCCCAAGGGCGTGATGCACAGCGCCAATACGCTGATGGCCAACATCATTCCCTATGCGCGGCGGTTGAAGCTCAGCCAGGACGACGTCATCCTGATGGCGTCGCCGATGGCGCATCAGACTGGCTTCATGTACGGGCTGATGATGCCGATCATGCTGCAGGCGAGTGCCGTGCTGCAGGACGTCTGGGAGCCGGCGAAGGCGGCCGATCTGATCCGCGCTGAGCGCGTCAGCTTCACCATGGCTTCGACGCCGTTCCTCACCGATCTCACGCGTGTCGTGAAGGAGAGTGCTCAGCCGGTGCCGAGCCTCAAGACGTTTCTCTGCGCCGGCGCGCCGATTCCCGGGCCGCTGGTCGAGCAGGCGCAGGCCGGGCTTGGCGCTAAAATCGTCTCCGCCTGGGGCATGACCGAGAACGGCGCGGTCACGCTGATCAAACTCGACGACGATGACAAGCTGGCCTCGACCACCGATGGTTGTCCGCTGCCCGGCGTCGAGGTCAAGGTGATCGACGGCGACGGCGCGACGCTGCCCGCGGGGCAGATCGGCCGCCTCGTGGTGCGGGCGTGCTCGAATTTCGGCGGCTATCTGCGACGTCCGCAATGGAACGCCACCGACAAGGAGGGCTGGTTCGACACCGGCGACCTCGCTTACATGACTGCCGAGGGCTACATCCGCATCAGCGGCCGCAGCAAGGACGTCATCATCCGCGGCGGCGAGAACATCCCGGTCGTCGAAGTCGAAGCGCTGCTCTACAAACACCCTGCCGTCGCGCAGGTTGCCATCGTCGCCTATCCCGACGAACGCCTCGGCGAGCGCGCCTGCGCGGTCGTCGTGCCGCGGGCGGGTGAGACGATCGATTTCCCGGCGATGGTCGAGTTTCTGAAAACGCAAAAACTCGCGGTGCAATACATCCCCGAACGGCTGATCATGCGCGAGGCGATGCCCGCGACGCCCTCCGGCAAAATCCAGAAATTCCGGCTGCGCGAGATGCTGCAGCAGAACGATCTTTAGGACATTCCATCAGACATTTCCGCGCAACCGCCGCGCGAAGGAGCAAGCCTGTGTCGGACAGTGTGATCATCGTCGAACAACAAGGCCGGGTCGGATTGATCACGCTCGACCGCCCGGAGGTACTCAACGCGCTCAACGACGAACTGATGGATGCGCTGGGTGATGCGCTGCTCGCTTTCGATGCCGACGACGGCGTCGGCGCCATCGTGATCGCCGGCAGCACCCGCGCCTTTGCGGCGGGCGCCGATATCGCCGTCATGGCGGAGTGGAGCTACAGCGACGTCTACAGATCGAACTTCGTCACCCGGAACTGGGAAACCATCAGGCAGGTGCGCAAGCCGGTGCTGGCTTCGGTCGCGGGGCTGGCCTATGGCGGCGGATGCGAATTGGCGCTGGCCTGCGACATCATCATCGCCGCGCGTAGCGCGAAGTTTGCATTGCCTGAGATCAAGCTCGGCCTCTTGCCAGGCGCCGGCGGCACGCAGCGGCTGCCGCGCGCCATCGGCAAGGCCAAGGCGATGGACATGTGCCTGTCCGGCCGCCCGCTCGATGCCGACGAGGCCGATCGCTACGGGCTGGTGTCGCGCGTGGTCGATGACGACAAGCTGCGCGAAGAGACCCTCAAGCTTGCGACGACGATCGCCGCGTTCTCGGCTCCGGCGCTGATGGTGCTGAAGGAAACGCTCAATCGCGCGTTCGAGACGTCGCTGAGCGAAGGCATCTTGTTCGAGCGCCGCGAAATGCACGCCCGGTTCGCGGCACCGGATGCCCGCGAAGGCATCAAGGCGTTTCTCGAGAAGCGAAAGCCGAGCTTCACCCATCGCTGATCCAGGCGGATCGCCCGACGCCTCGTTCAACTGATCTGTTCAGGCTGCGTCCTCGCTCATGTGGGCGAGCGCGCCGCGAGAGCCGGATGGCGGATTTCGCCATCGTAAGTCGGACTCATCGTTGAGACGGGCGGGCTTCCGTCCGTCGCCGCGCAGGCGTTCGCGCCCGGCGCTGTTCCCTGCGGCGAAGGAGGAAAGCCCAAACGCCTCGATTCGCGGCTGATACGTCGATTTGTCTGGACGGACCAGAGTGTTTTGCCCTGTCGTGGGGGGTCTGTCATGACGATGTCATCCAATTCGTCGAGAAGAATGGACGCAATTTCGGACGATGGATCACGCTGGCATGGGGCAAGCAACCCGCGAAAAGGACGCCATAGAAGGCTTTGGGTCTTTGGCGCAGCCGACACGGCTTGCTGCAGTCCGGCTGATGCTCTCGGTGTATCCACGGTCGTTGTCCGCCGGGGACATCGCCCGGCGATGCGACGTGCCGCACAACACGATGTCGACCCATCTGGGCATCCTGCAGCGTGCCGGGTTGATCTGCGTCGAAAAGATTGGTCGCTCGATGAACTATCGAGCCGACCCCGCCGGCTTCCATAGCCTGCTCGATTTTCTGGTCCGCGACTGCTGCAACGGTCGTCCGGACTTCTGCGCCGACATCTTCGACATTACCGTTCCCGCATCCCCGAAGCCGACGGAGACATTCATGACGCCTGCCTTTAACGTGCTGTTTCTTTGCACCCAGAATTCCGCCCGCTCGATCATCGCCGAAGCCCTGCTGGAGAAAATCGGCCAAGGCCGTTTTCGCGGCTACTCAGCAGGCTCCGCGCCGGCGAAGCAGCCGCTGCCGCAAGTGATCGAGCGCCTGCAAGCGCTGGGTCATGATGTGACGCGGCTCCATTCGAAATCCTGGGACGAGTTCAAACGGCCTGATGCGCCGCGGATGGATTTCATCATCGCACTTTGCGATACGCCGAGCGGTCAGATTTGCCCGGATTTCGGCGGACAATACGTCACCGCCGCGTGGCCGCTGCCCGATCCGGCGCAATTTTCCGGATCGGAAGTCGAACGTACAACGCTGCTCAACGAGCTTTATGCCATGATCCGCAGGCGTCTGGAGATCTTCACGAGTCTGCCGTTCGAATCACTCGACCGGATGGCGGTGAAAGCCCGTCTCGACGAGATCGGCGATACCAACCGCGTCACGGCTTGACGGAGAGTGCTATGAAGGTCGGCATCAATGGAATGGGACGGATCGGGAGATTGGTGCTGCGCGCGGCACTCGGCGGGATTCGGCGATCCGAGGACGATCCGCGCGGAGACAACCGACTCGACGTCGTTCATGTCAACGAACTCAAGGGAGGCATTGTCGCCACCGCGCATCTGCTCGAATTCGACAGCGTGCACGGGCGCTGGCATCAGCCGATCGCGGTCGAATCCGATCGGGTGATCGCGCTCGGCAACCAGCAGATCGGCTTCAGCGAGTATGCCGCTCCCGGTGACGTCGCATGGGGTGACCTCGGTTGCGACGTGGTGCTGGAATGCACCGGCAAATTCCTGACGCCGGACCAGCTGCAGGGCTACTTCGACCGCGGCGTGAAGCGGGTGATCGTCGCCGCTCCGGTCAAGGACGAGTCCGCACTCAACATCGTGGTGGGCGTCAACGACGCGCTTTACGACCCGCAGCGGTACCGGCTGCTGACCGCGGCCTCCTGCACAACCAATTGTCTCGCGCCGGTGGTGAAGGTCATCCACGAGTCGATCGGAATCCGGCACGGCCAGATTACGACCATTCACGATCCGACCAATACCAACGTCGTGACCGACGCACCGCACAAGGATCTGCGCCGGGCACGTTCGGCAATGCTGTCGCTGCAACCGACCACGACCGGCAGTGCCACCGCGATCGCGCTGATCTACCCCGAATTGAAGGGAAAGCTGAACGGCCACGCGGTTCGTGCGCCGGTGCTGAATGCGAGTCTGACCGACTGTGTGTTCGAACTGAACCGGCCGACGTCGGTCGATGAGGTCAACGCGCTGTTCAAATCGGCGTCGGAGAGCGTGCTCGCGGGCATTCTGGGCTATGAGACGCGACCGCTGGTGTCGGCCGACTACACCAATGATTCCCGCAGTTCGATCGTCGATGCCCTCAGCACCATGGTGACCGACGAGACGCTGCTGAAGGTCTATGCCTGGTACGACAACGAGGTCGGCTATGCCTGCCGGATGGTCGATCTCGCCAACATCGTCCGGAGTGCGGGCGTCTGACATGGTGCGGAACTACATCATCGTCACCGCCTCCTATTGGGGGTTCACGCTGGTCGACGGCGCGTTGCGGATGCTGGTGCTGTTCCATTTCTTCCGGCTCGGCTACACGCCGTTCACGCTGGCGTTTTTGTTTCTGCTGTATGAGGCCGCCGGCATCGCGGCGAATCTGGCGGGCGGCTATTTCGCGTCGAAGTTCGGCATTCCGCGGATGCTGGCGATCGGGCAGGCGACGCAGATCGCCGGTTTGCTGATGCTGTCGGCGCTCGATCCGGCATGGACAGTGGCGGCATCGGTGGCCTGGGTGGTGGCGGCGCAGGGCATCGCCGGCGTCGCCAAAGACCTGACCAAGACCGCTTCGAAATCCGCCATCAAGGCGACCTCGGCGGAGGGCAGCGGGCAGTTGTTCCGCTGGGTGGCCTGGTTCACCGGATCGAAGAACGCGATGAAGGGCATCGGCTTCTTCCTCGGCGGCCTGTTGCTCGACCTGGTCGGCTTTCGGTCCGCGCTCTGGCTGATGGCTGCGTTGCTCGGGGTCATCTTTGTCGCTGGTCTGGCATTGCTGCCGCGCCAACTCGGCAAGGCCAGCTCGTCGAAAACGATGCGCGAACTGTTCGGCAAGTCGCGCGGCGTGAACCTGCTGGCGGCCGCCCGCATCTTCATGTTCGGCGCGAGGGACGTCTGGTTCGTCGTCGGCCTTCCTGTGTTCCTGTATGCCAACGGCTGGCGCTTTCTCGAGGTCGGCGGATTTCTGGCGGCGTGGACGATCGCTTATGGCGCCGTTCAGGCGCTCGCGCCGAGCCTCGTCACGCGCAGCGACGACGGCCTGAGCCGAGAGATCCCGGCGGCCCGGCTGTGGGCAGGGTTGCTCGCCGCAGTGCCGATCGTCTTGGCGCTGACCATGCAACTGCCGCAGATTTCGCGACCCGACCTGGTTGTGGTGATTGGCCTGGCGTTGTTCGGGCTGCCCTTCGCCGTCAATTCCTCGCTGCATTCCTATCTGATCCTGGCCTATGCCGGATCCGAGAAGGCCGCCGAGGACGTCGGCTTCTACTATGCGGCGAATGCGGCGGGGCGGCTGCTCGGGATCATCCTGTCAGGCATGCTCTACCAGTTTGCGGGCATCACCGGCTGTCTCGCAGGCTCAGTGGTCATGCTGCTGTTGTGCTGGCTGATCACATTGGTGCTGCCACTGACGGCGAGTCCGACTCCGATCCGACAGCAGCCGATCTGAATCCTCGGCGCTGACGTCACGATCGAGAAGGTCGCCGACGACTTCGCCCGCTGCAGTATTGGCTCGATGAAGGGCACCGGGGAGGACGGTTACATCCAGGCGATCGGTGTCGCGGAAAAGACGATCCGCGCGTTCGCGCCGGGCGCACTGGTCGTCGCGCTCGGCCTCGATGCATCCGAGCATGACCCTCTCGCGGGGCTGGCCGTGACGACCAATGGATTCCGTCGCATCGGCGGGGCGATCGCGCGGCTGGGGCTGCCCACCGTGTTCGTTCAGGAAGGTGGATATCTGTCGGAGATTCTCGGGCCGAATCTGACGTCTGCGCTCGCCGGTTTCGAGGAGGCTCGCTAGGTCGCGGGCCGCCCAGGTCGAACTTGGTACGGGCCACGACCAATCTGCCGTCCTCCCCGGGAATCGCTGGCCTGTCTGAACACAGCGCGATCAGCGGTGCGGGCCATCGTAGCAGGCTGCCTGCTCCGAATGCAGGCGGATAGCTTAGATGGATTGTAACTCCGCAAGATTGCAGAGCCGGGCGAAGAACTCTAATCGTGTCCTGATACACCAGCCGAGGGCAATCAATCATTGCTTGTCCCGGCGGCCTGTTCGAAACCGTGGATGCCGCGCCGCGCGGCGCGGCGTGCGCGGGGTTCGCACGTCGTCAGCATATTGTGCCGGCGATGAGATACATGTCGGCGACTGGATTTGGATTGGTTGTCGCGACGAGGATTACCGGGCGTGGCGGCACGGCCGACCCCTGTGATGCAGGAGCGTGGGCCCGCGCATCATGTTTGTGATGATCGACCACGCTTTTGCCGGTGGCGGCTCAAACGAAAGAGGCGTTTCGGAATGAATGTTGTGATGCGGCGGCTCGCCATAGGGGCGATCTTCGTGCTGGTTCATCTGCCGGCCGCGGCGCAGGAGGCGACTCCGGCCGCTGAGACGCCGATACCGCCGGCACCGTCACCTCTCGCCGTTCCCACCAACCTGCCGCACGATCTGTCGCCCTGGGCGATGTTCGTTGCGGCGGATAACATCGTCAAGGCGGTGATCATCGGGCTGGCGCTCGCCTCGCTCGCAACCTGGACAGTATGGCTGGCCAAGGTCATCGAACTGACGAGCGCGCTGCGCAAGGCGCGTAGCGCGCTACGCAAGCTGCAGCGCGCCGACAATCTGGCCGACGCCACCCGTGAGATCGAGGCCGAGTGGACCAAGGACGGTCCCGTGGCCGAACTGGTTCAGGCCGCGATGCGCGAAACCGAGCGGTCGGTCGATCTGTCGGCCGACGGCGTGAAGGAGCGGCTCGCCATAGCACTGTCCCGGATCGAAGCCAGGGCCGGCCGCCACATGGCACGGTCGACCGGACTGCTCGCAACCATCGGGGCGACCGCGCCGTTCATCGGCCTGTTCGGCACGGTGTGGGGCATCATGAACTCGTTCATCGGCATCGCGCAGTCGAAGACCACCAATCTGGCTGTCGTGGCGCCTGGCATCGCCGAAGCACTGCTCGCCACCGCGATCGGTCTGGTCGCGGCGATTCCGGCGGTGATCATCTACAACGTGTTCGCCCGTGCCATCGCCGGCTATCGTGCGCTGCTGTCGGATGCATCCGGCGAGGTGCTGCAGCATCTGTCGCGCGATCTGGAGCGGCACCAGAAGCCGGTAGCCAGCCGCGCCGCGTCGTCGGCGCGCTCGCGCTGGATGGCGGAGTAACCTGCCATGGCGGTGACGCTGAAGGACCCGCACGACGGCGACCTCGCCGAACTGTCCGAAATCAACGTGACGCCGTTCATCGACGTGATGCTGGTGCTGCTGATCATCTTCATGGTGGCGGCGCCGCTGTCGACGGTGGATGTCGGGGTCGATCTGCCGACCTCCAATGCGCAGCCGCAGCCGCGGCCCGACAAGCCGCTCTATCTCACCGTGAAGCCGGACCTGTCGCTGGCGCTCGGCAATGAGGACATCGCACGCGAGGCCTTGCAGGCTGCGCTCGACGGACAGACCTCCGGCGATCGCGAGCAACGGGTGTTCCTGCGCGCCGACGGCGTGGTGCCGTATCGCGACCTGATGGCGGTGATGAACCTGCTGCGCGGGGCGGGCTATCTCAAAGTGGCGTTGGTCGGCCTCGAAGACACCGGGCAGGGCGGTGCCATCGCCGCGACGCCGCAGCCATGAGGTTCGGCTGGGACGATCCGGACGCGCGGCCTGCCGGCTTGCCGAAAGGCGCCAGCGCGCGCTGGCTGCTTGCGGCGGCGACGGTCACCGGACTGCATGCGGCCGCGATCGTGATCGGGCTGAACCGGAAGCCCGCCGAGGCAGCGGGCGAGCCGCCGGCGGCGCTGATGCTGGAGCTTGCGCCGCTCGCCGTCGCGCCCGACGTACCGCAGCAGGACCTGCCGCCGGGGCCGCTCCTCTCCGAGGCGCAGCCGGAAACCGATCCGGAGCCCGAAACCCCGGTCGAGGAGAAGGTGCAGGAGATCGAGCCGAAGCCGGACGAGACCGCGATCGAACCGCCGCCCGCGCCCGAGATGCCATCCGCCGCCGTGCTGCCACCGCCGCCGAAACCGAAGCCCGAGAAGAAGCCGCAACCGAAAAAGAAACGCGCCGCCGACCGGAGCAAGCCGATCAACCCGGATCGGCCGAAAATGACGCAGACCTCGGCGCCGCCAAGCGCACAGGTGGAAAGATCCGATCAGATGGCTGCGCCGCGGTCGGGCGCCTCGGTCCCGTCGGCCGCCTCGGTCGCCTCGTGGCGCGGCAGCCTGATGGCGCATCTCAACCGTCACAAGCGGTTTCCGCCCGGCGGCGGCATGGGCACCGCGTCGGTCGCGTTCACCATCGATCGCTCCGGGCAGGTGCGCTCGGCGCGGCTGGTCGGATCGTCCGGCGATGCCGCGCTCGACGCCGAGGCCGTCGCCCTGGTTCGTCGCGCCAGCCCCGTTCCGCCGCCGCCTGCCAATGTCGGCGGCTCGTCGATTTCTCTGTCGGTCCCGATCCGGTTCAGCCGCTGAGGTCGCCCTCGCGGGTTCTGGATCCGTCTGATGGCGCGGGCAGGCCTCGCAGCCGTGGAAGCTGAAGCCGTCATGTCCCAGCACATGCTCGCCAAGTTCTTCGCCTACTACCGGCCCTGGAAGACCCTGTTCATTCTGGATTTCTCCTGCGCCGTGGTGTCGGCCCTGCTCGAACTCGGCTTTCCGATGGCGATCAGGGCGTTCGTCGACGATCTGCTGCCGACCCAGCAATGGGGCCTGATCCTGATGGCCTCGGCGGGTCTGCTCGCGATCTACCTGACCAACACCGCGTTGATGGCGGTGGTGGTGTATTGGGGCCACACGCTCGGCATCAATATCGAGACCGAGATGCGCCGCAAGGCGTTCGATCATCTGCAGAAGCAGTCGTTCCGGTTCTTCGACGACAACAATAGCGGCCATCTGGTGGCGCGGGTCACCAAGGATCTCGAGGAGATCGGCGAGGTGGCGCATCATGGTCCCGAAGACATGTTCATCGCGGTGATGACGTTCATCGGCGCCTTCGCGCTGATGTTCGCCGTCAACCCGAAGCTGGCGCTGATCACCGCGGCGATCGTGCCGCTGATCGCCTTTATCACGTCACGCTATGGCGCGCGGATGACCGCTAACTGGCAGCAGATCTACGGCCGGGTCGGCGACTTCAACGTCCGCATCGTCGAGAATGTCGGCGGCATCCGCGTCGTCCAGGCGTTCGCCAACGAGGACCACGAACGCCGGCTGTTCGCGCGCGACAACGCCAATTATCGCCGCACCAAGCTCGAAGCCTATCGCATCATCGCTGCGAGCAGCGCGCTCAGCTACATGGGCACCCGGCTGATCCAGCTGGTGGTGATGGTGGCCGGCAGCTACTTCGTGTTGGGCGGAGAGCTGTCGAATGGCGGTTTCATCGGGTTTCTGCTGCTGGTCAACGTGTTCTTCCGGCCGATCGACAAGATGCTGTCGGTGATCGAGACCTATCCGAAGGGCATCGCCGGCTTCCGGCGCTATCTCGCATTGCTGGAATCCGAGCCCGAGATCGTCGATCGTCCGGGAGCGATCAGCGTCACCGGGCTGCGCGGCGAGGTGCGCTATCGCGGCGTCGGCTTCAGCTACGCCAAGGGGCGTCCTTTGTTCCAGAACATCGACCTCGATATCCGGGCCGGCGAGACCGTCGCGGTGGTCGGCCCGTCCGGCACCGGCAAGACCACGCTGTGCTCATTGTTACCGCGGTTCTACGAAATCGATGCCGGATGTATCACGGTCGACGGAATCGACATTCGCGACATCACGCTGGCCTCGCTGCGCAGCCAGATCGGCATCGTGCAGCAGGACGTGTTCCTGTTCGGCGGCTCGATCCGCGACAATATCGGCTACGGCCGGCTCGGCGCCGACGAGGCCGACATCATGGAGGCGGCGCGCCGCGCCCGGCTCGACGACATGATCGCGGCGATGCCCGACGGGCTCGATACCGTGATCGGCGAGCGCGGCGTCAAACTGTCGGGCGGCCAGAAGCAGCGGCTGGCGATCGCGCGGATGTTCCTGAAGAACCCGCCGATCCTGATTCTCGACGAGGCCACGTCGGCGCTCGACATCCGCACCGAGCGGGAGATTCAGCGCTCGCTGGAAGAACTCTCCCAGGGCCGGACCACCCTGGTGATCGCGCATCGCCTGGCGACCATCCGCAACGCCGACCGCATCGTGGTGGTCGATCACAGCGGCATTGCCGAGCAGGGCACCCACGACGAACTGCTGCGACGAGGCGGGGCGTATAGCAGCCTGCACGTGCTGCAATAGTGCGGTGAGTAATAGTGCGATGAGTTTCGCGACTGCGCGAGCGTCGATTACTCCCAGTCGAAGCGGAGCGTCTCGCGAAACGCAAATCGCTCGATATGGCTGGCCACGACTTCCTCGAGGGTCGCAAGACCGGCCGCGTCTTCCGCGGACAGATCGATCACCAGACTCGCCGGTTCGGCCGTCAGCCGGGCTTCCCCAAGTGGAAGCGCGATCCGGCCCTTGGCCGCATCGAACTCGGTCTCGAATTTATGCGACCAGTGCTTGCAGAGCTGCTGCAAGTAGCGGCTCGCATGCGCCGTGTTCACGGTTGCGCGGCTGGTTTGCATGGCGGTGTCCGACTGAAAATCCATCGGCGACCTCTGCGTGCGAAATGTGTTTCCACCGTGACGTCCACGGCGATCCACGGCTGCATCGGGCGCTTCCCGGCCTGGCAGTGTGCCCGACGGAATATCTGTTCGGAGACAGCGGTCGTGCGAGGGCGCGCGATGAAGCGTCGCTCGCGGATCATCGCAATCGCGCCATGCAATGGGCGTCGACGAACACGCCCTCTCTGAAGGTCGCCGCCTTGTGGGTCCCTTCGATCTCGAAACCGAACTTGTCGTACAGCGCCAGCGCGCTGACATTGTCGGTGAACACGGTCATCTCGATCCGCTTGATGTTCAGCCAGTTGTCGGCGGTGTCGATCATCGCGGCGAGCAGTCGCGAGCCGATACCGCGTCGGGCGTATTCTTCATGGACGCCGATCCAGAATTCGGCCGCGTGGGCGCGGCGCCCGTAGAACGGGCGCAACGCGGACGCGCCGACGACGCGGCCGTCCAGCTCCGCCGAGAAATGCAGATCCCGTGGTGATTGTGGCTCCAGCCATTTCTTGATCGTGTCGAACGATTCATAGGGGAGGGAGAGAGTCCAGTAGCGAAATGCGCGCTGATTGACGATCTCGAAGATGTCGGCAGCGTCCTCGCTGCGCATCGCGCGGATGGTAGCCTCCATTGCGATCTCCAGACTGCGTCAGGCATCATGCGATACGCGCCTCGCCGGCCCCAAGCCGCACCCCGACATGGGATGCGGCCCCGGACTCGGCGTCATTGCGGTCGGCTTGCTGGGGCGTCTTTCACTCGTCAGAAGTCGAGCTTGGCGCTGACGAGGAAGGAACGGCCGGGCTCGTAGAGCGGCCGCACCACGCCGGTGCCGTATTCCAGCCCGTAGGTGCCGCGGGCCGCGTAGTTCCTGTTGAACAGGTTTCTGACCTCACCCCGCAGCAACAGCGTCGGCAGCGCGAACGGGCGATGCTCGACGAAGGCATTGAGGACTTCGTAGCCTTCGAGCTTGCCGATTCCCGTCACCGGATTCAGCAGCTTGTCGTAGTCGAACACGACCTCGACATCGCCGCCGAAAGTCAGGTTCCACGGCACGACGGTATGGGCGAGTTGAAACGTCAGCACGTCGCCGATCGGCGCCGTGAGGTACTGGCCGAGATAGGTGTCCGCCGGCTTGCCGTCGACCTCTGCGTCGGTGCGCGCGAATCGCACCCGCGCGAAACCGTCGCCCCAGTTGTAGGTGCCGCCGACGTGGAAGCCCTCCGTCTGCACGTCGAAGCCGCGCAGCGCCTGGTTGGCGGCCCAAAGAGGCACGCGTGCATCGTTGATCTGGGTCCGGAACACACCTCCCTCGAAGCGGAAATCTCCGTAGTGAGCGACGAGGCCGGCCGTGTAGTTGTCGGACGTGACCGATTTCGGGCCGACGCCGTAGACCCAGGCGGGGTTCTGGACATAATTCTCGGCCAGCGGCACGCCGGCCCAGACGTGCGAATAGCCGGCCTTGGCGCTGAGGAAGCTGGTCAGTTCGTATTCGCCGGAGACGTTGCCGCTGAGGCCCTGGTCGCTCGAGCGGAAGCCGTTGACGCCCTTGAAGCTCTGGTGGTCTCCGCGCATGCCGAACGAGAGCTTGGTGCGTTCCCAGGGTCGCAGCCGCGCTTGGGCATAGGCGCCGACATTGTCGGCCTTTTCCGCTGTCCGATAGCTCTGGTCGATGTATGCCGCGCTGTCCCGATAGAAGTCGATGCCGGTGACGATGTCGCCGATGGAGAAGGCGAACTTGTTCTCCAGCTTGCCGTTGAGGCTGTCGCTGATTCCTTCGCTGGTGTAGCTGTAGGTGTTGAGCGTGGCGCCGGTGTATTGGTCCACCGCGACTTTCGAGCGATTGTAGCCCAGCACGAATTTGGGGTCCCACCAGCCGTCGGGGGAGACGTTGGTGTAGGTGAAGACGGTGTTCTGCCGGTCGAGCGTGTAGGGGCGCACCAGCGGCGTCGGCCTGCCACCGATGATCTGCACGGCATTGGCCCTGAACGGGCGCATCGCGTCGTCACGCATCTGTTCGTGGCTGAGCGAGATGCGGTGGCCTTCGAGGCTCTGATAGGCGAACTTGCCGAGCCCGCTCAGAAAATTGGTCGCGGTGCCGAGCACCTCCTGGCCGTTGCCGGCCTTGAACTCGCTGCCCTTGGCATAGGTGAAGGAGCCGAGCGCCTCGAAGCCGCCCTGGCGCGTGTAGCTGGTGAGATTGTTGGTCGAGGTGTTGCCGTTGAAGTTGAACGTCGACTTGATCGAACCGCCGAAGCCGTCGTTGGGCAGGAAGTCGCTCGCGTCCTTGGTCACATAGGCGATCGCGCCGCCGAGCGCGCCGGGGCCGGCATCGGCCGGCGCCACGCCCGCATCGACCCGCACCGCCTTGAGCAGGCTCGGATCGATCATCGTCGTCGCATTGTGGTGGAAGACCTTGTTGTTCTGGCGCGAGCCGTCGATCGAGACCGCGAGATTGGTTTCCTCGATGCCCTGCACATAGACCTTCTGGGACATCGGCAGCGAGGAGCCGACGATGACGCTCGGTTCGCCTCGAAACACGCCCTTGAGGTCGGTCGCATTGCGGCGTTCGATATCCACGCTGGTGATGTTGATCTCGCTGACGCCGTCGCGGCCGATCCCCTGACCGGCGCCCGTGACGCTGATCGTATCCAGCGCGATGCCGCCGCCCGCCACCGCCGCGCCGCCGCCGCCTGGCGCCTCGATCGCGACCGTGCGCGGTCCCGTGAAGCGATAGCTCAGGCCGGAGCCGGCCAGAATCGTCCGCAGCGCCGTGTCGGCAGGATATCGGCCGCTCACCACCTGGGACGTGCCGCCGATCGCGCCCGCGCCCTGATGCACCACCTGGATTCCGGTCGCAGCCGTGAAGTCCGCCAGCGCGGCGAGGCGCGACTTGGCCGGAATATTGAAACTGTAAGCGTTGTTTGCCTGCGCCCGCGCTTCGGGCACAGCGGCAACGGCAAGCGCCACTGCAATCATCGATACGCCGCAGTTCAACACGGCAGCACTTGCGAATTTCCGCATGGTCTAGAGGTCCCCCACTACGCTCGGGGCGCGCGACTGACGGCCCCTCCCGTTGTTCAACGGGCAGGTGGGGCAAACCCCGCAAAAATACTGGAGACCCTCAGCGATAGATCAGCGTCGCGAAGCCCGGCACCGACACGGTGCGGAGCCCGAGGGCGCTGCGCAGGGCTTCCAGCACCGCGCCGGGTTCGTCGGTGCGGAAAGCGCCGGAGAGCGTCAGGCGCTTCAGCTCCGGATCGGCGATCAGCACGCGGCCGGGCGCCATTTTGTCGAGCTCTTCCACAACCTGCGAGAGCGGGGCGCGATCGAGGATGATCAGCCCCCGCCGCCATGCGAACATCTGCTCCGGATCGACGGGCACCGGTGCACCGAGCATTCCGTCCTGAAGCGCAACGCGCTGCGACGCTGTCAGCTTGACCGGACCGCGTCTGGATTCGACGGCGGACACCGCGACTTCGCCACGTTCGACAGTGACCGCGGCTGCCTCGCGATTGACCTCGAAGGCGGTGCCGAGCACCCGGGCATCGACACCCCCGGCATGCACCGTGAAGGGCCGCGCCGGATCTCTGGCCACATCGAACCAGACCCGGCCGCGCAGCATGGTGACTTCGCGACGCTCGCCGTTCATGCGACTCTTGAGTGCGGTGTCGCCATCGAGAAAAGCGAGGGTGCCGTCAGCGAGACTTACTTCGATCCGCTCGCCGGGCAGCGTCGCGACATCGGCGAACGCCCGGTCGATCAGGCCGGGATCGCGCCACACCGCCAGTCCGCCCGCCAGCGCCACGAGAACGACGGCGGCAGTTGCGAGCCTGGATCCCGTCGCGAACCATCTGCGCGGCCGCGGCGCCGCAGCGTCGGCGGCGCGATGCCAGCCGGTGGTCGCGAGCTGCGCGGCGGGAAAGTCGAGCGCGCGCCACAATTCCGATACGTCGCGCATCGCATCGCGATGGGCGGGGTCCGCCATCAGCCAGTCGCGGTAAGCCCGCCGCGTGTCGTCGGAGACGAGGGGATTCTGGAGCCGCACGAACCACTCGGTCGCCTCCCGCGACGTCCGCTCCCGGTCCTTGCTGTCATCGGATGCGAAATTCATCGCCACGCATTCTCTCGCAAAAGCGTCTGCCGTCTTGGCAGGCGCTGCTCTTCTATGCCGCACCGCGGATGACCCCAGGGTTCAGGCGGGTGTGACTGAGAGCGGTCGGGCGGGGTCCGCGATTTCGTCGCCGATCCGGTGCGATATCGGCCCTGCTGATAACGCGCAATCTAGAATGCCCCTAAACATCTTTCCACTACAGGTGATTCAGCACAATCGGTTTCCCGCAATAGGTCTCGACCGGCATGTCATAGCCGAAGATCCGCCGAAGGCTTGCGGTATTCGCGATCTCGTCGGGAGGGCCATTCGCGATCACGGTGCCCCCTTTCATCGCCACGATGTGGTCCGCATAGGTCACGGCCTGATTGATGTCGTGGAGCACGATCACGATCGCGCGGCGCTCGCTGTCGGCGACGTCCCGCAAGGAGCGCATCAGTTCGCGGGCATAGAACATGTCGAGATTGTTGAGGGGTTCGTCGAGCAGCAGCCATCGCGTGCCCTGGCAGAACGTCATCGCCACCAGCACCAGCTGTCGCTGCCCGCCCGACAGTGTGTCGATGAAGCGGTCGGCGAAGGCGGTCAGGTCGAAGCGCTCGAGCGCGGCCTGCGTCAGCGCCCGGTCCTCGTCCGTGGCGCGGCCGTTGTTGTGCGGAAAGCGGCCGAACGCCACCAGCTCGCGCACCCGGAGCCGGCTGGCGATCGCCGGATCCTGCCGCAGGATCGCCAGCGTGCGCGCCAGCACGCGGCTCGGCGTGTGCCCGATCGGCTGCCCGTCGACGCTGATCGAGCCGGTCTGGATCGGCTGAAGCCGCGCGATCAGCGACAGCAGGCTGGATTTTCCGGCACCGTTCGGGCCGATCAGTGCGGTGACGCCGGTTTCGGGAATCTCCAGATTGATGTCCCGCAGGATCGTCGCGCCCTGATAGGCGAGCGAGATGTTCTTCACGACGATCATCGCCGCACTCCCTGGAGAAGCATTGCGAGGAAGACGAGCCCTCCGATGAATTCGATGACGACGCCGAGCGTGGAGACGCCGCCCAGTCCATGCTGCAGGATGGTCTGTCCGCCGACAAGCACGATGATCGCCACCAGCGCCGCGGCGGGCAGCAGGATCGCATGGCGGCGGGTGTCGATCAGCCGCTCGCCCAATGCGACCACGAGCAGGCCGAAGAACGCGACCGGCCCGACCAGCGCGGTGGAGACGGCGACCAGCGCCGCCACCAGCATGATCATCCCGGCGACGACGCGGGTCCATTCGAGCCCGAGGCCCGTCGCGGTGTCGCGCCCGAGTGCGAGAACATCCAGCACGTGGCGCATTCGCCAGGCGATCGCGATTCCGATCGCGGACAACACGCCGGCCGCGACCAGAAGCTCGCCGTGAATCTTGCCGAACCCGGCATAGCTCGCGCCTTGCAGCAGCGCGAAGTCGTTGGGGTCGATCAGCCGGACGAGCAGTGACGACAGGCTCCGGAACAGCACGCCGATGGTGACGCCCGCCAGCAGCATCAGGATCAGATCGACCCGCGACCTCAGCAAGGGCAGGAACAGCAGCGCAGCAAGCGCGACCATCACCAGGGCCTCGCCGGCGAATTTGAGCCGTGGATCGAGTGACGCGAAGCCGAGCCCGCCGACCGCAAACACCAGCAGCGATTGGCTGAAGATGTAGAGCGCGTCCAACCCCATGATCGATGGCGTCAGGATCCGGTTTGCGGTCACGGTCTGAAACACCACCGTCGAGACGGCGATGGAAATTGCGACGAGTATCAGGGCCAGCAGGCGTGTGCTGCGCAGTTCGAGCGCGAAGGCGAGGTTACCGCGGAGTCCGATCGTCATGAAGGCGCCGATGCAGGCGAGCGCGGTCAGGCCGAGGGCCGCCAGCACGATCGTGGAGCGATCACGCATGGGCCGGCCTGCGAAACAGAAGCCAGAGAAACGCCGCGGCGCCGACCACGCCGAGCACGGTGCCGACGGGGATCTCGTAGGGAAAACGCAGCAGCCGGCCGATGATGTCGCAGACCAGAACCAGCGCTGCGCCGCTGCCCGCCACCCAGGGGATCGCCGACCGCATGTTGTCGCCCATCAGCCGCGAGACCATGTTGGGGACGACGAGGCCGACGAACGGGATCAGCCCGACGATCACGACCGTAAGCGCGGTGACGACCGAAATGATGACGAGGCCGATCTGCATCATCCGGGCATAGTCGAGGCCCAGTCCGACGCTGACGTCGCGCCCGAGCGACATCAGGGTGAAGCGGTCGGCGAAGATCCATGTCGCCGCCAGCATCGCGGCCGAGACCCAGAGCAGTTCGTAGCGCCCGCGCAGCACGCCCGAGAACTCGCCACTGGTCCAGATCTCGACGAATTGCAGCAGATCGGCGTGCCAGGCCACGAAGGTGACGGCGGCGCCGACGACACCGCCATAGACCAGCCCGAAAAGCGGCACCAGGAAGGGTTGCGTCGGCGGCAGCCGATGCGCGATCGACAGGAACAGCGATGTGCCGGCGAGCGCGGTCAGGCTCGCGACGAGAGTTTTCAGGGCGATCGAGGCCGACGGCATCAAAAGGGTGACGAGCAGGATGCCGAGCGCGGCGCTCTGGCCGGTGCCCGCGGTCGTCGGTTCGACGAAGCGGTTGCGCGCCAGCGTCTGCATCACGAGGCCTGCGATCGCGAGGCCGGCCCCCGTCAGCACGGCGGCGAGCGTTCGCGGCAGGCGACTGGCCGCGATGAGATAAAGCGCATCGGGATCGGTGAAGGCGTCGTGGATCGAAACATCCCCGACGCCCACGAACAGACTCGTGACGAAGAGCCCCGAGAGGACCAGAAGCGCGGCGGCGCCGATAGGGCGCCCCACCGCCTGTTCGACGGGCATCATTGCGTGGCCGAAAATCCGCGGGTGATCGCCGCGAGCACGCGGGTCATGGCCTGGATGCCGCCTCCCGCAATGTACAGATCGGCAGCGGGAAGATAGATCACGCGGCCCTGCTTCCAGGCCTTGGTGCTCCGCACCAGTTCATTGTCGAGCGTCGCCTGCGCCTGGCTGTCGCCGGCGCCGATCGCGAGCGCGCGATCGACCACAATCAGCCAGTCGGGATCAGCCTTGCGGACGAATTCGAACGACACCGCCTCGCCGTGTATTCCGGGACCCATCGTGGTCACTGCGGGTTCGATGCCGAGCGTCGCGTGCAGCCAGCCGAACCGCGACCCGACGCCGAAGGCGGAGATCTTCGGCCCGTTCGTCATCAGGATCAGCGCCCGGCCCTTGTCCTTCGCCGCCTCGCGCGCGGCGGCGACTGCGGCAATGAACGTCCGCTGCGCCTCGCGCGCCGCCTCTTCGCGGCCGAACAGCCGGCCATAGGTTTCGAGGCGCGCTTCAGCGTCCTTGATGAGATCCTGTCCGTCGATCGACATGTCGATGGTCGGTGCGACGCGCGCGGTCTGCTTCAGTTTCGGCGAGGAGCGTCCGCCGAGAATGATCAGATCGGGGCCGAGTGCGCTGAGGGCTTCGAGGTCCGGTTCGAACAGGGTGCCGACGACTTTCGCGCCGGCGGCGGCCTTCTTCAGCTCGGGCAGATAGACCCGATCCGGCACGCCCGCGGCTTTCACCCCGAGCAGATCGAGCGTGTCGAGCGCCGCCATGTCGAACACCGCGACGCGTTGAGGCTTGGCCTGCAGCGCCACCACCCCGCGCGCCGTGCTGATATCGACCGACTCGGCGAAGGCCGCTGCCGGAAGAACGAAGGCGGCCAGAATGGCGATCAAACGGATCATGAACATGGATTGCCTTTGAACAGAACGTGGCCGCAAGCGTGGCGCGGGGCGATGATCACAGCGTGGCGGAGACTGCATACCGGGAGCCTCATCCTGCTGCCAGTCGGTCATTGGACGAGGGTACAAGCGTGAAGCCCTGGTCGGCGCACCAGTCGAGAAACACCGCGTGTAGTCGTGCCTTGATGGCGGCTTCGAGCGCGTCGAGACGGTCGAGCGTCCCGAAGATTTGCGCGGCGTGGGAATGGTCGCGGGTCTGCGCCAGTCGCAGGATCGCGAAGTGCAGGCCCGTCAAGCCGAGCGCGAGCTCTTCGATTTCGTCGCACCAGTGCAGAAACTCGCCGTTCGGCAGGCGCAGGGCTCGCCAGAAGTAAGCGAAGCCGTGCTCATAGGCCCATTTGCGGATCGAGATCACCGGCAGCTCGCGCAGAGCGGTGTTCAGCTCCTCGACGCAGAGACCATTGCGACCCTCGACATGGGCCGCAACGATATCCCGCACACGGCGGATCAAGGGATTGTCGTCGGCAATGAAACTCGCGAGGAAGAAGTCGCGGATGTCCGCGGCCGCAGGCTGTCTCACCGCGCTTCGGTCGAACACGTAGCCGCCCGCGACGCTCGGCTGGGCAATGGCGTTGAGCAGGCGCTCGCGCGCGATCGGGCCTTCCCAGCGGAAATCCGGATCTCGCACCTGCCAGATCTCGGCATCCTCGGTCGGCTCGACCATGAGATAATGCGGGAAGGGGTTCTGGTTGAACTTGTTCTCCCGCTCCGGCAGGTGAAACATGTCCAGCATCACCATGACGTTTTCAGTCGGCCGGCGTCCCGCCATCAGGCCGAGCAGCTTGTCCAGATTGGCCGGCTTCGATGCCGAATGATCGTACCACTCGGTGATCCGCACGCCGTAGAGCCGCTGAAACCAGCGGCGGAAGAATTCGTGGCTGATCTGCGGGGTGTGATACAGCAGTTGGTAGCGCTCGGAGACGGCGAAGTCCGCATCCCAGATGCTGAAATACATCGGTCGGTGATCGAGTCCGGCCGCCTTCACCGCGTCGCACAGGCACGAGACGAAGCAGTGGACCTTGATGTCCTGATACACCTCGCCGTGCACGTCGGGCTCGGTGGTGTCCGCCGCGGTCGTCGCGTCCTTGGGGGCAGGCATCTCGTCGGCCAGCAGCGCCGCGAGATCGCCGACCGTCTCGATCTCCGCCGCGGCGACGATCTGCTCGGGCGCGGGAAGGCCGTGGTCCAGCTCCAGATGCAGAAACAGGTTCAGCATCAGCACGGAGTCCAGATACAGATCGGCGTTCAGCCGCGATTGCGGGCCGAAGCCGTCGAGGTGTTTGTTGTCCATCCGCTCGGCGAGCACGGTGCGGATCGCGGCGACGATCTCCTCGCGGGTCATGCCATGGCCTCCGCGGCGACCCGCGCGAGCCGGCCCTCGGCATACAAGGTCGCGATTGCGCGCCGGCTGATCTTGCCGTTCGCCTGCCGCGGCACATGGGCGACGCGCATCGTTTCCATCGGCACCTGATGCGCGGCGAGATTCTGCGCGCACCATTCGCGCAGGCTCGCGGGCGCGATAGCATGCTCGGCACTGAAGGCGAGGGCCACACGCTCGCCCGCGAACGGGTCGAGCTTGCGGAAAGCCACCGCATCGGTCACGCCCGGCATCGCCATCACCACGTCCTCGACCTCTCGCGGATAGACGTTGAGGCCGGAGACGTTGATCGTGTCGTCGAGCCTGGCGACGAACACGAGAGTGCCATCGGCTTTCGAGTAACCGAGATCGGCAGTGTGAATCTCGCGCTCGCCCACGCGCACCACGATCTCCCGCGGCGCATCCGCCGTGCCGGTGTCGACGCCGAGATGCGGCAGGGGATGTCCCATCTCATCGGCGGCGGCGAGGTCGGGATTGATCGCGATACATCCGGATTCCGAGCAGCCATATTGCTGGAACAGATGTCCGGTCCGGCCGCGGATCGCGGCGAACCAGCTTTCCGGCAGCAGCGTGCCGGAGGTCATGGCGGCGAAGATCGTCTCGCCGGCCGGCAGCAGCCGGGCGATCGTGTGCAGCATTGCGGGCGATGAATACAGCAGCGGCTGTCGGGTCTCGCGCAGGCGCGCAATCAGGAATTTCGGATTTCCGGTGTTGAGAATATGCGGGACCTGTCCGCGCCTGAGCGCCACGAGCACGCCGCAGATCAGGCCATAGGAATGCGTGACCGGGCAGGCGACCACCGGAGTCATGTCCTCCGGCTCACGGAAGAACGCGACGTAGTTTTCGATCTCGCGGTCGATCTCGGCCCAGCTCCGGGCGATCCGCTTCGGCTGGCCGGTGGTGCCGGACGTCGTCTGCAGCAATCGTCCCGGGCCGGCAGCGCCGCCTTCGAGAATTTCGGTCGCGTAGCCGTCGAGGATCAGTCGGTGGCAGCCCGCGTCGACCGCCATTCGGCGCGCCGCCGCGCGCGGCGTCGATGGGTGGATCGGCAGGATGCCGGCCCCGGCCTCGCGGATCGCGAACAGCAGCGCCAGAAATTCGGCGATGTCGCTGAGGCACACCGCATAGCAACGGCCTGCGTGATCCGCGAGTGCCGTCGCAATGGCCGCGCGCTCGCTCATGTCCTGCATCAGGGCGCGATCGTAGTGCTTGTCGTCGATACGGATCATGCTGTTTCTCGGGTCATCAGGGAAAGCCCCGCGAGCGCATTCGGGACTCTGTGCTGGAGATCGGGCCCGCTGAGCCCGAGCTTTCGCGCGAGCAGGCTTTCAGTCTCGATCTCGCGCATGCCGAAGCCGAGCCGGGCGGCGCGATCACCGAGGCGATGCTCGGCGAGATCGGCGAGGAGGCGCTGCGTCACGCGATACCAGAATGCCCCCTCGTTCAGGCCGTAGAAGCTCTGCACCAGATGCGAGATTTCGGAGAGGTTGAAGACGAACAGGCAGTCGACGAACAGGTCGCGCAAATCCTCGGGGCGCTGCATCCAATAGTATTGATCGGGGCGGGCATCGCGGTAGTCGGAATGCAGCGTCTCGAAGTCCGGCGCCAGCGCCGGGCTGGCCAGAAATCCCGGCACGAATTCCAGGCTGTCGTGGAAGTCGCGCAGGATCAGCCGCTCCGGCCAGCCGTCGCGGTGAACCAGCACCATGTTCTGTCCATGCGCTTCGGTGGCGATGCCGTGCACCACGAGGAGTCGCCAGACCGGCAACACGGCGACGTCGATGAATCGGTCGATCCATTCCCTGATGCCGTAGCGGATCAGCCACGGATCGATGAACGGCCGCCCGTCCGCCTCGACCGCCATCAACGCGTTGAACGGCGCCGCGGCCTCACCGTCGGCAAGCTTGCTTTCGACACTCTCGCGCCAGATCGCCGCGATCTGTCCGCCGAGCGCTCCGTCCCGGTCGACGATCGCGCCGGCATATTCGCGCAGGATGTCGAGCCGGTAGCGGCTCCTGAACAACGGGTCGCCGTCGAGCACTTCGCCGAGCCAGTGAGACAGAACCGGAGCGGTGCCGACCGAATGCGGTTCGAGCGTGCGGCGCGTCGACGTGTTGACGATGTTCATCGCGAGCTTCACGCCGCTCGCGCGCGGATCCCGCGCATTGCTGAGCGAGCGCACCGACTGGCTGGCGCGGTAGCGATCTCCCGCCGTCCCAAGATCGTGCACGCGCCCCGATCGGATCAGCGGCTTCATTCGATCTTCAGAAAGACTGCGCCACTGCCAGGGATGAACCGGCATCAGGCCGAATTCCCGAGCGTCGAGTCCCAGCGTAGCGGCCCGCGCGCGCAGCGCCATCTTGGCCTCGGCCCCGATTTCGCGCTCCCAGAACCTGTCCTCGCTGTCAGGGAGCGACAGATGCAGCAGGTCGCGCGCGACAGCGAGCCAGACGAGCTGGAACGTGTGGCCTGCCTCCGGCCCGTAGGTGCTGTGATCGTGCTCGTCGAAGCCGGTGCGGGACTTGAAGCAGGGGTGGTAGGGATGTCCCTCGTCGATCGCCGCGTCGAGTTCGGAGAACGGCAAATCCCGCCGGTCGCGACGTGGCAGGTGATCGACGTTCCAGCGCATCAACGCGGCGGTCTGCGCCAGTTCGCGGCCGAGCCGCTCGCGCTCGCGCTCTGCGCCGGGCAGGACCGAGACCACGTCCGCGATCGACGCCTGCCGCCATCCGGCAGTCGCGCGCCATGCGACTGTTCCGGCTTCCAGCCGCGGACGGCCGAAGGCGCCGATGCGGCCGCGCGCCCGCCAGGCGCGGCCGTCGATGCACCATTCGAAGCTGCGAGGACCGCATCGGACAAAATCCTGCGATCCGAACAGATTCTCGTAGAGTGCCGCCGCGGTGAGCTGGCGTACCACGCGCTCTTCCGGCCGCTCGACAATGTCAAACGGCAGCGGCACAGGCGTCTCCCTGGCGTGCGGTGCGGCTTGCCGAAAACAGCGGATTGCGCAGCTGCACATAGATCGCCCGGCCGTCGTCGGCCTCCAGTTCGTCGATGTCGAGCAGGCGGGTGAGGAGATTGGCCTTGGCGGCGACGGTCGGCCGGCTCAGAAATCCCGCCGCGAACTCGCCGCCGACGCCGGTGAGTTCGTGTGCGAGCCGCTCCAGTCGCTCGCGCAGCATCGCGAGCAGCGCCTCTTCCGCGATCAGCCCGTCCTGCCCCATGCGCGCGATGACCGAGCACACCTGATTGACGATCAGGTAGTAGCCGAAGCGTTCCTGGATCACGTAATCGTCGAAATACAGCCCGGCGATGCCGGCAGTCTCCGGCACCAGCGCCGTCAGCCGCTCGCGGTGCGCGTTCGACAGATAGAACCCCTGATTGTCGCGATAGTAGAACGCGGTCGGAAACCCGGACGAGACGTCGAGCAGGCCGTTCTGCTGATGTGCCTCGAATGCCACGCCGAGTTCGTCGTAGAGCCGGATCATCGAATCGAGCGCGCAGTCGAGATAGGCCGCGAACCAGCGCCTGCAGACGTCGTCCACCGGCTCGCCGCTGCGCGCGGCGAGGTCGCGGATGATCCTCTCCAGCCTGGACCGGGCGCCCGGCGGTGGATCGGCCGTCAGCGCCGCGATCGTGACGCCGGTGTTCTCGAGGCCTCTCGTGAACGGGTTCTCGCGGAAGATCACCTCGAATCCACTCTCCCTGCATCCCGGCAGCTGGAGCGTGAGATAGGCCGGATCACGGATCAGGCGAAAGCGCGGATGGCGGGCGAGAAAATCCGTGCGTGCGAACAGCCGCGACATGGCGACGCCTGCTTCGAGCTCGGACATCTGGTTGGCGCGCAGCGAGTTGGTGATCCTGACCGGGAGTGAGAATTTAAGCATCCACGGGACGTCCGCGCTGTAGACCGTCCGCACCGAGGAGGTCGGCGAGAAACAGGCGCCGATATGACCGAGGGAACGTAGCCGTCCCTCGGCTGCCAGCCTTGCAACCGCAGGATCCAGCATCAGCGCTTCGGCCTGCAGCGGATGCATCGGAATAAGCCCTTCGCCCGACTGTAGCCGGGGATGCTCACTTGGCGGTATCATCGTTTTGATGATGTCGGGCAGGGAAACGCCCGGCGCCGCATCCTGTCGCAACAGTGCCGAGTCGGCGGCGAAAAAGGCGAGCCGGAACTGCTCGCGGTGTTCGGGTGCGTAAGTGGGCCGCTGCCAGCTGGTCATGCCCTGACGGCTCTTCGGGGTAGGATGCAGCCAGTGTCCGAATACCAGGCTCTGTTCGCCATCGAGGAAATTCGTCCCCTCGCTTTCCGCTGCCCGTTCCAGGCCATCGGCTATGCAATCGTAGCTGTCGAGCACGCGGCCCAGCAGTTCGGCTTCTTCATGGCGCAACGCATCCGCCCGCTCCGCGCCCATGCTGGCGTAGCATTCCTGCACCATGAGATAGAGCGCGCGCAGCGGAGCGATCTCGCGCCAGGCGTTTTCCGGCGACCGGCAGACGAAGACCCGTCCAAATCGAATTGGCCCGCACAATGAATGCCGCTCGATTTCGGCGCGCAGCGCCGCCGCAGCCATCGGGCAGGCCCATTCGATGTAGTCCGCAGGGTCGCCGTGCTTCGCCCAGCGCGCGCACGGCGCGCCGGGGTCGACCTCGCGCAGATAGCAGTTGGCGAAGCTCTGGAATGCTGCGCGCTCGGCAACCTGGCGCATGGATACGTGCATCGGCATGTCTTCTTCCGCGAACCGCCCCGGGGCTGATGGGCCTCATGGGTTAAACGGTCCGCGGCCGTGAAAGCCGTAATGCAAGTCCGATCCGTAGTTTAGAATTCAACCAGCAAACAATCGTTGAGATGTCGTTGGCGTTGACATCTCCGAGAGGAATGCGGTTAGAAGAATGGTCAGTAATAATCGCTGAAACACGCTTTTGAACTGTTTAAGAATGGTGTTGCGGCAGCCTTGAGATTATCTCCGGACGCTCGCCGTCCGGACCGGGCTGATGCCTGACGATGAGGATACCATGTCGTCTGCGACAGAACTGCTCAATATCTTCGGGGCAGAGCAGGGCCATCTCCAGCGGCTGGTCCGGCGCATCACGGGCAGTACCCACACTGCGGAGGATGTCGTCCACGAAACGTTCATCAAGCTGATGAATCGCGACGTGGGCAAGCGCGATGTCGGTCTCGTCGTCACCACCGCGCGCAACCTCGCCCGTGATGCGATGCGCGCCGAGCGCGTGCGGCTGTCCTATGCCGAAAGCATTTCGCGCGACCAGTTGCAGCCTTCCGTTGTGTGCCCCGAGGACGAGGTTGCGAGCCGGATGGATCTCCATTCGCTGCTGCGCGCGCTGGAGACGCTGCCACGGCGAACCAAGCGGATTTTCCTGCTGAGCAAGATCGACGGCATGACGTATCCGCAGATTGCACGTAGTCTGAATATTTCGGTCTCGACGGTCGAAAAGGAAATGATCTCCGCCCTCGAATTCTGCCGCAATTGGCGACGTCGCCGCGAGAATATCTGAGTTCTTTCCGCGAGGAATGGTCCTGCGACCCGCGTTGCCGCACGCGGTGAGATCGTGCGCACGGATTCGTCGCGCCGGTCTCGCGCCTGCCATCCGCGATGCGACCGAACCGGCCGCTCTGCAGACGACACGACCAGTCGAAGCGGAGCCCGCGAGCTCCGCTTCGATGACCGTTGTGATTGGTGAGGCGTCCGCCTTACTCTTTCACGAAAGCCAGAAGGTCTGCGTTGAGCACATCGGCATGCGTGGTCAGCATCCCGTGCGGGTAGCCGGGATAGGTCTTCAGCTTGCCCTGCTTCACCAGTTTCACCGACATCCGTCCCGCATTGTCGATCGGCACGATCTGATCGTCTTCGCCGTGCAGCACGAGGGTCGGAACGGTCATCGCCTTCAGGTCGTCGGTCTGGTCGGTCTCCGAGAACGCCTTGATGCCGTCGTAGTGCGCCTGGGCGCTCCCCATCATGCCCTGCCGCCACCAGTTGTTGACGACGCCGGGCAGGGTCGTCGCGTCCGGGCGGTTGAAGCCGTAGAACGGGCCGCCGGGCACGTCGAGATAGAACTGCGCGCGGTTGGCGGCGAGCGCCTTGCGAAAGCCGTCGAAGACTTCGATCGGCAGGCCGCCCGGGTTGGTCTCGGTCTTGAGCATCAGCGGCGGCACGGCGCTGACGAGGACGGCTTTCGCCACCCGACCGCTGGGCTCGCCGAACTTGGCGACGTAGCGCGCGACCTCGCCACCGCCGGTCGAATGGCCGATGTGAATCGCCTTCTTCAGGTCCAGGTGCTCGACAACCGCAAAGGCATCTGCTGCGTAGTGATCCATGTCGTGGCCGACGTCGACCTGCGACGAGCGGCCGTGGCCGCGCCGATCATGGGCGACGACCCGATAGCCCTGCGCGAGGAAGAACAGCAACTGCGCGTCCCAGTCGTCGGACGACAGCGGCCAGCCGTGGTGGAAGACGATCGGCTGGGCCTGCTTGGGACCCCAATCCTTGTAGAAGATCTCGACGCCGTCCTTTGTCTTGACGAATCCGCTGCTCATCTCGTGTCTCCTTCTTGGTAGGTGGGGTGGGCGGGCACGCCAGAGCGCTGCCCGACAAATGCATGACGCCGACTCAGCCGCCATCACGTCTCCTTCGTCGATGCGTGACGCATGGCGCCCGCGGCGCTGCAATGCTGCCAGTATCGGCACCATGTTGGATCACGCTTTCATGTCCGCAGGATGCCATGGGTTGCAGGATACGATAAGTTGCAGGATGCCATGGGTTGAAGCCCGCGCGTTCAGGCGGCAGCGTATGAATTCCTGTTGGCACCGGCCGGGTACAGCAGTTCAGCTAAGGCAAATGCCGGTTCGGCGCTTGTCGGTTCGGATGGCGACTTGGACGTTCGCGACTTGAAAGCATGCTACGCAGACAGGCGCGGGAGCGAAAAGTGAAACGAAGCGCCGCGCGGCTTGACCGAGGTGGCCCACAGCCGACCGCCATGGGCTTCCACGATCGATTTGCTGATCGACAGCCCCATGCCCATGCCATGCGGCTTGGTCGTCACCAGCGCCTCGAACAGTTGATCGATCCGGTCTTCGTCGAAGCCGAAACCATTGTCTGTGACGCTGATCACGATGGTGTCGGCGTCGCCGGTGCGCGTCGCGACGCTCATTGTGCGTCTGCCCTCGATCGCCGCCACCGACTCGATGGCGTTCATCATCAGATTGAGGAGGACCTGCTGAAGTTGCACCCTGTTCGCCATCACCGTGCTTGCGCCCTCGGTCAGGGTCGTATCGAGGTGGACGTTGTGCTGACGCAACTCGCTCTGGATGATGGACAGCATCTCGCGCGCCACCACGTTGACGTCGACGGCCGACATCTTCGGGATGGATTTGACGGCCAATCCACGGATGGTCTGGACCACGTCGGCGGCGCGCCGCCCGTTTTCGATGACCCGGCGGGCGGCGTTCTTGGCTTCTTCCGTCGACGGCTTCTCGTTGTTCAGCCATCGCAGACAGACGTCGGCATTGGTGATGATCGCGGTCAGCGGCTGGTTGATCTCGTGGGCGATCGAAATCACCAGTTCGCCGATCGCCGTCAGCCGCGACATCCGCATCAATTCGGATTGCGACTTCTGCAGCGCTTCGACCAGGGCGTCCTTTTCCTCGAGCAGCGCGTTGGTCAGCGACATCGCCGCCTGCGAAGCCAGTAGTTTGAGGACGGACAGCTTCGCCGGGGTGAAGACGCCCGCCGCCAGATTGTTCTCGAGAAAGATGATGCCGATCAGCTTGGTTCGCTTGACGAGGGGAAGGCACAGGATGGAGCGGCATTGCGCCGCCGAGACGTAGGGATCGTCGACGAAGGGGCCACTGGCACGTGCGTCGTCCAGGGTGATGGGTTCCGCGGTACGAGCAACGAGATTGACGATCGTTGTCGGTAGCTCCGGCGCCGCCGCATCGTCGTCCCGCAGCGAAACCTGCACGCCGTCGATGCTGGTCCTCGCCTCCGCCCGCACCGCCAATTCGTCACCCTGCGGGATGATCAGCAAGCCGCGCTGCGCGCCGGCGTGTTCGAGCACCAGCGTCATCAGCGTTTCCATCAGCCGGGAGACCCCGGACTCGTTGGACACCGCCTCGGAGGTCCTGACGACGGCCGCCAGATCGAAGCTGTCGGCAAATTCGGGTGGGACATGCGGCGTCGAGAGAATCCCGCTCAGGCCGGGGTGAAGGCGCTCGATCTGGCTCGCTTTTCCAGCTGCCCCCCAGCGGTGATAGCAATCGCGCGCCTTCACCAGATGCGCTTCGTATCCGGTCTGGAAACCCTGATGCTGATGGAACTGCGCGGCCCTTTCATGCGCAACCGCCTCGTTCTGCACGAAGCCATACCGACGCGATGAACCGATCGCCTCTTCGTAAAGCCGGATGGCGTCGAACGGACGATTTTCGATCCGCGCGATTTCGGCCGCCAGCACGGCCGCCCGGCCTTCGAAATTCTCGCGGCAATGGGTCTCCCATTCGGCCATGTGGCGATGTGCGGCGATCAGGCCGCTCAGCAGAGTTTCACGCAGGCCCGCGGGGGCGGAGTCGTGATATGCGGCTCTGACGAGGCCGCCATAGAAGTGGAAGACGACCAGCTCGAAGTGACCGAAGGTCGTCCACAGCAGGGGTTCGGCCTTCTGCAGCGCCTCGTAGGCCGCAGCGTAGTTCCCGGAGAAGAATCGCGCCTGCATCTTGCGGATCCAGAACCAGCACGCCGCGATATCGAGGCTGCGATTGGCCGAGAGCTGGCGTTCGAACGAGGCCTCGTCGAAGCCTTCGCTGTTCAGCGAGGTGAAGGTGTCGGTGCTGCCGCGAAGCAATTTGATCAGCTGAAGCTGGGTGGTGATGATGTGAACGATCAGTCCGAATTTGGCGCGCTGCACGAATTGCAGCCGCGCGACGGCTTCCGGCTCGATCTCGTCCAGAGGATCGCCCGCCTCGAGCCTGTTGGTGATCAGCGTGCAGGACGAAAAGCCGGCATAGGTCAGATCCCCGGTTTCGTTGGATTCCTCGAATGCGCGCCTGAGATAGCTCTGCGAGCGATCCAGCGCGCGCGCCCAGGGGAGAACATGGGCTCCGTAGGTGAGATGGACGCGAGCCTTGTATTGATCGAGGCCGCGTGTCTCGACCAATTGAAGACCCAGTTCGCCGAGACCGAGAGCGGCGCGATAATCGCCGAAATTGGGCCCGACGACCATTCCGAGATAGGCATAGGCCAGTGCGGACGCATCGCTGTTGCCGCGCTGGATGCTGAGATTGGCCATCCTGCACAGGATGAGACAGACGAGGTTGAGGTCGGTGAAGAACGCAGGCGCCAGCGCCGCGGTCATCACGCCGAGCGCCGCGCAATGTTTGCGATCGGTCGCGATCGGAAAATCCAGCAGCGCACCGATTGAAATTCCGTCAAGACGCCGCGCCAGGCGCTGGTATTCCGCCCGCGCTTCCTGACGCGTGGGATGACAGGACCAGACGATGCCGACGTCGTTCAGATAGGCGAGACAGGCTTTGATGGCGTCGTCGCTGCGGTCCATGGCCGTATAGAGCGTGATCTGCAGCGAGATCACGGCGGCCTTGTCGACCTCGTCCGGGGCATGCGGCCGCAGAAGTGCCAATCGCGCCTCGGCCGCCGGCAGGCGGCCGGTCAGGAATTCGCTTTCGGCAAGGTGGTACTCGATCGCGAATGCGAGTTCGCTATGGGATCGCCATTCGTCTTGCGTCAGCTGCGATTTGGCGGCTGTCAGATAGATCAAGGCCGATTGATGAGCGATCGCCTTTCGGGCGGCGCGGCCGGCATCGAAATTGTATCTGGCGACAGTCAACCGCTCCGCCGCCGATGAAATCATCGCCACACCGGCATTGTAGTGGTTCACGATCTGGAAGATCTCGTCGGACGACGGTGCCGGGCCGGCCGTCGCTGCGAGGTATCTTGCGATCAGGAGGTGCTCGGACGGCAGATCCGTCGGCGCGATCAGCCTGTAGGCGGCCTCCCGGACCCGGTCGTGGATGAAGCGATATTCGGCGCCGGTCCGCACCACGAGTTCGCTTGCGACCAGGTCCTGCAGTCCGGCGTGGACAGCCTCCTCCGGCAGGCCGCAAATGCCGCTCAGGGTGAACGCATGGGTCCCCATTCCGAGGCACGAGAAGGTCTTCACGATCCTCAATGTCGCCGGCGGCAGGCGGTCGAGTTTCCGCGCCATCAGGTCGACGACGTTGTCGGTGTAGCCTTTGGCCTCGATCAGCTGGATGTTCCAGGTCCATTCCTGTCCGAGCGCGTGGAAAACCAGCAGTTGCTCCTGAATGAGCGACGAGAAGAACTGAATAGCGAAGAACGGATTGCCGCCGGTCTTGCATTGGATCAGTGCGGCCAGCGGCGCGACCCGGTCCGGCGCAGTCCGCAGCACGTCGGAGACCAGGGCGGCGATATCTTCGAAGGCCAGCGGGCGCAGCCGGAGTTCTTCGATATGCGCTGCGCTGCGCCGGATGTCGTCGAGTGCCCGCGTCAGCGGATGGGAGTCGTCGACTTCGTTGTCCCGGTAGGCGCAGATCATCAGGAGATGACCGATGTCCGCGTCGGCTGCGAGCCGCACAAGAAAATCCGACGTGGCGGTGTCGAACCATTGCAGATCGTCCAGGAACAGCACGAGCGGATGTTCCGGCCGCGCGAGAGCGCCCAGAAAGCGGCCGAGAACCGCCTGAAACCGACTCTTGCTCTCCTGCGGAGACAGGTCCGCGACGGCGGGCTGGCTTCCGATCAGCAGAGCGAGCTCCGGGACGAGGTTGATCATCAACTCGCCATAGGGCCCGACGGCGTCGCCCAGCAGGCCGCGCCATCGCGCCAGTTCGTCACGGTCCTGTCCGAGAATCTGCCGCAGCCGGGACTGGAAGGCCTGCGCCAGCGTGGCGAAGGGGATGTCGCGTTTGTACTGGTCGAATTTGCCCGAGATGAACCAGCCGTTGGTCGGAGCGAGCGTCTTCCGCAATTCGTTCACGGTCGCGGATTTTCCCGCGCCCGAATATCCCGATATGAAGACCCATTCGGTGGCGCCGGTCGATGCGACGCGATGATAGGCCGACAGCAACTGATTGATCTCGGCGTCGCGTCCGTACAGCTTCTCGGTCATCCGGATGACGCCCGAAGCATCTTGCGACGTCAGTTCGACGCCTGCCGTGGTCCCGTGCGTCTCCCATGCCGCCAGACACGACCGCAGGTCTCGCTCAACCATCGCCGCCGTCTGATAGCGGTCGTCGGCGGATTTCGACAGCAGCTTGAAGACCAGACGCTCGATCGCGCCGGTTTCCGGGCGGCTGTTCGGCAACGGATTCGGCTGGCGCGCGATATGATAGTGGATCCACTGCAGCGGGCTGGACGCGAGGAACGGCAGCGATCCCGCGGCGATCATCTGATAGAGAACGATGCCCATCACGTAGAGGTCGCTTCGCGAATCGATCGATCGATTGACCCGTCCGGTCTGCTCCGGCGACATGTAGATCGGCGAGCCGACCAGGGATTCGTGGACGGCGAGATCGGGGCGCTCGCGGCGGAATCGGGACGCCCCCTCCAGTCCGGTCAGCCGAACGTGGTCCGCCCCGTCGATCCAGATGGTGTCCGGGCGCAGATTGCGGTGGACGAGGCCGCGTTCGTGGATGTGGCCGAGCGCACGCGCCAGGCTGATCGCTCTGCGCAGGAATTTGAAGACGTCGAGCGGTTCGTCCAGCAGTTCGGAGAGCGGGCGCGCATCGACGTCGTCCAGCATCAGAGCGGCCTGTCCCTCGGCGCATACCAGATCGCGGGGACGGACGACGACATCGGGATCCAGCTCCCGCGTAATGGCGAATTCCCGGGTGAGCCTCTGCACCGCCGCCGGATCGTTCGGATCCGCCATCAGAAGCAGGGAGGCGATCTCCGGGCACCCTGCCTGAATCCGGAAGACGCTGAATTGGCCATTGCGGCGCAGAAAGTCCAGCGGGCCGGTGACGTGCTTCAGCGGTCCTGATCCGACGGTTCCGCGCGGGGCCTCGATCATCCGGAGCCTCCGCTCGCCCTGGCGAGCGCATCGTGAATGCACTGCACCAGGGTCTGGGCGTCGAACGGCTTGCTCAGAAATCCGATCGCATTGAGCGCGCGTGCCCGCGCCTCGATCCGTTCGTCCGGAAAGGCCGTGATGAAGATCACCGGGGGAGCCCTACCTTCGCTGATCAGAAGGGAGTGCAGATCGAGGCCGTTCAGGCCGGCCATCTGCACATCGGTGATCAGGCAGGCGGTCGAGGAACTGACGTTGGAATCGAGGAACTGCTGCGCCGACGCGAACCCGCGCGCCTGCAGACCGAGCGACTGAATCAGCCCCTCGATCGCGATCCGAACGTTCTCGTCGTCGTCTATCACCGATATGATCTTGCCGATGGTCATTTCTGCCATCCTCAAGGGCGATGCAGCACGATCCGACGTGTCCAAACACTGGGGCAGCCGCCGCGGCGTTATAAGTCATACGATGGTTTTACGTCGGCGGCGGGCGAGCGGGGGGTCGATTCCGCCATCCTGACGAGGTCCGCGAGCGATCGCGCGCCCATCTTCTTCATGACGCGACCACGATGGATCTTGACGGTGATCTCGCTCAGTCCGAGGTCGGCGGCGATATTCTTGTTCATGGAGCCGGCAGCGACCATCTCGAAGATCTGTTTCTCCCGCGGGGTCAGCGCGCGGTAGCGATGCACAATCTCATCCCGCTTCCGATCGGCCTCCCGCCGTCTGCCGTCGAGTTCGGTCGCGGCTGCGACGGCGTCGAGCATTTCCTGATCCCGAAACGGCTTGGTCAGGAAGTCGACGGCTCCGGCCTTCATGCCGCGCACCGTCATCGGAACATCGCCGTAGCCCGTCATGAAGATGATGGGAATCCGAACGTCCAGCCGGGACAGCATGTCCTGCAGTTCGAGGCCGCTGGTGCCGGGCAGGCGTACGTCGAGGATCAGGCAACTGGCGTCGGCGGGGATGCCCGCCTTCAACAGTTGCTGGGCGGACCCGAACAACGCGACGCGATTGCCCACCGACAGGAAGAGCCCGGCCAGCGCCTCTCTGATGTCTGTATCGTCGTCGACAACGACGACGAGGGGGCCGGCGGCTGAATCCATGAAACTCGTGGCTGTTGCGTCGCTTTAGGCATTGTACCGGAGATGATGGAGACGAGCTAGATTGCAACGAAAGGTTGCCCATTCCGCGGCGGAATGGCCGGCCGGGCGTCCGCCGGACAATTCACATACCTTGGTTTGCTGTCGCCGAAACCAACGCAGGCTGCGACGCGCACGATGGTCCGACTATTCGACCGCGCTGATGCGCTGTTCCATCGACGAAACGAGCGCTCAGTGCAGCAACTTCATCGACCAACACGAAAGCCGCACCTCCCATGGGCGACACGATAGAGGCGGTGGATCGGAAGGATACGGTTGAAGCGATCGTTTGCCTCGCGAAAATGCTGAGCGAAGCTTCAGCAGCGGTCGACGACGATCCGGCGACGGCGAAATCGTGTATCGCCCGGGCGGCGATGCTGCTCTGCGAGGTCCAGGCGCGACATGCAACGCAGACCGCTCCACGGGCGGCTCTGTTGAACGGTGTTGGCCTGGCGCGATGGCAACTGAACCGGGTGATGATCCACATCGAAGCGCATCTCGAGGCAGGCGTCAGGATACGGGACCTCGCGTCCCTCACGAACCTCAGTGCCGGACATTTCGCACGCGCGTTTCGGCAGAGCGTCGGCGTCCCGCCGCGCAACTTCCTGATCGAGCGCCGGGTCGAGCGCGCCAAGAAGCTGATGCTCTCGACCGACTGGCCGCTGTCCGAGATTGCGCTCGCCTGCGGGCTGAGCGATCAGGCTCATCTCTCGCGCATCTTCCGTCGCTACGTGGGTATCACGCCCAACGCATGGCGGCGCGAATGGCTCGAAATCGAGCGGATAGGTTCGCGCAAGAGATGCGCGTAGAGCTGCAAATGGAACTACGCGCTTGCGAGACCGCGCGCGGCGCGCACCAGCGCGCCGTCCGGTCGGCGCAGCTCGGCCAGAATCGAGAAGTGATTGTGCCCGGCGATCGGCAGCAGCAGCCCCGGTGCGCCGGCAGCGCTGCGACGCTCGTGCAGGTTGATGGAATCCAGCACCAGGGTCGGTAGTTCGTCGTCGCCATAAGCGAGGTCGAGCCGCTTGTCGATCACCGGCAGCCGCAGTGGCGACAGCGTTTCGATCTCGGCGTCGGTCAGTTGCAGGGCCGTGTTCAGGCCGGTGTCGCGAAGCGGCGCCAGATCGAACACGCCCGAGATCGACAGGCCGGCCGCGACCAGCGGATGGTCGAGCGTCATCGCCACGAGATGGCCGCCGGCCGACCAGCCCGAGGTGATCACCGGACCGGCGACGCCGTGGTCCGGCGCATGCGCGGCAAGCCAGTCCAGCGCCTGGCGCACCTCGTCGACGATTTCGGTGAGCGACACTTCGGGCGCAAGCGAATAGCCGGGAATCGCCATCGACCAGCCGTGCGCCGCGACGCCTTCGACCATCATGGCGAACAGCTCGCGCGAATTCTTCTGCCAGTAGCCGCCGTGCAGGAACACCAGGCAGGGCGCATCCGGGTCGGCCGCGGGATAGAGGTCGATCTTGTTGTTTTTCCTCGGGCCGTAGGGCAGGTCGAGCACCGATCGCAGCGTCGCACGCGCCCGCGCGGAGGTCGCGTTGCGTTCGGCGATCAGCTCCGGGCTGTTCGCGACCGCGGTGTTGTTGTCGTAGGCGGCGTCGCGCTCGCTCTGTGAAAGCTGCGCCCAGGCGTCTCTCGGATCGGCAGGGCGGCTCGCCCCGGACTTGTGTTCGTCAGGCATCGCTATTTCAATCGTTCGAGCAGGCTGAGGAACAGCGCGCGCTCTTCCTTCGCGAGCGGGGACAGCGTCGCTTTGGTGATCTCTTGCGCCAGCGGAATCGATCGCTCCGCCAGCGACGTGCCGTCCGGCGTGAGCGCCACCAGCAGGCGGCGGCCGTCCTCCGGATCGGCGCTGGTTTCCAGCAGGCCGCGCTTCACCAGGCGCTCGACCACGCCCTTGATGGTGGCGGCGTCCATCGCCGTGTGCCGGCCCAGCAAGTTCTGCGAACACGGCCCCTGCTCCAGCAGCTTCGCGAGCGCGGCCCATTGGGTCATCGTCAGATCCTCGCCCATGCGGCCGACGAAGATCGTCGCATGACGCTGCAGCACCTGACGCAGAACGAAACCGACCTGGGCGTCGAGCACATAAGCCGATCCGCTCCTGCTCTTCGTGCGCCGCTTGTCCGACAGGCTCTTCTTACTCAACTAGCCGCCCCGCTGCCCCGTCCTGCTCACACCGCAAGGTAAGCGTCCCGAATTTCGGGGTGCGCCTCGAGCTCGTCGATGGTGCCGGAGAATCGAATTCGTCCTTTCTCGATAATATAGGCGCGATCGCAGATCAGCTTGGCAAAATGCAGGTTCTGCTCCGAAATCACGATGCTGAGCCCTTCGCGTTTCATCGCCAGAATGGCGTCGGCCATCTGCTCGACGATTTTGGGCGCGAGCCCTTCCGAGGGTTCGTCGAGCAGCACGAGCGAGGGGTTGCCCATCAGCGTGCGGCCGATGCTGAGCATCTGCTGTTCGCCGCCGCTCATGTCGCCGCCCAGCCGCTTGCGCATTTCGCCGAGATTGGGGAACAGCTTGTAGATCCGGTCCGGCGTCCAGGCCGCGACGCCCGGGCGGGCCTTCTGGCGGCCGACCTCGAAATTCTCCTCGACGCTCAGCTCGGTGAAGATCCGCCGGTCCTCCGGCACGTAGCCGAGGCCGCGACGCACGATCTCGTAGGACGGCATCCGCGAAACGTCCTCGCCTTCGAACGTCACCTTGCCCGCGCGCCGCGATACCAGCCCGACCACCGATCGGAAGGTCGTGCTCTTGCCCGCGCCGTTGCGCCCCAGCATCGCGACGACCTCGCCTTCGCCGACCGCGAATCCGACGTCGAACAGGATGTGGGCCGGCCCGTAGAAACTGTTGAGGTCGGAGACTTCGAGCTTCATTGCACGGCCTCCTTGCGGTGCTTGGGATCGTAGAGCAGGCCGTCGCCGAGATAGATCGCCTGCACATGCGGATCGCTGCGCACCTGCTGCGGGGTGCCGCGGGCGACCAGTTGGCCGCGGTTCAGCACCATCACCTCGTCCGCGTGCTCGAACACGACGTCCATGTCGTGCTCGGTGAACAGCACGCCGATGTTCTTCCGGCGGGCGATGCCGGCGGTGAGGCGCATCAGTTCGACGCGTTCCTTGGGCGCCATGCCGGCGGTGGGCTCGTCCATCAGCAGCAGCCGCGGCTGGTTGGCCAGCGCCACCGCGAGTTCGAGGCGCTTGAGGTCGCCGTAAGCCAGCTCGCCGCAGGGCCGCCCGGCCTGCTCTTCCATACCGACGAGGACGAGAAGTTCGTTCGCCTCGGCGAGATGGCTCGCGCCCGCATAGCCGAACATCGACCACAGCCGGCGATGAAACGACAGCAGCGCGACCTGAACGTTCTCGCGCACCGTCATCGACGAGAACGTCGCGGTGATCTGGAAGGTGCGCCCGACGCCGCGCCGCCACACCGTGCGCGGCGGCAGGCCGACGATCTCCTCCTCGGCCAGTTTGATCGAGCCGGCGTCGGGCCGGATCTGGCCGTTGAGCATGTTGAAGCAGGTGCTCTTGCCGGCGCCGTTGGGGCCGATCAGCGCCAGGATTTCGCCCGGCCTCACCGAGAAGCTGACGTCGCGTACCGCATGGACGCCGGCGTAGGATTTCACCAGGCCCTTCACATCGAGCAGCGCGGTCATTCGGCGGCCTCCATCTTGGCGATCCCGAGCGCGTCGGATTTGCCGGCCGGCTTCGGCCCGGCGCCGTTCGGCGCAGGCGGCCGGCGGTGCCGCCAATCCTCGATGAAGCCGACGATGCCCTTGGGCGCCGCCACCACCAGCAGCACGATGATCGCGCCGAGCACGAGCTTGGAGAGGTCGGTCTGGCTCATCAGCCAGATCGCCAGCGCCTTGTAGACGATCGCGCCGACCACGGCGCCGGACACGGTCTCGATGCCGCCGAGCAGCACCATCACCAGGCCGTCGACCGAGATCGGGATCGCCAGCGATTCGGGAAACACCGAGCCCTTGAGGAAGGCGAACAGCGCGCCGGCGACGCCGGCGAAGGTGCCGGCGACGATCAGCGCGGCCCATTGCACCGATTTGCGGTCGATGCCGATCGCGTCCGCGCGCAGCGTGTTGTCGCGCGTCGCCCGCAGGCCGAAGCCGTAGGGCGAGAACACCAGCATCCGCAGCAGCGCCACGCCGGCAACGACCACGCCGAGGGTCAGCCAGAAGAAGCCCTGCGGGGTCGATGCCCAGGCCGACGGCCAGATCCCGAGGATGCCGTTGTCGCCGCCGGTCACCTCGACCCACTGGAACGCGATCGACCAGATGATCTGCGCGAAGGCCAGCGTCAGCATGGCGAAATACACGCCCGAGAGGCGCACGCAGAACCAGCCGGCGACGACGGCCCCGATCAGGCCGAACACCGGGCCGACCAGCAGCGCCAGCTCCATCGGGGCGCCGAGAAACTTGACGGCGAACGCCGCGCCATAGGCGCCGAGGCCGAAATAGGCGGCGTGGCCGAACGAGGCGAGGCCACCCACCGTCATCATGAAGTGCAGGCTGGCGGCGAACAGCACGAACACCAGAATCTCCGCGCCGACGCTCAACAGATAGTTGCCGGCGAACAGCGGCAGGCCGGCCGCCACCACGACCAGCACCGCGGCGCCGATGCGCTCCCATTGCGACAGCGGCTTCCACGGCCGGAACGAGATCCCGGCACTGGCGCGAACGCCGCGCTCCGCCTTGCCGAGCAATCCATAGGGCCGCACCACCAGCACCACCGCCATCACCAGGAACACGGCGACCAGCGAGATCTTCGGCAGCACCAGAATGCCCAGCGCGTTCAGTTCCGACACCAGCACTGCGGCGATGAAGGCGCCGGTGACCGAGCCGAGCCCGCCGATCACCACCACCACGAACACCTCGACGATGATCGACAGATCCATGTAGTGGGTCACGGTGGTGCGCGGGATCTGCAGCGCGCCGCCGAGCGCGGCCAGGAACACGCCGAGCGCGAACACGCTGGTGAACAGCCATTTCTGATTGACGCCGAGGCAGGCGACCATGTCGCGGTCCTGCGTCGCGGCGCGCACCAGCACGCCCCAGCGGGTGCGGTGAAACAGCAGCCACAACGCGCCGAGCACGACCGGGCCGAGCACGATCAGCAGCAGGTCATAGGTCGGCACCAGCCGGCCGAACAGGCTGAACGCCCCTGTGAAGTAGGGCGCGCGCGGCCCCATCAGATCGTCGGCGCCCCAGATCAGCACCACGATGTCCTGCACCATCAGCGTGACGCCGAAGGTGGCGAGCAACTGGAACAGCTCGGGCGCATGATAGATCCGGCGCAGCAGCACCATCTCCATCAGCGCGCCGAGCACCGCCACGATCAGGCTCGCGGCGATCAGCCCGCCCCAGAAGCCGAGCGGGCCCGAGAAGCGATCGGTCAGCGTGAACGCCACATAGGCGCCGAGCATGTAGAACGCGCCGTGCGCGAAATTCACGATGCGCGTGACGCCGAAGATGATCGAGAGCCCCGACGCCACCAGGAACAGCGACGCGGCGCTGGCGAGACCGCTGAGGGCCTGGACCAAGATCAGTTCCACGGCGACGCCTTTCGTGCTGGAGGAGGAGCGAGTTTGGTCTGGGGTCCGCCGCTGAGCTCAGCGGCGGACGGTCGCGGAGGAGAAAGCGGCCTCATGCCGCCCCGGGCCTCAGTTCGCCGGGCGAAGCTTGGCGGCCTCGGCCTCGGGTGGCAGATAGTCGGCGCCCTTCTTGAACTTGATGTCGGTCATGATGCCCTTGCCGTCCTTCTGCGTGGTCTTGCCGACATAGGCGCCCATCGTCGACTGGTGATCGCCGGCGCGGTAGACGACCGCGCCGAAAGGCGTGTCGACCTTCAGGTTCTTCATCGCCTTGACCAGGCCGTCGGTGGAATGATCGTCGGTGGCGGTCAGCACGGCGGCGATGGTCTTCACCGTGGCGTAGCCGACCACGGAGCCGAGTCGCGGATAGTCCTTATTGAGTTGCTGATAGGCGTCCAGGAACGCTTTGTGCTCCGGCGTGTCGATCGCGTACCAGGGATAGCCGGTGACGATCCAGCCTTCCGGCGTCTCGGTCTTCAGTGGGTCGAGATATTCCGGCTCGCCAGTGAGATAGCTCACCACCGCGCGGTCCTTGAACACGCCGCGGGTATTACCCTCGCGCACCAGCTTCACCAGGTCGCCGGCGAAGGTGGCGTTGAGGATGGCGTCGGGCTTGGCGGCGTCGATCGCCTGCAGCACCGGGCCGGCGTCGATCTTATTCAGCGGCGGCCACTGCTCGGCCACGAACTCGACGTCGGGGCGCTTCTTCTTCAAGATGTCCTTGAACGCGGCCACGAACGACTGGCCGAATTCGTAGTTGGGCGCGATCGTCGCCCACTTCTTGGCCGGCAGCTTGGCGGCTTCCTCCGCCAGCATCGAGGCCTGCATGTAGTTCGAGGTGCGCAGCCGGAAGGTGTAGTCGTTGCCCTTCGACCAGACGATGGCGTCGGTCAGCGGCTCCGCCGCGACGTAGAGGATCTTCTTCTGCTTGGCGAAGTCGGACAGCGCCAGGCCGATATTGGACAGGAAGCCGCCGGCGATCATCACCACGCCGTCGCGCGACACCAGTTCGTTGGCGGCGGTCAGCGCGTCGCCGGGCTTGCCGCCGTCGTCCTTGGTGATGACGACGAGCTTCTTGCCCTTGATGCCGCCGGCATCGTTGATCTGCTTCAGCGCCAGTTCCATGCCCTTGCGGTATGGCTCGGTGAAGCCGGGCAGCGCCGAGTAGGAGTTGATCTCTCCTACCTTGATCTCGCCTTGCTGCGCATGTGCCGCGCCGGAAGCGAAAAGCAGTGCCGTCAAAGCCAGTCGTGCGATTTGTTTCATACGCTCATGCCCTCTGTTTGAACGAACCTCAGCCACTCGTCGTCTTGACGCGTTCTTCACGCGAACTGATTTCCCAGTTCGTGCGCACCGCGATCTCTTCAGCGCAACCCGTCTTCGCCTTTGATCTCGGCGCTCGTCAGTCCGCCAACGCGCGGAAGCGGTCGGCCGGAATCCGTGATGGCCACCGCCACCACGATCTCGTTGGCGCGCGGCGCATCCGATACGCTCACCTGCATGCCGTCGAAATGGCTGCGGACGAAGGCCGCGTCCTTGTGCCCGAGCGGAATGTCCAGCTCGGCGCCGAGGCCGCCGCGCCGCTTCGACGACGGAATCAGCGCTGCGCCCTTGCCCAGCACCTTGCGCACCGGCGCGCCCATTTTCGGGTGCAGCAAGGCTGCGGCGTGTTCCAACTCGCCGTTCTCGCCGACCAGCGCGGCCTTGCCGTAGCTTTCGGCCTTGCCGCCCTCGATCCCGAGCGCGTCCACCGCCTTCTGCGCGAGCAACTCACCGAGTTCTTCCCCGATCGCGATCAGCTCCGAGAGGTCCTCGACATAGCGGCCGGCGAACGGATTTTCGATCACCGCCACCGCGGCGGCGCGCCGGGTCGGCGGCGTCACCGCATGGCCCATCTCGGTCAGCGTCTCTTCGACGACGACGACGATCTTGCGGATTTTCGCGCTCATCGCAGCCCGTCCTCGCCCTTGATATCCGCCGCTTTGAGCCCGCCGACGCGCGCGTGAATCCGCGGGCCGGAGCTCATCACTAGCACCAGCACGATCTCGTCGGCCTTGGGGCCGTCCGGCACGCCGACTTCCATCGCGTCGAAATGGCTGCGCACATAGGACGCGTTGACATGGGTCACCGGCACGTCGAGCCGCGTGCCCGGGCCGCCGACCTTCTTGGTCGAGGGCACGATCGCTTTGGCGTCGCCGAGGATCTCGCGCATCGCATAGCCGCCCGGGACGTGCCACAGCGCGCCGTGCTCCAGTTCACCGGCGGCGCCGACGATGGCGCCCTTGCCGTAGCCGTCGATGGATTTGGCGTCGCCGCCGAGCGCCTGCAGCAGCTCGCCTGCGAGCGCCACGCCGAGCGGGGTCAGATCGTCCATGAACCCGGCGATGTCCTGCACATAGCGGCCGGCGAACGGGTTCTCGATCACCGCGATGATCGCGCCGCGCTTGCGCGGGGTGGCCGCCACCGGGCCGCCCTCGTGGAAGATCTCCTCGGTGATCAGGAGCTTCTTGCGGATTTTGACCTCAGGCATCGGGCTGCTCTTGTTGGGGTGGCAAGGAAACGAAATTCGTTGTGCCTGCGCTGGCGGTCTCGCCTTGCAAATGCAGGGCCGCGGCGCAGATCAGTCCGCGCGCCAGCAGCGCGCGCGCCACCGTCACGCCTGCGGCCAGCGCCGCGTCGCGCTCGGCCGGGCCGAGTCGCGGCACATGCCGGGTGACCTGCAGTGTACCCAGATCGCTGTCCGGTTGAAGCTCGTTGGCGGCTTCCCGAACAATACCGCGATGGCCGGGCAGGTCGACCGCATTGGCGATCAGGGTTGCGGCCGCATCCGCCATTGCGGCGGTAGGAGCCAGAATGGTCACCGCGTCGGCGATGCCGAGCGAGAAGCTGCGCCCGCGCCAGCCGCTGGTCGCGACGCCGCGCACCGCGCTGTCCGCATCGATCTCGGCACGGCCGACCAGGCGCGGCTGGTCCGGACGATCCACCAGCCCGACCGTGAAGCTTGCCCCCTGCGTCAGATGCAGCGAGATGTCGCCGCCATTGTTCACGTAGGCGCGAGTGATGCCGGGGCAGATCAGAGCTTTCAGGATGTCGTCGGCGACAGCGCCCGCCACCGCCGCCATCGGCGTGATGAAAACCTCGTCGGCGAATGGCGCTACTGCGTCGGCCATGCGCTGCGCGACCGGGTGGGCCGGCGGCGGCATGTCGCGTCCAGCAGGCGTTCGCAGCGCGGGCAGTTCGGCGCATAGCGCATCGAGCAGGCCGGCGAAGCGCTGCGTCGCCGCTGCATAAGCGTGCCGGACGGCGCGCGGATCGCCGGTCGCCTCGATGATCAGGTCGATCGGGCCATCCTGTAAGTGCAAGCGCCGGCCGTCCGCCAGCATCGCCGCCTGCGCTGCGCGTCCCTGGTTTGATGTGAGGAACTGCGGCGCGGCCATCGGATCAGCCGAAGAAGCGCTTGGCCGCATTCGGTGCGAGCGGCCACGGGTTGTCGGAATGCGGCCCTACGGTCTGCAGGCCTTCGTTGAGAGCGATCGAGGAGGCCGGCCGAACCTCGGCCATGTGACCGCCGAGCTCCTGATAGTCCGACAGCCGCAGGGTGAATTCGATCGGCGCTACCAGCGCGGGCGTGGGCACATAGCCGAACGCGTTCTCCGGCATCTTGGTGACGTCGACCATCAGGGTGATGCCGCCGCCCGGATAGACATAGACCGGCGCGCCGCCGCAGGTGACGTAGGTCAGCGCATCCTTCACCGAGTGGGTGAGGCGCACCGGATTTTCCGTGACGCCCGCGCGCAGCGAGCCGCCGGCGCCGGCCATGAACAGCACGGTGGACAGCGCCGGCTCGCAATTGTCCTTCACCCGCTGCGACAGGGCCGCGAGCTCCGCAGGCATCTCCTTCTCGCGGGGAGAGAGCGTTTCGTCGAGTTCGTAGTAGGCGGCGTGTTCGCCGGTGGTCGAGATGAAGTACAGCCGCAGCCCCGGCCAGGCGACCTTGCGGTCGAACGGACCGAGGATCGACAGCGGGTCGGAGATGTTGGTGCCGCCCCAGCCGGTGCCGGGCTCGGCGACCTGGAAGTAACGGCCCGGCGTCGAACGCCGGCCCTTGATCTTGATGCCGGTGTCGGGCACGCCGAGCACCTTGCCGGCCTGGTGCTCGGACAGCACGCCGGTGATGTGATCGTCGACCACCACCACGTCGTCGACGAGGCCGAGCCATTGCTTGGCGAACATGCCGATGGTCGCCGAGCCGCAGCCGACCCGCATCCGCTCTTCCTTGACGCCGTTGACGATCGGCGGCTGGCCGGCCTGCACGACCACGGTCGAGCCGCCGTCGATGGTGAGTTCGACCGGCTTTCCGTTGCACAGGTCGAGCAGGACCTCGCAGGTGACGCGGCCTTCCTTCTTGCTGCCGCCGGTGAGGTGATGCACGCCGCCGAGCGACAGCATCTGCGAGCCGTATTCGGAGGTGGTGACGTGGCCTACGGCTTCGCCCGAAGCGCGCACGGTGGACTGCTCGGGGCCGAGGAAGCGGTCGGTGTCGATCTTCACCTTGACGCCGCAATAGCTGAAGATGCCCTCGGTGACGACCGTCACCATGTCGACGCCGTCGACTTCGGACGAGACGATAAACGGCGCGGGCTTGTAGTCCGGATAGGTGGTGCCGGCGCCGATCGCGGTGACGAAGGTCTCGGGCGGCGCGATCAGTTGGCCGTCCCAGGAGCCGTCGCGGTGAAACGGCACCACGGTGCCGCCATGCGCCAGCGCGCGATCGAGCACGATATGCGGATCGACGCGCACAAGGTCGCCGTCGTGATTGGCGTAGCGATCGCAGGCGCCGCTCATGCCGGGCTTGATGTAGCACATCACCGGACAGGCATCGCAGCGGATCTTTCCGTCGCTCGCTCCGTCGGTCCCGGCAGTGGTTTCGTCGGCCATGTGGCTCTGCTCTTCGCTCCGGTCGCCGGCCCGACGTCGTCGTCGCCGCCGCAGTTTGTATGTATACTAATGAAAAGCGGGACCCGATCCAAGTCAAGCATAAGGAATGGGCAGCGTCTGCCCAAACCATCATCGCAGTGCAAAACGGCGCTTGACGAGTTTTGTTGGTATAGAAACAATCACGACAGCAGGATCGCCGCGAATGCAGGGTGTCGGACGTGTCGGGACGAAGTAGATTTGCAGCGCACACTGCCCGAACCGGTCACATGCCGTTTGCTGCAAGGCACAATTGACATGGCGTCTTCGGCTCTCACCGGCGAACCCGTCGTGCTGATCGTCAACGGCAAGACGTGCAGTTTCGATCTGCCGCGCGACACCAGGCTGATTTACGTGCTGCGCAACGATCTCGGGTTGAACGGTCCGAAGTTCGGTTGTGGGCTCGGGGAATGCGGCGCGTGCACGGTGCTGATCGACGGCGTCGCGGCGCGGTCATGCGTGGTGACGCTCAGGACCGTCGAGGGACGCGCCGTCACCACGCTCGAGGGCCTGGGCGAACTCACTGCATTGCACCCGGTGCAGGCGGCGTTCATCGAGGCGCAGGCGGCGCAGTGCGGCTACTGCCTCAACGGCATGATCATGACCACCGTGGCGTTTCTCGCCCGCAATCCGGCGCCGACGCTCGAGCAGGTGCGCGAGGCGTTGCGCTACAATCTGTGCCGCTGCGGCACCCATGTGGAAATCATGCGCGCCGTCATGGCCGCTGCCGGCCTGACGGCGATCGACGCAGATCCTGATACGAGCGATGCAACGTCGGGTGGCCGACGATGAGCGAGCCCACGCCGGTCGCCTCGGAGCTCCTCGCGCGCATCGGCACGCTGGCGGTGCTGCGGCCGTCGCAGCACGTCAAGGGCCTGGTGCCGACAGCGCCGCCGCCGGAGGGCGCGCGCGACCTGTTCCTGTTTCTCGACGATGCCGGGCAGGTGCTCGCCTTCAATGGCCATGTCGACCTCGGCACCGGCATCCGCACCGCGCTGGCGCAGATTGTCGCCGAAGAGCTCGACGTTCCGTTCGCAGCCGTCACCATGGTGCTCGGCCACACCTCCGGCACGCCGAACCAGGGCGCCACCATCGCCAGCGACAGCATCCAGGTTTCGGCCTTGCCGCTGCGAGCGGCCGCAGCGCAGGCGCGGCATCATCTGATCGCTTTGGCCGCGGCTGAACTCGAGATTCCGCGAGACGAACTCGCCGTCACCGACGGCGTCGTGCATCCGCGCGGCGGCTCCAATATCGGCGTGTCCTACGCGACGCTGCTGCAAGGTCGAAGCGACCGGCTGATGCTCGCCGACGATGTGGCGGTGAAATCGGTGGCCGAGCATCGCATCGTCGGCCAACGCATCGCGCGCTCGGATATTCCTGCCAAGGCGACCGGCGATTTCGTCTATGTGCACGACGTGCGCGTGCCCGGCATGCTGAACGGTCGCGTGGTGCGGCCGCCTTATGCCGGAATCGATGCCGGCGAGTTCATCGGCAACAGCCTGATCGGCGTCGATGAGGCATCCATCGCCCATCTTGCCGGCGTGGTCGGTGTCATCACCATGGGCGACTTCGTCGGCGTCGTCGCCGAGCGCGAGGAGCAGGCGGCCGAGGCCGCGCGCATATTGAAGGTGGAATGGAAGCCGCCGCCGCCGCTGCCGGATCTCGATGATCTTGCCACGGCGCTGCGCGCCAATCCGGCGACGACGCGCACGCTGCACGACAAAGGCGACGTCGATCGCGCCCGTGCCGATGCCGCGGTGCCGATGGATCGCAGCTATGTCTGGCCGTATCAGATGCACGGCTCGATCGGCCCGTCCTGCGCGGTCGCCGACGTCCGCGATGGACGTGCGACGATCTGGTCCGGCACGCAGAATCCCTATCCGCTGCGGCTCGATCTCTCGGTGCTGCTCGGCATCCCCGAGCCCGATATCGAAATCCTGCGCTACGAGGCGGCGGGCTGCTACGGGCGCAATTGCGCCGATGACGTTTCTGCGGATGCGGCGCTGCTGTCGCGCGCGGTGGGGCGGCCTGTCCGCGTCCAACTGACCCGCGAGCAGGAGCACGCCTGGGAGCCGAAGGGCGCCGCGCAACTGATGGAAATTTCCGGCGGGCTGAACGCCGACGGCAGCCCCGCCGCCTATGATTTCGCGACGCGCTATCCGTCGAATGCGGCGACCACGCTGGCGCTGCTGCTCACCGGGCGCGTGCCGGCGAACAATCCGGTGTTCGAGATGGGCGACCGCACCGCGATCCCGCCTTACGCCTACGACAACATCCGCGTGAAGGTGCACGACATGGCGCCGATCGTGCGCGCCGCCTGGCTGCGTGGCGTGTCGGCGCTACCGAATTCGTTCGCGCATGAGAGTTACATCGACGAACTCGCCGCCGCGGCCGGGGTCGATCCGGTCGACTATCGCCTGCGCTATCTGCACGATCCGCGCGCGGTCGATCTGGTCAAGGAAGTCGCCGCGCGCGCCGGCTGGGTGCATCGCACCGGCCCGCGGCAGGAAGTCGTCGATGGCGACGTCGTGCGCGGACAGGGCATGGCCTATGCGCTCTACGTCCACTCGAAATTTCCCGGCTATGGCGCGGCGTGGTCGGCGTGGGTCGCCGATGTCGAGGTCAACAAGGCGACCGGCGACGTCGCGGTCAAGCGGGTCGTGGTCGGCCAGGACTCCGGATTGATGATCAATCCCGCCGGGATCGAGCACCAGATCCACGGCAACGTCATTCAGTCGACCAGCCGCGCGCTGAAGGAGCAGGTCAGCTTCACCGACACCGCGGTGGCCGACAAGGAATGGGGCGCGTATCCGATCCTGACGTTTCCGGAAGTGCCGGTCATCAATGTCGTGCTGATGCCGCGCCCGAACGATCCGCCGCTCGGCAGTGGCGAGTCGGCGTCGGTGCCGTCGGCGGCCGCAATCGCCAATGCGATCTTCGACGCCACCGGCGTGCGGCTACGCGAGCCGCCGTTCACGCCGGAGCGGGTGCGGGCTGCGCTTGGCAATCCGATGCTGCCGCCGCCGCCGGCGCCGGCGCCGGAGAGGCGGTCGTGGTTCGCGCTGGCCGGCGCGGCGCTGGTCGGCGCGCTCGGCATGGCGAGCGTCGCGCTGCCGATCCGCAGCGCGCTCGCGCCGATCGCGCCGCCCGATCCGGCGAGCTTCTCGGCCGAGATGATCTCGCGCGGACGGCAGCTCGCCGCGCTCGGCGGCTGCGCGGTGTGTCACACCGCGATCGGCGGCGTCACCAATGCCGGCGGTCGCCCTGTCGAAACGCCGTTCGGCACGGTGTATTCCACCAACCTCACGCCGGATCCGGAGACCGGCATCGGTCGCTGGTCCTACGCGGCGTTCGAGCGCGCGATGCGCGAGGGCATCGCCCGCGACGGCCGGCATCTGTATCCCGCGTTCCCCTACGCCTCGTTCACGCGAACCAGCGACACCGACCTGCAGGCGCTGTACGCGTATCTGATGTCGCAAACGCCGGTGGTGGCGCCGACGCCCGAGGCGCGGATGGCATTTCCGTTCAACATCCGGCCGCTGATGGCGGGCTGGAATACGCTGTTCCTGCGCACCGGCCAGATGCAGGCGGACCCCGCCAAAGCCCCACAATGGAATCGCGGCGCCTATCTGGTCGAAAGCCTCGGCCATTGCGGCGCCTGCCACACCCCGCGCAATGCACTCGGCGCCGAGAAAACCCGAACGTCCTACTTGAGCGGCGGGGCCGTCGACGGCTGGCACGCCCCCGCGCTGAATACGCTCTCCAGCGCGCCGATTCCGTGGACGGAGGCCGAATTGTTCTCCTATCTGCGCACCGGCTTCTCCCAGTTCCACGGCACGGCGGCCGGGCCGATGGCGCCGGTGGTGGAGCAACTCGCCGCGCTGCCGGATGCCGATATCCGCGCGATGGCGACCTATCTGGCCTCGTTCGCGCCGGCGCCCGAACAGCAGCCGGCCGAACGCGCCGCGGCGTTGCAGGCCGAGGCGGCAGCCACGCTGCGGCCGCTGGATTCGCTCGGCGGCAGGCTCTATGAGGGCGCCTGCGCCTCCTGCCACAGCGACAGCGGGCCGACGCTGTTCGGCGTGCGCCCGGCGCTGGCGCTCAACACCAATGTCCACGCCGCGACGCCGGACAACCTCATTAGGGTTATTCTAGACGGCATTCCGCGGCCAGCGGCCGCCGAACTCGGGGATATGCCCGGGTTCCGCCACAGTTTCGACGATAACCAGATCGCGGCGCTGGTCCGTTATCTCCGCGCCTCCTTCGCCCCCCAGGCGCCCGCCTGGGGCGGCGTGGAACAAACGGTGTCGCGCCTGCGCGCTCACCAGGGATCTCACTGATCGTCGTTTTTCCCTTCAGGTTGCCCGTTAATTCGGCGCGATTGCCTGAAATGTCCGCGCGGCACGGGCGTTTGCCGCGTTGACAGGGGCCGGGCGCCGATCCTATTTTCATTCGTGTACAAATGAATTGGCCGCGACCCGCACGCACTGTTCTGCCGTGCCCTCCCGGCCGATCACACACCAACTCCGGAGTTCTCCCGTGAGCAATCTGATGGAAGAGCGCGTTCTCTCCGTTCGCCACTGGACCGATCGTCTGTTCAGCTTCACCACCACCCGCGAGGCCGGCTTCCGGTTCAGGAACGGCGAATTCACCATGGCCGGCATCCGGGTCGATGGCCGCCCGCTGCTGCGCGCCTATTCGGTGGCGAGCCCGAACTACGAAGAGACGCTGGAGTTCTATTCGATCAAGGTGCCGAACGGGCCGCTGACGTCGCGCCTGCAGCACCTGAAGGAAGGCGACACCATCATCGTCGGCCGCAAGGCGACCGGCACGCTGGTGATCGACAATCTGCGCCCGGGCGCGACGCTGTATCTGCTCGCGACCGGCACCGGGCTCGCCCCCTTCCTGTCGATCATCCGCGATCCCGAGACCTACGATCGCTTCGAGAAGATCGTGCTGGTGCACGGCTGCAGGCAGGTGGCCGAGCTGGCCTACGGCGAGTCGATGGTGGCTGCGCTGCAGGATCACGAGTTCCTCGGCGACGACGTCAAGGCCAAGCTGATCTACTACCCGACCGTCACCCGCGAGCCATTCATCCACGAGGGCCGGATCTCGAAGCTGATGGACAGCGGTCAGCTCTATTCCGACATCGGCCTGCCGCCGCTCGACAGATCCCGCGACCGCGTGATGCTGTGCGGCTCGACGCTGATGATGGGAGACCTGAAGAGCCGGCTGGTCGAGCTCGGTTTCGAGGAAGGCAACCACGGCGAGGCCGGCGATTTCGTGCTCGAGAAATCTTTCGCCGAGCGCTGAGTGATTTCTTCGGCACCGCGTCAAAGCTGTTTTCAAGCGCCGTGCGGCCGCCTACAATTCGTATGCTTGCAAACGAACGGGCTCACCATTTTCGGAGACGTCAGACATGGCTCACGATGCCGCAGCTGAACCCAAGGGACCCACCAAGCTCGTCATTCGCAACATCGGTCTTCTGATCAGCGGCGACCTCGACAAGCCGATCCTCGATGCCGACACCATCGTCGCCGAGAACGGTCGCATCACCGCGATCGGCCGGCTGAAGGACGTCGACACCGAAGGCGCCACGACCATCGTCGATGCGCACGGCGCCGCGGTGACGCCCGGCCTGATCGACAGCCACGTGCATCCGGTGGCCGGCGACTGGACGCCGCGGCAGAGCCAGCTCAACTGGATCGACTCCTCGCTGCACGGCGGCGTCACCACCATGATCTCGGCGGGCGAGGTGCACTATCCCGGCCGGCCGCGCGACGTCGTCGGCATCAAGGCGCTGGCGATCACCGCGCAGCGCAGCTTCTCCGCCTTCCGCGCCAGCGGCGTGAAGGTCCATGCCGGCGCTCCGGTGATCGAGCACGAGATGGAAGAGAACGACTTCAAGGAACTGGCGGCGGCCGGCGTCAAGCTGCTCGGCGAGATCGGCCTCGGCGGCGTCAAGGACGGCCCGACCGCGAAGAAGATGGTGGCGTGGGCGCGCAAATACGGCATCCAGTCCACCATCCACACCGGCGGCCCGTCGATCGCCGGCTCCGGACTGATCGACAAGGACGTCGTGCTGGAAGCCGGCACCGACGTCGTCGGCCACATCAACGGCGGCCACACCGCGCTGCCGGACGGACAGATCCGCTGCATCTGCGAGGGCTGCAAGGCGGGCCTCGAACTGGTCCACAACGGCAACGAACGTTCGGCGCTGTACACGCTGCGGATCGCGCGCGAGATGGGCGATCTCAATCGCGTCATCCTCGGAACCGACGGCCCGGCCGGCTCCGGCGTGCAACCGCTCGGCATCCTGCGGATGATCTCGCTGCTGTCGTCGCTCGGCGATCTTCCCGCCGAACAGGCGTTCTGCCTCGCAACCGGCAACACCGCCCGTATGCGCGACCTCGACTGCGGCCTGATCGAGGTCGGCCGCGTCGCCGATTTCGTCATCATGGACGCGGCTCAGCACTCGGCCAGTTCGTCGCTGCTGGAAAGCGTCCGCCTCGGCGATCTGCCGGGCATCGGCATGACCATCATCGACGGCGTGGTCCGCAGCGAACGCTCGCGCAACACGCCGCCGGCGACGCGGTTTCCGAGCATCGTCAAGGCCTGACCTGGCTGGGTCCTGTTGCGCAGCGCGGTTGATCAGCCTGCCGTGATTCTGCTCTAAGTCTCTGCGACAGCCATCGGTCGAGGACGGCCGGGCCATGGCGGCCCGGCTGAGCCGGCGGCTTGAATCCGTCCGCAATTGGAAGCGCATCGGCTTGAAATCGCTCGGCATCATCGTTCTGCTCGCTTTGGCCGCGTTCGCCTATGGTCTGTACGCGGACATCACGATGACGCGCTGCGTTCGCGGCTCGGTCACGGCGATGCTGGGCATGTGCGCCAAGGGCGACTGAACATTCGCGCGTCCTGCAACCTTGGTCGACGCCCGACGTATCTGCTCTGAGATCCGCCGCGAGAGGCCTGCCACGATGGACGGGGACGACAGCGCCGCATTTTACGACAAGGTTGCGGTGTTCAGCGGGTTTCGCAGCCTGATGGACCCCGCTTTGTACTCGGCGCTGCCCGACGACTGGATCATCGGCAGCGCCGACATCGTCGCGTCCACCCGGGCGATCGCGGCGCAGCGCTACAAGGCCGTCAACATGGCCGGCGCCTCGGTGATCGCCGCGGTCACCAACGCGCTCGAGGGCCGCGACTTTCCGTTCGTGTTCGGCGGCGACGGCGCGAGCTTCGCGGTCGCGCCGGGCGATCTCGAGCGGGCGCGCGAGGCGATGGCCGCCTCTGCCGCCTGGGTCAGCGACGAACTCGAACTCACGATGCGGATCGCGCTGGTGCCGGTCGCTGCCGTCCGGGCGCAGGGGCTGGACGTCCGCGTCGCCCGCTTCGCGCCGTCGCCCAACCTGTCCTATGCGATGTTCTCGGGCGGCGGTCTCGCCTGGGCGGAGGCGGCGATGAAGCGCGGCGAATTCGCGGTCGCGCCGGCGCCGTCCGGTACGGCGCCGGATCTCACCGGCCTGTCGTGCCGGTTCGAGGAGATCCCCTCGGCGCAGGGCGTGATCCTGTCGGTGCTGATCGTGCCCGCGGCCGGTGCTGATCCGGCGGCGTTCCGCAGCCTGATCGAGGAGGCGGTGGCGCGCACCGAGCGCAGCCCGGACGCGGGCCGGCCGGTGCCCTCGCATGGCCTCGCGTTGAGATGGCCGCCGGCGGGGTTCGACCTTGAGGCGCGCGCGGCGCGCGGCGGTCCGCTGATCAAGCGCCGCATCGTCGTGCTGCTCCACACGCTGTTCATCTACGTGGTCATGCGCCTTCGCATCACCGTCGGCGGCTTCGTGCCACAGACCTATATCGCGGAGGTCGTGGAGAACTCAGATTTCCGCAAATATGACGACGGCCTGCGCATGATCCTGGACTGCACGCCCGAACTCGCCGATGCGCTGGAGCGGCTGCTCGCCGCCGCCGCGTCGGCCGGTGTCGCGCGCTACGGCCTGTTCCGGCAGGAGGCCGCGATGATGACCTGCTTCACGCCGTCGGCGATGCGCAGCGATCATGTGCACTTCATCGACGGCGCTGGCGGCGGCTATGCCTCCGCGGCGATCTCGCTGAAAGCGATGCAAGCCTGAGCGCGATGCGCGTCTGCGGGCCCGCGCCTTGGGCCGCTCAGCGCCCGGCGAACGTCCAGGTCTCGCCGCCGCACAGCGTGCCGACGCAGCCTTCGACATACAGCGTCGTCGGCCCGGTGTGGGAGATGCTGCTCTGGTAGGTCTTGCCGTCGTCGGCGTTGTAGATGTGGCCCGACCATTTACCCTGCGACACCGGCCGCATGTCGCCGAAGATCTGCAACCCGAGCACCGGCCGTGCGGCGCGGGCGGGGTCGGGGTTCTTGTCGTCGACTTGCGGTCGGCCGGTGTTCGGGTCGGTCGGCTGCCGCAGCCAGACCACGGTGCCGCACAGCGCCGCGCCGCAGCTTTTGATCCGCACCCTGGCGTCGCCGGCCTGCGTCAGCCAGGTGCCTTGCGGTCCGGGCGCCGATTGCGCGTCGGCAGCGGCGGGCGCCAGCACAGCGAGCAGCGCAGCGACAACGAGAGCAGTTCGGGTCGTCATTCGTCCTCCAGAGTATCGTTCAGGCGCCGCGCCGACCGGTACTGCGTCGCGTCGCGCTGAATAGCAGAGCAGGAGATTCGTGCCAAAGGTGTGGCCGTGAAGGCAAGTCGTCCGCCTGAGATTCACTTGACCCAGCGTGTCAGGTGAATCGCGGCCGCGGTGCCGAGCCCGTAGACCACCATCGCCACCAGCACCAGCGCGAACAACGTCCAGGCGGGAGCGCCGGAAGCGACCAGCGCGGTGCCGCCGATCGCGACCAGGACGAGCCGCGCGGTTGCGGCGAGCACCGGGCCGCCGACCTTCGCCGCGCCTTGCGACGCGAAGTACAGCGTCACGCCGAGTCCGAAGAAAGCGAAGCCGGGACCGGCCCAGTTGAAATAGGAACTCGCCGCCGTCGCCACCGCGGGATCGCTGGTGAACAGCGACACCCACAGCGACGGCCGGATCGCCAGGATGAGCCCGACCAGCCCGAGGATCAGCGCCGACACCGCACCTGCGGTCCAGGCGACGCGCCGTGCGCGCGCCACTTGGCCGGCGCCGATCGCCATGCCGACCATCGGGATCGAGGCGACGCCGAAGGCGAACGCGATCGGAATCAGCAGGAACTCGAGACGCGAGCCGATGCCGTAGCCGGCCAGCGTCGCGATGCCGTAGGTCGCGACGATCTTGGTGAAGATCAGGATCGTCAGCACCGATTGCAGCGGCGAGAGGCAGGCCATCGCGCCGACCTTGAGAATGTCGACGAACATCGGCCGCTGAAACACGAACGACTTGACCCGCAGCGTCAACCGTCCGTGGCCGCTCGCCATGTAGACCAGCAGGAACAGCGCGCCGAGCGAAAACGCGATCAACTGGCCCGACGCGACGCCCGCCATGCCGAGCCGCGGCAGGCCGAACAGGCCGAGCCCGAGTCCGCCGCCGATCACGATCTGCAGCGCCGCGACGCCGAGCAGCGTCGCCGACGGCAGCACCATGTCGCCGGTGCCGCGCAGCACCGACGCCAGCGTGTTGACCAGCCAGATCGACACCGCGCCCGAGAACAGCACCACCGAATAGCTGCAGGCCTGTTCGAGGACTTCGCCGCGCCCGCCGAGCAGCGCGTAGAGCGACCGCCCGAACAGCAGCATCAGCAGCGTGAAGACCAGCCCGGCGGCGATGCCGATGATGATCGCGTGCAGCGCCAGCACTTCGGCGCGGGTGCGATCGCCGGCGCCGAGCGCGCGGCTGACGGCGGAGGAGACGCCGCCGCCCATCGCGCCCGCCGACATCATCTGCGTCAGCATCGCGAACGGGAACACCAGCGCGATCGCGGCGAGCGGCTCGGTGCCGAGGCGGCCGATATAGGAGGTCTCGGCCACCGCGACGATCGCGGTGCCGACCATCGCGATCACGTTCGGAATCGCCAGCCGGATCAGCGTCGGCAGGATCGGCGCGCCCAGCAGCGGCTCGGCCGGGGCGGCGGGCGGCGGCCGGTCCGCCGGCGCGTCGATGGTCATGCGGTTTCCTGCCCGTGCGGACCGCTCCCGGGCGGCGGTCGATCATTGGATTATGATCAACATATTATCGGCGCGCAAGGCGGACGGTCGTCCCCGCGCAGGCGGGGACCCATAACCCCTGGCTTCTCGCGGGAAGGAAGGCCTTTGCCACTGTGCTCGGACCGAAACGACACGGCGTATGGGTCCCCGCCTGCGCGGGGACGACACTAGGGAGGCGAGGGCAACGCACGTGCCGAGGGCAGGAACTCGAGTTTACTTGGTGAAAGCGGCGGCTCGGGTCTCACCGGCTCACCTGACCGCCACCGCCGGGCCATTTCCGGTCGCATCAATCCGGTCGTGCCGGCCAACCCCTGCGTTCCGTGCAGAACCCCGATACCGGGCGCAAGGATGGTCAAACGCCGCATTTCAGGGCATGAGTATTCTCAAAATCGCGATGCGAGAGGAAACGATCCCATGAAGGCAGCCCAGCTCAGCTCGTTTCAGCGCTGGTCGATTCTGATCGGCGCGTCCGTGCTGCTCAGCCTCGCGATGGGCATGCGGCAGAGCTTCGGGCTGTTTCAGCCGTCCGTGATTCGCGACATCGGCATCACCAGCGCCGATTTCTCGCTGGCGACGGCGTTGCAGAACATCATCTGGGGCGTGACGCAGCCGATGGTCGGGCTGATCGCCGACCGCTACGGCACGCGCTGGGTGATGCTCGGCGGCGTCGTGGTCTATGCCGCCGGACTGGTGCTGATGATGGTCGCCGAATCGGCGCTGGTGTTCACGCTGGGCGCCGGCGTCTGCGTCGGCATCGCGCTGTCCTGCACCGCTTCCAGCATGACCATGACGGTGACCTCGCGCACGGTGTCGGCGGCCAAGCGCAGCGTGGCGATGGGCGCGGTGTCGGCGGCGGGTTCGCTCGGGCTGGTGATCGCGTCGCCGCTGGCGCAGACGCTGATCACCACCGCGGGCTGGCAGATGGCGCTGATCGGATTTCTCGGCCTCGTCGTGGTGATGCTGCCGTCGGCATTGTTCGCCGGCCGCGCCGACAGGATCGAGATCGAGAAGGCCGACGACCTGCAGCAGTCCGCCGGCGAGGTGGTGCAGAGCGCGCTCGGCCATTCCGGCTTCATGGTGATGGCGATCGCGTTTTTCGTGTGCGGGCTGCAGCTCGTCTTCATCACCACGCATCTGCCGAACTATCTGGCGATCTGCGGCCTCGATCCGTCGCTCGGCGCCAGCGCGCTGGCGGTGATCGGCCTGTTCAACGTGATCGGCTCCTACGCCTTCGGCTGGCTCGGCGGGCGCTATCCCAAGCAATATCTGCTCGGCGGCATCTACATCGTGCGCTCGCTGGCGATCGCGGCGTATTTCTACTTCCCGGCGTCGGCGACCACCACGCTGGTGTTCGCGGCGGTGATGGGCACGCTGTGGCTCGGCGTGATTCCGCTGGTCAACGGCCTCGTCGCGCAGCTGTTCGGGCTGCGCTACATGGCGACGCTGACCGGCATCGCCTTTCTCAGCCATCAGGTCGGCTCGTTCATCGGCGCCTGGGGCGGCGGCGTGATCTACGATCATCTCGGCAATTACGATCGCGCCTGGCAGGCCGCGGTTCTGATCGGGCTGATCGCAGGCACCGCGCAGATGCTGATGAACGTTCGTCCGCCGCAGCGGCGGGAAGGCCTCGCGGTGCCGGCGGCCGCGTGAGGTCGCTGGTGTGCTAACGTGCTCAGGCGGCAACGGTATCTGCAGATGCGGCGCCGCCGTGACATACTGTTGCAATTCAGAATAGATATTGGGTCCGTAGTCGGAACCTTCTATAAGGAGGCTCGTTAAGACGAAGTCCCCCACCATTGTGGAAATGATGACCCATGACCTTCACGCTTCCTGAATTGCCGTATGCCTACGACGCGCTCCAGCCCTACATGTCGAAGGAGACGCTCGAATATCACCACGACAAGCATCATCAGGCCTATGTCACCAATGGCAACAACCTGCTGAAGGGCACCGAATTCGAGGGCAAGTCGCTCGAGGAGATCGTCAAGGGCTCGTTCGGCAAGAACGCTCCGCTGTTCAACAACGCCGGCCAGCACTTCAATCACATCCATTTCTGGAAGTGGATGAAGCCGAATGGCGGCGGCACCAAGCTGCCCGGCGTGCTCGAGAAGAAGATCACCGAGGATCTCGGCGGGCTCGAGAAGTTCAAGGCCGATTTCGCCGCCGCCGGCGCCGGCCAGTTCGGCTCGGGCTGGGCCTGGCTGTCGGTCAAGGACGGCAAGCTCGAAATCTCCAAGACCGCCAACGGCGAGAATCCGCTGGTACACGGCGCCACGCCGATTCTCGGCGTCGACGTCTGGGAGCACTCCTACTACATCGACTATCGCAACCGCCGTCCCGACTATCTCAAGGCCTTCGTCGACAATCTGATCAACTGGGAATACGTCGAGGAGTTGTATTCCAAGGCGGTCTGATCGGGGCTGATCAGGCCCCCGGGTTCACGATTTGGGAATCGAAAGGCGGCCGGACAACGGCCGCCTTTTTCGTCTGCGGCGGCGATCGCCGGGCTGTTCGCCGGCCTTGCGCCGATCCGCGCGCCTGACCCGGCTCAATCCCGCTGCGCCATCGTGTGCAGCAGAAACGTCAGCGCGGTGTTCGCGAACACATGCATGTTGTCGAGCCGGTCGCTGCTCGCCGTCTCCAGCGTCATCACCGCCTGCGCCGGGCCCGCGACCGCGATGCAGGTGTGGCCGGCGGCATCGCCGTAGCGGTTGCCGCCGGGCCCGGCCGCGCCGGTCTCCGACAGCGCCCAGTCGCAGGAGAACCGGGCGCGCATCTGCCGCGCCAGCAGCTCCGCATAGGGCTCCGACGACGAGCGCAGCCCCTTCATCTGCGGATCGGGAATGTCCATCAGGATGCGCCGGGCCTCGCGGGTATAGACCACCGCGGAGCCGAGGAAATAGGCCGACGCCCCGGGCACCGCGAGCAGCGCCGCCGCGATCAGCCCGCCGGTCGACGATTCGGCCACCGCGATGGTCTGCTTCCGCGCGATCAGCCGCACCGCGACCTTTTCGGCGAGGGGGACGAGATCCTGCATCATCGTTTGTCTCCAGCTGTGCCCTCGACACAGCAGCCGCGGGTGCCGGTCGATCGCCGCGCCGCCATGATGACCATGGCGGCGCGTGCTGCGAGCGCGATCTAACTCACGAACGCCGGCGGTGGCTTGAAGCCGCCGAATTCGCGCTCGATCAGTTCGGCGAGTTTCAGCGGCGTGCGATCTTCCAGCCACGGGCCGACGATCTGCACGCCGATCGGCAGACCTTCGGCCGACATGGCGATCGGCAGCGCCGTCGCGGGCAGGCCGGGCAGCGTGGCGATGCCGGGCCAGACCAGTTGATCGACGTAAGGGTAGAATTTGTTGTCGATCTGGATGCGGCGTTCTTCCTGCGGCTCGTGGTGATCGTGCGGATAGGCCGGCGTCGGCATCAGCGGACAGATCACGGCGTCGAACTGCTTGAACAATTCCTGCCATTGCGCGCGCAGGCCGGTGCGGCGGCCGTCGGCGACCAGCCAGTCGCGATGGCTGAGCACGATGCCGCGCAGCCGTTCGGCGGCGAGGCTGTCGTCGGAAGCATCGAGCTGCGCCGCCATCGTCCCGGCGCCGGCGTAGATCTCCGGCGCGAAGCCCGCCGCGAGGAACGACAGCAGCATCCGCATATAGACGCGCGAAGTTTCCGCAAGATCGGGCAGCAGCGGCGACTGGCGGATGACGCTGACGCCGGCCTTGATCAATCCGGATTCGAGCGTCTCGATCGCGCCGCGCACGCTCGCGCCGGTCGGCAGCAGCGGATGCGTATCGAGCAGCAGCACGCGAAAATCCTTCAGCGCGGTGTGGCGCGGCGCGGGCATGTCGAGCTTGTAGCCGATGCCGTCGAAAATCGGATCCGGCCCGGCCATCACCTCGAGCAGCAGCGCGAGGTCGGCGGCGGAGCGCGCCATCGGTCCGATCACCGACAGGTCGCGGTTGGAGGGCAGCGGCGGCAGCGGCGGCGGGGTGTGGCCGCGCGCGGGACACAGCCCGAAGGTCGGCTTGTGCGCGTAGACGCCGCAATAATGCGCCGGCACGCGGAGCGATCCGCCGATATCGGAGCCGAGCGACAGCGCGCCGTAGCCGGCCGCGAGTGCCGCCGACGATCCGCCGGAGGAGCCACCCGGGGTGCGGCCGAGGTCGAACGGATTGTTGGTGATGCCGTAGATGTCGTTGTAACTCTGCCAGTCGCCGAGCGCGACCGGCACGTTGGTCTTGCCGACGATCACCGCGCCCGCGGCCTTGACCCGCTCGATCGCCAGCGCATCGTCCTGGGCGATGAAATCCTTGTGCGGGACGAATCCCCAGGTCGTCGGCAGGCCCGCGACATTGAAGCTCTCCTTCACCGTCATCGGAATTCCGAGCAGCGATCCACGGCCGCCACGCGACAGCGCGAGGTCGGCGGCGCGGGCGGTCTGCAGGGCCCGGTCGAAGTCGCGCACGCAGACCGCATTGATCTGGCCGTCATGCCGTTCGATGCGGGCGATGGCGTCCTGCGTCAGTTCGACGGAAGAGACCTTCTTCGCCTTCAGCGCGGCGCTGAGTTCGGTGGCGGACGCGAAGCTCCATTGTGATGCGGTCAAAGCCGGACTCCCTTTGTTGCGGCGGCGCATCATGACGCCAGCGGAACGAATTGCAATTCGGGGGCCGGCGCCCCGCGCGCGCGGCAGCGAGTCACATTTCGGCTGGAGAATCCCGTACAGCGGGATATCGTTGACGTGAATCAAGGATGTGGCCCGCGCCTGATGCTCTGATTGCGCGAGTTTCGGATTCCGGCCGAATCGATCGGTCGGTTCGTGTCTCCCTTGACTTAAAGCTCCGGCGGTTCCGGAGCTTTCTTTATGAGGGCCTGTATGACGGGCCTGCGCGCCCGGCGTTGCCGCCGGCGCGGCTGCCGATGGCGGTCAGTTCTTCCGGTGCAATGTCCTAACCGCCGCGGAAATCACGCGGCGTGAAGTCGATGTCGAGCACTTTCCATTCCCTGTATTTGTCGGCCGGCAGCATGCCATAGGGCTGGCACGCGGTCAGCGCAGCGATCGCGCCCTGCATCAGCGCCGGGCCCTTCGCCGAGGCGCTGGCCTCGATCAGATTCGGCTCCTGGGCCAATCGTCCGTCCGGAAGCAGCGCCACGCGCAGCACGATCTTCACATTATCGGACGGAGCAACGGCGGCCGGCAATGTCGCACACGACTTCAGGCGCTGCCGCAACGCCGCAATTGCGTCGGCGCTGATATCGGCCGCGATCTCTGCGGGTGCGTCGAAAGCGGGGTCCGTGGGTAGCCCGAGCGCCACCGAATATTTCACTGTGAGGTCCGGCTCCTGCGCAATCGCGGGTGGAAACGGCGCAGGCGCCGCCTGCTGGGCTTGCTGCTGGGCTTGCGGTGTCGCTGCGGGCGGAAATGGCTGGGGCGGTTCAGGCTTGGGTGGCTCCAGCTGCGGAGCATCGGCTTGTTGCTGAACAGGCTCCGGCTCTTTCTGAACAGGCTCCGGCTTTGCGGGGTCCGGCTTTTGCGCGGCTTCGGCCTTGGCTGGCGGTTGTTGTTGCGCGGCCGGCTCGGATTCGGTCGGCTTGAATTCGGGCAGTTCCAGCGCCGGCTTGCTCTCCGGCTTCGGTTCCGGCGCCGGCGGCGCTTCGTCGGCGGTGACGACGTCGACCTCGATCCGCTGCTCCGGCACCTCGGCGAACGGCCGTACCTCCGCGAACAGCAGCACGACGCCGACCAGCCCGAGATGGGCCAGAACAGACGCGGCGACGCCGGCACGGATCGGAAAACGCAACGTCATGGGAACCGGAGCGACCAAGGGAGCCGCAGCATAGCGCGCCCCGCGCGCCCGCGGGACTCGTTATCTTGGGCGCAGTCCGATCTTGCCCGGTCCGGCAGGGCCGTTCCCGCGACGATTCATCGAGGGAACGGGCCGATCATGCCATCGCCGCTTGCTTCTTCGGCCAGTAGCGGTCCTTGAGATGCCGCTTGACCAGCTTGCCGGTCGGCGTGCGCGGCAGTTCGGCCTCGAAATCGATCGAGCGCGGGCATTTGATCGCGGAGAGCCGCTCGCGGCAGAAGCCGATCAGTTTGGCTTCGAGCTCCTTGCTCGGCGTGACCCCGTCGCGGGTCTGCACCACGGCCTTGACCTCTTCGCCCATCTCCTCGTTCGGCACGCCGAACACCGCGACGTCGGCGACGTCGGGATGCGTCAGCAGCACGTCCTCGGTCTCCTGCGGATAGATGTTCACGCCGCCGGAGATGATCATGTAGCTCTTGCGGTCTGTGAGATAGAGGAAGCCCTCGGCGTCGAGATAGCCGACGTCGCCGAGCGTCGACCAGCCCTTGTCGTTGTAGGCGTTCTTGGTCTTGTCGGGATCGTTGTGATAGCTGAACGCCGGCGCGTCGGCGAAGTACACCGTGCCGATTTCGCCCGTCGGCAGCTCCTCGCCGGCCTCGTCGAGAATCTTGACGACGCCGACCACGGCCTTGCCGACCGTGCCGCGATGGCTCAGCCATTGCTGCGAGGTCGACACCGTGACGCCGTTGCCTTCGGATCCGGCGTAGTACTCGATCAGGATCGGCCCCCACCAGTCGATCATCTTGGCCTTGACGTCGACCGGGCAGGGGGCGGCCGCATGGATCGCGCCCTTCAGTGTCGAGACGTCGTAGCGCGCCCGGATCTCGTCCGGCAGCTTCAGCATGCGGACGAACATCGTCGGCACCAGTTGCGACTGCGTCACCTTGTAGGTCTCGACCAGCGCCAAGAACTGCTCGGCGTCGAAATGCTCCATGATCACCGAGGTGCCGCCGAGCGTGATCGCCATCATGTTGAAGCGCAAGGGAGCCGCGTGATACAGCGGCGCCGGCGACAGATAGATGCTGTCCCGGTTCATGCCGCACATCCGCTCGCACAGCAAACGCAGGAAGGGCGACGGCACGTCGATGGCGTTGCCTTCGAATTCGCGCTTGATGCCCTTCGGCCGGCCGGTGGTGCCCGACGAATACAGCATGTCGTAGCCGGCGACTTCGTCGGCGATCGGCGTCTTGGGCTGCGCGCCGGCTTCCTTGTCCCAGGAGCGGAAGCCTTGCGCGGGCTCGTCCACCATGAAGAATGCGACGCCGGGCAGGGTGCTCACCAGCGGCGCGATCGCGTCCGCGCCCTGCGGCGAGGTGATCACGACACGGGCGCCGCAATCCTGCACGATGTAGGCGATCTCGTCCTGCTTCAGGTAACGGCTGATCGCCGTGTAGTAGAGCCCGGCGCGCTGCGCCGCCCAGCAGATCTCCATGAACGCCAGCCGGTTTTCCATCAACAGCGCGATGTGGTCGCCGGCCTTGAGGCCGAGCGCGCGGAACAGCTGCGCGCCCTGGTTCGAGAGCTCGTCGAGCTCGCGATAAGTGATGGCCTTGCCGGTCGACGCCATCTGATAGGCGATCTTGTCGGGCTGGGTGCGGGCGTGAATCGACGGATGCGTCATGGCGTGTCCTCGGTGGTGATGCGGCGGATTGAGTCCGCTCTGAAATTGCTTTGGCTTGCGTGCCCCGGATGCTGCGCAGCGCGCCGCCCTTCGCGGCGTGGTGCGCTGCTGATCCGGGGCCCCGGTTTGTTGTCGGCGCTCAACCGGGGTCCCGGATCAGCGGCGGCGCGCTGGCGCGCTCCGCCTTGTCCGGGACACGGAGTGGCAGCTGGCTACAGCCGCTCGACGATGGTGACGTTGGCCATGCCGCCGCCTTCGCACATCGTCTGCAGGCCGTAGCGCTTGCCCGACTGCTGCAGCGCGTGGACCAGCGTGGTCATCAGCTTGGTGCCGGAGCCGCCGAGCGGATGCCCGAGCGCGATCGCGCCGCCGTTGACGTTGAGCCGGGCCGGATCGGCGCCGGTCGCCTTCAGCCACGCGGTCGGGATCGAGGCGAAGGCTTCGTTGACCTCGAACAGGTCGATGTCGTCGATGGTCATGCCGGCCTTCTTCAGCGCGCGTTCGGTCGCCGGCAGCGGCGCTTCCAGCATGATCACCGGGTCGCCGCCGATCATCGTCATGTGGTGAATCCGTGCCATCGGTTTGACACCGAGTTGCCGCAAGCCTTTTTCGTTCACGACCATCACCCCGGAGGCGCCGTCGCAGATCTGGCTCGCGGTCGCCGCGGTCAGCCGGCCGCCGTTCTCGTTGATCAGCTTGACGCCCTTGATACCGTCGAGCGTGACGTCGAAGCGGATGCCTTCGTCGATCGCGTGGGTATCGGTCGAGCCGTCGGCGCGGGTGATCGGCAGCGGGATGATCTCGTCCTTGAACTTGCCGCCCTGGGTCGCCGCGATCGCCCGCTGGTGGCTTTGATAGGCGTATTCGTCGAGCTGATCCTTCGACAGATCGTATTTGTGCGCAACCATTTCGGCGCCGGTAAACTGGTTGAACTGGTTGTTCGGGTAGCGCTCTTCCATCTGCGGGCTCTTGTAGGTGCCCATCCCGGCCTTGGCGGCGAGGATGGCCGGCGAGCCCATCGGCACCCGCGTCATGCTCTCGACGCCGGCCGCGATCACGATGTCCATCGAACCCGCCATCACCGCCTGCGCGGCGAAATGCAGCGCCTGCTGCGACGAGCCGCACTGCCGGTCGATCGAGGTGCCGGGCACGCTCTCCGGCAGCTTCGACGCCAGCACCGCGTTGCGGCCGATATTCACAGCCTGTTCGCCGGCCTGGCCGACGCAGCCCATGATCACGTCCTCGATCTGGTCGGGCGCCGCGCCGGAGCGATCCACCAGCGCATTCAGCACGGAAGCGGCGAGATCAGCCGGGTGCCAGCCGGCGAGGCGGCCTCCCTTGCGGCCACCGGCGGTGCGTGCGGCGGCGACGATATAGGCCTCGGCCATGCGTTTTCTCCCTGTTTCGTGGTTGTTTGGCGGGGCTGGATGGTGGCGGATTTAAGGGGCGGGCGCCGATTTAGTCAATCAATCAATTAACGCTTGAGCCCGGCCGCGCGATGGGCTAATTGCGACGTCGATGGCAGCGCAACCGACCCAGATTCTGGCGACCCGGCCCCCCGCGGTGAAGAATTCCACCGCCGACAAGCTGTTGGTCGCCGCCGGCGAATTGATGATCGAGCGCAATTCGGTCGAGATCTCGCTGTCGGACATCGCGCACAAATCCGGCGTTAACGCCGCGCTGGTGAAATATCATTTCGGCAACAAGGATGGCCTGCTGCTGGCGCTGCTCGAGCGCGACGCCGCCAACGAGATGACCCATCTCGACTATCTGCTGGCGCAGCCGCTGTCGCCGACCACCAAGATGAAGCTGCACGTCGCCGGCATCATCAAGGCGTATCACCAGTTTCCGTACATGAACCGGCTGATCCACTATCTGCTGCACGGTAGCAATCGCGAGGCCGCCGACGAGGTCACCAAATTCTTCGTCGGCCCGTTGCTCGATTTTCATCGCCGGCTGATCGCCGAAGGTATCGCGGCAGGTGAGTTCCGAAACGTCGATCCGGTGCTGTTCTACACCATGCTGATCGGGGCCTGCGATCACCTGTTCTTCGGTCGGCAGACGATGATGCGCGCGGCCGGCGTCGGACCGGTCACCGACGAGGTCTGTCGCGCCTATGTCGGCCACATCGAACTGATCATCCTCGGTGGGCTGCTGCTGCCCAATCGGCAAAGCAAGCCGCGGCAGGCCGCCACGGGATAACGGACTAATAACAAGAAGAGCCGGATAACGCGCTGACAACAACAAGAAACGACCCCAAGCAACTGCGAGACTTTCAAGCAAGACCCGGGATACGCCAAAGAAAATCCGAACAACAACAATAACGCCCAAGGATCGGTTCACGGAATCTGCCCGCAAGAGGCAGACGGAATGGAACTTCAGGCACCCCGGGACATCGTTTGAATTTGACGACAGAAGAAAAGACCAGGAAACGCCCGAGATTCTTTTTCCGGACATCGGATCAGGACAACTCATTCTTCGAGACGCATCCTGCGGATGCTCCTCAGGATGAGGATCGAGCAGTTCGGACGCTCCTCAGGCCGAGGGCTGACATAAAACCGATGGCCTCGCGGTCTGCGCGAAGTACCTTCGGAGCACAACAATCGGGGAAACGCCCAGGGAGCCGTTGATCAATCCGGCCTGAGAGCGCAAGAAGGCCACGCCGCAAGGATCCGTCCGAGGTCCGTTGAACCGTTCAGGAAACGCCCAAGGACCGGACCCGCCCGGCTTCGAACACGAAACTCCGGAAGCCCCAGACAAGTCCAAGGAAAGGGAAGTTACGATGCAGTTGAAAGACGTCTCCGTTCTCATCACCGGCGGAGGGTCGGGGCTCGGCGCCGCGACGGCGCAAGCGATGGCCGCCAAGGGCGCCAAGGTCGCGGTGCTCGACATGAACAAGGACAATGCCGAGAAGGTCGCGGCCGAGATCGGCGGCGTTGCCTGCGTCGGCGACGTGTCGCAGGAAGCCCCGGTCAAGGAAGCCATCGCCAAGGCCGAAGCCGCGCACGGCATCGTCCGCGTGCTGGTGAACTGCGCCGGCATCGGCGGCGCGGTGAAGACCGTCGGCAAGAACGGCGCCTATCCGCTCGACCACTTCTCGCGCATCATCAACGTCAATCTGATCGGCAGCTTCAACTGCATCCGGCTCGTCGCCGAGCGAATGCAGAACGCACCGACGATCGGCGAGGAGCGCGGCGTCTGCATCAACACCGCCTCGGTCGCGGCGTTCGACGGCCAGATCGGGCAGGCGGCTTACTCCGCCTCGAAGGGCGGCATCGTCGGCATGACCCTGCCGGTGGCGCGCGACCTCGCCTCGATGAACATCCGCGTGATGACGATCGCGCCCGGCCTGTTCCTGACGCCGCTGCTGATGGGCCTGTCGGAAGAAGCCCGCAAGAGCCTCGGCTCGCAGGTGCCGCATCCGGCGCGCCTGGGCGATCCGTCCGAATACGCCTCGCTCGCGGTGCAGATCGTCGAGAACCCGATGCTGAACGGCGAGACCATCCGCCTCGACGGCGCCATCCGCATGGCGCCGCGGTAGTCCGCGCTACTAACCCTCTCCCCTCGTGGGAGAGGGTGGCGAGCGAAGCTCGCCGGGTGAGGGGGCCGCGAATCCTAACCCCTCACCCTGCAGCACGCGCCGCCGATGCAATCCTGCCCTCTCCCACAAGGGGAGAGGGCGCAATAACGACCGCGGTGGTCCGCGGGACAAGAACAAGAAACCGGGAGTGATGCGTGACGCAGGTTCTGCTGATCGAGCACAAGGACGGCGTCGATTGGGTGACACTCAATCGCCCGGATAGCCTGAATGCGCTCGATCCGGACCTGATCGATGCGCTGAACGCTTACTTCGGCCAGCTCCAGCGAAACCGCGACACTCGCCTCGTCGTGCTGAAGGGCGCAGGCAAGAACTTCTGCGCCGGGCTCGATCTGAAGTCCGCGATGGCCCGCCGCGGCAAGCAGCAAGAGCCGCCAGGGGTCACAGAATCTCTCGACTCGCAGCGGAGGATCGCCGACATCGTGATGCTGATGCGGCGCTGTCCGCAGCCGATCATCGCGCTGGTGCAGGGCGCGGCTGCCGGTGGCGGCTTCGCGCTGGCGCTGGCGAGCGACATCCGCATCGCCGGCCGCAGCGCGCGGATGAACTGCGCCTTCATCAAGCTCGGCCTCGGTGGCTGCGACATCGGCACCAGCTACTTCCTGCCGCGCCTGGTCGGCGTCTCGGTTGCCTCTGAACTCATTCTCACCGGGCGTTTCATCGGCGCCGAGCGTGCGCTGATGACCGGACTGGTGTCGGAACTGGTCGAGGACGATCAGCTCGACGCTGCCGCATTGCCTTATGTCGATGCGATGATGGCGGCGTCGCCGGTCGGTTTGCGGCTGTCGAAGGAATGCCTCAACATGGCGGTCGATGCCGGGTCGATCGAGCAGGTAATCGCGATGGAAGATCGCAATCAGGTGCTGTGCTCGCGTTCGGAAGATTTCGCCGAGGGCATCAGCGCCTTTCTGGAGAAGCGAAAGCCGGTCTATATCCGGCGCTAGAGCCATAAGAACATCACGGCCCGGACAAGAGGCCAGGACAGCGGGAGACGAGACCAATGACTTCAAGCGCAGCCGCGGTGCTGACCAAGCCGGCCTTCCGCAAGGTGAACTGGCTGCCGCGCGAGATCGAGGTCGATCGCCGCGCCGATGGCGTTATCGTGATGAAGTCGCGGTTCCAGCTGCAGGACCACGATCCGAACCTGACCATGGCTCTGGCGAAATGGGCCAGGCTGCGGCCGGATCAAACCTGGCTGGCGCAGCGTGCCGGCCCGGAACGGCAATGGCGCAAGGTAAGCTACGCGGAGGCCAAGCGGACGATCGATTCGCTGACCCAGGCGCTGCTCGATCTGAAATTGCCGGAAGGCCGCCCGGTCGCAATCCTCTCCGGCAATTCGATCGAGCATGCGCTGATGCTGATGGCGGCGATGCAGGCGCGGGTTCCGACCGCGCCGGTGTCGCCGGCCTATTCGCTGATGAGCCACGATCATGCGAAGCTGAAATACCTGTTCGACCTGGTGAAGCCCGCCGTTGTGCTGGTGCAGGACGGCGCTGCCTTCGGCAAGGCGCTGCACGCGCTGGATCTGACCGGCGTCCATGTCGTGCACGTCGCCAATCCGGCCGAGGGCATCGCGAGCATGTCGTTCGCCGACATGGCCGCGACCCCGGTGACCGACGCCGTCGCGGAGTCGATCGCGCAGATCACGCCGGATACCGTGGCCAAACTGCTGTTCACGTCGGGTTCGACCGGGATGCCGAAGGCGGTCATCAATACGCAGCGGATGATTTGCGCCAACGCCGCGATGATGATGCAGGTGCGTCCCCGCGATCCGAACGGGCCGCTGCCGGTCAACCTCGACTGGATGCCCTGGAACCACACCATGGGCGGCAATGCATCGTTCAATCCGCTGCTGATCGAAGGCGGCACGATGTATATCGACGACGGCCGGCCGGTGCCGGGCATGATCGAGGAGACGCTGCGCAACCTGCGCGAGATCTCGCCGACCTACTACGCCAACGTGCCGGCGGGCTACGCCGCGCTCGCATCCGCGATGGAGAAGGACGATGCGCTGTGCCGCAACTTCTTCAAGAATCTCGGCCTGATGGCCTATGGCGGCGCGCGGCTGCCCGACGATCTCTACGAGCGGATGCAGGCGCTGGCGGTGCGCGCCACGGGCGAGCGGCTGGTGTTCTACACCGGCTGGGGCTCGACCGAGACCGCGCCGACCTCGACCGGCACCTATTGGGACACAGAGCGCGTTGGCCTGATCGGGTTGCCGTTCCCGGGCGTCGAACTGAAGATGCTGCCGATCGGCGACAAATATGAATTGCGGCTGCGCGGCGTTAATGTGATGCCCGGTTACTACGGCCAGCCGGAGCTGACCGAGAAGGCGTTCGACGAGGAGGGCTTCTACAAGATCGGCGACGCCGGTCAGTTCGTCGATCCGCAGGACCCGGTGAAGGGCATCATCTTCGCCGGCCGCGTGGTCGAGGATTTCAAGCTGATGACCGGCACCTTCGTGCATGTCGGCTCGGTGCGCACCGACGCGATCGCAGCGGCGACGCCGGTGGTGCAGGACGCGCTGGTGGCGGGCCAGGACCGCGAATTCATCGGGCTGCTGGCGTGGCCCAATCTGCACGCGTGCCGACAACTCGTCGGCAATCCCGAGGCGACGTTCGAGGACGTGGTGAAGCATCCTGCGGTGCTCGCGGCGCTGAAAGCGGGCCTTGAGAAACACAATGCCGAGGTGCGCGGCGTCAGCTCGATGCGGATTGCGCGCGCGATGCTGATGAGCGAGCCGGCCTCGATCGACGGCAACGAACTCACCGACAAGGGCTACATCAACCAGCGCGCCGGCCTCGAGCGCCGCGCGGCACTGGTCGAGCGGCTGTATGCGCAAGAGCCCGACGCGGACGTGCTGGTGCTGAAGTGAACACGCGTCGCGCGAACATATTCTCCGTCATTCCGGGTTCTCGCCTTTCGGCGAGCCCCGGAATGACGGTGCCCGATATCCGAGAACAACCAACAACAACGAGACCACGCTCATGAATTTCGATTTCTCCGACGACCAGAAGCAGTTGCGCGATCAGGCGCGGCGGTTCCTCGCCGAGAAGTGTCCGCCGAAGGCGGTGCGCGCCGTGCTCGAGGGCAAGGCGGATTACGACCGCGATCTGTGGAAGGGGCTCGCCGAGATGGGTTTCCTCGGCGTCGCGATTCCTGAGGAATTCGGCGGCGCGGGTGCGGGGCATCTCGAGCTTTGCGTGATCGCCGAAGAACTCGGCCGCGCGCTGGCGCCGGTGCCGTTCGCCTCGACCGTGTATCTCGCCGCCGAAGCGCTGCTGATCGCCGGCAGCGACGAACAGAAGCAGAAATGGCTGCCGAAGATCTCATCCGGCGAGGCGATCGGCACGCTGGCGCTGTTCGAAGGCACCGGCAATCCATCGGCGAAGGCAATCAAGGTCGCAGCCACGAACGGCGCGATCTCCGGCACCAAGAAGCCGGTCGCCGACGGCGCCATCGCCGATTTCGCGATCGTCGCGGCGCGCACCGGCAACAGCGGGCGCGAGGTCGATATCTCGCTGTTCCTGGTCGATCTCAAGGCCGGCGGCGTCACCGCCAAGCCGCTGCAGAACGTCGACCCATCGCGCCAGCAGGCCGAGCTCGTTTTCGACGGTGCCAAGGCCGAGCCGCTCGGTGCGGCCAACGAAGGCTGGAGCATTCTGTCGCGCGTGCTGGACCGTGCCGCTGTGCTGATCGCGTTCGAGCAGGTCGGCGGCGCCGACCGCGCGCTGGAGATGGGCCGCGACTACGCGCTCGACCGCATCGCCTTCGGCCGGCCCATCGGCTCGTTCCAGGCCGTCAAGCACATCCTCGCCGATATGTATGTGTCGGCGACGCTGGCGCGTTCGAATTGCTACTACGGCGCCTGGGCGCTCTCGACCGACGCGGGCGAGCTCGCTGAGGCCGCGGCTGCGGCGCGGATCAGCGCGACGCAGGCGTTCCAGCATTGCTCGAAGCAGAACATTCAGGTCCACGGCGGCATGGGCTTCACCTGGGAATTCGACTGCCATCTGTACTACCGCCGCTCCAACGCGTTGGCGCTGGCCCTCGGCAGCCAGTCGTATTGGGAAGACCAGTTGATCGATCGCATGCGCCAGAAGAACGCGGCGTAAGCACGGCCCCTCATCCTGAGGAGCGGCGTCTTCGCCGCGTCAGGATGAGGCTGTACATCCTCACGGTTCGAGACGCGCGCAAGGGCGCGCTCCTCACCATGAGGTTCTGAATTCGCCTCGACTGGAAAGGCTCGAACCGATGAATTTCGACGATACCCCTCAGGAAGCCGAATTCCGCGCCCAGGCGCGCGCCTGGATCGACGCCAATGCGCCGAAGCAATATGAGGACGACCTGCGCAAGGCCTCGCTCGGCCGCGTCGTGCTGAAGGGTGCCAACATCCTCGACGTCGCCAAGGCTTGGCAGAAGAGGAAAGCCGATGCCGGCTGGGCCGTGCCGCATTGGCCCAAGGAATATGGCGGCCGTGGCGCGTCGCCGATCGAGCGCGTGATCTGGCAACAGGAAGAGGGCGCGTTCGGCAAGCTCACCGCGATGTTCATCATCGGCCAGGGCATGTGCGGCCCGACGATGATGGCCTACGCCTCGGAAGAGCAGAAGCGGCATTACCTGCCGCCGCTCGGCTCCGGCGAAAAGGTGTGGTGCCAGTTGTTCTCCGAGCCGGCGGGCGGTTCGGACGTCGCCGGCCTGCGCACCCGCGCCGAGAGGGACGGCGACGACTGGGTCATCAACGGCCAGAAGATCTGGACCTCGGGCGCGCACTACTCGGATTACGGCATCCTGATCACGCGCACCGACCCGACCGTGCCCAAGCACAAGGGGCTGACGATGTTCTTCCTCGACATGAGGAGCAAGGGCGTCGAGATTAAGCCGATCAAGCAGGCCAACGGCAATTCCGACTTCAACGAAGTGTACTTCACCGACGTGCGGATTCCGGATTCGCAGCGCCTCGGTGCTGTGGGCGACGGCTGGAACGTGTCGCTGACGACGCTGATGAACGAACGGATGTCGATCGGCGCCAATGTGGCGACCGGTTTTCCGGAATTGTTCGACTACTGCAATTCGCTTATGCTCGACGACGGGCCGGCGATCGACGACCGCGCGGTGCGTAGCAAGTTGGCGAACTGGGCGGTGCGCGCCAGCGGGCTGAAATACACCAGCTTCCGCGCGATATCGGCGCTGTCTCGCGGCGAACGCCCGGGGCCGGAAAATTCGATCGGCAAGCTGGTCGCGGGCTCGATGATCCAGGACGTCGCGATGTATGCGCTTGATCTGCAGGGCGCAAAGGGCGTGCTGAGCGGCCCGGAGGATGCGGAAGTCGCCGGCAAATTCCAGGCGATGCTGCTGCGCTCGCCGGCGACTCGCGTCGAAGGCGGCACCGACGAGATTCTGCGCAACATCATCGCCGAGCGGGTGCTCGGCCTGCCCGGCGACATCCGTGTCGACAAGGACGTGCCGTTCAACCAGATCCCGACCAAGGGCCGAGCGTAGCTCGCCCCAAGTACGAATCTCATCCTGAGGAGCCCGGCTTAGCCGGGCGTCTCGAAGGATGAGATGAAGATGAACAACTCATGGTTCGAGACGCGCGCGTTGCGCGCTCCTCACCATGAGGGCCGTGCCGATTGAGAGGAAGCCGCCATGAATTTCGACGACACCCCGCAGGAAGCCGAGTTTCGCGCCAAGGCTCGCGCGTGGATCGACGCCAACGCGCCGAAGCAGTACGAGCAGGAACTGACCAAGTCCGGCCTCGGCCGCATCAGCCTGAAGAACGCCGACATCGTCGAGGTCGGAAAGGCGTGGCAGAAGAAGAAGGCGGAGGGCGGCTGGTCGTGTCTGACCTGGCCGAAGGACTATGGCGGCCGCGGTGCGACGCCGATCGAGAAGGTGATCTGGCAGCAGGAAGAGGGCGTCTACGGCAAGCTGACGCAGCCGTTCCAGATCGGCGAGGGCATGTGCGGCCCGACCGTGATGGCTTATGGCAGCGAGGATGATAAGCGCAAATATCTGCCGAAACTCGCCTCCGGCGAAAACATCTGGTGTCAGTTGTTTTCGGAGCCCGCCGGCGGCTCCGACGTCGCCGGGCTGCGCACGCGCGCGGAGAAGGACGGCGACGACTGGATGATCAACGGCCAGAAGATCTGGACCTCGGGCGCGCACTATTCAGACTACGGCCTGCTCATCACCCGCACCGACCCGAATGTGCCGAAGCACAAGGGTCTGACGATGTTCTTCCTCGACATGAAGAGCCCCGGCGTCGAGGTGAAGCCGATCAAGCAGGCCAACGGCATGCAGGAATTCAACGAGGTGTTCTTCACCAATGTGCGAATCCCTGACAGCCAGCGGCTCGGCGCCGTCGGCGACGGCTGGAACGTGTCGCTCACCACGCTGATGAACGAGCGAATGTCGATCGGCGCGCGCCTCGCCACCGGCTTCCCGGAAATCTTCGCGTACTGCAACGATCTCGTCACGGACAGCGGCCCGGCGATCGACGATCCGGCGGTGCGAAGCAAGCTGGCGAACTGGGCGGTGAAGGCCAGCGGGCTGAAGTACACGTCGTATCGCTCGATTTCGGCGCTGTCGAAGGGCGAGCGGCCGGGGCCGGAGAATTCGATCGGCAAGCTGGTCGCGGGTCCGATGTTGCAGGACATCGCCGCGTTCGCGATGGACCTCGAAGGCGCCGCCGGAATGCTCACCGATCCGGCGGAAGCCGAGGCCGGCGGCAGCTTCCAGGCGATGCTGCTGTCGTCGCCGTCGATGCGCATCGCCGGGGGCACCGACGAAATCCTGCGCAACATCATCGCCGAACGGGTGCTCGGCCTGCCGGGCGACATCCGCGTCGACAAGGACGTGCCGTTCAACAGGATTCCGACCAAAGGGCGGTGACGTCGAGGAACTGCGGTTACCATCTTCACCGTCATTCCGGGGCGCGGCAGCGAAGCTGGCGCGAACCCGGAATCTCCGTGCAGTTGGCACCCGAGTTCACGTGCGCGTTTCAGATTCCGGGTTCGCTCACTTCGTGAGCGCCCCGGAATGACGATCATCAAGCAATGAGGCCATCACTATGACCGACGCCGCTGCGACCGCCACCCCGATCGACGTCCTCGAAGACCTGATGGCCGCGCGCTACTCGTGCCGGGCGTTCAAGCCTGATCCGGTGCCGCGCGACACCATCGAGCGCGTGCTGGCCGCTGCGCAGAAGACGGCGTCATGGTGCAACAGCCAGCCGTGGCAGGTGCTGATCACCTCGGGCGAGGCGACGACGAAGTTTCGCGATGCGATCTACAAGGTCGCAGCCTCGGGCACGCCGTCCTCGGGGGACTTCGAGTTTCCGCGCGAGTATCGCGGCGTGTATCTGGAGCGCCGCCGCGAGAGCGGTTTCCAGCTCTACAACGCGGTCGGCGTCGCCCGCGGCGACAAGGCTGCCGCCGCCAAGCAGGCGCTGGAGAATTTCAATTTCTTCGGCGCGCCGCATGTCGCGATCATCACCACCGACGAGGCGCTCGGCGTCTATGGCGCGATCGATTGCGGCGGTTACGTCACCTCGTTCATGCTGGCGGCGCAGGCGCTCGGCCTCGCCACCGTGCCGCAGGCGGCGCTGGCGTTTCATGCCGCCGTGGTGCGCGCGCATTTCGGCCTCGGCGACGACCGCCGCGTGGTCTGCGGCATCTCGTTCGGCTTCGCCGATCGCGAACACAAGGCCAACAGCTACCGCACCAACCGGGCCGCACTCGGCGAGGTCGCGACGTTCGTGGAGTCGTAGCAGGCTCAGCGCGGTCGCTGCGGACGCTCCTCGTCTGCGGGGTCTGTGGTGCCGCGTAGCGTCGCCATATAGCGCCCGGGAGAAGCGCCGAGTGTCTTGCGGAACATGGTGACGAAGCTCGCCGTGCTCTGATAGCCGAGCTCGCTCGCCAGGCGCTGGATGGAGGCACCCTCCGCCATCCTCTGCAAGGCGACCATGATGGTCAGTTGCCGGCGCCACTTGCCGAAGCTCAGGCCGGTTTCGCGTTCCAACAGGCGGGCGAGGGTGCGCTCGCTCAGCCCGGCGCGCCTGGCCCAACTCGGCATGGTCCCGCGATCGGCGGGATCGGAGATCATCATGTCGACGATCCGCCGCAGGCGCCTGTCCGCCGGCATCGGCAGGAACAGGCGCTGCACCGGGCTCGCGCCGATCTCGTCCAGGATCACCGTGAACAGGTGGGATTCGCGGCCGCCTTCAGGATACAGCACGGGAAAACCGGCGGCGCGGATCAATAGTTCGCGCAGCAATGGCGTCGCCGACAAGGTGCAGCAGACGTTCGGCATCCCCGTCATCATCTCCGGTTCGATGAAGACGTCGTAGCCTTCGATCGTTCCGGAGGCCCGAATCGAGTGCATCGCGCCCCCGGGAATCCAGATCGCGTGCTGTGGTGGCACCAGCCAGAGGCCGCTCTGCGCTTCGCAGGTGAGGACGCCGCGCAGGCTGAACAGCAACTGGGCCTTCCGATGCCGATGCGGCGGCAGTTCCAGGTCTGAGCCCGTCAACGTGATGCCGTAGGCGACGACACGGCGGGGCGCGTCGTCGGGGTCGATCAGGTCGCCGGGAGCGAGCTGCTGGTCGAAGATCGGCATCGGCGGACGAAGCTCGGGTCGGAGTGTGCTCGGGTCGGAGTGTGGCGGGTTCTCGAAATAATCTGGCACATTTGCCGAATACAGCCAATCCCTCGAGGCTTATAGGGGTAAGCTGACGCCAGGCCGCATCTGGCGCTTATCACGAAGGGAGCGCTGAGATGAATGATCGCATCTGTTCGGTCGCCGACCTGGAAGCCGCTGTTGGAACCCCGCCGGATCTGATGAACCTCAAGGTGATCGATCACCTTGACGCCGGTGCCCTGCGTTGGCTTGCGGCTTCGCCGGTGACATTCGCCGGCTTTGCATCTGCGGGTGCGGTGGCGATCACCCTCGGCGGTGGCGATGCCGGTTTCGCGAGCGGCGACGCGGAACGGCTGCGGCTGCCCAAGGCCCTGCTCGACGATCCGGCTTTGGCGCAGCCCGGACTGGGATTCGGTTCGCTGTTCCTGCTTCCAGGCACCGTCGAGATGTTGCGCATCAACGGCACCATCGCGGAGGTGCGCGAACACGAGATCTGCATCGCCGTCGAGCAATGCTACGGTCATTGCGGCAAGGCGTTGCTGCGCTCGGAGTTCTGGACGGCGATGCCGCGCGTGACTGCGCCGCAGGACACGGCAGGCTTCGCCGCGGAGAGCCGCCTGATGGCGCTGGCGACGTGCGACGCAGCGGGGCGGACCGATCTCAGCCCCAAGGGCGATCCCGCCGGGCTGCTTCGGCTCGATGAGGGCGCCGCCTGGTTCGCCGATCGTCCCGGCAATCGCCGCACCGACAGCTTCCGCAATATCCTTGTTCAGCCGCGCGTCGCTGCTGTGTTGCTGATCCCCGGCGCGTGTACGATCGCTCGGTTGTCGGGGCGGGCGCGAATTACATCAGATGCGGCCAGACGGGCCGCGTTCGCGGTCGACGGCAAAGCCCCGAAGCTGTTGACCGCGATCGACGATCTGACGATCGAATTGCACGACAGTCCCGCGCTTCGCCGCGCCAAGCTCTGGCCGCTGCAGCCGCAGACCCACGGGATCGAGGCGGCCAAGCTTTTCGTCGAGCACATCAAGCTGAACAGGAACGCCGGCTTCGGCGCCCGTCTCGCGAGCGCCGCGCTGTCCGTACCCGGCGTGTCCGGTCTGCTGAAGAAGGGGCTCGACAAGGAGTACAAGGACAATCTGTACTGACGGACGACCGTCGCCGACCGTCCGTCATGTCGTACGATCCGAGGTGGCGCGCCGTCCTCAAAACCGCGGAGCGCGCTTCTCCTTGTAGGCGGCAATGCCTTCCTTGATCTCGTCGCCGCGCATCGACGCGCGGGCACGGCTGTCCGCGGCACCCTCGTCGAGGGCTTGTCTGGCGAACTCGTTGATGGCGCGTTTCATGCCGGCGACGGCCGTCGGCGCGTTGCCTGCGAGCGTCGCGGCCAGCGCCTCCACTTCGCGGTCGAGGCGGTCCATCGTCACCATCGCCGTCAGGTAGCCGATCCGCAGCATCTCGGCGGCGTCGATGCGTTGTGCAGTGAGAAACAGCCGCTTGGCATTGTCGATTCCGAGCCGCGTGACGTAGCGCTTGATGCCCGACGGGTAGTAATGCAGCCCGAGCCGCGCCGCCGGCATGAACATCTCGGCGGTGTCGACGCCGATGCGAAAATCGCAGGCGAGCGCCAGGTCGGTCGAGCCGCCGTAGACGCCGCCATTGAGCCGGCAGATCGTCGGCACCCGCAGATCCTCGAGCCGGTTGGCGACCACCTCGAACGCCGAGCCCGAGGATTCCCCCTCGACCTCGCTGGCGGCGCGCTCGGCGACCTTGCCGAGATCGAAGCCCGCCGAGAATGCGCGGCCCGTGCCGGTCAGCACCAGCACGCGAACCGAGGCGTCGCTCTCGATCCGGTCGAACTGCGCCAGCAGCGTTGCGAGGTCGTCGGGCTGCAATCGGTTGAGGTGGTCCGGCCGGTTCAGCCGAATGGTGGCGCGCGCGCCGTCGATGCTGAGGATCGGCGCGCTTGCGCTGTCCGTGTCCGACATGGATGGAGATCTCCGGGAAGTCGTGCTTGTGACGGCGTCGGGAGCGCGGCGGAAACGCTCCTGAAAACGGTCCGGCAAAGGGGGCGTGTCGTCAGGGCATGACGATCCGTGCAAACTGCCCGCGCCGGCCGCGGTCGTCAATGATGCCGCGGGCCGCTCCTCCGGTGCCCGGGCCGGTGGCGTTCCGGGTCCCGGATTGTTTATAATCCCGTCGGCTTCAACGTGTATGGCGTGCAATCCGTGACGGCGATCACCGTCCCGCCGTCGCCGCAGCATCTTATCGGTGTCGACGTTCGCATCTCGAAGGCAGGTTGATCCTCATGGACATGTCCCACATCGCTCAGCATGCCGGCATGGCCGGCAGTCTGTTCGCAACGATCTTCGTCGTCGCGACGGCCACGATGCGGACCATGATCCCGCTGCGCGTTTTCGGCATCCTCGCCAATGTCCTGCTGATCGCAATATCGATTCCGACGCACAACTATCCGACGATGGCGCTGCACGCGGTGCTGCTGCCGGTCAACATGTGGCGGCTGCACCAGATGCTGCAACTGGTGCGTGACGTGAAGAAGTCGGTCAACAGCGACCTGTCGATGGAGTGGCTGAAGCCGTTCATGTCCGAGCGCAAATGCGCGACCGGCGAGGAGCTGTTCTACAAGGACGAGAAGGCCGAGCACATGTACTACATCGTCAGCGGCCGGTTCCGCCTGGTGGAGTCCGGCATCGAGTTGCCGGTCGGCGCGATCGTCGGCGAGCTAGGCATGCTGTCACCGTCGAACACCCGGACGCAGACGCTGGAGTGCATCGAGGCCGGCGTCGTGCTCGGCGTCAGCTATCGTCAGGTCGAGGAACTCTACGTGCAGAATCCGGAATTCGGCTTCTACTTCCTGCGGCTGGCCAGCGCGCGGCTGTTCCAGAACATCGAGACGCTGGAGGCACGGCTGGCGCAGGCCCATGTGCCGGTCCCGGCCCAGGTCGTCAGCGATACGGCGTAGCGGCGAGGGCGGCAGCGGTGGCAGGTTATATCGATGCGATGCGCTCCACACTCGCCGAAATCATCGGCGAACGGGATCGCGTGGTGCCGCTCGCGCTGCCGGACGGCCTGTCGCCGGCTGTCGAGCCAGTGGTGAGCGATGCGATCGAACGATTGATCGTGTATCAGGGCCGGCGCTATGCGCGACTGTATCTCGATCGCATTCGCCGCTTCGTCGGGCGCCGCGACATCAGCGACGATCTGATGATCCGGATCGCGGAGCTGACGGCGGAGCGGATGGCGTACGAGGATCCGATCCGGATCGCGCAACTCGCGCTGATCGAAGCGGCGATTGGTCAGAGCGGCGTCGCCGCCGTCAGGGTCGACCGCAAATGCCGGTTTCGGATCGACGAGATGGTGTCGGCGCTACCGATCGTTTTGGCCAATCCGATGCTCAGGGTGCTGGGCGCTTTCGGCTGGCAGCACATGCACGTGAGGATGCGCTTCAACGCCACGTGGTGGCTCGGCATTCGCCGGCTGAAAATGGAGGCGTGGCTGCGGCGCTGGCGGATGCTGTCGATCCGTTATACGCGAGAGCGGGTCTGGGTCGAGCGCTGGCTGCATATGATCGACCGCTGCCTCGCCAAGCGGCCCGAGGCGGTGTGGGCGATCGTCGAGAGCGCCACCATGATCCGAGGCCATGGCGACACCTATCGTTACGGCATGGCGAACTGGACCCTGATCATCGACAGCCTGGTCAAGCCGGTGTTCGCCGGCACGCTGGCGCTGGACGATCTTTCGGCCGCGATCGCAGAAACCCGTGCGGCGGCGCTGCCCGACGGCCGGCAAACTGCATTGAAGCGCGCTATCGCCACGATCCGCACTCAGGCCAGCGCCGGAACGGTGCCGGCGTCGGCAATGCCCTGAAGGATGGGTCTACCCGGTTGCCGAGCAATCGACCATTCACTCCCGCCCGCAGTTCCGCCACGTGCATTCCGGAACCGAAAATGTCATAAAGGGACCCGCTGGCCGGTCCCCTGGCCGGTTGCGATGCTCAGCGCTCGCACGGGAACTCCGAGACATCAAACGGCGCGGTGCCGGTTGACGTCGTGATGCTCCCGTCGGGCCCAGGCAAAGGGCGTGAGCTTGATCCTTCCCGAATTGTCGTCGACGGTCGCCGTTGGTGCGCTCACCGGTTGGATGCTGATACTCACCGTCAAGCACGTCTTCGCGGATTTTTACTTGCAGAATGCCTGGATGGCGCTCGGCAAGGACAAGAAGACGGGCTGGGCACTGCCGCTGCTCGCGCATTGCGCCGTGCATCTGGTCCTCACCACCGCGGTGATGCTGATCCTCGCTCCGGGCTACTGGTTTATCGGGCTGATCGATTTCGTCATTCACCTGGCGATCGATCGCGCCAAGGGCTTCACCGTTGCGAAGTTCGACGTCACCCCGGACAGTCGGTGGTTCTGGTGGCTGATCGGAACCGACCAGGCGCTGCATCATCTCACCGGCTTCGGCTTGTCGGTGTTGCTGGCCGCGAACGTGTGATGACGTTGCGGATGTGCCGGCAGGACTCCGAGCCGCCCCCCTCCGCCCGCCCAGGTAGTTTTACGGAGTGCGGCATTAACCGCCGGATGAGCAGCTTCGCGTAGTATCCACGCGGACCGCCGCCCGGATATCCGCCGGCGTGCCGACCCAGTTCGGGATCCGATGGCCAGCTATCTCGAATCACAACTCGATTTTATCTATTTCTTCTACGGTCTGGCGTTCATTCTGCTGGGCGCGCTCGGTCTCGCCATCGCCCAAGGCCTGCCCGGCCGATTTCGCAATGTCCGTCTGATTGGTCTGTTCGGCTGCCTTCACGGAGCAACCGAATGGATGGACATGGCCGCCTTGACGGCGGGCAATTCCGACGAGTTCGCGGTCTTTCGCGCGGCGGCGATGACGCTGTCCTTCGTGCTGCTTAGTGAATTCGCCCGCAGGGGGCTGGTGAAGCTCGGCGTCTGGATGCCGGGTCCGTGGATCTACGTGCCGCTGTTGTTGTTGCTGTGCGGCGTCGGCTATGTCGGCGGACTGGATACGGCCGAGGCGTTGGCTCGCTATGGTTTCGGCGCGACCGGTGCGTTCGGCGCGGGGGTGGTGCTGTTCGCGCGGCGTGGCAGGGCTTCCAGAGCGGCACGGCCGATGGTCGTCGCGCTGGCGGCGACGTTCTGTCTCTATGCGGTCGCCGCCGGCATCGTGGTCGAAGCCTCTCCGTTCTGGCCGGCCAACACAATCAACCAGACCTGGTTCGTCGAGGCGACCGGTGTTCCAATTCAGCTGGTTCGCGGCCTGATCGCCGTCCTGCTGGTGGCGCTGATGTGGGGGGCATGGGGCAAGCGGCTGAAGCGCACCTTCGACTCGCCGCGCTACTCAGCCTACCTGCGTCGGCAGTTTTTCAGCGTTCTGATGACGATGGCCGCGGTTTTGGTTTTCGGGTGGTTGCTGACCAATTTCCTCGGCGGCATCTATCGCAATGACGTCGAAAAGGAAGCAACGGCCGATGCCGACCTGCTGGTCAGCGGGATCGTCGGCGCGGTCGGAACCACTGACGCGATGATCAGGCTGTTGGCCGGCTCTCCCGCGATTGCGCTCGCCCTGACGAAGAAGGACGCGGCAAACCGAGCGGAAGCAAGCTCCATCCTCGACCTCCATGTCGAAGCGGCCGGCGCATCGCGCGGGCTTATCGTCGACACGGCGGGGCACGTCGTGGACAGGTCCGACCGGAACACTGCGCAAATCGGCGGGCCTAATCGGCAGGCCGCCGAATGGTTCGAAGGGTCGATCAGCGGCGGCGGGAGCCGCGAACTCGAACTCGACCCGGTGAGCGGCCAGCGTTCCTACGTAACCAGTCAGCCGGTTCGTGACGGGGCTGGGTCGATCGTGGGCGTGGCGGCGCTCGAGGTGCCCCTCGATCGGCTCGGTTCCCGTGTGCGCGGCTTCGATCGGGCGTTTTTCCTGATCGATGCCCGTGATGTCGTCGTGCTGACCAACCGTCCGTCCGAACTATTCCGGACGTTGTGGCCGCGACCGGAGCTTGCGCCAGTGGCTCTGAAACAAAGACTCGGCGCGCCTGACTCACCTCCGATGCTCCGACGCCAGATCATCGGCGGCGATTGGACCAGCTTCGCCGGCTGGCGCGCCTATGTGATCCGCCGGGAGGTCGGCGATACGCGCTGGTCGCTGGTGTTGGTGCAGCCGGTCACCGGAATTGCCGCGAGTCGCTTGCTCGGCATCATCATCACATTGCAAATGGCGATCACTGCGCTGTTCTATTTCTTCGGCCGGGAGCGGGGCGTCCGTGACCGCATCCAACAGCTGCACCGGGTCGAATTGCAGGAGCGCGCCTTCACGCTGGCGCGCCAGGCTGCCACCGATCCGCTGACCGGTCTTCACAACCGGCTTGGTTTCAATGAGCGACTGGAGGAGGAACTCGAGGGCGCGGTCCGCACCGGCCGGCCGGTGGCGTTGATCATCTATGACGTCGATCACTTCAAGGAGGTCAACGATCGGTTCGGGCATCCGACCGGAGATCAGGTGTTGATCCGGCTTTCGATGAAGGCGGCAGCCAGCGTGCGCCAGACCGATCTACTGGCGCGCTGGGGTGGAGAGGAATTCGCAATCCTGCTGATCGACACTAACCTGCTCGCTGCCGCCGAGGTCGCCGAAAAGCTGCGGCAATTGTTCGCAAGTACATCGTTCGGTGAGGTTGGTCGCGTTACCGCAAGCTTTGGCGTTGCCGAGTCTCGGGTCGGGGATTCGGCCGAAAGCTTGATGGCCCGCGCCGATATCGCGCTCTACCGCGCCAAATACAACGGACGCAATCGCGTGGAACTCGATGCGCCGGTGATGGAAGATGTCGGGCTTTCGCCGGCCGCGGACCGCGACGATCTGCAGCCACGTTCGGACCACAAGAACCCTACGCGCGCATGAATCATGCGCGCCGTTCAATGTGACAACAACGTCAGACGTCCATCGCCGAGGTCAGGCGCTCAGGCGGCCGTCCTCTTCTGGCGCCGACGCCGGCGCTTCTGCGCTGGCGGCGTGCGGCAGATGGGGCGCCAGCCGGGCGTTGGCTTTCATGAAATGCTGCTGACAGGCCATGCCGTCTTCCAGAACGCGGGCCATCGCGCCACTGAGCCAGTCCTGATACTCGCGGACCGCATCCAACGGCGTGGCTGCTTCTCCCATCCGGCGCGCCGTTTCCAGCGCAGCGTGGGTTCCAATCCGCCGGCGCTCGAACCAGCCGTCGGAAAACTCCTTCATTCCGGCGAGGATGGCTTCCTCGCCTTCCCAGAATTTCACGCCGACGGGGGCATAGCTTCTGGCGGCAGGCTGTAACAGGTTCGGGAACAACGACACGGGATCGCTCATCTGAAATCTCCGTCGTGACCGGTGAACTCAATATCGCTTGGCCGAAGCCAGGACATTAAACGCCGATTGCGGCCTCTAAGTGATCACAACCCGGCGATCGGAAATTCCCTGCTCGCGTTTTCGTTCCATGCGATTCGCGCAAGCCTCAGAAGAGGTATCAGGAGGCATAGTTAAGTGCTCATTAATAAGTTCGGCCGCATCCTCATTATCGAAATCGCCTCGGAGTAACGCCGATGTTGTCGAGCCGTGAAGCCTTCGAAAACGACCTCTGCCCGGTCCGCGACGATCTCCTCGGTGCGATGTATCGTGCCAATGAGAACGGTCTGCCGGCGCTGGTGGAAAGTGTATCGTCCGACGTTCGTGCCCAACTCGCATTGTTCTGTTATCGCCGCGCCCATTTGCACGCACTTGCGCTGACGATCGCCGCGAGCTGCGACGCGCGCGATCTGATCCATCACGGTGGCCGGGTCGGTTCCGTCCTGGTCGCGCTGTCGCGCGAGAGCGCGGCGCCGCGGCATCGGACGCCTGCGGCGAACTATAGTCATCGCAAAGCGATCACCCTGTCGACGAAGCCGTTGTCCAGCATCGCGCCGCTCGACCAGGACGATCCCGAGGACGACGAAATCCTGCCGACATCTAACTAGTCGGCTGTGTCGGTCAGTCGCCGCCTCTCAGCGGCGGCAGCCCGTGCCTGCGCCGAGCCATCCCGCACTCGGGATCGCCCGGCTGACATTCGCGGCACACCTCCGGTCGCAATGCATAGATCGTGCAGGCCGTCGCTTGTCCGATCGTCCCGCTCAACGCACAGCAGCGATCTTCCTCGCAACGCATCCCCGACAGGCGCGCATTGACGAGTTCCGCCGGAATCGCGTCGAGAGCGCTGTCATCCTCCACGGTGAATCGGGGCCAGTTCGCCGAATAGGCGCAGCACGCGCCGCAGCCCTGGCACGGGCTCGCCGGGTCGATCGGGGCGGAACTGATCATCGCTTTGCTTTAGCCCGACGCGGCCGACCGCGAAACCGCCTTTCCGGGTTTTCGTCAGGCTCACGCCGGGCGGGGCCCCGGTGCAGCGAGTTCGGCTTCGAGCTGGGCGATCCTGGCGTCGCGTTTGGCAAGTGCCTCGGCGACATCGGCGGCGTCGAATTTCTGCGGAATGTGCTGCGGACAGTTTGTGTCCCACGCCTCGACCTTGAACAGGATCGCCTGCTCCGGCCGCGCCTTGTAGCCCTTCGGCATCAGCGATGCGATCAGCGCCGGGTCGTCTTCGATCACCCGGGCACTGCCCCAGATCTTGATCCGGCGGCGATGCGCGTAGTCGATCACGAAGATATAGGCCTTCGGGTTTTCTGCGAGATTGCCCTGGGTAATGAACTGCTTGTTGCCGGTGAAGTCGGCAAAGCCGAGGGTTTGCTCGTCGAGCACGTGCAGAAAGCCCGCCGGTCCGCCGCGATGCTGAATGTAGGGCTGGCCGTCGGCGCTGGCCGTTGCTAGCAGGATGCTGGTCTGCGCCGACAAATAGGCGGCAAGATCGTCGTCGATCACGTTGCGCCAGCCGCCGTTCTGTTCAACCCGGGCATAGGCGCTGCGTGAGCCCTTGCGGGCCTGGATCGCCTTGACTTGTGGCGTGAAGGCAATGTCGCTGGTGAAGTGGAGTGCGTCACTCATGAAAGCCTCCCGGCCGACGTCGCTGGAATTTGTTTCTCTGCCAAGGTGCGCATTGTCCTCAGCCGCGGCAATAAGTTGATTTGACACTTCATTGTTGCGCGTACTGGAATAATGCGATGGATCGCCTCGACGCTATGGCTGCCTTCGTGGCGGTTGCCGATCTGCAGGGCTTCGCCCCTGCGGCGCGCAAACTCGGGCTCTCGCCTTCGGCGGTGACCCGGCTGGTTGCCGCGCTCGAGGAGCGCGTCGGTGCAAGGCTGCTGCAGCGGACCACCCGTTCGGTGGCGCTGACGGACATTGGCGCGCGCTATCTCGAGCGGACGAAGCGGATCCTGTCCGATATCGAGGAGGCGGAGGCTTCGGTTTCCGCGGAGCGCAGCAAGCCGTCGGGGCGGCTGGTGGTGTCGGCGCCGGTGGGGTTCGGCCGGCTGCACGTCGCGCCGCTGCTGTCGGACTATCTGAAGCGGTTTCCAGACATCACCGGTGAACTGCGGCTGTCGGACCTGATGATCAATCTGGTCGAGGACGGCGTCGATTGCGCGGTTCGCATCGGGAAACTCGCCGATTCCAGCCTGGTGGCGAAGCAGCTCGGCGCGATGCGGCGGATCGTGGTGGCGTCGCCGGACTATCTGAACGCGCGTGGTTCGCCGACCACGCCGGCGGACGTCGCCGCGCACGACATCCTCCATTTCGGCACGAGCGCGTCCGCGGTGACGTGGCGTTTCGTGGTCGATGGGCGCGACGTCCGTGTGAGCTGTACGCCTCGCCTCGCCACCAATTCTGCCGACGCCGCGATCCTGCATGCCGAGCGGGGCGGTGGTCTCACGCGCGTGCTCGCCTATCAAGCCGCCGATGCGATCCGGGGCGGACGCCTGCAGATCGTGTTGGCTGACTACGAGGAGCCGCCGCTGCCGATCGCGATCGTCTACCCGACATCGCGGTTGCTGTCGGCCAAGGTCCGTGCCTTCGTCGATCTCGCCGCGGAGACCTGCGACTGGCGGTTCGGCGCATGACGATGTGATGAAAGGAAATTTGCATTGGTGGCAGATCTGTTCGAGAATCTGTTCGATGAGCTGCGGCGCGAGGACATCGCGCCCGGCGCGGCGCTGCTGCACGGCTTCGCACGGGCGCAGCAGCACGAACTGATCGCGGCGATCGACGCCATTGTCGCGCGCGCGCCGTTCCGCCACATGATGACGCCGGGCGGCCACACCATGAGCGTGGCGATGACGAGCTGCGGCAGCGCCGGCTGGGTGACCGATCGCGGCGGCTATCGCTACGCGGCGAACGATCCGGCCAGCGGTCAGCCGTGGCCGGAGATGCCGGCGGTTCTGCGGGACCTGGCGCGCAATGCGGCCGCCGAAGCCGGCTTCGCCGGGTTCGATCCCGACGCCTGCCTGATCAACCGCTACGCGCCCGGCGCCAGGATGGCGCTGCATCAGGACAAGGACGAGCGGGATTTCAGCGCCCCGATCGTGTCGGTGTCGCTCGGCCTGCCGGCGATCTTCCAGTTCGGCGGGATGGCGCGCAGCGACAAGCCGCGCCGCTACGAATTGCGTCACGGCGACGTGCTGGTGTGGGGCGGCGAAACCCGGCTGGTGTATCACGGCGTGCTGGCGCTGAAGGATGGCGAACACCCGTTGCTCGGGAGGCAGCGCATCAATCTGACGTTTCGCAAGGCACTGTGAGTGGGATACATCACTTTTGCCGCAACGCAATCTCCTCTATCCTGACATCGGGAGAGGGCTGATGACCGACCTTGCGATCGACGACGCCAACGCCGCGAGCGGCACCCGCATCAATCGCGCCGGCGTCTATATCGCGTTGCTGCAATTGTTGTTTGCGCTGTGCTGGACGATCTATGTGGTGTTCCTGCCGAAGCTGGCCGCCGAGGTGGGCATTGCGCCGGGCGCGGTGATCCTGATCCTGATGCTCGACCAGGCGATCTTCACCATCGCCGACACCGCAATGGGCATCGCCGCGGATAAAGTCGGGTCGCTCGCCGGCCGGATCGGCCTGTTCGTCGGCATCGCCACCGCAGTGTCCTGCGCCGCGTTCGTCGCGCTGCCTTTCGTCACCTCGGGCGGTCCTTCGGCGCAGCTGGCGTTCATTGCGCTGATCGTGGTGTGGGCCGCGACGTCGTCGGCGCTGCGCGCGCCGCCGCTGACGCTGTTCGGCAAATACGGCGCGCGGCCGTCGCTGCCGTGGCTGTCGGCGCTCACCATGCTCGGCTACGGCCTCGCCGGCGCGGTGTCGCCCTATCTCGGCGTGGTGATGAAGGACATCGACGCGCGGCTGCCGTTCGTGATCTCCAGCGTCGTATTGCTGATCACCACGCTGGCGCTGTCGCGGGTCGAGCGCGGGCTCTCGACGGCGCAGCCCGTGGCGAAGCCACGCAACGCCGGCAAGGCGCCGGGACGCCTGCCGGCGTTGTTCATCGCGGCGATGGTGTTGCTCGCGCTCGGCTATCAGATGCATTTCGGCCTGAACAGCGCGCCGCTGTTCCTGCGCTTCGCCAAGCCCGACGATCTGCAATGGCTGATGCCGGTGTTCTGGATCGGCTTCAACATCGCGTTGTTTCCGGCCAGCGTCGTGGTCAAGCATCGCGGCGGGGTGATCGTGATGGGTGTCGCAGGATTGCTGGGAGCGCTGGCAGTGGCCGGCGCGGAATACGCCGGCCATCTCAACGTGCTGATCGCCGCGCAATTCCTCGCCGGTGCGGCGTGGGGCTGCATGCTGATGAGCGCGGTGTCGGCGGCGCTGGCGATCGGCCAGACCGGCGCCGAGGGCCGGCTCACCGGTCTGGTGTTCTCGGCACTCGCGCTCGCCACTTTCGCCCGGATGGCGGCGGCGGCCGGCGGCCTGCAGAAGCTGCCGGACTACACGCCGCTGCTCTACTGGGCGCCGGTGGCGTGCTGGTCGGTGGCGGGCACGGGGCTTCTGGTGCTCGCGGCGTCGCGGCTGCGGACGGGAGTCTCCCAGGCGCCTTAGCACGCGACCCGAGTTCGTCATTCCGGGGCGCGCGCAGCGCGAACCCGGAATCCATGCGCCCTGTGAGCGCGTTCAGGCACGGCGTACGATACCCGTGCACAAACGGGAGAAATTGTGGCTATGGATTCCGGGTTCGCTCGCTGCGCGAGCGCCCCGGAATGACGAACGAGAGGTTTCTCACGCCGGCTTCGCCGGATGAATGAACGGCCAGGGGCTGGCTTCGCTGTCGCGCGGGACGTCGATCGCGATCAGATAAGGCCCGCCATGGGCCAATGCCTTTTCCAGTGCGGCGCGAAAATGATCGGGCGAGGTGACGCGCGCGGCACCGACGCCGAACGATTCCGCGAGCCTGACGAAATCCGGATTGACCAGATCGGACGCCACCACGCGGCCTTCGAACTGGGTGACCTGATCGCGCCGGACGTTGCCGTAAGCCGAATTGTCGAACACCAGCGTGACCACGCCGATGCCGAACTGCACCGCCGTGGCGAGCTCCTGCACCGCGAACATGAAGCCGCCGTCGCCGGTGATCGCGACCACCTGTTTGTCCGGGCACGCGACCTTGGCGCCGAGCGCGGTCGGGAAGCCGGAGCCGAGCGTGCCCTGATAGCCGGAGGTGAGAAACGTCCGTGGCTGGTAGATCGGGAAGCCGTACCACGATGCGAAGCCGACCTGCGACAACTCGTCAGTGACGATGGCGTCGTCCGGCAGCACCTCGCGCAGGATCTTCAGGTAAGCCATCTGCGGCTGCACCGACTGGATCGCCTCCAGCGTCCGCGCGGCCGCGTCGCGGATCACCTCGCGGCGGCCCTTCGTCTTGCTGTAGCCGTGCTTGCTCACGGCGTCGACCAACGCGCGCGTGCCGGCTTTGGCGTCGGCGACGACGGCGGCGTCCGGCGAAAAGCGCCGCATCTCGGCGGGGTCGATGTCGATCCGCACCGATTTCTGGCCTTCCGGCCGAAACGGCCAGCGGAACGTGGTCGGCAACTCCATCCGCGTGCCGATGCCGATGATCAGATCGGTCTGCGGCCACAGCTGATACGCGGCGGCGAAGGTAAGGCCGAGTTCATGCGCATTGCTGACGATGCCGCGGCCGCTTCGGAACGCGACGACCGGCGCGTCGATCGCTTCGGCGAGTTCGAGGATCTCGTCGCCGGCCTCGATCGCGCCGGAGCCGACGAAGATCATCGGCGTCTTGCTCGCGGCGATCAGTTTCGCGGCCGCGGCGATGCGATCCGGATCGGGCAGCGGCGGCGCGAGCGGATCGAGCTTGATCGCGCTGGCGGTCTCGGCGCGCTGGGTGAATACTTCCCACGGCATTTCCAGCGCCACCGGGCCGCGCCGGCCGCTCGTCATCTCCTGGAACGCGCGCGCGACGAGCGCCGGCGCGTTGCCCGGATACTCGATGCGCTCGGCCCATTTGAGGAAGCTGCGCAGCGTCGCGAGTTGATCCGGCATCTCGTGCAGATGGCCGCGGCCCTTGCCCAGATAGGCGCTCGGCACCTGTCCGGTCAGGCACAGCACCGGCTCGTTGCAGCCGAACGCGGTGAGCATCGCCGCGCCGGCATTCAGCACGCCGGGGCCCGGCACGACGCTGAACACGCCGGGTCGGCCCGAGGCGCGGGCATAGCCGAACGCCATGTAGCCGCAGGCCTGCTCGTGGCGCGCGCCGATGACGCGCAGCTGCGCCTTGGCGAAGCCGTCGAACAATCCGTAGATCTGCGCGCCGGGCAGGCCGAACACGGTGTCGATGCCGTGCGCGACGAGGCCCTGCACGATCGCTTCGCCGCCGGTCATGATGCTCATGGAAAGGTCCGTTGCTGGTGAGAAACTAACTACGCGACTTCGTCGACCACGCCGTTACGCAAGGTCCCGATGCCGTCGGCCTCGACCTCGATGATGTCGCCCGGCGTCAGATACACCGGCGGGTCGGAGCGTGCGCCGGCGCCGGCCGGGGTGCCGGTGACGATCAGATCGCCCGGCATCAGCGTGGTGAAGGTCGAGATGTAGTGGATCAGGTAGCGGAAGCCGAAGATCATCCGCGAGGTGCGGTCGTCCTGCCGCGTCTCACCGTTGACGCGCGTCGTCAGGCGAATGTCCGCGATTTGCTCTTCTCCGGTGAACGGCACGATCCACGGGCCGAGGCTGCCGGTGTGATCGAAGTTCTTCCCCTGGGTGACGTTGAATTTGGCGTGACGCACCCAGTCGCGGATCGTACCCTCGTTGCACAGCGTGATCGCGGCGACGTGGTCGAGCGCGTCCTTCTCCGCGATGTGGCGGCCGGGTTTGCCGATCACCAGTGTCAGTTCGCCTTCATAGTCCAGCAGCTTGGACGCGCGCGGCCTTACCAGCGGAGCGCCGTGGCCGACGAAGGAGCGCGCCGTGCGCATGAACATGCTGGGGAATTTCGGCGCCTCACTACCGTCCTTGTATTCGGCATTGCGTTCCGGATAGTTGACGCCGACGCAGATGATCTTCTCCGGCTGCGGGATCGGCGGCTGAAACACCACCTTATCGCGGGCGAAGTCGGGCGCGGTGTGTTCGGCCTCGTCGACGATCCGCTGGAGCGCACCGGCGGCGATCACCTCGCGCAGCGTCGGATAGTCGTTGGCATGACGCGCCGACAGATCGACGACACCATTATCGCACACCGCGCCGTAGCGGGTGAGGCCGTTGACGGTGAAGGTGGCGAGGCGGGGAGTGGTCATGGACGGCGTTCCTTGGCTTTGTCGTCACCCGCGAATGCGGGGTGACCCAGTATCCCAGAGCGGTCGTGTTTCGAACCAGCGCTCTCGCATACTGGATCGCCCGGACGAGCCGGGCGATGACGGAGGTCAATCCGCAATCATCACATCGGCCACGAACACCGGCTCGCGAACCTCCTCGCCGAGGAAGTCCGAGCCCTGCTCGAACCAGGAACGCGGCGCCGGCGCGCCCCACAGGGTCTGGCGGCGTGGGTCGCGCAGCGACCAGCGCAGCGGCTCATGGTCGTGATCCATGGTCTGGTAATCGCTGCAATACAGTTCGATGCGGTGGCCGTCTGGATCGCGGACGTAGAGGAAGAACGCATTGGAGATGCCGTGGCGGCCAGGGCCGCGCTCGAGGCTGAGCCCGCGCGATGCCATCACGTCGCAGAGGTGGATGATGTTGAGTGGACCGGGCACCCAATAGGCGAAATGATGCAGCCGCGGTCCGCGGCCGTTGGTGATCGCGAAATCGTGGACGTTGCCCTTGCGGTGCAGCCACGCCGCGGCGATGCGGCCGTTCTCGCCGTCCTCCTCGGCGTATTCGGTGAGGCGGAAGCCGAGCCGCGCGTAAAAGTCGATGGTGTCCTGGGTCTCGGCCGCGAACACGTTGAAATGGTCGAGCCGCTGCGGATGACAGCCTTTGTAGAGTTCGTAGCGGCGCAACAGATGCGGCCGCTTCTCCATGCTGGCGCAGAATTCGAGCCGGAATCCGAACGGATCGGTGACGTGCAGCGTGCGGCCCTGAAACGGCCGATCGACGAAGCTGTAGATCAGCCCGTTTTCCGCAAAGAAGCTCCCGGCCTTGTCGAGATCGGCCTCGTTGCCGACGCGAAAGCCGAGCCGCGCCGCGGCCGGCCTGTCGGCCTTGCGCAGCACCAGCGAGTGATGCTGATGCTCCTCGCTGCCGCGCAGATAGGCGGTGGCGTCGTCGCGATCCTCGACATGCAGGCCGATGATCTGGTCGTAGAACTCGACGCTGCGGTTCAGGTCGACGACGTCGAGCACCACATGGCTGGAGCGAATGATGTTGAACGGCGGATCGAACACGTGTTGCGGCACCGGCATGACGGGGGTCCCCAGAGAGTTACTTCCATTCCGAAAGTCTAACGTTCGTCATTCCGGGGCGCGCCGTTAGGCGCGAACCCGGAATCCATAACCCCTGTATTGGCGGCTGTGCAAGAACGCGTGCACGGGGATTATGGATTCCGGGTTCGCTCGCTGCGCGAGCGCCCCGGAATGACAAACGCAGAGATCTTGCACTACTACACCGCCCCCAGCTTCTGGATCTTGTGGGTGCCGCGCGCGAGCGAGACGTGCTTGGTCTCCATGTAGAACTCGAACGAGTAGTCGCCGCCGTCGCGGCCGATGCCGGATTGTTTCATGCCGCCGAACGGCGTCGGCAGGTGGCGGACATTCTCGGAGTTGAGCCAGATCATTCCGGCTTCGAGCGCGTCGGCGACGCGGAGCGCGCGGCCCATGTCGCCGGTCCAGACATAGCCGGCGAGGCCGTAGCGGATGTCGTTGGCGATAACGATTGCGTCGTCTTCGTCCTTGAACGGAATCACCGTCAGGAACGGGCCGAACACTTCCTCCTGTGCCACCTTCATGTCGCCGCGAGCGCCGGTCACCAGCGTCGGCTGCACATAATGCCCGCCGCCGGGCCCATCGAATCGCGCGCCGCCGACCGCGACGGTGGCGCCGTCCCGTTTTGCGATATCGAAATAGGAGCAGACCTTGTCGAGATGGCGCTGATGGATCAGCGGCCCCACTTCGGTCGCGGGATCGAGCGGGTGGCCGACCTTCAACGCGCGCACGCGGGCGGCGAGCCTGTCGATGAAACTGTCGGCGATGCTGTGCTGGATCAGCAACCGGCTCGACGAGGTGCAGCGCTCGCCATTGAGCGAGTAGATCATGAACACCACGGCGTCGAGCGCGCGGTCGAGGTCGGCGTCGTCGAACACGATCACGGGGTTCTTGCCGCCGAGCTCGAAATGCACCCGCTTCAGCGTCGGCGCGCCCTGCGCCATGATCGCGGCGCCGGTCGCGGTTTCGCCGACGAAGGCGATCGCCTTGATGGCGGGATGCTCGGTCAGCGCCTTGCCGGCCTCTTCGCCGAAGCCGTGCACGGTGTTGAGCACGCCGTCGGGAAGCCCGGCCTGCTTGCAGATCCGCGCCAGCAGATCGGCCGTCACCGGCGACCATTCGGCGGGCTTGTGCACCACGGTGCAGCCGGCGGCGAGCGCTGGGGCGATCTTCCAGGTCGACAGCATGAACGGCGTATTCCACGGCGTGATCACGCCGACGGGACCGATCGGCACCCGGGTCGAGACGTTCCAGTGCTCGTCACTCGGCGTGCTGAGGCCGTCGCGCGCCTCCGTGCATTTGTCGGCGAAGAACCGAAAGTTCTCGGCGGCGCGGATCGCGGCCTTGGCCATGAAGCGATGCGCCTGTCCGGTGTCGATGCATTCCAGCACGGCGATGTCGTCGGCGCGGGCCTCGATCGCGTCGGCGACCTTGTGCAGCAGCTTGCGCCGCGCTGGCGCGGTGATGTCGCGCCACGCCGGAAATGCGCGCTTGGCCGCCTGCGCCGCGCGGTCGATGTCGTCGGCCGTGCCACGTGCGACTTGCGCCAGTATCGCGTTGTCGATCGGCGACTGCGTCTCGAACATCTTGCCGGACGACGACGACACGATCGCGCCGTCGATGACGTGGCCGATGCCGTCGGCGCGCAGCTTCTTCAACAGCGGCGCGGCGCGGTCGAGATTGGCCTGAAACGCGAAGGCGGCTTTGGGAGCAGGGGCGGCGTCAGCCATGGCGGGCCTCGGCGATCAACAGGTCGTGGATCGAGTTTCGCTTCCAGGATGTCTCCTTGTCGTTGATCTGCATATCGAACGACAACGCGAAGCCCTCATCGGCGAAGAGCGGGTCGAGATAATGCGACAGCGCGGCGAAGATGTGCTCGCCGGCGCGCTTGCGCGCGGGCAGGTCGCGGCCCTCGCCGAGCCGAAGCAGCATCGCGAGAAACGCAAAGCCGTCGCGGCCGTCGGCGATGGCGTAGGTCTCGCAGCGAAGGGCGCGGACGCGAATTCCGCCGACCGGAAAAATTCCGGTCTCGATCGCGCTGGTGCGCACCAGCTCGACGATTTCGGCCATGTCGACGCGGTCGTCGAGATTGGCGGAATATTCGATGGTGAAATGCGGCATAGATGCGCTCGCTCGATGATCAGCCGAAGTAACAACTCACGGTGCCGTAGGGACCGTAATCGGCCTGAATCGTGTCGCCCTTGCGGCATTCGATGGCGCGGATGAACGATCCCGCCAGCACGATCTGCCCCGGCTCCAGCGCCAACCCCTGCAGTGCAAGTGTGTTGGCGAGCCACGCCACCGCATTCGCCGGATGATTCAGCACGCCGGCGGCGAGGCCGGTCTCTTCGAGTTGGCCGTTCTTGCTCACGAGCGCGCCGATCCAGCGCAGATCCGTCTCCTGCGGCCGGATCGGCCGGCCGCCGACCACGATGCCGGCATTCGCCGCGTTGTCTGCGATGGTGTCGAAGATCTTCCGCGTCGCCTTGGTCTCAGGATCGGTGCGCTGCACGCGCGCATCGAGAATTTCCAGCGCCGGCACCACGAAATCGGTGGCGTTGAGGACGTCGAACATCGTGCAATACGGGCCTTCGATGCGATGCCTGATGACGAAGGCGAGTTCGGCCTCGATCCGTGTCGCGATGAAGCGGTCGGTCGGCACCACGCCGCCGTCGGCGAAGAACATGTCGTCGAGCAGCACGCCCGAATCCGGCTCGTCGATGCCGAGCTGGCTCTGCATCGCCTTGGACGTCAGCCCGATCTTGTGGCCGCGGACGATCCGGCCCTCGGCGAGCTTGATCGCTATCCACGCCTTCTGAATTGCGTAGGCGTCCGCGATCGTGATCGCCGGATGATCGAGCGAGAGCTGGCGGATCTGGATCTTGGTCTTTTCAGCCTGATGCAGCCGTTCGGCCGCGGCGCGAATCTCGTTGGTCGACAACGCCATGGTCGGGCTTCCGTCCCCACGCGATCGTTCGAACAAAGTCGTCGCGTGAAAAACGATTAACATGTTAAATGATGAGGCTCAAACCGAAACAGTTCGTGTTGCGATGCAATAGAATTTGGCCATCACAGCCGGGCGATCACCCATGAAAGCGCCGAAGCGACCCGGAGGCAAATCGTCGACGGATCATCGTGTCCCGATGCGCGAGTTCTCGCGCTCGCTGCCGATGGCGCTGCTGCGCGGCCGCGAGGCGGTGATGCGGCATTTCCGGCCGCTGCTGCGCGCGCATGGCCTGAGCGAGCAGCAATGGCGGATCCTCCGCGCCCTGACGACGGTCGATGCGATCGAAGCCACGGAACTGGCGCATGATGCTTATTTGCTGGGGCCGAGCCTGTCGCGGATGCTGCGCGATCTCGAGGCCCGCAGGCTGATCGCGCGCAAGCCTGCGAAGCAGGATCATCGACGCAGCATGGTGTCGATCACGGCGAAGGGCCTGACCCTGATCGAGACGGTGGCGCCGTTTTCGGAGGCGATCTACGCCGCGATCGCGCGGCGCCACGGCGCTGCAAGACTCGCCGAGTTGCAGGAGATGCTGCGGCTGCTGGAAGCGAGCCTGTCGACGATGCCGGTGCGTCATGCGACCGAAGCGGTGGACAGCCCGGAGAATTTTCGCTCAACTCCCAAGCGCAAATGACGGCCATGGCCAAAGGTCCGGCCGCGACGGGAGGACGATGATGGATCTGATGCAGGGCAGGGCCGCGCGCGCCCGCCACGACATGGCCGTGCCGACATGGTGACGATCCAGGCCGACCGACTGATCGATTTCGTCGCCCAGGTGTTCGAGCGCGCCGGTTCGTCGAAGGAGGAGGCGCGGCGGATCGGCAGCTATCTCACCACGGCCAATCTCACCGGCCACGACAGCCACGGCGTGATCCGCGTGCCGGTGTACATCCGCTGGCGCAATGCCGGCGCGGTGCATCCGGATCAGACCGTGGACGTCCCGGTCGATCTGCCGTCGCTCGCGGTGGTCGACGGCAAGTTCGGCTACGGCCAGACCGTCGGGCCGCAGGCGGTGCGGATCGGCATCGACAAGTGCAAGGCGCAGGGGCTGTCCGCGGTCGGACTGAAGAACGCCGGCCACATCGGCCGGATCGGCGACTGGGCCGAGATGGCGGCGGCGGAGGGGCTGGTGTCGATTCACTTCGTGACGGCGGCCGGCTCGATTTTGGTCGCGCCATATGGCGGCGTCGAGAGAAGGCTGTCCACCGCGCCGTATTGCGTCGGGGTGCCGCGGCCGGGCGCGCCGCCGGTGGTGCTCGACTTCGCCACCTCGATCGTCGCCGAAGGCAAGGTGCTGGTCGCCGCCCGCGGCGGCAAGAAACTGCCGAAGGGCGCGCTGATCAATCCCGACGGCACATTCAGCGAAGACCCGGCCACGCTTTACGGCCCGTTCGAACAAGACGGCCCGATCAATCATGTCAACGGCGAGGGCGCGATCCGCGCGTTCGGCGAGCACAAGGGCTCGGGGCTGGCGCTGATCTGCGAGTTGCTCGGCGGCGCATTGAGCGGCAACGGCGCCACCGGGCCCGACCGGCCGTTCGCCAACGGCATGTTCTCGATCTATGTCGACCCGAAGCGGATCGATCCCGAGCATGTGTTCGACGCCGAAGTCACGCGCTATGTCGATTACTTCAGGAGCGCGAAGACGGTTGCCGGCACCGAACAGGTGCTGATCCCCGGCGATCCGGAAATGCGTAACCGCGCCGAGCGTACCGCAAACGGCGTGCCGCTGCCCGACGACACCTGGGCCGCGATCGTCGCGACCGCGCGCGAGGTCGGCGTCGACGAACGCGCGATTCAGCAGGCTGTTGCGTGATTTTCCGTCATTGCGAGCGAAGCGAAGCAATCCAGGCGCCACGCGCGCGGCGCTGGTTTGCTTCGTCGCGGAGCCTGTGCTCGGACGGCGCGGAGCGCCGATCCGAGTGCTCCTCGCAATGACGGAGCGAGGATCTCGATAACTAATAACCGACTGCGGCAGGAAAGACGGCAATGGCAAACAAGGTGAAACAACTCTGGGCCGACGGCAAAGTCGTGGTCAACGGCTGGCTGGCGATCCCGTCCGGCTTCTCCGCCGAGGTGATGGCGCAATGCGGGTTCGACAGCGTCACTGTCGACATCCAGCACGGCGTGCAGGACTATCAGTCGATGGTGGCGTGTTTCCAGGCGATGAACGGCCATCCGGTGACGCCGATGGTGCGGGTGCCTTGGAACGAGCCGGGCGTCATCGGCAAGGTGCTGGACGGCGGCGCTTACGGCGTGATCTGCCCGATGGTCAACACCAGGGAAGAGGCCGAGGCCTTCGTCCAATATTGCAAATACCCGCCGCGGGGAACGCGCAGCAACGGACCGATCCGCGCAGGGATGTACGGCTCAGGCGGCAGCTATCAGGACACGGCGAACGACGAGACGCTGTGCATCCCGATGATCGAGACCCGCACCGCGGTCGACAACATGGAGGCGATCCTCGACGTCGAGGGCATCGCCGGCATCTATGTCGGGCCGAGCGACCTCGGCTATTCCTACGGCTTGGTGCCGAAGCTCGACCGCGAGGAACCGGAGATCCTGAAGATCTACGACAAGCTGCTGAAGGAATGCGACAAGCGCGGCATCTATCCCGGCATCCATTGTTCGGGCCCGGCCGGCGCCGCCAAGAACATCGCAATGGGCTTCAAGCTGGTGACGCTGCTCAACGACAGCGGCATCATGGCGACGGCGGCGAAAGCCTGGGTCGGCGAGACGCGGAGGAATTCCGGCGGCAAAGCGTAGCTGCTGCTCCTCCGCAATCGTCATCCTCCGCGAAAGCGGAAGATCCAGTATTCCAGAGCGTCGCCGTTCTGATCATCGACCGATCCAGATGCGGTCGAGGTCGTTCGTCTTGAACACCGGCGCTCCGGGATACTGGGCCGTCCGGTCGAGCCGGACGATGACGGCTGGGGTCGGGGGCGGCTTTGCCCGAACAACGCGTGTCCACGTCACATCAGGCCTTGAAACGCCCCATCCCTGGGCATCCCTTGCCCTTTGTTAGCGCTTGATCCCCCCCGATTCCGGTGTTCTGCTCAAAATGAATGCTGGAGTTGCCCTGTGTCGATCTTCGTCGCCCTTCATCACGTCACCCACTATAAATACGATCGCCCGGTCGACATCGGCCCCCAGACCATCCGGCTGCGCCCGGCGCCGCACACCCGAACGCCGATTCTGTCGTATTCGCTGAAGGTCACGCCGGCGAACCACTTCATCAACTGGCAGCAGGACCCGCAGGGCAACTGGCTGGCCCGGTTCGTGTTTCCGGAGAAGGCGAACGAACTCAAGATCGAGGTCGATTTCTCCGCGGCGATGACGGTGATCAATCCGTTCGACTTCTTCGTCGAAAGTTACGCCGAGACCTTCCCGTTCGCCTATAGCGACGATCTGCAGACCGAACTGGCGCCCTACATGGCGACCACGGAGCCCGGGCCGCTGTTCAAGGAGTATCTCGCGAGCATTCCGCGCGAGGCGGAGAGCACGGTCAATTTCCTGGTCGATCTCAACGCCAAATTGCGCGAGCGCGTCAGCTATATCATCCGGATGGAGCCCGGCGTGCAGACGCCGGAGGAAACGCTCGCCGCCGGCGCCGGCTCGTGCCGTGATTCGGCCTGGCTGCTGATCCAGACGCTGCGCCATATCGGCCTGGCTGCGCGATTCGTCTCCGGCTATCTGATTCAATTGCGGCCGGACATCGATCCGGTCGAGGGCCCGCGCGAGGTCGAGAACGATTTCACCGATCTGCATGCCTGGTGCGAAGTCTATCTGCCGGGCGCCGGCTGGATCGGCTTCGACGTCACGTCGGGCATGCTGGCGGGCGAGGGCCACATCCCGGTCGCGGCGACGCCGCATTATCGGACCGCGGCGCCGATCTCCGGCGTGGTCGGCTTCGCCAATGTCGATTTCAATTTCGAGATGAGCGTCAAGCGCATCCGCGAGGCGCCGCGGATCACCCGGCCGTTCTCCGACGAATCCTGGGCGCGGCTCGATGCGCTCGGCGAAAAGGTCGACGCCGATCTCATCGCCGGCGACGTGCGGCTGACGATGGGCGGCGAGCCCACTTTCGTGTCGATCGACGACATGGAATCGCCGGAGTGGAACGTCGCCGCGGTCGGCGGCGCCAAGCGGATGCTTGCCGATGATCTGATCCGCCGGCTGCGGACGCGGTTCGCGCCGGGCGGTTTGCTGCATTTCGGCCAGGGCAAATGGTACCCCGGCGAAAGCCTGCCGCGCTGGGCGTTCGGCCTGTACTGGCGCAAGGACGGGTTGCCGATCTGGAAGAACGCCGACCTGATCGCCCCGGTGTTCGGCCAGCGCCCGGCGAAGGTCGAGCAGGCCGAGCAGTTCGCGATCGGCACGGCGAAGCGACTCGGCATCGACACCGACTACGTGCTGCCGGCGTTCGAGGACCCGAGCCATTGGCTGCAGAAGGAAGCGTCCCTGCCGCCGAACGTCGATCCGCTCGACAACAAGCTGGCGGACCCTGAAGAGCGCGCGCGGATGGCGCGGATCTTCGATTCCGGCCTGACCACGCCGAAGGGTTTCGTGCTGCCGATCCAGGCCTGGAATGCCGAAGCGCCGACGCCGAAGAAGCGCTGGCGCAGCGAGCGATGGAAGCTGCGCCGCGGCAACCTGTTCCTGATGCCGGGCGATTCGCCGATGGGCCTCCGGCTGCCGATCGCATCGCTGCCTCACATTCCCGAGGAGGACTATCCGTTCATCAACGAGCGCGATCCGCTGGACGAGCGCGGCCCGCTGCCTTCGTTCGCGCCGCCTTCGTTCGCGCCAGCTTCGTTCACAGCGCCTTTGTCCGCAGCGCCCGCAATGGCGGAACAGCTGTCGCTGTCCGAGGAAGCGTCCGCGCCGGGTGGCGCCACCCAGATCGTCGAGGAGCAGAAGCTGCGCAAGGGCGGCGTGCGTACTGCGATGTCGATCGAGATCCGCGAAGGCGTGCTGTGCGCCTTCATGCCGCCGACAGAGACCATCGAGGACTATCTCGAACTGGTGTCCGCGGTCGAGGCCACAGCGGAAGAGATGCAGCTGCAGGTCCACGTCGAGGGCTATCCGCCGCCGTTCGATCCGCGCATCGAAGTCATCAAGGTGACGCCCGATCCCGGCGTGATCGAAGTCAACATCCACCCGGCGCAGAGCTGGCGCGAGGCGGTGCAGACCACGTTCGGCCTGTATGAAGAGGCGGCCCAGGTGCGGCTGGGCGCCAACCGCTTCCTGATCGACGGCCGTCACACCGGCACCGGCGGCGGCAATCACGTCGTGATCGGCGGCGCCAAGCCCGCCGATTCGCCGTTCCTGCGACGTCCGGATCTGCTGAAGAGCCTGGTGCTGTTCTGGCAACGACATCCGGCGCTGTCCTATATGTTTTCCGGCATGTTCATCGGTCCGACCAGCCAGGCCCCGCGGATCGACGAGGCGCGGCACGACTCCCTCTATGAATTGGAGATTGCGCTGGCGCATGTGCCGCCGCCGGGCGTCAAAGGCCCGCTGTGGCTGGTCGACCGGCTGTTCCGGCACATCCTGGTCGACATCACCGGCAACACCCATCGTGCCGAATTGTGCATCGACAAGCTGTATTCCCCGGACAGCCCGACCGGCCGCCTCGGCTTGGTCGAATTCCGCGCGCTCGAGATGCCGCCCGACCCGCGAATGTCGCTGGCGCAGCAGCTCCTGATCCGCGCGCTGATCGCGAAGCTGTGGAAGGAGCAGCTCGACGGCAAGTTCGTGCGCTGGGGCACCGCGCTGCACGACCGCTTCATGCTGCCGCATTTCCTCTGGGAGGACTTCCGCGACGTGCTGGCAGAGCTCGGCCGCGCGGGCTACGCATTCGAGCCGGAATGGTTCACCGCCCAGCTCGAATTCCGGTTTCCGGTGTTCGGCAGCGTGTATCATGGCGGCGTCACGCTGGAGCTGCGCCAGGCGCTGGAGCCGTGGCACGTGCTCGGCGAAGAGGGCAGCGCCGGCGGCACCGTGCGCTATGTCGACAGTTCGGTGGAGCGGCTGCAGGTCAAGGCCGAAGGCTTCGTCGAGGGGCGCCATGTCATCACCTGCAACGGCCGTCGCCTGCCGATGACGCCGACGGCGCGGGTCGGCGAGGCGGTCGCCGCGGTGCGGTTCAAGGCCTGGCAACCGGCCTCAGGCCTGCACCCCACGATACCGGTGCATTCGCCACTGGTGTTCGACATCGTCGACACCTGGAACGGCCGCTCGCTCGGCGGCTGCGTCTATCACGTCGCCCATCCCGGCGGGCGCTCTTACGAGACCAAGCCGGTGAATTCCTACGAGGCCGAGGCGCGGCGGCTGGCGCGCTTCCAGGACCACGGCCATACCCCGGGGCGGATCGATCCGCCGCAGGAAGAACGCACACTTGAATTCCCCCTGACCCTCGACTTGCGCACGCCGCTGCTGCATTGATGCAGGGGCATGGGAGTTGAGGGATTGGCGCAGCAGAACAGTCAGGCGAAACGCGCCCGTCCGCGTGACCGGAAGGTCGCGCAGTGGACCCGCGACTATGCGCGGCTGCCCGGCATCCCCGACGAATTCATCGGCGACGACGGCGTGCCGCGCGCGGTGTGGACGCGTTATTTCGACGCCTTCGCAGGCCTTGCGCCCGACGAGATCGAGCGCCGCTTCCGTAATGCCGACCGGCACCTGCGCGACGCCGGCGTCACCTATCGGGCGCCGGGCGATGCCGCCGAGCGCGCCTGGCCGCTGAGCCACGTCCCGCTGCTGATCGACGATGCCGAATGGCAGCAGATCGCCGCCGGCATCGCGCAGCGCGCGACCCTGCTCGAATGTGTGCTGCAGGATCTCTACGGCGAAGGGCGGCTGGTCGCGGAGGGCGCAGTGCCGGCCGCGGCGATCGCCGGCAGCCCGGAATATCTGCGCGCGGTCGCCGGCATCAAGCCGCCGGGCGGGCGTTATCTGAATCTCTACGCTGCCGATATCGGCCGCGGGCCGGACGGCCGCTGGTGGGTGCTCGGCGATCGCACCCAGGCGCCGTCGGGCGCGGGCTATGCGCTGGAAAACCGGCTGGTGCTGTCGCGCGCCTTCACCGATCTGTACAAGTCGATGAATGTCGAGCGCGTCGCGCCGTTCTTTGAGGCGTTTCGCGACTCCTTGCGCGCCAGCGCCGACCGTGACGAGCCGCGGATCGGCGTGCTGACGCCGGGACCTTTCAGCGAGACCTATTTCGAGCACGCCACGCTGGCGCGTTATCTCGGGTTCCTGCTGGTCGAGGGCGACGATCTCGCGGTCTCCGGCGACCGCGTCCACATCCGCACCGTTGCCGGATTGAAGCGGCTCGACGTCCTGTTGCGCCGGGTCGATTCCAATTCGCTCGATCCGCTCGAGCTCGACGCCTCGTCGCAGCTCGGCGTGCCGGGGCTGATCGACGTGCTGCGCAAGAACGGCGTCGTCGTCGCCAACATGCCGGGCGCCGGCGTGATCGAGGCGCGATCGTTGCTCGGCTTTCTGCCGAGTCTGAGCCGCCGCCTGCTCGGCGAGGACCTGACGATGCCGCACATCGCCACCTGGTGGTGCGGCCAGACCTCGGCGCGCGAAGAGGTGCTGTCGCGGCTCGACGAATTCGTCATCGAAGGCGCCTACGGTCCGACCGTGCCGGGATTCCCGAACAGCGGCGCTGTGCTGCCGGCGGAATTGCCCCCCGCCGTGCGCGACCGGTTGCGCGATGCGATCGCGACCCGCGGTATCGACTATGTGGCGCAGGAACAGGTGCGACTGTCGACCACGCCAGTGTGGGACGACGGCAAGCTCGCGCCGCGCCCGTTCGTGCTACGCGTGTTCGCGGCCGCGACCGAGCACGGCTGGACCATCATGCCCGGCGGGTTCTGCCGGATCGCCGAGCGGCTCGACTCGCGCGCGGTGTCGATGGGCCAGGGCGCCCGCGCCGCCGACGTTTGGGTGGTGTCCGATCACGCGGTGTCGACGGCGTCGCTGCTGCCCGCCGTCGACAACGTCCGGATTCGGCGAATCACCGGCCTGCTGCCGAGCCGCGCCGCCGACAATCTGTTCTGGCTCGGGCGCTATCTCGAACGCGCCGAAGCGACGCTGCGGCTGGTGCGCGCACTCAGCGCGCCGCAGCGCGACCCCGGCAAGGGACCGCTGCATCATGCGATCGAGCGGATTCAGCGGTTGCTGATGAGTTGGGGCGCGACCTCGCTCGGCGCCCGCGCGCAGACCGCGAAGATCGCCGCCGACGCATTGCAGAGCGAGGAGGAGTTCGGCTCGGCGCTGTCGCTGATCCGCGCCGCCCAACGCAACGCCTCGTCCTTGCGCGAACGGCTGTCGCCGGACGCCTGGCAGGTGATCACGCAAACCGCCGAGCGGCTGGGCAAGCCCGCCGAGGACGAAGAGGCGGTGACGGGCCTGGCGGAAATCACCTTGCAGGAGCTCGCGAGTTTCTCCGGCCTGTCTCAGGAAAACATGAATCGCGCCGCCGGCTGGCGCTTCCTGCGGATGGGGCGTCGGATCGAGCGCGCCGTCAATACGGCCAGGTTTGCGCGGCAGTTCGCCCCCGACGACGCCAGCGCCGAAGATCTCGACCTGCTGCTGACGCTGGTCGATTGCCAGATCACCTATCGCTCGCGCTATCTGCTGGCGCCGCTGCTGGCGCCGGTGCGCGATCTCGCGGTGCTCGATCCCTACAATCCGCGTTCGGTGGCGTTCCAGGTCGAGGAACTGAACGAGCACATCGGCAGCCTGCCGTCGCTGAAGGAGGGCGGACTGATCGAGCGGCCGCAGCGGCTCGCGGTCGCGCTGCAGGCGACCTTGACCACAGCGGAGGCCTCCGCGGTCGACGCGCGCTGGCTGTTCGCGCTGGAGCAGGATCTGCTGTCGCTCGCCGACGCGATCGGGTCACACTACTTCCCGCACGGCGCCAGCGCGACACGGCCTGAGAAGCTGACGGGGCTGGCTTGATCTACGATATCCGTCACGTCACGAGCTACAATTACGGCAGCCAGGTCAGCTACGCGCGCTGCTCGCTGCGGCTGAAGCCGCTGAGCGACGCCAGTCAGACGCTGATCTCGCACAGCATCGAGATCAAGCCGCGGCCGGCGACGCGCGCGTCCCGGATCGATTTTTTCGGTATCCCGACCGAGAGTATCGTGATCGAGACGCCGCACAAGATGCTGCGGATCGACAGCCGCTCGCGCGTCGAGGTCGATCGCACGCCGCCCGCGCGCGACAGCGGCAGCGCGGCGTGGGAAAGCGTGCGCGAGGCGGCGCTGGATTGCGCCAGTCTCGATGCGGACGCGCCGGTCGGCTACGTCTTTCCGAGTTCGCTGGCGCCGATCCAGCATGCCGTCACCCGCTATGCGGCCAAGAGTTTTGCGCCGGCCCGCGGCATTCTTGCCGCAGCCGCCGATCTGATGCGCCGTATCCACACCGAGTTCAAATACGATCCGAAAGCGACGGTGATCTCGACCCCGCTCGCCGAAGTGTTCGAGAAACGCCACGGCGTCTGTCAGGATTTCGCGCATGTGATGATCGCCGGCCTGCGCGGGCTCGGCGTGCCGGCTGCTTATGTCAGTGGTTACTTGCGGACCTATCCGCCGCCGGGACAGGAACGGCTGCAGGGCGCCGACGCCACCCACGCCTGGGTCTCGGTGTGGTGCGGCAACGAGATCGGCTGGCTCGGATTCGATCCGACCAATGATCTGCTGATCGGCAACGACCACATCGTGCTCGCGGTCGGCCGCGACTTTTCCGACGTCTCGCCGGTCGACGGCGTGATCGTCGGTTCGCGCAGGCAGAAGCTGTCGGTCGCGGTCGACGTCATTCCGGTCGAGTAGTTGGGTCCGCTGTAGCGGCGGCACGGGTGCGGGCAACCCGGGTCACGCGGAAGCCCGTTCCCGCTGCGGGTTGCCAAAATTTCGCGCACCGTCCGGGTCGCCTCCAATTCGGACCGATGCTACCCTGCGTGTCATCACTCTCGCCGTTCGTCACGCGGGTGCCGCCGGGGATGCCATGATCTATCGACACACGATCGGCAACGTCACTTACGTCTTCGACGATCTGCGCGACCTGCTCGCGAAGGCGACGCCGCCGCGGTCGGGCGACCGGCTGGCCGGCATCGCCGCCGACAGCGCCGAGCAGATGGTCGCGGCGCGAATGGCGCTGGCCGAGGTGCCGCTGCGGCAGTTTCTCGACGAGACCGTCATCCCTTACGAGGACGACGAGGTGACGCGGCTGATCGTCGACGGCCACGACGCCGGCAGCTTTGCGCCGATTGCCTCGCTCACCGTCGGCGGCTTCCGCGACTGGCTGCTGTCGGACGCCGCATCCTCCGCGACGCTCGAAGCGATCGCGCGCGGCGTCACGCCGGAAATGGCCGCGGCGGTCAGCAAGCTGATGCGCAATCAGGACCTGATCCTGGTCGCCAAGAAGTGCAGCGTCGTCACCAGATTTCGCAACACCATCGGGTTGCCGGGTCGGATGAGCGTGCGGCTGCAGCCCAACCACCCGTTCGACGATGCCCGCGGCATCACCGCCTCGACGCTGGACGGCCTGCTGCTCGGCGCCGGCGACGCCTGCATCGGCATCAATCCGGCGAGCGACGATCCCGCGGTGCTCGGCCAGTTGGTGCGGCTGCTCGACGACGTCATCACGCGGCTGGCGATCCCGACCCAGAGCTGTGTTCTCACCCACGTCACCACCTCGCTGAAGCTGATGGAAGAGGGCGCCCCGGTCGATCTGGTGTTCCAGTCGATCGCCGGGACGGAGGCCGCCAACCGCAGTTTCGGCATCGACCTCGCGATCCTTCAGGAGGCGCGCGAGGCCGGTCTGGCGCTGAAGCGCGGCACCGTCGGCGACAATGTGATGTATTTCGAGACCGGGCAGGGATCGGCACTGTCCGCCAACGCCCATCACGGCGTCGATCAGCAGACTTGCGAGGCGCGGGCCTATGCGGTGGCGCGGGCCTTTGCGCCGCTGCTGGTCAACAGCGTGGTCGGCTTCATCGGGCCGGAATATCTCTATGACGGCAAGGAGATCATCCGGGCCGGGCTGGAGGATCATTTCTGCGGCAAGCTGCTCGGGCTGCCGCTCGGCGTCGACATCTGCTACACCAACCACGCCGAAGCCGACCAGGACGACATGGACACGCTGCTGACGCTGCTCGCCACCGCCGGCGTCAGCTTCATCATGGGCGTGCCCGGCGCCGACGACGTCATGCTGAATTACCAGTCGACCTCGTTTCACGACGCGCTCTATGTCCGCGAACTGCTCGGCCTGAAGCGGGCCCCGGAATTCGACGAATGGCTGGTGCGCACCGGTCTGGCGCAGGCCGATCTGCGCCTCACCGCCGCCGACGGCCGGCTGCCGGACTTCGCCGCCCGGCTGATTGCCTGAGCCGCTCCGGCGGGCACGACGGATTCATCATCGAAGAATTCGGTGGCCGGGCGGATTTTGCCATGATTAGATCGGCCTAGCGTGCCTTAAGCGGTATTGTTCGCATCAACTCGGAACCAGATTTGTGGTTGGGAAGTTATGCCGGACGGCTTGAATTGTGCCCGTCGTTCGAACCGTTCCGGATCTCCGGTTCACACATCAAAGACGGTTTCCAAGAATTGTTCCCCGAGGGAGTCTGATGAGAGCTGAATCCGGCCAGACCAGCCGTCGCATTCTGTGCGTTTTCCCGCGTTACACCAAGTCCTTCGGCACGTTCCAGAATTCCTACCCGCTGATGGACGGCGTCGCCGCGTTCATGCCGCCGCAGGGGCTGCTTCTCATCGCCGCCTATCTGCCGGAAAACTGGTCGGTTCGCTTCATCGACGAGAACATCCGAACCGCCACGCATGATGATTTCGCATGGGCCGATGCGGTCTTCGTCAGCGGCATGCACATCCAGCGGCAACAGATGAACGACATCTGCCGGCGCGCCCACGCCTACGACCTGGCGGTCGCGATCGGCGGTCCCTCGGTCAGCGCCTGCCCGGACCATTACCCCAGCTTCGACTATCTGCATGTCGGCGAACTCGGCGACGCCACCGACCAGTTGATCGCCCGGCTGGCGCACGACGTGACAAGGCCGGAGCGGCAGGTCATCTTCACCACCGAAGACCGCCTCGACATGACGCTGTTTCCGATTCCGGCCTACGAGCTGGCGGAATGCAGCAAATATCTGCTCGGCAGCATCCAGTATTCATCGGGTTGCCCGTATCAGTGCGAGTTCTGCGACATTCCCGGTCTCTACGGCCGCAATCCGCGGCTGAAGACGCCGGAGCAGATCATCGTCGAACTCGACCGCATGGTCGAGTGCGGCATTCGCGGCTCGGTGTATTTCGTCGACGACAATTTCATCGGCAACCGCAAGGCCGCGCTCGACCTGCTGCCGCATCTGGTGGAGTGGCAGAAGCGCACCGGCTTCGCGGTACAGCTCGCCTGCGAGGCGACGCTGAACATCGCCAAGCGCCCGGAGATCCTGTCGCTGATGCGCGACGCCTATTTCTGCACGATCTTCTGCGGCATCGAGACGCCGGATCCGGTGGCGCTGAAGGCGATGCAGAAGGACCACAACATGATGGTCCCGATCCTCGAAGGGGTGCAGACGATTTCGAGCTACGGCATCGAGGTGGTGTCGGGCATCATCCTCGGGCTGGACACCGATACGCCGGAGACCGGCGAATTCCTGATGCAGTTCATCGAGCAGTCGCAGATCCCGCTCCTCACCATCAACCTGCTGCAGGCGTTGCCGAAGACGCCGTTGTGGGACCGGTTGGAACGGGAAGGTCGGCTGGTGCACGACGACGGCCGCGAGTCCAATGTCGACTTCCTGCTGCCGCACGACCAGGTGGTGGCGATGTGGAAGGACTGCATGGCGCGCGCCTATGAGCCGGAAGCGTTGCTGAAGCGCTACGAGTATCAGATCGCCCATGCCTATTCGACGCGGTTGCATCCGGCGACGCCGCAGCGCTCCTCGAAGGCGAACATCAAGCGTGCCCTGGTCATGCTGCGCAACATCATCTGGCAGATCGGCATTCGCGGCGACTACAAGCTGGCGTTCTGGAAGTTCGCGCTGAAGCGGCTGGTCCGCGGCGACATCGAGAACCTGCTGCTGGTGATCGTGGTTGCGCATCATCTGATCGTCTACGCGCGCGAAGCGTCGCGCGGCCAGGCCAACGCCTCGAACTATTCGCTCCGGCTTCGGGAGGCCTCGGTGCCGGCGGAGTAGGGCGCTGGTGATCGACGCCACTCCCTCATTCTTCCCTCTGCGGTCGCGAAAGGTTGGACCATGACGCCGTCGCCGATGACACCGCGCGCGCTTGCGGATCTGCGCCGTCTCACCCCGGCGCGGGTCGCGCTCGGCAGGTCAGGCGTCAGCCTGACCACCGACGCGCTGCTGGAGTTCACACTGGCTCATGCGCGCGCGCGCGACGCGGTGCATGCCGCGTTCGACGGCAATGCGGTGGCTGCCGAACTCGGCACACTCGGCCTGACGCCGCTGCCGGTCGCGAGCCGGGCGCAAACGCGCCGCGACTATCTCGCGCGACCCGATCTCGGTCGCCTGCTCGATCCGGCGTCGCGCGCAATGCTCGAAGCTCAACCGTCGACGGCCGATCTCGCTCTGGTGATCGGCGACGGGTTGTCGCCGGTCGCGGTGACGGCCCAGGCGGTCGAGGTGGTGCGCCGGCTGCTGCCGCGACTTGCGGCGGCCCGTATCGGCATCGGCCCGGCCGCGGTCGCGACCGGGGCCAGGGTCGCGTTGGGCGACGAGATCGGCGCGCTGCTCGGCGCCAGGATCGTGCTGGTGCTGATCGGGGAGCGGCCGGGCCTGTCCGCGCCGGCCAGCCTCGGGGCCTATGTGACGTTCGGCCCGAAGCCGGGCCGGACCGATGCCGACCGCAACTGCGTGTCCAACATTCATGCCGCCGGCATCAACGCCGGCGAGGCGGCGTTCAAGATTGCGTGGCTGGTACGTGAGGCGATGGCGCGCGGCGCCTCCGGCGTCGCCTTGAAGGACGAAAGCGGCGAGGGGGGCTCTGCACCGGCGGAGCTGTCCGGGCCGGGATAATGGGCGCTGGGCTGGATCGCGTCGACGCTGCGAATCTGGTGAACTGTGCCCCCGGCGCTCCAGCTGCCGAGCCACGGGGGCTGTAAATCCAGCACACGATGAATTCATCGCAAGTCGTCACGGATGAGCGTTCCCCGAGCGCGGCGATGTCGCAATCGTGCCCGATATCTTGCTTTATTGAGTGGTCGCCAGAACGGAACAGCGGATGCTGCACAAAAACGTCAAAGATGCCGAAGTCGACGAACTGAAACGGCGCCGGGTCAGCATCGCCTTCGGACTGGAGCGCTTGGGGCTGGTCGCGGTGCGCGCGCCGATCCTGTCCTGCGTGATCCTCGTCGCTCTGATCGTCGGAGCGATCTTCGGCATCCAACGTATCAAGGTCGACGATTCGCTGAGCCAGCTGTTCCGGTCCGACACCAAGGAATTCCATCAGTACGAACAGGTCACCAAGCGGTTTCCCTCGTCCGAATATGACGTGCTGGTGGTCGTCGAAGGCAAGAATCTGCTCGCGCGCGACAATCTCGAGAAGCTGCGCGATCTGGTCACCGACCTGCAACTCGTCGACGGCACCCGCGGGCTGATCTCGCTGTTTTCGGCGCGGCAGGCGCCGGAGCCCGGCAAGCTCCCGGCCGCGCTGTTTCCCAACGAATTGCCGGAAGGCGAAGCCTACGACAAGTTCATCGAGACGGTGAAGAGCAACGAGATCATCCGCGGCAAGCTGATTTCGGAGGACGGCACGCTGGCACTGATCGTGCTGTCGCTCGATCCGGAGATCGTCGGCAACAACAAGCTGTCGAACACGATCGGCGAAATCCGCAAGGTGATGGACGAGGACCTCGAAGGCACCGGCCTGTCGCGGCAATTGTCCGGCGTGCCGGTGATGCAGCTCGAGATCCGCAACGCGGTCGAGCGCGACGGCCTGATCTACAACATCGCCGGAATTCTCGCCGGCTGCATCATCGCGATCCTGTTCTTCCGCAAGATATCGTTCATGGTGGTCGCGGCGTTTCCGCCGCTGCTCGCGATCCTGCTGTCGCTCGGCGTGCTCGGCTGGGCGGGCTTCAGCCTCAATATGTTCCTGAACGTGATGACGCCGCTGATCATGGTGATCAGTTTCGCCGACTCGATGCAGCTCACCTTCGCCGCGCGCGACCGGCTGATCGCCGGGGAGGACAAATACACCGCGTTCCGAAACGCCGTGCTGGTGGTCGGCCCCGCTTGCGTGCTGACCCACGCCACCGCCGGCATTTCCTTCATCGCGCTGCAGTTCTCCGATTCCGATCTGATCCGCGCGTTCGGCGAGGCGGGCCTCGTCGCCACCGTGATCGCGCTGATCGCGGTGCTGTCGCTGGTGCCGGTGTTCGGCGTGCTGCTGGTGCGCAACGAACAGGCGTTCGCGGCCAAGTTTCAGAGCGCCGATCTCGGCGTCAACGCGCTGCGCCGGTTCTGCGCCTGGATCGCGGTGCGGATGGTCGGCCGGCCCGGCCTGTTCAGCCTGCTCGCGCTGCTGCTGGTCGGCGGGCTCGGCGTGATCTACGCCAATCTCGAGCCGCGCTATCGTTTGGCCGATCAGGTCCCCGACAAGCAGCAGGCGGTGGAGGCCAGCGACCGGCTCGACGCCAAGCTGACCGGCGCCAATCCGATCGATGTGCTGATCGAGTTCCCCAAGGGCCAGACGCTGTATTCGCCGCAGACGCTGCAGACCATCGCCGACGTCCACGCCATGGTCGAGAAGCAGGCCGGCGTCGGCAACGTCTGGTCGCTGGAGACGCTGCGTCGATGGCTCGCCGAAAAGGCGCATACCGACGACGTCGCGACGCTCAAGGAATATGTCGACGTCATCCCCGAGCATCTGGTGCGGCGCTTCATCTCGGCCGACCAGACCGCGGTGGTCGTGTCCGGTCGCGTGCCGGATCTGGATTCCAGCGAAATCCTGCCGGTGGTGCAAAAGCTCGACAAGGCGCTGGATGCGGTGCGCGCGGAACACCCGGGCTATGAGGTCGCGGTCACCGGCCTGTCGGCGATCGCGGCGCGCAACAGCGCGGACATGATCTCCAAGCTCAACCACGCCCTGACGATCGAATTCGTGTTGGTGGCGATGTTCATTGGACTGGCGTTCCGTTCGGTGGTGGTAATGCTAGCCTGCATCCTGCCGGGGATCTTTCCGGTGGTGTTGTCGGGCACGCTGCTGTGGGCGATCGGCGAGGGGCTGCAGTTCGCGAGTGCGATCGCGCTGATCGTGTCGTTCGGTCTCGGACTCAGTGCGACGATCCACTTTCTCAACCGGCTGCGGCTGGAGAGCTCGCCGGGTACCAGCGCCGCGGTCGCGGTCGAGCGCGCCACCGTGCTGGTCGGGCCGGCGCTGATCCTGACCACCGTGGTGCTGGCCTGCGGCCTCGGCGTCACGGTGTTCTCGGACCTGCCGTCGCTGCGGCTGTTCGGCTGGCTCAGCGCGTTCGCGATGGTGGCGGCGCTGATCGCCGACCTGTTCATCCTGCGCCCGACCGCGATGTGGCTGATCAGCACGGCCGAGCGCCTGCGCGGCGACCGCAAGCCGGGGCCGGTGGTGTAGTTCGAGCCCGTTCAATGCGACGCAAACGAAAACCCCTCGGACCTGCCGGTCCGAGGGGTTTTCGATGTTATCATGGGAGGGAAATCAGCCCTTCGTCATGCTGATGTTGACGCCGCGGATGTCGCCCTTGGAGCTGATCGCGACCGACTGCTTGTTGCCGCGCGTGGTCAGCGAGATGCTCGCCGCAAAGCCCGCGGCCTCGACGAACACCTCGATGTTGCCGCCGCCGGCCTTGCCCTGCAGATTGCCGTTGATGTTGCGGCTGGCTTCGCTCCAGTTGCCGGAGATCCGGTCGCCATTGCTGGCGACGGCGGCGGTCAGATCGAACTTGTAGCTGTCGCTGGCGCAGCGCAGCGTCTGCGCGAGCTGATTGCCGCCGCCGCCGATCTTGTAGGTCGCCTTGCAACGGATCCGCTCCTTCGAGCCATCGGACAGCGCAACCGTGCCGGTGCCCGACCACGCACCTTCGAATCCGGAAAAGGGCCCGTCGGCGTAGCTGGCCGAGGCCGACAGCAGCATCGTCGCCGCGACGCCGGCCGCCTTCAAGGCATGAAGCGAAGATGATGACCGAAGCAATTTCATTCTTGTTGACCCCTGAAAATTCGTGCCGAAACGACGCTTCGCCGCATCAGCCTGTTAGTGTCGTCGAGCAACGACAGGTTCAAATCAAATAGTATCCCGGTTTGTTCCCCGCAAACCCGGATGCGTTCCCGGGTGGGCGACCGTGGCCCGCCGGACACTTACGCAACGCGGCGGAATCCTCGCTCAATTGTCGTAAATTCGCAACGCTCCGCGAAGAAATGTGCCACGGTTCCGAAGATATTTGGAAACATCGTCGCAACTGTCGCAGTATTGGCGCGAATTTGGCCGCATTTGCGCGGCCAGATGGCGGCTTGCACATTCGTGTCGATCGAGGCTTGACGGCCGGTCCGGGCGTCGCTTTGACGTTGATCGACGACGGATACCGAATTCCCCAGCATCTCGAAGGAAGAAAATGCAGAAGACTTTGGTTGCGCTCACGCTGCTGCTCGTCTCGATGTCGACCGGCGCCGATGCCCAACAGCAGCAACAGCGTAGCGGTACTGCAGAGGAGCAGGCCGCCTGCTCACGCGACGTGTCGCGTCACTGTCGCAAGCTGATGGATCAGGGCGATTTCGCCATCCTGGCCTGCCTGAAGGAAAACCGCCCCAAGATCAGCCGCGCCTGCAACCAGGTGCTGGTCAATCACGGCCAATGATCGCCGGCCCCGGCCGGGGAGGGTGTCGGAACACCCGCCTCGCCGGTGATGCCGTGAGCCAGGGCCGTGGCGGCTCTGCACAATCGGCGTCAATACCGTTGGTTTAACCGGCGGTTTTCCCTTATATGGCGTCGCGAACGGAGCTGCCCGGGATGCCGGGCAGGTCCGTTCGCGACGTTTCCGTGCCTGAAATCCGGAAACATCCATGTCCGAAACAAGCGTTGGCCGGTGCCGATGACGTCTGCGAGTGAACTGCGATCCGGCAAGACCCACCGGGACGAGAATTTTCCGGTCGCGTCGTGGATCATCCATCCACGACATCGCGAGCTGATTCTGGCGTTCTACAATTTCGTCCGTACCGCCGACGACATTGCCGACCATGCGATGCTCGATGCCGCGACCAAGCTGAATTATCTCGATCTGCTCGAGGCGGAACTGCTCGGCCGCGGCACGACCCAGCCGGAGGCGGTCGGACTGCGCCGCGCGCTGGCCGAGCGCGGGATGCCGCCGCGCCACGCGCTCGATGTGCTGATCGCGTTCAGGATGGACGTCACCAAGCTGCGCTACGAGGACTGGGACGAGGTGATCCATTATTGCCGCTATTCGGCGATGCCGGTGGGGCGGTTCATGCTCGACGTCCATGGCGAGAGCACCTCGACCTGGCCGGCTTCGGACGCGCTGTGCGCCGGGCTGCAAATCAACAATCATCTGCAGGATTGCGGCAAGGACTATCGCAATCTCAACCGCGTCTACCTGCCGCGCGACGCGCTGGATGCGGTCGGCGCCAAAGTCGAGGAACTCGGCCATTTGAAATCCTCGCCGGCGCTGCTGCGCTGCCTGCAGGGGCTCGCCGAACGCACCGACGTGCTGCTCGGCGAGGGCCGGCCGCTGGCGGCCGAGATCAAGGATTTCCGGCTCGGCCTCGAAGTCTCGGTGATCCAGGCGTTCGCCGATCGCATCGTGGAAATGCTCAAGGTGCGCGACCCGCTCAGCGAGCGGGTGCACCCGAAGCCGATCGAATTCCTGATGTCGACCATCGGTGCGGTCGGATCGGAAATCGGCCGCCGCGCCTTCGGCAAGAGGCCGGTCTCGAACCCGGCGCCGCGCGCATGACCATGCAGTCCACGTCGGAGCCCGCCGAGCATCAGGGCGTCGCGGTCGGCAGCTCGTTCTACGCGGCGATGCGGATCCTGCCGCGTCCGCAGCGCGAGGCGATGTTCCAAGTCTACAGTTTCTGCCGCTATGTCGACGACATCGCCGATTCCGACGAGCCGCGCGACGTGCGGGCCTCCGGACTGCAGCGCTGGCGCGACGATATCGACGCACTGTATCGCGGCGCCCCGCCGCCGCGGCTGGCCGACTATCAGGGCTCGGTACGGGCCTTCGGCCTGAAGCGCGAGGATTTTCTCGCGATCATCGACGGCATGGAAATGGACGTCGCGGCCGACATTCGCGCACCGGCCGACGCCACGCTCGATCTGTATTGCGATCGTGTCGCCAGCGCGGTCGGGCGGCTGTCGGTGCGGATCTTCGGGCTGCCCGAGCAGGACGGCATCCTGCTGGCGCACCATCTCGGCCGCGCGCTGCAGCTCACCAATATCCTGCGCGACATCGACGAGGACGCCGGCCTCGGACGGCTGTATCTGCCGCGCGAGGGTCTGCTCGCCGCCGGCATCACCAGCGTCGATCCGTCGACCGTCGCCGCGGATCCGGCGGTGCCGAACGTCTGCGCGCCGCTGGTGGCGCGCGCGCTGAAGCACTTCGACGCCGCCGATGTGGTGATGAGCCGCAATCCGCGCCGGGTGGTCAAGGCGCCGCGGATCATGGGCAAGTACTATTTTTCGATCCTTCAACTCCTGATCGCGCGGGGCTTCGCGCCGCCGCGTGCGCCGGTCAAGCTCGGCAAGGCGTCGAAGATCGCCATCCTGCTGCAATACGCGATCGTCTGATGCCCAAAACTGTTCACGTCATCGGTGCTGGAATCTCGGGTCTCGCGGCCGCCACGAAGCTCGCGCGCGAGGGGCTGACCGTCCACGTCCACGAAGCGATGCAGCAGGCCGGGGGCCGCTGCCGCTCCTATTTCGATGCTCAGACCAATCTGGTCATCGACAACGGCAACCATCTGCTGCTGTCGGGCAACCACGCCGCGCGCGACTATGCGCGGTCGATCGGCACCGAGGCCGGGCTGGTCGGGCCGGAGCGCGCCGAATTCGATTTCATGGATGTGAGATCGAATGCGCGCTGGAAGCTCGACCTCGGCAGCGGCCGGCTGCCGATGTGGCTGTTAGATGCCAGTCGCCGCGTGCCCGACACCTCGATCGGGGATTATCTCGGACTGGCGCCGCTGCTGTGGGCGCCGACCACCAAGCTGATCGGCGACACCATCCCGTGCCGCGGTCCGCTGTACGACCGGCTGGTGCAGCCGTTGTTGCTGGCCGCGCTCAACGTCGATCCGCCGGAAGGCTCCGCCGGGCTTGCGGGCGCGATCGTGCGCGAGACGCTGCTGGCCGGCGGCCACGCCTGCCGTCCGCTGATCGCCCGCGACGGCCTCAGCGCGGTGCTGGTCGAGCCGGCGGTCGAACTGCTGGCGCGAGGCGGCCCGGGCGTGCAGTTTGGTCACGAATTGCGGGCCTTGGCGCCGTCCGGCGACCGCGTCGGCGGCCTGAATTTCGGCGGCGAGGACGTGGTCGCGGTCGGCTCGGACGATGCGGTGGTGCTGGCGGTGCCGCCTCGGCCGGCGGCCTCGTTGCTGCCGGGGCTGAAGACGCCGCAGGCCTACCGGGCGATCGTCAACGCGCATTTCAATTACGCGCCGCCGGCCGGGGTGCCGGCGCTGACGGGCGTCATCGGCGGGGTGGTGGAGTGGTTGTTCGCCTTCCCGAACCGGCTGTCGGTGACCATCAGCAATGCCGACCGGCTGGTCGATGCCCCGCGCGACCAGCTCGCCGCGTCAATCTGGGCCGAAATCTGTCAGGTGGCTGGAATCACGGCGAATCTACCGCCGTGGCAAATTGTCCGCGAGCGTCGGGCAACCTTCGAGGCTACACCGGCGCAGAATGCCCTGCGTCCGGGGCCGGTCACCCAGTGGAAAAACCTGTTCCTCGCAGGCGATTGGACTGATACGGGGTTGCCGGCCACCATCGAGGGGTCAGTGCGGTCCGGGAACCGGGCCGCAGACCTGGTGCTGGCGCTGGGTCAGGCCTGAGCGCGAGCGCCGGCCGACAAGCACGGAGACTAGCAAGTCAATGAATTCCGGCAATACCAATCCGGGTGCGGAGCGCGGCAGGACGCTCGACGCCTCGATCGATGCGGCGCGCGCCGCGCTTCTCGGCTATCGGCGCGATGACGGCCATTGGGTATTCGAGCTCGAGGCCGATTGTACCATTCCGGCCGAATACGTTCTGCTGCGGCATTATCTCGGCGAGCCGGTCGACGCCGTGCTGGAGGGCAAGATCGCAGTCTATTTGCGGCGGACCCAGGGCGCGCATGGCGGCTGGCCGCTGGTGCACGACGGCGAGTTCGACATCAGCGCGACGGTGAAGGCCTATTTCGCCCTGAAGATGATCGGCGACAGCATCGACGCGCCGCATATGGCGCGGGCGCGCGAAGCGATCCTGTCGCGCGGCGGCGCCATCCACGTCAACGTTTTCACGCGGTTTCTGCTGTCGATGTTCGGCATCCTGACCTGGCGCAGCGTGCCGGTGCTGCCGGTCGAGATCATGCTGCTGCCGATGTGGGCGCCGTTCCACCTCAACAAGATCTCATACTGGGCGCGCGCCACGATCGTGCCGCTGATGGTGCTGGCGGCGGTGAAGCCGCGCGCGGTCAACAAGCTCGATATCGGGCTCGATGAATTGTTCCTGCAGGACCCGCAATCGATCGGCATGCCGGCCAAGGCGCCGCACCAGAGCTGGGGGCTGTTCACGCTGTTCGGATCGATCGACGCGGTGCTGCGGGTGATCGAGCCGCTGATCCCGAAGAAGCTGCGCAATTACGCCATCGGTCGCGCCGTCGCCTGGGTCGAGGAGCGGCTGAACGGCGAGGACGGGCTCGGCGCGATCTATCCGCCGATGGCCAACACCGTGATGATGTACAAGGTGCTCGGCTATGGCGAGGACCATCCGCCGCGTGCCATCACCCGGCGCGGAATCGAACTGCTGCTGGTGATCCACGACGACGAGGCCTACTGCCAGCCCTGCGTGTCGCCGATCTGGGACACCGCGCTGACCTGCCATGCGCTGCTGGAGTCAGGTGGCGCCGAGGCGGCCAAGCCGATGCGGCAAGGCCTGGACTGGCTGGTGCCGAAGCAGGTGCTCGACCTCAAGGGCGACTGGGCGGTGAAGGCTCCCAACGTCCGCCCCGGCGGCTGGGCGTTCCAGTACAACAATGCCCATTACCCCGATCTGGACGACACCGCGGTGGTGGTGATGGCGCTCGACCGCGCCCGCCGCGATCAGCCGAGTGCGGCCTACGACAATGCGATCGCGCGCGGCCGCGAGTGGATCGAGGGGATGCAGAGCGACGATGGCGGCTGGGCTGCCTTCGATGTGAACAACACCGAGTATTATTTGAACAACATCCCGTTTTCGGACCACGGCGCGATGCTCGACCCGCCGACTGAGGACGTGACCGCGCGCTGCGTTTCGATGCTGGCGCAGCTCGGCGAGACCCCGGAGACCAGCCCGGCGCTGGCGCGAGGCGTCGCCTATCTGCGCAAGACCCAGCTTGCCGATGGCTCGTGGTACGGCCGCTGGGGCATGAATTACATCTACGGAACATGGTCGGTGCTGTGCGCGCTGAATGCCGCCGGCGTCGACCATCAGGATCCGGCGACGCGCAAGGCAGTGGCCTGGCTGGCGTCGGTCCAGAACACCGACGGCGGCTGGGGCGAGGACGCGGTCAGCTATCGGCTCGACTACAGGGGCTACGAAAGTGCATCGTCCACGGCGTCGCAAACGGCATGGGCTTTGCTAGCATTGATGGCTGCCGGGGAAGTCGATCATCCGGCGGTGGCGCGCGGGGTTGAGTACCTAAAAACCACACAGACCGAAAAAGGCGTGTGGGACGAGCAGCGCTACACCGCTACGGGCTTTCCGCGGGTGTTTTATCTGCGATATCATGGCTACTCAAAATTCTTTCCGCTCTGGGCGCTGGCGCGGTATCGGAATTTGAGAGCCACGAACAGCAAGGTCGTAGGGGTCGGAATGTGATTCTGGGGGCTAGGGGCGACGCGGCCGCGGAGCGAGATCCGCGACCGGTTCTGATTGTGACGGGGCTGATCCAGGAAGCGAAAATCGCTGAAGGGCCGGGTCTTACGGTCATCTGCAGCAGTAGCGACCCGAAGCAGTTGCGGCTGTTGATGGCGAATTTCGATGCTTCGTCGATTCGCGGCGTCATCAGCTTCGGTGTCGCCGGCGGTCTCGACCCTTCGTTGCGATCCGGCGATATCGTGATCGCAACCGACGTGACGGCGGGCAAACGCCGTTGGCAGTCCGAAACCGCCCTCAGCGACGAATTGCTGCGCAGCGCAGGTCTGCGCCGGCAGCGCGTGGTGCGCGGCGGGCTGGTCGGCGTCGAGCAAGTGGTCGCGGCCCGCGGTGCGAAAGCGGCGCTGCATTTGGAGACCGGAGCCGCAGCGGTCGATATGGAAAGCCACATCGCCGCCGACTACGCCGCTGCCGCCAGGCTGCCATTTGCGGCGCTGCGTGTGATCAGCGATCCGGCCAGCCGCAGCCTGCCGCAGGTGGTGTCCACCGCGATCAAGCCGAATGGCGACATCGATCTGCGCAAGGTTCTGGGCGGGCTGGCGCGCCACCCGACGTCGATCCGGTCGCTGGTCTCGACCGGGATCGATTTCAATCGGGCGCTCCGCAGCCTGCGCGGCTGTCGCAGTTTCGTGCTCGACGCCGTGATCGGCGGCGGCCTCGTCGCGGAGCTCTGAAGAGCGGGCCGGTGGCTCGACCCGACCTCTCAGCGAAGTCCCTGAGCGAATCGGACTTGGCCCTCTGGAACGCTTACAACAGGCACAACCTCATGGTGAGGAGGCGCGAAGCGCCGTCTCGAACCATGTGCCGCGGGCCATGCATCGTCCCCATTCTTCGAGACGCCGGCTTCGCCGGGCTCCTCATCAGGATGAGGGAGCCGTGCATTTGCGAAAGGCCATGTCGCTTCAATCATCCATGGAGCGCTCCAGGTCCGAGCCGCATCGCGAGTCGCTTTGGCGGGGGCGCCCGACGTCACCTCTTGATCTCGTCCCTGAGCCAATCGAGGAACCGGCGGAGATAGCGGGGATCCGCGCGCGACGTCGGGTGAGCGAAGTACTTCTCGCCCTTCACGACGAGGTCGGGAAAAGGGCAGACGAGGCGCCACTCCGGCTGGCCGGGGAAGATCTCCTTGGGCGCCACGATCGAGCCGAAGCCTTCGCGCACGGCATGCATCGCGACGAACATGTGGTCGAAACGGTGACCGCCTTCGAAAACATGGTCGCGCATGCCGGCGTTCTGAAGCCATGCTTCCCAGTGCCCCGGCCGGGTTGCTGACGTGATCAGGGGAAACGCCAGAAGATCCTCCGGCTTGTCGATGGGATTCTTCTGAAGAAGATCGACGCTGCAGACCGGCGTCAGATTCTCTTCAAACAGTGGCGTCGAGGCTTTCGAGTGGCCCCCGATCCTCTCGCTGCTGCCGCGCGTGATCAGGAGATCATGTGAGGAGACGTCCGGCGTTTGTCCGGTCATGCGCGTCGAAATCCACACTGACAGATCGGGATTCGCCGTCTCGAACCGTTTGAGCCGCGGCATCAGAAAATACATGGCGAAGGTCGACGGCGCCTCGACCGCCAGCACCGCCTTGCCGCGGCGGCGTCGGACTTCGTGGCAGGCGGCCTCGATATCGCGGAACGACTGGCTGAGTTGCTCCGCGAGGACCCTACCGTAGGGCGTGAGCGCCAGGCTGCGACCCTCGCGGGTGAAGACCTGCTGTCCCAGCTAGGCCTCCAGGAGACGCACCTGCTTGCTGACGGCGCCGTGGGTGACCCCGAGTTCTTCGGCGGCCGAACTCAAGCTGTCGCTGCGCGCCGCGACCGCAAACGCCCGAAGCGCGCTCAGCGGCAGTTCGCGTTCTTTCACCATGACCTCCGTGTGACAACAGACAACATCAGTGGCGCTTCATGTACGACTTATTCTCACACGATTGTAGGTTTTATTCGATCGATTCTCACATTCAGGCGGCCTACCTCCGGGCGCATCAGCCGGCCCAATTGCCGGCGCTCAGCACCGGGACGACACCATGACGAAACCTACTCAATCCGACAGGCCGCCGACTCCGATCGAGGCCAATGGGCGCAGCTACGCCGTGCCGCAAAGGCCTGTCGTCGTGATTTGTCTCGACGGTTTCGACCCCGACTATCTGCAGCGCGGGATTGCCGATGGCGTGTTGCCGACCATCGCCGCGTTCAGGTCGGCAGGCTATGTCGGCACGGCGCTGGCCACGGTGCCGACCACCACCAACACCAACAACACCTCGATCGTCACCGGCGTGTCCCCCGCCGTCCACGGCATCAACGGCAACTACTATCTCGACGCCGAGACCGGCGAAGAGATCATGGTGACGGACGCGAGGCGCCTGCGCTGCGGCACCATTCTCGGCGCCATGAGCAAGGCGGGCGTCAAGACCGCGGTGGTCACCGCCAAGGACAAGCTGCTGAAGGTGCTCGCCTACGAGATGGACGGCATCGCCTTCTCGTCCGAACACCCGAACGCCGCCGATCTCACCGCGCTCGGTTTCAAGAGCGGTGAAGACATGGTGGGCCGCGCCAAGCCGGATCAATATTCCGCCGACCTCTCGCTGTTCGCGCTGGACGCCGGCATCAAGCTGCTGGAGACGGCCCAGCCGGACCTGATGTATTTGTCGACGTCGGACTATGTGCAGCACAAATACCAGCCCGGTGAGGCGGAATCGAATGCCTTCCACGCCGCGGTCGACAGCCGCATCGCGCGCCTGATCGAGCTCGGCGCGACGGTCGCGCTGACCGCCGATCATGGCATGGCCGACAAATCGGATGAGGCTGGACAGCCGAACGTCATCTATCTCGAGGACGCGCTGAACGAAAAGTTCGGGGCCGGCACCGCGCGCGTGATCTGTCCGATCGCCGATCCGTTCGTTCGCCATCACGGCGCGCTCGGCGGCTTCGTCCGCGTCCATCTGCTGGGGCCCTGCGACGTCAAAGCCATGATGGCCTATGCGCGTTCGCTGCCCGGCATCGAACTGGTGCTCGATCGCGCCACGGTGTGCGAGCGCTACCAATTGCCGCCGGATCGCGAAGGTGACTTCGCGGTGTTCAGCGATCGCGCCACGGTGGTGGGGGCGCGGCGCCGAGACCACGATTTGTCGGCCCTCGGCAACCACCGCTTGCGCTCGCATGGCGGACTCGGCGAGCAGCGCGTGCCCTTCCTGGTGTCGCGCCCGCTCACGCGGAGCTACCGGGAACGCGCGGCGACCGGCGTGCTGCGCAACTACGACATCTTCGACTTCGCCCTCAACGGCGTCGAATAATCGCTTCATCGGCAGCTCAAAGGACAATGGACATGCGTGCACTTCGTATCGCCACGGTGGCGCTCGCCATCACCGCGGCCGGCCTCAGCGCCGGTCACACCGAGACGTCGGTGATGGGGACCGGGTCGGCCTTCGCCGCTCCGATCTACCTCAAATGGGCAGAACAACAGAGGTCGACCACGGGCCTGGCGATCAACTATCAACCGTCCGGATCCTCCGTCGGACAAATGCAGGTCCTGAAAGGCCTGACCGACTTCGGCGCGTCGGACGTCCCGATGGACGACGCCAAGCTGAAGGAGGGCGACATCCTGCAGTTTCCCACCGTCGCCGGCGGCTATGCGGTCGTGGTCAACATTCCTGGCGTTGCGCCCGGCCAACTCCGGCTGACGGCGCCGGTCCTGGCCGACATTTTCATGGGGCGCATTGCGTCGTGGGATGACAAACGGCTGGTGCAGCTCAATCCCGGTCTCGCCTTGCCCAAGCTGGCGATTTCGCTGCTCTATCATGCCGGCGGATCGGGCGGCACCTACGCAATCTCGCGCTACCTGTCCAAGACCAGCGACGCCTGGCGCGACAGGATGGGGATCGGCATGACCCTGAATTGGCCGGTCGGCGCCGGCGTCAAGGGTAGCTATGGCGCATCGTCGACGGTGCCGATGACCCCCGGCGGGATCGGCTATGCCGAACTGTCCTATGTGCTCGCCAACAATCTTGCGACCGTCCAGTTGCAGAACAAGGCGGGCCGTTTCGTGGTTCCGAACGGAGATAGTTTCGCGGCCGCCGCCGAGAATGGCGATTGGTCCGTGCCCAACTATGCCGTCGATCTCACCGATATGCCGGGCGACCAATCCTGGCCGATCGTCACCGCCACCTTTGCGCTGGTCCCCAGAAGCCCGGCCAAAGCCGCAACGTCGGGGGCGGCCCTGCAATTCTTCAAATGGGCCTGGGCGCATGGCGACGCCACGGCCCGGTCGATGCAGTTCGTTCCCCTGCCGAGCAAAGTCAAAGCTGATCTTGTGAAGACGCTGAGGAATTGAACCGCCGTCGTTGTTGACGCCGAACGCAGTTCCTCGGCGACTTCAACTGTCGACAGCCCAAACAAAAAAGCGCGGTAGCTTTTGCCACCGCGCTTTGATCGTGACCGGTCGCCCGGTTAGGCCGCGGTCGAGGTCTGACGCTTGTGTTCGGCGGCCTCGTCGCGGCGGATCTCCGACAGCGTCTTCTGGACCTGCTCGGTGAAGATGTACTGAGCCGGACGCTGCTTCGACAGGTCGATCTCGGGCGCCATCGGTCCCGAGGTCCGGATGCCGCGCAGCGCGACCCACGCCGCCTTCAGCGGGTTGCTCAGCGACGCCGTCGCAGCGGTCGGCTCGTAGCCGCAATGCGCCATGCAGTCGGCGCACTTTTCGTATTTGCCGGTGCCGTAGGAATCCCAGTCGGTAGTTTCCATCAGCTCCTTGAAGGTCTTGGTGTAGCCTTCGCCGAGCAGATAGCACGGCTTCTGCCAGCCGAAGATGTTGCGCGCGGGCATCCCCCACGGGGTGCACTCGAATTCCTGATTACCGGCGAGGAAGTCCAGGAACAGGCCGGAATGCATGAAGTTCCACTTCTTGCCCTTGCCGAGTTCGAACACCTTGCGAAACAGGTTCTTGGTGTTGGTGCGGTTCAGGAAGTGTTCCTGATCCGGCGCCCGCTCGTAGGCGTAGCCCGGTGACATCGAGACGCCGACGCCCAGCTCCGCGGTGAGGTCGAGGAACTTGGCGATCTCTTCGGCCGGATGGTTGTCGAAGATCGTCGCATTGACGTTGACGGTGAATCCCTTGGCCTTGGCCGCCTTGATCGCCTTCAGCGCGCGGTCGAACGTGCCGGGCTGCGACACCGCCTTGTCGTGGTGCTCCTTGAGGCCGTCGAGATGCACCGAGAAGAACAGATAGGGCGAGGGTTCGAACAGATGCAGCTTCTTCTCGAGCAGCAACGCGTTGGTGCACAGCGACACGAATTTCTTGCGCGCCACCAGGCCACGCACGATCTCGCCGATCTCGCGATGGATCAGCGGCTCACCGCCGGGGATCGCCACCATCGGCGCGCCGCATTCTTCGGCCGCGTCCCAGCATTCCTGTGCGCTCATGCGGCGATCCAGGATGGCGTCGGGATAGTCGATCTTGCCGCAGCCGACGCAGGCGAGGTTGCAGCGGAACAACGGCTCCAGCATCAGCACCAGCGGGTAGCGCTTGCGGCCCAGCAGCTTCTGCTTGAGCAGATAGCCGCCGATCACCAGCTCTTTGTGAAACGGTATTGCCATTACGTGTGCTTCTCTTTCGTACAGATCATCAAGATGCGGATCCGGCTTTTCAGGGTCAGGCCGTGGCCAGTTCCGCAGGTAGGACGAATTCGATGTTTTCCTCGCGGCCCGGCAGCACCGACACGGTGACCGGGACGATCCGGCGCAGCGCTTCGATCACATCGTCGACCAGCACTTCCGGGGCGGACGCGCCGGCGGTGATGCCCACCGCCTTTTTGCCTGCGAGCCATTCGGGGTTGAGCTCGCTGCCGTCCGAAATCAGATAACTCGGAATGCCGGCTTCGGTGCCGATTTCCCGGAGCCGGTTGGAGTTGGAACTGTTGTTGGCGCCGACCACCAGGATCAGATCGACCAGCTTGCTCATGGCCCGAACCGCAGACTGTCTGTTCTGCGTCGCATAGCAGATATCGCGCGTATCCGGGCCCTGGATATCCGAGAATCGCTTTGAAAGTGCCGCGATGATGTCCCGGGTGTCGTCGACGCTGAGCGTGGTCTGGGTGATGTAGGCGACCGGGGTGTCGGAGGGCAGCGTCAGCGCTGCGACGTCGTCGAGATTCTGCACCAGCAGCACCGGGCCGGGCACCTGGCCCATGGTGCCCTCGACCTCGGGGTGGCCGGCGTGGCCGATCAGGATCAGGGTGCGGCCCTTGGCGGTATAGCGCTTGCCCTGATTGTGGACCTTGGTGACCAGCGGGCAGGTGGCGTTGAGCACCGGCAGGCCGCGCGAAGCGGCCTCTTCCTCGATGCTGCGGGCGACGCCGTGGGCGCTGAACACGGTCACGGCCTTCGGCGGAACCTCGGAGAGCTCCTCCACGAAGATCGCGCCTTTCGCCTTCAGGCTCTCGACCACATATTTGTTGTGAACGATTTCATGCCGCACATAGACCGGCGGGCCGTACTTCTCCAGCGCGCGCTCGACGATCTCGATCGCGCGGACGACGCCGGCACAAAAACCACGGGGCTGGGCAAGAAAAACTTCGAGAGGGCGAACGTCAGACAAAGGGCACCACACTCATGATTGATCCGTCTCCTGACGCATTATGGGCAATTCCCGTACCATGATCTAGCTGGTATGAGGACACCCGCTAGAGCAAGGGTCGCAGGGTTCCCATGGGCGGCGTGCAAAACGCCCTTGGCAATCCAGCTCAGTGAGATTACTTCCGGCCACGACACCCCGCGGGCCTCATGGGTTATTTCGCAGTCTTTGGTCGCTGGAAGGCAGAAACCAGTTCGATCGACTCGATGCCCGGCGAAGCCGACGCATTCTAGGCAAGCCGGTAGCAATAGAAAGAGCAAATGTGCTGAAAAGTGCCATCGTTTCCGTTGTGAAAGCCAGCACCCGTTTTGCGTCTTTTACTGTGCTGATCGGCGTATTTCTCGCGATCGCCAGCGGCTTCTATACTTACCAGAACTTCGGGATCAACACCGATATCAATCATTTGATCTCGTCGGATCTCGATTGGCGAAAGCGCGATATTGCTTTCGAGAAGGCATTTGATCAGGAAAGATTGATCCTGGCGGTGGTCGAGGCCCCCACGCCGGAATTCGCGAACGCCGCAACGGCCGCCCTTACGGAAAAATTAGCGAGCAATCGCAAGAACTTCGACTCCGTCAAGCGGCTTGGGGGGGGCGAATTCTTCGATCGGAACGGGCTGCTGTTCCTGCCGACCGAGGAGGTCGCCAAGGTCACGGGCCAGTTCCAGTCGGCGGTTCCGCTGATCGAGATCATGGCCGGGGATCCGAGCATTCGCGGTCTCACCGCGGCCCTCGAGACCGGCCTGCTCGGCGTCAAGCGGGGGCAGATCACGCTCGACGGGACTGCCGCACCGTTCAACACGGTCAGTCAGACCGTCGAGGACGTCCTCGCCAAGCGCGCGGCGTTCTTTTCCTGGCGCGGTCTCAGCAGCCCCGAGCCGCTGACCGACGGCGACAAGCGGGCGTTCATCGAAGTGAAGCCGATTCTCGACTTCACCGAACTCGAGCCGGGGCGCGCCGCGACTGACGCGATCCGGGCGGCGGCGGCGGACCTCAAGCTGGAGCAGCAGTTCGGCGCCAGGGTGCGGCTGACCGGCCCGGTGCCGATCGCCAACGAGGAATTCTCCACCGTCAAGGAAGGCGCCGTCGTCAATGGCATCGGCACCGTCGCGGTGGTGCTGCTCATCCTGTGGCTGGCGCTGCACTCCTCGAAGATCATCTTCGCCGTGGCAGCCAACCTCTTCATCGGTCTGGCGATCACCACCGCGGTCGGCTTGATGCTGGTCGACACGCTCAATCTGCTGTCGATCGCCTTCGCGGTTCTGTTCGTCGGCCTCGGCGTCGATTTCGGCATTCAATTCAGCGTCCGCTATCGATCCGAGCGCCACAAGACCAACGACCTCGACAAGGCGCTGGCGCAGGCGGCGGAGTATTCCGCGGTGCCGCTGTCACTGGCCGCGATGTCGACGACCGCCGGCTTCCTGTCGTTTCTGCCGACCTCCTACAAGGGAATTTCCGAACTCGGCGAAATCGCCGGCGCCGGCATGGCGATCGCGTTCATCTCCAGCATCACGGTGCTGCCGGCGCTGATCAAGCTGCTCAATCCGCCCGGCGAGAAAGAGCCGCTGGGATACGCGTTTCTGGCGCCCGTCGATCGCTTCCTGGAAGTTCACCGCGTCAGCATCATCGCCGGCACGATCGGCGTCGCATTGGCCGGTCTGCCGCTGCTCTACTACATGCATTTCGACTTCAACCCGATCAATCTGCGCAGCCCGAAGGTGGAGTCGATCGCGACCTTCCTCGATCTGCGCAAGGATCCGAACACCGGTGCCAATGCCATCAATGTGTTGGCCCCGTCGGAACAGGCCGCCAGGGAGATCCAGGCCAAGCTGGCGAAGCTGCCCGAGGTGTCGCGGACGCTGTCGCTCGACACCTTCGTGCCCGACGACCAGCCGGCGAAGCTGAAGCTGATCGAGGCAGGCGCCAGGGTGCTGGAGCCGGCGCTGAATCCGGAACAGATCGATGCTCCGCCGACCGATCAGGAAAACATCGAGTCGCTGAAAAGCTCGGCGGAAGCGCTGCGCAGAACCGCCGGCGACGCCACCGGACCGGGCGCCGAGGCTGCCCGACGGCTCGCCACCGCGCTCGGCGCGCTCGCCGGCGTCGATCAGGCGACCCGCGACCAGGCGCAGGCGGTGTTCGTGACGCCGCTGAAGCTCGCCTTCAATCAGCTCCGCAGCCTGCTGCAGGCGCAGCCGGTGACGCTGGACAACCTGCCCCAGGACATCGTCTCGTCGTGGAAGACCAAGGACGGCCAGGTCCGCGTCGAAGTGCTGCCGAACGGCGATCCGAACGACAACGATACGCTGCGCAAATTCGCGGCGGCGGTGCTGCAGGCCGAGCCGACTGCGCTCGGCGGGCCGGTGTCGATCCTGAAGTCCGGCGACACCATCGTTGCCTCCTTCATCCAGGCCGGCCTTTGGGCGCTGCTGTCGATCTCGGTGCTGCTGTGGCTCGCGCTGCGGCGCATCTCGGACGTGCTGCTGACGCTGGTTCCGCTGCTGGTCGCGGGCGCGGTGACGCTGGAAATCTGTGCGCTGATCGGCTTGCCGCTCAATTTCGCCAACATCGTCGCGCTGCCGCTGCTGCTCGGCATCGGCGTCGCATTCAAGATCTACTATGTGGTTGCATGGCGCGCGGGTCGCACCAATCTGCTGCAATCGGCGCTGACGCGGGCGATCTTCTTCAGCGCGCTGACGACCGCAACCGCGTTCGGAAGCCTGTGGCTCTCGAGCCACCCCGGCACCGCCAGCATGGGCAAGCTGCTGGCGCTGTCGCTGCTGACGACGCTGGGCGCGGTGCTGTTGTTCCAGCCGGCGCTGATGGGCAAGCCGCGCCATATCGACGAGACCGGCGACACCGACCTCTGAGGCCAGCGAGGTCGCCTGCCGGTCCGAGGCCGGCGGGCCGCCGCGATTGACGCCGAACCATCGAGCATAAGTTCGGGAATCTGCCCTGCCGATGCGGGGCTGGCGCCCGGATGGTGGATCGGACTATACCGCTTGCGGGCAGGGTGTTGTGCCGGCGTTCATCTCGGCACTGCCACAGGTTTCGCGCGGGGGCTGTAAGCCTTTGCCGGGACGCACGGGTCAAAGCGACGCAACCCGCGTTTTGGGTTGACGACGCACTCAACAACCGACGTAAGTAGCCGATGCCATACCCTCAGATTGACGTCGCCGAGCTGTTCGCCGACCGCGAGTCGCAGCGCAGTGCAATGCATACGCGCCATCTCAACGAGCAGCTCGTGCGCGTGCTCAAGACGATCGGCTACGACGTCGGGTTCCAGAAGGGCAGCGGCCAGTATCTGTTCGATCGCGACGGCGCCCGCTATCTCGACCTGCTCAGCGGCTTCGGCGTGTTCGCACTCGGCCGCAATCATCCGGTGCTGCGCGACGCGCTGAAGAGCGTGCTCGACAGCGAGCTACCCAATCTGGTGCAGCTCGACGTCTCGACGCTGGCCGGCGTCCTCGCGGAGCGCCTGCTGGAACTGGTGCCGTATCTCGACAAGGTGTTCTTCGCCAATTCCGGCGCTGAGAGCGTCGAGGCGGCGATCAAGTTCGCGCGCGTGGCGACCGGCCGCACCGGCATCGTCAATTGCGATCACAGCTATCACGGCCTGACCTATGGTGCGCTGTCGCTGACCGACGACCAGAATTTTCAGGGCGGCTTCGGGCCGCTGCTGCCGGGCGTCACCACGATCCCGTTCAACGATCTCGCCGCGCTGGAGAAGGTGCTGTCGACCCGCGAGATCGCGGCCTTCATCGTCGAGCCGATCCAGGGCAAGGGCGTCAACATGCCCACCGACGAATTCCTGCCGGGCGCTGCCGCGCTGTGTAAACGCTACGGCACGATCTTCGTCGCCGACGAGATCCAGACCGGCATGGGCCGCACCGGCCGCTTCCTCGCGGTCGAGCACTGGAACGTCGAGCCCGACATGGTGCTGCTGTCGAAGGCGCTGTCGGGCGGCCATGTCCCGGTCGGCGCGGTACTCACGCGCAAGGCGATCTTCGACAAGATCTTCAACCGGATGGATCGTGCCGTGGTGCACGGCTCGACCTTCGCCAAGAACGATCTGGCGATGGCCGCCGGCATCGCGACGCTCGACGTGATCAAGCAGGAGAAGCTGATCGAGGCCGCCGCCAAGCGCGGCGCCGAGCTGCGGCTGGCGCTGACCCGCATGGTCCCGGGCTACGAGATGCTCAAGGAAGTCCGCGGCAAGGGGCTGATGATCGGCGTCGAGTTCGGTCCGCCGAAATCGCTGCGGCTCAAGGCGTCGTGGACCATGCTGGAGACCGCCAACAAGGGGCTGTTCTGTCAGCTCATCACCGTGCCGCTGTTCAGGGATCACAAGATCCTGACGCAGGTGGCCGGCCATGGCCTCCACACCATCAAGCTGCTGCCGCCGCTGACGATCACCGAGGACGACTGCAAGTGGATCGAGCGCGGTTTCGACGACACCATCGCCGCCAGCCACAAGGTCCCCGGCGCGATCTGGTCGCTGGGCAAGACGCTGGTCGACAACGCGGTGCGCAAGTCGGCGTGATCTGAAGCCCGCCCCCGCAGGTGGGCGCGTCAGGGCGCCGCATGCATGCGGCGCACAGCTTGACTTGAAGCAAGTCTCTCGCGACCTGTTGGGCTAATCTCGGCTCAGGCGTCGCGGGACGACCGGCCTCCAACAACGGCGAGCGGAATGTCACTCAGATCACTGGTCGTCTTCGTCGATCCGACGGCTGTCTGCGAGGCGCGGATTCGCTATGCCGCGCGGCTGGCCGTGCAGCACGGTGCGCATCTGATCGGTGCGTTCGTGATGCCGAACGCCTGGCAGAACGATCGCTCGAGCTCTTTCATTCAGGGCGGCGGCGCGATCCGGGAGATGCTGGAGCGTCACGGCCTCGCCGAACGCAAGGCGTTGTCCGACGCAAACCAACGCTTCGAGGCGCTGGCCGGGCGCGACTCGTCGTCATTCGAATTCCGCGTCATTCGCGACGACGAAGTCACCAATCTCGCGCAGTTGCACTGCATGCACACGGACCTCGTTCTGGTGGGCCACCCCGCGCCGGGCGGGCTGCCCTCGGCATGGTCGCCGGAGCGGATGCTGCTGTCGTCCGGGGTTCCGCATCTCATCATTCCGCAGGGCTGGCGCGATGGGCCGGTCGCGACCAACGTGCTGCTGGCCTGGAACGCGAGCCGCGAAGCGCGGCGCGCGATCACCGATTCGCTGCCGATCCTGCAAGCGGCGGCTTCCGTTGCCGTCGTCGTCGTCGATGCCGAGAAGAATCCGCTGCATGGACACGAACCCGGCGCCGGCATCGCGCATTTTCTCAGCCGTCACGGTGTGAAGGTGCGCGTCGAACAATTGCAGTCCAGGGGGAAGCCGGTCGTTGAGGTGATTCGCCGCTTCGCCGTCGACGATCAGTCGGACCTGATGGTGCTCGGCGCCTACAGCCATTCCCCGAAACGGGAATTGCTGTTCGGCGGCGTGACGCGGTCGTTGCTGAGCGAAGTGACGATCCCGACGCTGATCTCGCATTGAGGGAAGCGAGCGACCGCTCCCCCCGAGGCATTTCCGCGATCTCTGAGTCGTCATCCTGAGGTGCGCGCGTTTGCGCGCCTCGAAGGATGCGGACACGGGTGCAAGCGACTCATCCTTCGAGGCCGCCGCGAGAGCGGCGGCGCCTCAGGATGACGATCTGCCCGCGGTGCCCTCAGTCCCGCCGAACTCATCGTCGCGCTTACTTGCCATCCTCCACGATCATCGTCGCGCCTTTCTCGGCGATCATCGCGGTGGGCGTGTTGGTGTTGCCCGAGGTGATCGTCGGCATCACCGAGGCGTCCACGACGCGCAGGCCCGCGAGGCCGTGCAGCCGCAGCCGGTCGTCGACCACCGCCAAGGGATCACTGGCGAGGCCCATCTTGGCGGTGCCGACCGGATGGAAGATGGTGGTGCCGATGTCGCCGGCGGCCTTCGCCAGCGAGGCGTCGTCGTCGCCGACGGCGCGGCCGGGCAGATACTCCTCGGGTTGAAACCGCGCCAGCGACTTCTGCTGCATCAGCCGGCGCGTACAGCGGATCGCGTCGGCAGCGACGCGGCGGTCGTCGTCCGTCGTCAGATAATGCGGCGCGATCGAGGGCGCGGCGTCGAGCGCGGTCGACTTGATACGAACTTCGCCGCGCGAGGTCGGGCGCAAATTGCAGGCGCTGACGGTGATCGCCGGAAACCGATGCAGCGGGTCGCCGAATTTATCCAGAGACAATGGCTGGACGTGAAACTGGATGTTGGCGCGCTCCTGATGCGGGTCGGAGCGGGTGAAGATGCCGAGTTGCGACGGCGCCATCGTCAGCGGCCCGCGCCGGCGCAGCGCGTAGTCCATGCCCATCCAGGCGCGGCGCGGCAGCGAGTGATAGATCTCGTTCAGGGTGCGGCCGCCGCTGACGCGGTAGATCGCGCGCTGCTGCAGATGGTCCTGCAGGTTGCGGCCGATGCCGGGGCGATCGAGCACCGGGGCGATGCCGAGCGGCGTGAGCCATTCCGCCGGCCCGATGCCGGAACGCTGCAGCACCTGGACCGAGCCGATCGAGCCCGCGCACAGCACCACCTCGCGCCGCGCCCGCGCCTCGACCACGACGCCGCCCTGTAGGAAGCGGACGCCGACCGCACGGCCGTTCTCGACGATCACGCTGTCGGTGACGACGCTGGTTTCGAGCCGCAGGTTTTTCCGATGCAGCGCCGGCTTGAGAAAGCCGCGTGCCGACGACCAGCGCCGGCCGCGCTTCTGGTTGACGTGGAAGTATCCGACGCCCTCATTGTCGCCGGTGTTGAAATCGGCGCTGCGCGGGATGCCCATTTCGCCGGCGGCGTCGGCGACCGCGTCGAGGATCGGCCAGGACAGCCGCGCCGCCTCGATCCGCCAGCCGCCGCCGGCGCCGTGATGCTCGCTGTCGCCGAGGAAGTGGTCCTCGAGCCGGCGGAACACCTGGCGGACGTCGTCCCAGCCCCAGCCGCTCATGCCGAGCTGGCGCCAATGGTCGTAATCGGCCGCCTGGCCGCGCATCGAGATCATGGCGTTAATCGCCGACGAGCCGCCGATCACCTTGCCGCGCGGATAGGCCAAGGACCGGCCGTTGAGGCCCGGCTCCGGCTCGGTCATGAACATCCAGTCCGAGCGCGGATTGCCGATCGCGAACAGATAGCCGACCGGGATGTGAAACCAGATCCAGTTGTCGCGGCCGCCGGCTTCCAGCAGCAGGACCCGGCAATTCGGGTCGGCCGAGAGCCGGTTGGCGACGATGCAGCCGGCGGTGCCCGCGCCCACGACGATATAGTCGAATTCGCCCTCTATCCGCGCCGTCATCCGTTCCGTCCCGCTGCTGCATCCACGATTTCTTGATTGCGCAGACGCTTAGACCCACGCCGGGGCGCTGTACAGTTGCTGCGGAGCGGCAGGCCGGCTAGCCTGCCGTATCAGGATAATGAACCGCCCTTGGAGCCCCGTCAGCCAAATGCCCGTGATCAACCGCGTCGCCGACCTGCAACCCGACATCATGGCCTGGCGTCACGACCTGCATCAGCATCCCGAGCTGATGTATGACGTCGACCGCACCGCGGATTTCGTCGCCGAACGATTGCGCGAATTCGGCTGCGACGAGGTCGTGACCGGGCTCGGCCGCACCGGCGTGGTCGGCGTCATCCGGGGCCGCAAGCCGGCGAATGGCGGCGACCTCAAGGTGATCGGCCTGCGCGCCGACATGGACGCGCTGCCGATCGAGGAGGCGACAGGTCTGCCCTATGCCTCCAAGGTGCCCGGCAAGATGCACGCCTGCGGCCATGACGGCCACACCGCGATGTTGCTCGGCGCCGCGCGCTATCTCGCCGAGACCCGCAATTTCGCCGGCGATGTGGTGGTGATCTTCCAGCCGGCCGAGGAGGGCGGCGCCGGCGCCGCGGCGATGATCAAGGACGGTCTGATGGACCGCTTCGGCATCGAGCAGGTCTACGGCATGCACAATGGCCCCGGCATTCCGGTGGGCGCCTTCGCGATCAGCCCGGGGCCGATCATGGCGTCGACCGACGCGATCGACATCCGGATCGAGGGCGTCGGCGGCCATGCCGCCCGGCCGCATATGTGCGTCGATTCGGTGCTGGTCGGCGCGCAGCTGATCACCGCGCTGCAGTCGATCGTGTCGCGTACCATCGATCCGCTGGAATCGGCGGTGATCTCGATCTGCGAATTCCACGCCGGCAACGCCCGCAACGTCATTCCTCAGGTCGCGGAGCTGAAGGGGACGGTGCGGACGCTGACGGCCGAGGTTCGCGATCTGGTCGAGAAGCGGATTCATGAAGTCGCGGCGGGCGTCGCGCAGATGACCGGCGCGAAGATCGACATCGATTACGAGCGCGGCTACCCGGTGGTGGTCAACCACGCCGAGCAGACCACGGTGGCGCAGCGGGTCGCGCGCGACATCGCCGGCGAGACCAATGTGTTGTCGATGCCGCCGCTGATGGGCGCCGAGGACTTCGCCTACATGCTGGAAGCGCGGCCGGGCGCCTTCATCTTTCTCGGCAATGGCGACAGCGCCGGGCTGCATCACCCGGCCTATAACTTCAACGACGATGCCATCGTCTACGGCACCTCGTACTGGATCAAGCTGGTCGAGAGCCAGCTCGCGGCGTGACGCCGTAGTCGTAGCTCACTGCGGCCGTGCGATCGCGGGTCTCGATCCGTCGTGGTTCCGCGACGGACGGGAACATGCGCTGGCTACCTGATCAGGCCGATACGCTTCATGAACAGCCAGGCCCCGAACGACGACAGCGCCATCGCCAGCAGCGCCAGGATGAACCCGCCGTCGCCTTCGGCGAACGGCAGACCACGCAGGTTCATGCCGAACATGCCGCTGACCAGCGTCGGCGGCATCAGCAAGGCGGTGAGCATCGATAGCACCCGCAGGCTGCTGTTGCCTTGTTCCTCGATCTTCAGATGCAGTTCTTCCTGCAGCAGCCGGCTGCGTTCGCGCATCTCGACCACCGAATGGTCGAGCGCGTCGAGCCGCTGCGCCAGCTTGCCGGCGCGCGGCCGCAGCGACGGCTTGAGGGCGGCGCTGTCGTTGCGGTCGAACCGGTGCAGCACGATGCGCAGGCCGGACAGGTGACGGTGCAGCCGGACGCAGGTCCGCCGCACCCGCCCGAGCCCCTGGCGCAAATCGTCGGTGTCGTCCGACAGCAGCTTTTCCTCGATCCTGTCGAGCGTCTCGAAGACGTCGTCGGCGATCCTCTCCATCGCATCGGCGACATTGTGGACGATGATCTCGAACAGCGCCGCACAGCTCTCGACCCGATGTCCGCCTTCGAGCGTGCGCCGGGCGGTGTCGACCGCGCACAGCGCCTGATAGCGGCCCGTAATCAGCAGCCGTTCGGTCATCACGAAGCGCAGGAAGCCTGTATCCTCGGTGGCGTCGGCGATGTCGCGCATCAGATCGGCGATCACGCCGTAGACGCAGCCGTCGAGGCTGTGCATCTGCTGATAGGTGTCCTTGGACTGCAGCAGCGCCCGGGCCGGCGGAGGCAGTTCCATTTCGGCCAGCGATTGCTGTGAGCGCTTATCGGCGAGGTTGAAGTGCAGCCAGTGGCAACCGTCGGGCTCGAAGTCGAGCGGTGCGTCGTCCGGCAGCAATTGCGGGGTTCCGTCGGGACCGATCCTGAATCCCCATACCAGTCCGGGGATCGCTGCGCCGTGGCGCAGGGCATCCGTGGTGGTGGGCGACGGCGGCGTAGCGCGCTCGTCAGCACGCACCGGCCGGCCCTGATCGTGCCGCAGGCCCCGGCATGTGCCCGACGTCGACGGCGCCGCTCGCGGCGCAAGGGGCCGGGATGCGCATCGCCGTTCGGGATGTCTGGACGTCCATCGTAGCTGTCTCGCGTGACTAATTACCTTGCCGGACCGATTTGAAATCTGGATGACACCAGGCGATCGTCAGGAACAATCATTCGAAGGCCGCGTTGGGCGCAGGTCTGAGACCATGCACACCAACCGGAGACCACCATGGCTGCCGCCAAAGACAAGAATCTCAACGATCTCTTCCTCGACACCCTCAAGGACATCTACTACGCCGAAAAGCAGATTCTGAAGGCGCTGCCGAAGATGGCCAAGGCGGCCACCTCGGACAAGCTGCGTGCGGCGTTCGAGAAGCACGAAGGCGAGACCGAAGGCCAGATCGAGCGGCTGGAACAGATCTTCGAGCTGCTCGACAAGCCGGCGCGCGGCAAGACCTGCGACGCGATCATGGGCATCCTCGACGAGGGCAAGGAGATCATGAGCGAATACAAGGGCACCGAGGCGCTCGATGCCGGGCTGCTCGCCGCGGCGCAGGCCGTCGAGCACTACGAGATCTCGCGCTACGGCACGCTGAAGCAGTGGGCGACCCAGCTCGGCATGAAGGACGCCGCCAAGCTGCTCGACCAGACCCTGCAGCAGGAGAAGACCACCGACGTCACGCTGACCAAGCTCGCCGAGAGCGCCGTCAACCTCGCCGCGGCGGCCTGACGATTCGACCGAACAGGCCTTCGTCTGTTCGGTCGACCATTGAAATAACCACATCGTCATGGCCGGGCTCGTCCCGGCCATCCACGTTTTCTTTCGATGCACAGGCTGAAGACGTGGATGCCCGGCGCAAGGCCGGGCATGACAATGGTGTGGAACGTGCCTAAAGCACGAGCCTTGTGGATGAGGGGCTCAGCCGCCGACGTCGGCGCTGATCACGTCGCCGAACAGCTCCCACTTCTCGCCCTTGAACCGCATCAGTTGCAACTGGCTGATCGGCGCGAAGTCGGTCGCCGAGGTGTTGATCTTGATGCCGGGCAGCAGCGCTTCGGTCCGGAAGTCCTTCAGGCTCGCGGCCTGCTTCATGACGTTGGCGCGGGTGAGGTTGTCGCCGCTCTTCTTCAGCACCTCGACCAGGGTCTGCGCCACGCCGTAGCCGACGATGGTGCCGGCGTCGAGCTTGTTGCCCTCCGGAAACTCCTTGTCCATGAAGGCCAGGAACTCCTTCATGCCGGGGTCGTCCTTCCACTGCGGATCGGAGACGTCCTTCATGTAGGCGGCCGAGATGATGCCCTGCGCATTGTCGTAGCCGGCCGGCTTGATGACGCTGCCGACCGAGGCGGAGACGTTGTTCAGGAAGTGGGTCGGCTTCCAGCCGATCTCGGCCAGCTTCTTGATCGCCTGGGCGGCGAATTTCGGCGTGGTGATGTTGATGAAGACGTCGGCGCCGGTCGACTTCAGCTTGACGATCTGGTTGTCGATCGTCGGCGAGGAGACCTCGTAGCTCTCCTTCATCACGATCATCGAAGCGCCCTTGGCGCCCAGCCCGTCCTCGAGGCCCTTGAGATAGTCCTTGCCGTAATCGTCGTTCTGATACAGCACGGCGATCTTGGCGTTGGGCATCTCCTTCATGATGTATTTGGCGTAGATCTGGGTCTCGCTCTGGTAGTTGGGCTGCCAGCCCATCGTCCAGGGGAAATCCTTCGGATCGTTCCACTTGGTCGCGCCGGTGGCGACGAACAGTTGAGGCACCTTCTTGCTGTTCATGTATTTGTGGATCGCCGAATTCGGCGGCGTGCCGAGCGAGTTGAAGATCAGCAGCACCTCGTCGCTCTCGACCAGCTTGCGCGCCTGTTCGACGGTCTTCGGCGGCGAATAGGCGTCGTCGTAGGTGATGAAGTTGATCTTGCGGCCGTTGATGCCGCCCTTGTCGTTGATCATCTTGAAGTACGCGGCTTCGGTTCTGCCGATCACGCCGTAGGCGGAGGCGGGTCCGCTGTAGGGCATGATGTTGCCGATCTTGATCTCGGTGTCGCTGGCGCCGGTGTCGTATTTCTTCTGCGCGAGCGCGCCGCTCGAGGCTGCGAGTGTCACCGCGAGCGCAGCCGAGATGGCAGCCGCGTGCGAACGGAGTGAAGGCATTTCGGACTCCCTTTTCTTGATGTGTGATTGTTGTGTGTGATCGCGGAGCTCTTGGCGGCCCCTGCCTGCATTCAACACCTTTCGGCGGTTAGCAGCAAGGAAAAGCCCGGGCGAGAAAGCCGCAGGCAGGCTTGCTGCGCTGCGAAGTAACTGGCTGTGCGTGTTGCAGCGCGGGGCGAGGTTCGGCTTCTGGACAGCGCGTTCGCCTGCCGGCCGTCGTGGCGAGGCTGCGGCCCGGATGGGGCGGCCCGGCGCGAACCGGCAAACAAAAACCCCGGCAACTGTGTTGCCGGGGTGATCGTTCGGGCTGGAGGCCGGAGCTGCGTCCGGACGCCGATCCTTACTGCGTGATATCACCGGAGATGATCTCGCCGAACAGCTGCCACCTGTCGCCCTTGAAGCGCATCATCTGGAGCTGGCTGATCGGCGCGAAGTCGGTCGACGAGGTGTTGATCTTGACGCCGGGCAGCAGGGTGTCCGGCTCGAAATCCTTCAGGCTCGCGGCCTGCTTGATCAGGTTGGCGCGGGTCAGGTCGTCGCCGCACATCTCCAGCACCTTGTGCAAGGTCTGGGCGGCGCCGTAGCCGTAGACCATGTTGCTGTCGCTCTTGTTGGAGCCGGGCATGTATTTCTCGACGAAGGCGTGCCACTTCTTGAACTTCGGATCGTTGTCCCACTGCTGGTCCGTCGGATCCTTCGCGTAATTCGCCGACAGCACGCCCTGAGCGTTCTCGAAGCCGGCGGGCTGCATCACGCTGCCGACCGAAGCCGAGACGTTGGTGAGAATCACCAGCGGCTTCCAGTTCAGCTCGGCGATCTTCTTGATGGTCTGCGCGGCGAATTTCGGCGTGGTGTAGACGAGAACCACATCGGGATTGGCCGATTTCAGCTTGACGACGTTGCTGTCGATGGTCGGTGCCGAGATTTCGTAGGTCTCTTCGGCGATGATCATCGAGGCGGCCTTGGCGCCGAGGCCGTCCTTGGTGCCCTTGAGATAGTCTTTGCCGAAATCGTCGTTCTGATAAAGGATGCCGATCTTGGCGTCCGGCTTCTCCTTCAACAGGTACTTCGCGTAGATCTGCGCTTCGCTCTGGTAGGACGGCTGCCAGCCGATCGTCCAGGGGAAGTTCTTCGGGTCGTTCCACTTGGTGGCGCCGGTGGCGACGAACAGTTGCGGCACTTTCTTGGCGTTGAGATACTTCTGGATCGCCGTATTCGACGGCGTTCCGAGCGGGTTGAACACCGCCAGCACTTCGTCGCTCTCGACCAGCTTGCGCACCTGTTCGACCGCTTTCGGCGGCGAATAGGCGTCGTCGTAGCTGATGAAATTGATCTTGCGGCCGTTGATGCCGCCGTTGTCGTTCACCATCCGGAAATAGGCTTCTTCGGTCTTGCCGATCGTGCCGTAGGCCGACGCCGGGCCCGAATAGGGCATGATGTTGCCGATCTTGATCTCGGTATCGGAGGCGCCGGTGTCGTACTTCTTTTGAGCGAAGGCAGCGCCGTTGAACGCTGCGAGGCTGACCGCGACGGCTGCTGAAAAGACGAGCGCGCGCGAAGGCATAGTTGGCATTGCAGAAGGCTCCTTGGTCGTGGGTTTTTTCTTGTTCGAACTTCGTTGAGTTCGAAACGAATTGAACACGGTTCTCGCGCGTGCAGCAATAGTCGGCAGCGGCGACATCGTCGCCGGCCCCGTTGCGGATATCCCGTGTCGCGGATTATGCGGCGGATCAGTTGCGCAGATCGCCGTCGATCACCGGTCCGAACAGTCGCCAGTGGTCGCCTTCGAAGCGCATCATTCGAAGCTGTTCGATGGGATGAAAGTCGTTTGGAGCGGTCCTGATCGTGATGCCCGGCAGCAGCGTGTCGGGCGCGTAGCCGTCGAGATTGGCGGCTTCGCGCATCACATTGGCGCGCGTCAGGGTGTCGCCGGCGCGGCGCAGGACTTCGACGAGGCACTGCGCCGCACCATAGGCGTACACCACCGAATTGTCGCTGCGATTGACGTCCGGCGCGTAGGCGTCGAGGAAGGCGTGGAACCGCTTCATGCCCGGATCGCCGATCCATTGCGGATCGGCGGCGTCCTTGTTGTAGGCCGCGGAGACCAGTCCCTGCGCGTTGTCGAGTCCGGCCGGCCGCAACACCGCGCCGATCGAGGCCGACACCAGCGCCTGCAGATAGAGCGGACGCCACGCCATCTCGGCGGCCCTGCGAATACTCTGCGCGGCGAATTTCGGGGTGGTGATGCTGACGAATACGTCGGCGCCCGAGGCTTTCAGCCGGGCGATGTGATTGTCGGCCGAGGGCTCGGCGACTTCGTAGCTCTCCTCGGCGACGATCTGCGAAGCGCGGTCGCCGAGGCCGTCCTTCAGGCCCTTCAGCAGGTCGCGTCCCAGATCGTCGTTCTGATACAGCACCGCGATCCGCGGTTCGGGCTTGTTGGCGAGGATGTATTTGGCATAGACGCGGCCCTCGACCTGGTAGGGCGGCTGCCAGCCCATCGTCCAGGGAAAGCCGTTCGGGTCACCGAACCGCGTCGCGCCGCTCGCGGCGAAGAGTTGCGGGACGCCCCGGCCGTTGAGATATTTCTGGATCGCGGCGTTCGAGGGCGTGCCCATCGCGCTGAACATCAGCAGCACCTCGTCGCCCTCGACCAGCCTGCGCGTCTGCTCGACCGCCTTGGCCGGGCTGTAGGCGTCGTCATAGGAAATGAACTCGAGTTTGCGGCCATTGACGCCGCCCTGATCGTTGATCATCCGGAAATAGGCCTGCTCGATCCGGCCGACGATGGCATAGGCCGAGGCCGGGCCCGAATACGGCATCAGATTGCCGATCCGGATCGCGGTGTCGCTGGCGCCGGGATCGTAGCTCTTCTGGGCCAGTGCGGAGGATGCGGCGGCGAGGGAAGCGAGGGCTGAAACAACGGCGAGCATCGCGGTGAACGGCGCGCGCCGGAAAACATCGGAAGGCATGGTCGGGACTCGCATCAGGCCGCGTCTCGCGGCGGAATCCGGTCTGCATACGCCGGATCGCGCGGCGCGACCCATCCTCCGATCGTGGGGCAGCCCCGCGTCACCGGCGGGTGCCGGCATCGAGGAGATGCGTGCGCGCGACGGCTGAAGCGGCCCGCAAGAAAATGGCCCCCTGCGAGAGTTTCGCAGGGGGCCGAGGCCGTCGCGTCCGTCAAGCGAGACGGATCATTTTCTGAGTTTGTGGACCCAACCCTGTACCGTGTAGGCGACCTGTCGCGAACCGTGCGGCAGGACGAAGATGATCAGGATCAGGATCAGGCCGAACACCGCGCCGGACAGGCCCTTGGAGAAGTGTTCGGCGATGTTCGGCACGAACACGATGAAGGCCGCGCCGACGATCGAGCCAGGCAGCCAGCCGACACCGCCGACCACCATGCCGAGGAACAGCGCGATGGCGAGCTGGATGGTGTAGCTGTCCGGCGCCACGAACTGCACCGCGATGGCGCCGAGACCGCCGGCGACGCCGGTGATGCCGGCCGAGACGCCGAACGCCAGCGTCTTGTACCGCGCCACGTCCACGCCCATCGCCGAAGCCGCGATCTCGTTGTCGCGGATCGCCATCATGGCGCGGCCCGAGCGCGACTTCAGCAGGTTCACCGAAGCCACGTAGATCACCATCGAGACGGCAAGCACGAAGTAGTACAGCCACATGTCCTGCGACAGCGGCAGGCCGAACGGCGCGTCGGGCTTGGTGATCACCAGGCCCTGCACGCCGCCGGTCCACGCTTCGAAATAGTGCAGCTTCAGCAGTTGCGGCATCGCGGTGGCGAGCGCGAAGGTCGCGAGCGCCAGATAGATGCCGGACAGCCGCAATGCCGGCAGGCCGAACAAATAGCCCGCGATGAAGCACAGCCCGCCGGCGACCGGCAGCGTCAAAGCGTAGTTGACGCCGCCGACCTCCATCAGGATCGCCGAGGTGTAGGCGCCGAGCGCGTAGAACGCGCTCTGGCCGAGCGAGAACTGGCCGCTGCCGCCGGTGAGGATGTTCAGCGCCAGAACGGCGATGGCATAGATCAGAACCATCGTCATCTGGAAGATGACGAAGTTCTTGGCGATCAGCGGTGCAGCGCACAGCAAGATCACCACCACGATCGAGGCGTAATTACCCAGCGCCATGTACTTCTTCGGCGTGGCCTCGATCGGCTGAGTGTCGACGATTTCCTGCAGAGCGCTCATGATCAGACTCGCTTGACGATGGCACGGCCGAACAGGCCGGTGGGTTTGACGACCAGGACGGTGACGATCAGCGCCAGCGCGATCGGCAGTTTCAGTTCATTGCCGACGCCCGGGATATAGGTTCCGGCGAGGTTCTCGAAGATCCCGACCAGGAATCCGCCGATCACCGCGCCGAGCGGGCTTGACAGCCCGCCGAGAACCGCCGCGGCGAAGCCGTAGATCAGCACGCCGCCCATCATGTTGGGTTCGAGGAACACCACCGGGGCGATCAGCATGCCGGCGATCGAACCGATCGCCGCCGCCATGCCCCAGCCCAGCGCCACCATCCACGAGGTGTTGACGCCGACGAGCCGGGCGGACTCGGGTTGAGCCGCCGCCGCCCGCATCGCCAGGCCGATCCGGGTGAACTGGAAGAAGAAGTAGAGCAGCAGCAGCAGCACCAGCGTCACGCCGATCATGCCGGCCTGGTGCGTCGAGATCAGCTGGCTGCCGAGGAAGGGCGACGAGCCGAACGGCGACGGGAACTGCTTGATGGTGAAGTCCCAGGTCAGGCCCGCGACCGAGTTGACGATCGCGAACAGCGCGATGAAGCCCGCGACGTGGGTCAGCACCGGCGCGTTGCCGAGCGGCTTGAACAACGCCCGCTCGATGACGATGCCGCCCGCGAAGGACAGCGCCAGCGTCAGTACGAAGGCGCCCCAATACGGCACGCCCCACTGCAGCAATTGCCAGGCGATGAAGGTCGAGAACATCGCCATTTCGCCCTGGGCGAAGTTGAGGTGGTCGATCGCCTGATAGATCATCACCACGGCCAGCGCCATACACGCGTAGATGGCACCCGTGGCGATACCTGCCAGGACCTGATTCAGCAGAAGTTCCATGGCCGGTCTCCTCAGTATCCGAGATACGATTTGCGGACGTCTTCGTTGTTGGCGATGTCGTCCGCCTTGCCCGACATCACGATGCGTCCCGTCTCGATCACATAGGCCTTGTCGGCGAGCTCGAGCGCGAGCTGCGCGTTCTGCTCGACCACCAGGATGGTGACCTTGTCCTCGCGATTGATCTTGCCGAGGATCTTGAACAGATCGCGCACCACCAGGGGGGCGAGACCGAACGACGGCTCGTCGAGCAGCATCAGTCGCGGCCGCAGCATCAGCGCGCGGGCGACCGCGAGCATCTGCTGTTCGCCGCCGCTCAATGTGCCGGCCTGCTGGGTGTGACGCTGCTTCAGCACCGGGAAGTGCGCGTACATCCGCTCGATGTCGCCGGGGATCGCCTTGCGGTCCTTGCGGCTGATCGCACCGAGCTCGAGGTTTTCGTGCACGGTGAGGGTGGTGAAGGTGCCGCGGCCCTGCGGCACATGGGCGATGCCGAGCCGGACGATCGATTCGGTCGAGCGGCTGGACAGCTTGTTGCCTTCGAACTCGACCGAGCCGGTCGAGCGGACCATGTTGCAGATCGCGCGCAGCGTCGTGGTCTTGCCGGCGCCGTTGGCGCCGAGCAGGGTGGTGAGGCTGCCTTCCTGGAGTTCGAATTCGAGCCCGTGCAGCGCCTGGACCTGGCCGTAATAGGCGCGCAGGTCGCGAACGTTGAGCATCGCCGTCATTGGTCCTTGCTCCCCAGATAGGCCTTGATCACATCCGGGTCGTTCTGCACCTGCGCGGGCGTGCCCTCTGCGAGCTTGCGGCCGAAATTCAGCGCGACGACATGGTCGGCGATCGACATCACCAGACCCATATGATGTTCGACCAACAGCACGGTGATGCCGCGGTCGTCGCGGATCTTCCGGATCAGGTCGCCGAGGATGTAGACCTCCTCGTGATTGAGACCGCCGGCCGGTTCGTCGAGCAGCAGGATCTTCGGCTCGGCGGCCAGCGCGCGCGCCAGCTCGACGCGCTTCTGGGTGCCGAACGGCAGGCCCGACACCACGGTGTGCGCGACGCTGCCCAATTCGAGATAGTCGAGGATGTCGTGGACGCGCTTGTTCATCGCCTTTTCACCGTTGCGGATCCAGGGCAGGCGCAGCGAGTCCGAAACGATGTCGCTGTTGGTGCGCGAATGCGTGCCGACACGGACGTTGTCGAGCACCGTCAGATTCGGAAACAGCGCGACGTTCTGGAACGTGCGGCCGATGCCGACCTCGGCGATGCGGTGCGGCGGACGGGTGAGAATGCTGTCGCCTTCGAGCAGGATGTCACCCTTGCTCGGCTGATACAGCCGCGACAGGCAGTTGAACAGCGTGGTCTTGCCCGCGCCGTTCGGACCGATCAGTCCGAGGATCTGGCCCTTCAACATGTCGAATGAAATGCCGTTCAAGGCGACGATGCCGCCGAACACGACGCTGACGTCGCGCACCGCGAGCAGCGGTGACGCGGTTTGTCCCGAATGTGCCTTCATCATTTGCTGCGGCCCTGAACCGGGCTGCTAAGCATGATCATCGGCGACGCTTCGCGACGACGGATGCTACCTGATCCCCTCGACGACACGCGCAACTTTCCCTCCTGACTTAGTTTTCTTGTTGTCGGATTTGTCTGGTCTTCTTGATTGCGGCGCCGCTGTCCCGCCGAGCGCCGCTTCGATTTTCCTTACCATCGCCACGAGACGAGGTCCAATGTCGTTGAGCAGACGATCTTCCGTGAAGCGGAATGCAGGCGCGCCGCAGTTGAATGCGTACGGACCCGTCCCGTCGTTCAACGTCAGCGCGACGCCGGCGGCGTGCACGTCGTCCTGCCATTCGCCGGCCGAAATAGCAAAGCCGTGTTTGGCGACCATCTCCTCGGAGCGCTCGATTCCTTCCTTGATGCGCGGCCAGCGGCTGCCGTAGTGCTCGCGCATGTCGCGCAGCAGGGACATGCGTTCATCGCCTTGCAGTGCACACAAGTAAGCGCGCCCCATCGCCGTGGTCGCGATCGGAATACGAGAGCCGACGTCGAGTTGCACGCCTACGGTGAGACTGGAGCGGGCCTGGCCGACATAGATCATGCTGATCCGGTCGCGCGCGCCGACCGCGACCGCTCCGCCGGTCTGCTGCATCAATTCGTCGCGGAACGGCTGCGACAGATGGCGGACGCCGAGATTGGCCAGCGCCGCATAACCCAGCGACATCGCCGCCGGCGCGAGCTGATACTTCTCGAATCGCGGCACCTGGGTGAGATAGCCGAGCTTGGTCAGCGTGTAGGTCAGCCGCGAAATCGTCGGCTTCGGCAATTTGGTGCGCGCCGCGATTTCCTGATTGCCGAGCAGGCCGTCATTGGGGCCGAATGCGCGCAGAACTTCGAGGCCGCGCGACAGCGCGACGACGAAACTGCGATCGGTCGCGGCTTTTTTAGGCGGACGTTTCATTCCCGGCACGTTTGATTGATTATGGTCGTCGTTGACAAGCGACGCTCTTCAAAATAACCCTCGCTGTCAAGATGTGAAACTAAATTTCGCACTGCGAAATAGATTGATCAATCAAGAAACGTAGCCCGAGGAGAATGCAATGAGCGAAGTCGTCACGCGCGAGCGGCATGATGTGATTGCGATCGTCACCGTCGACAGTCCGCCGGTCAATGCGCTCAGTGCGGCTGTTCGCCGCGGCATTCTGGAAAACGTCAACGCGGCGATCGCCGATCCGGACGTGCAGGCGATCGTGCTGACCTGTGCGGGGCGCACCTTCATCGCCGGCGCCGACATCACCGAATTCGGCAAGCCGCCGCAGCCGCCGGCGCTCAACGACGTCATCGCCGCGCTGGAGAATTCGCCGAAGCCGACCATCGCGGCGATTCACGGCACCGCGCTCGGCGGCGGCCTCGAAGTCGCGCTCGGCTGTCATTTTCGCGTCGCGGTGAAGGAGGCCAAGCTCGGCCTGCCCGAAGTCAAGCTCGGTCTGCTGCCGGGCGCCGGCGGCACCCAGCGGCTGCCGCGCGCGGTCGGCCCGGAGCTCGCGGTGCAGATGATCGTCGGCGGCAATCCGATCGGCGCCGCTGAAGCGCTGAAGCACGGCCTGATCGAGGAGATCGTCGAAGACCGCGTCGCAGGCGGCGAAGCCTTCGCGCGGAAGGTGCTGGCCGAGAAGCGTCCGGCGCGCCGGCTGCGCGACGATGACTCCAAGCTGGCCGCGGCAAAGGCCGATCGTTCGATCTTCACCAATGCGGTCGCGGCGATGACCAAGAAGGCGAGGGGCCTCGAAGCGCCGTTCGCCTGCGCCGACGCGATCGGCGCCGCGATCGACCTGCCGTTCGAGGAAGGGTTGAAGAAGGAGCGCGAGGGCTTCCTCAAGCTCGTCGTCAGCGACCAGTCGAAGGCGCAGCGCTACGCCTTCTTCGCCGAGCGCGAGGCCGCCAAGGTCGACGGCGTGCCGGACGGCACCAAGCCGCGCCCGGTGTCGCGCGTCGCGATCATCGGCGCCGGCACCATGGGTGGCGGCATCGCGATGTCGTTCGCCAATGCGGGAATTCCGGTGACGCTGATCGAGACCGGCAAGGAGCAGCTCGATCGCGGCATGGGCATCATGCAGAAGAACTACGAAGCCACCGCGGCGCGCGGCGGCATCCCGGCGGACGCGCCGGCCAAGCGCATGGGCCTGATCACCGGCATGGTCGGCCTCGAAAACGTCAAGGACGCCGACCTGATCATCGAGGCGGTGTTCGAGACCATGGCGGTGAAGAAGGAGGTCTTCACCGCACTCGATGCCTATGCCAAGCCCGGTGCGGTGCTGGCGTCGAACACCTCCTATCTCAACGTCGACGAGATCGCGGCGACCACCAGGCGGCCGCAGGACGTGCTCGGCATGCACTTCTTCTCGCCCGCGAATGTGATGAAGCTGTGCGAGATCGTGCGCGGCGCCAAAACCGCGCCGGACGCGCTGCTCACAGCGGTGTCGATCGCCAAGAAGATCGCCAAGGTGCCGGTCGTCGTCGGCGTCTGTGACGGCTTCGTCGGCAACCGCATGCTCGCGGCCCGCTCCAAGCAATCCGAGAAGCTGCTGTTCGAAGGCGCGCTGCCGCAGCAGGTCGACGCCGTCGTCACCAAATTCGGCATGCCGATGGGCCCGTTCGCGATGGGCGATCTCGCCGGCCTGGACATCGGCTGGCGGTCCCGCAAGGACCGCGGCATCAAGTCGGAAATCGCCGACGCGCTGTGCGAAGCGGGACGTTTCGGCCAGAAGACCGGCAAGGGCTACTACAAATACGAAGCCGGTTCGCGCTCGCCGCTGCCGGATCCCGAGGTCGAGACGCTGATCAACGACACGCTGACCAAGCTCGGCCTCAAGCGCCGCGAGGTCAGCGATGAGGAGATCCTCGAGCGCATGATGTATCCGATGATCAACGAGGGCGCGCGCATCCTCGAGGAGCACATCGCGGCGCGGCCGAGCGACATCGACGTGGTCTGGCTGTACGGCTACGGCTGGCCGATCTATCGCGGCGGCCCGATGCACTACGCCGACGGCGTCGGCCTCAAGCACATCGCCGAGCGGCTCAGCTACTACGCCAAGGCCACCAACGATCCGTCGCTGGAGCCGGCGCCGCTGCTGAAGAAGCTCGCCGACGAAGGCAAGACCTTCGCCTCGCTGGCGCAGCCCAACAAGGCGGCGGCGTGAGCCACCGGCTCCAGCCTCTCCACGAGTCATTCCGGGATGCGCCGAAAGGCGCAGACCCGGAATCCATAACCCCTGAGCTCTCTATTGGGCACCGCGCTGCAGCGTTCTTTGTGAGGCGCAAAGCCAGGGGCTATGGATTCCGGGTTCGTGCTGCGCACGCCCCGGAATGACGAGCTGTTAGTTCTGCTTTCATTACGATTGTGAACCCATGACCCATCCCGGTGAGCAGTACTACCCGCCCGGCGTTCGCTGGGATGCGGAGATCGCGAAGGGCACGTTGCCCGATCTCCTGGCGAAGGCGGCGGCGGACTACGCGGACCGGCCGGCGCTGGAGTTTCGCGATCGGCAGATGACCTATGCCGGGCTGCTGGAACGAGCCGACATCGCGGCGGCGGCGCTGCTTCGCGCCGGCTACGGCCCCGGCGCTTCGGTCGCGCTGTTTCTCGGCAACACGCCGGATCATCCGATCAATTTCTTCGGCGCGCTGAAATCCGGCGCGCGCGTGGTGCATCTGTCGCCGCTCGACGGCGAGCGCGCGCTGTCGCACAAGCTCTCTGATTCCGGCGCGCGCGTGCTGATCACCACCGATTCCGCAGCCTTGCTGCCGATGGCGGAGAAATTTCTCGCCAAGGGTCTGCTCGATCGCCTGATCGTCTGCGCCGACTCAGATTGGGGCGCATCGGCCACGCCGCTCGCGCCCTTGCCCGACGATCCGCGCGTGATCCGCTATGCCGACTTCATCGCGGACGCCGTGAAGCCGGCGAGCTGGCCGCAGATCTCGCCCGACGACATCGCGCTGCTGCAATACACCGGCGGCACCACCGGCCTGCCCAAGGGCGCGATGCTGACTCACGCCAATCTCACCTCGGCGGTGTCGATCTACGACGTCTGGGGCCTGGTGCGCGCGGGCGAGGGCGGCGCGCATCGCGTGATCTGCGTGCTGCCGCTGTTTCACATCTACGCGCTCACCGTGATCCTGCTGCGCTGCCTGAAGCAGGGCGACCTGATCTCGCTGCATCAGCGCTTCGACGTCGCCGCTGTGTTCCGCGACATCGAGGAGAAGCGCGCCACCGTGTTTCCCGGCGTGCCGACGATGTGGATCGCGCTCGCCAACGATCCATCGCTGGAGAGCCGCGATCTGTCGTCGCTGACGATGGCCGGCTCCGGCGGCGCGCCGCTGCCGGTCGAGGTCGCGCGGCTGTTCGAGCGCAAGACCAATCTCAAACTCAAGAGCGGCTGGGGCATGACCGAGACCTGCTCGCCCGGCACCGGCCATCCGCCGGACGGGCCGGACAAGCCCGGTTCGATCGGGTTGATGCTGCCGGGGATCGAACTCGACGTGGTGGCGCTGGACGATCCGAAGAAGGTTCTGCCGCCCGGCGAAGTCGGCGAGATCCGCGTCCGCGGCCCGAACGTCACCGCGGGCTACTGGAACCGGCCCGACGAATCCGCGCAATCCTTCGTCGGCGACCGTTTTCTCACCGGCGATATCGGCTATATGGACGGTGACGGCTATTTCTTCCTGGTCGACCGCAAGAAGGACATGATCATTTCGGGCGGCTTCAACGTCTATCCGCAGATGATCGAACAGGCGATCTATGAACATCCCGCGGTGCAGGAAGTGATCGTGATCGGCATCCCCGACGATTATCGCGGCGAGGCGGCGAAGGCGTTCGTCAAGCTGCGCGACGGCGCGAAGCCGTTCAGCGTCGAGGAACTACGCGATTTCCTCAAAGGCAAGCTCGGCAAGCACGAACTGCCGGCCGCGGTCGAATTCGTCGAGGAACTGCCGCGCACGCCGGTCGGCAAACTCTCGCGCCACGAATTGCGCAATCAGCTACCCAAATCCACCAACCACAGCCAACAGCAAACCGCACAGGGAGTCCGCCCATGACCGACGCCGTAATCGTTTCCACCGCGCGCACGCCGATCGGCAAGGCGTATCGCGGCGCCCTCAACGCCACCGAGGGCGCGACCTTGCTCGGCCACGCCATCGAGCACGCGGTCAAGCGCGCCGGGATCGACCCGAAGGAAGTCGAGGACGTGGTGATGGGTGCGGCGCTGCAGCAGGGCGCCACCGGCGGCAACATCGCCCGCAAGGCGCTGCTGCGCGCCGGCCTGCCGGTGACCACCGCCGGCACCACGATCGACCGGCAATGCGCCTCCGGCCTGCAGGCGATCGCGCTCGCGGCCCGCTCGGTGCTGTTCGACGGCGTCGAGATCGCGGTCGGCGGCGGCGGTGAGTCGATCAGTCTGGTGCAGAACGACAAGATGAACGGCTTCCACGCCGTCGATCCGGCGCTGCAGGCGATCAAGGGCGACGTCTACATGGCGATGCTCGACACCGCCGAAACGGTGGCCAAGCGCTACGGCATCTCGCGCGAGCGCCAGGACGAGTATTCGCTGGAGAGCCAGCGCCGCACTGCGGCCGCCCAGCAGGGTGGCAAGTTTGCCGACGAGATCGCGCCGATCGCGACCAGGATGGGCGTCGTCGACAAGGCCACCGGCGAGGTGTCGTTCAAGGACATCACGCTGTCGCAGGACGAGGGCCCGCGGCCCGAGACCTCGGCCGAAGGCCTCGCCGGCCTGAAGGCGGTGCGCGGCGAGGGCTTCACCATCACCGCCGGCAACGCCAGCCAGCTGTCCGACGGCGCCTCCGCCACGGTGATCATGAGCGACAAGACCGCGGCGGCGAAGGGCCTGAAGCCGCTCGGCATCTTCCGCGGCATGGTCTCGCACGGCTGCGAGCCGGACGAGATGGGCATCGGCCCGGTGTTCGCGGTGCCGCGGCTGTTGAAGCGCCACGGCCTGACCGTCGACGACATCGGCGTCTGGGAGCTGAACGAAGCCTTCGCCGTGCAGGTGCTGTACTGCCGCGACAAGCTCGGCATCGATCCGGACAAGCTCAACGTCAATGGCGGCGCGATCTCGGTCGGCCATCCCTACGGCATGTCGGGCGCCCGCCTGACCGGCCACGCGCTGATCGAAGGCCGCCGCCGCAAGGCGAAGTACGCGGTCGTCACCATGTGCGTCGGCGGCGGCATGGGCTCGGCCGGCCTGTTCGAGATCGTGCACTGAGGAAGTAACAACGGGCACCGACCTGAACCTCTCCCCGCGCGCGGGGAGAGGTCGGATTGCGCAGCAATCCGGGTGAGGGGGCGTCTCCGCGAGGCCGAGAGTTCTTGCTCGCGTCGCCCCTCACCTCAACCCTCTCCCCGCGAAGAGCGGGGCGAGGGAGCGCGCTGCCGGTGCCGCGACGACTGAGCTACAACTGATCTGATTGACCCCAGGAGGATCCGATGGATCTGAATTTCAGCAAGGAAGAAATCGCGTTTCGCGACGAGGTGCGGCAGTTCTTCAAGGACAACGTGCCGGCGAAGACGCGGCAGAAGCTGGTCGAGGGCCGGCATCCGTCGAAGGACGCCATGGTGGAGTGGTATCGCATCCTCCACAAGAAGGGCTGGGGCGTCACGCACTGGCCGAAGGAATATGGCGGCACCGGCTGGAGCAGCGTGCAGCACTACATCTTCAACGAGGAGCTGCAGGCCGCGCCCGCGCCGCAGCCGCTCGCCTTCGGCGTGTCGATGGTCGGCCCGGTGATCTACACCTTCGGCAGCGAGGAGCAGAAGAAGCGCTTCCTGCCGCGCATCGCCAGCGTCGAGGATTGGTGGTGCCAGGGCTTCTCCGAGCCCGGCTCCGGCTCCGATCTCGCCTCGCTCAAGACCAAGGCCGAGAAGCGCGGCGACAAGTGGATCATCAACGGCCAGAAGACCTGGACCACGCTGGCGCAATACGCCGACTGGATCTTCTGCCTGTGCCGCACCGATCCCGCGGCCAAGAAGCAGTCGGGCATCTCCTTCATCCTGGTCGACATGAAGACCAAGGGCATCACGGTGCGCCCGATCCAGACCATCGACGGCGGCAAGGAAGTCAACGAAGTGTTCTTCGACGACGTCGAGGTGCCGCTCGAGAATCTGGTCGGTGAGGAGAACAAGGGCTGGGACTACGCCAAGTTCCTGCTCGGCAACGAGCGCACCGGCATCGCCCGCGTCGGCATGTCGAAGGAGCGCATCCGCCGCATCAAGGAACTGGCCGCTTCGGTCGAATCCGGCGGCAAGCCGGTGATCGAGGACCCGAAGTTCCGCGACAAGCTGGCCGCGGTCGAGATCGAGCTGAAGGCGCTCGAACTGACGCAGCTGCGCGTCGTCGCCGATGAAGGCAAGCACGGCAAGGGCAAGCCGAACCCGGCCTCCTCGGTGCTGAAGATCAAGGGCTCCGAGATCCAGCAGGCCACCACCGAGCTATTGATGGAAGTGATCGGCCCGTTCGCCGCGCCCTACGACGTGCACGGCGACGACGACACCAACGAAACCATGGACTGGACCGCGCAGATCGCGCCGAGCTACTTCAACAACCGCAAGGTGTCGATCTACGGCGGCTCGAACGAGATCCAGCGCAACATCATCACCAAGGCGGTGCTCGGGCTGTAGGGCGCGTCACGAAGCGCTTCCTTTCACCTCTCCCCGCGCGCGGGGAGAGGTCGCTCGGCGAAGCCGGGCGGGTGAGGGGGCGCTTCGATGCAGCCGAGCCATCGAGACTCGCGGAGACGCCCCCTCACCCCGACCCTCTCCCCGCAAGCGGGGAGAGGGAGCAGGTCACCGAATTTCTGAAGGAAAGACATCACCATGGATTTCGATTTGTCGGAGGAGCAGCGCCTCCTCAAGGAAAGCGTCGAGGGTCTGTTGAAGTCCTCGTACGATTTCGACAGCCGCAAGAAATATGCCAAGGAAAAGGACGGCTGGAGCCGCGACATCTGGGGCAAGTTCGCCGAGCAGGGGCTGCTCGGCCTGCCGTTCTCGGAGGAAGACGGCGGCTTCGGCGCCGGCGCGGTCGAGACCATGATCGTGATGGAAGCGCTCGGCCATTCGCTGGTGCTCGAGCCGTATCTGCCGACCGTGATCATCGCCGGCGGCTTCCTGCGCCGCGCCGGCTCGGCCGCGCAGAAGGCCGCGCATCTGCCCGGCATCATCGACGGCAGCAAGACCTTCGCCTTCGCCCAGCTCGAGAAGAATTCGCGCTGGGATCTCGGCGACGTCTCGACCACCGCCAAAAAGAAAGGCGACGGCTGGATCCTCGACGGCGAGAAATTCGTGGTGCCGAACGGCGAGGCCGCCGACACGCTGGTGGTCACCGCCCGCACCGCCGGCGGCCAGCGTGATCGCAATGGCGTCGGCGTGTTCCTGGTGCCGGCCGACGCCAAGGGCGTGTCGCGCAAGGGATACCCGACCCAGGACGGCCAGCGCGCCGCCGACATCACCTTCACCGGCGTCGAAATCGGCGCGGATGCGGCGATCGGCGATCCGGCGAACGGCCTGCCGCTGATCGAGCAGGTGGTCGACGACGCCCGTTCGGCGCTGTGCGCCGAGGCGGTCGGCGCGATGGATGAATCGCTCACCACCACGGTCGAGTACATCAAGACTCGCAAGCAGTTCGGCGTGCCGATCGGCAGCTTCCAGGTGCTGCAGCATCGCGCCGCCGACATGTTCGTCGCCGCCGAACAGGCCCGATCGATGGCGATGTTCGCCACCATGGCGGCGGATTTCGACGACGCGAAAGAGCGCGCCAACGCCATCGCCGCCGCCAAGGTGCAGATCGGCAAGTCGGCCAAATTCGTCGGCCAGCAGTCGATCCAGCTCCACGGCGGCATCGGCATGACGATGGAAGCCAGGATCGGCCACTACTTCAAGCGGCTCACGATGATCGAGCAGACCTTCGGCGACACCGATCACCACCTCGCCCGCGTCAGCGAAGCCGGCGGGCTGATCTGAACGACACGCGCACGGCGTAACCTCTCCCCGCGCGCGGGGAGAGGTCGTCCGGCGGAGCCGGGCGGGTGAGGGGGCGTTTCCGCAAGGTCGAGCCTCAATGCTGGCGTCGCCCCTCACCCCACCCCTCTCCCCGCAAGAGCGGGGCGAGGGAGCAGGCCGGCGCAAGTTGGTCTGCCACAACCAACATGTTTGTCATTCCGGGGCGCGCGTAGCGCGAACCCGGAATCTCTCCTCGCAGTAACCTCTGGATTCCGGGTCTGCGCGCCGGTGGCGCGCATCCCGGAATGACGGCGAGAAACACACAAGCAAAAAGGGAGCAGTCATGACCGCCAACCCGTTCGATCTCACCGGCAAGGTCGCGGTGATCACCGGCTCGTCGCGCGGCATCGGGCGGGCGTCGGCGGAGCTGCTGGCGAAGCTCGGCGCCAAGGTGGTGGTGTCGAGCCGCAAGGCCGACGCCTGTGAAGAGGTGGCGGAGGCGATCCGCAAGGACGGCGGTGACGCCCATGTCATCGCCTGCAACATCTCGCGCAAGGCCGAGGTCGAGGCGCTGATCGACGGCGCCAACGCCAAATACGGCAAGATCGACATCCTGGTCTGCAACGCCGCGGTCAATCCTTACTACGGCCCGCTGCTCGACATCGCCGACGAGGCGTTCGACAAGATCATGGCCAGTAACGTCAAGAGCAACATCTGGCTGTGCGCCCGCGCAATCCCGCAGATGGCGGAGCGCGGCGGCGGCTCGGTGGTGATCGTGTCATCGATCGGCGGTCTGCGCGGCTCCACCGTGATCGGCGCCTACGGCATCTCGAAAGCGGCCGACTTCGCGCTGTGCCGCAGCCTCGCCGGCGAATGGGGCGAGAAGGGCGTGCGGGTCAATTGCATCGCGCCCGGCCTGGTCAAGACCGACTTCGCCCGCGCGCTGTGGGAAGACGAAGCCAATCTCAAGCGCCGCACCGCCTCGACCCCGCTGCGCCGGATCGGCGAACCGCACGAAATCGCCGGCGCCGTCGCCTATCTGGGCTCCGACGCCTCGACCTTCATGACCGGCCAGACCATCGTCATCGACGGCGGCGTGACGACGGCGTCGGTGTAGTCCGCTTTCGCGATACGCAACGCACGAGAAGGTCGAGGCGGTCGCCCCATGCGCACCTCTCCCCGCGCGCGGGGAGAGGTCGGATTGCGCAGCAATCCGGGTGAGGGGGCGCCTCCGCGCAGCCGAGCCTCCGTGTGCGCGTCGCCCCTCACCCCACCCCTCTCCCCGCGAAGAGCGGGGCGAGGGAGCAGGCCGGCGCAAGTTGTTAGTTCATCACACTGTCTCGCTGACCTTCGCCCCCGCCACGATCTTGCGGATCTCCGGCAGGCACGAGCCGCAATTGGTGCCGGCGCGGAGAGATTTGCCGATCGCGTCGACGCTGATGGCGGCGCCGCTTTCGATCGCGTCGCGGATGGTGGTGAGGCCGACGCCGAAACAGGCGCAGACGATCGGGCCGGAATCGGGGAGGCCGTCGGTCGAGCGGCCAGACAGCACCGCGCGGCGCTCGCGATCCTCCAGCGTCTCGGCCTCGAACACCGCCTTCACGGCGTCCCATTGCGGCGCGGCTTCGGCCGGCCCGACGAACAGGCAGCCGACCAGCCTTCCATCTTGAAACGCCGCCGCGCGAAAACTCTGCCGCGGCTCGTCGAGATATTCGGCGAGCTCGACGCCGTCGCCGAACAGCGCCCTGGCGTGGCCGCGCCAGGCGGACGCCGACTCGTCGCTCGCGATCAGCAGACCCGCGCCGTTGCGGACGGCGATCCGCGCCCACCAGCTGCCCTCCGGCAGCGTCAGCGACTGCCGCGACAGCGCGAAGCCGCGCAGCGCGTAGTCGACCGGCGCGATCGCCGCCGGCGTCGCCTTGGCTTCCGGCTGACCCGAGAAAGGATCGGTGACCGGCGCCACCAGCGCGCCGACGCGCGCCGTCGCCGCGGTCTCGCCGCTCCAATGGATCGGCGCGAACAGTGAGCTCTTGCGCTGGCCGGCGCTGATGATGACTTTCAGCACGCATGTGCCGTCCGTCGTCGTGATACGCGCGAAGCCGCCATCGTCGAGGCCCGCCGCCGCCGCGTCGATCGGATGCACCTCGACGAACGGCTCCGGCAGATGCGCGCCGAGCCGCGGGCTGAGGCCGCTGCGCGTCATGGTGTGCCATTGATCACGAATGCGGCCGGTGTTCAGCACCAGCGGGAACGCCGGCGAGGGCGCCTGGTGCAGCGCGGGCATCGCCGGCGCGATCAGCCGCGCCTTGCGGTCCGGCGTGTAGTAGCCGCCGGCCGCGAAGAAGCGCGAGTCGGCGAGCGGCTCTCCGGCGCGGGCCGGCCATTGCACCGGGTCGAGCGCGTTGAAGGCGTCGTCGCTCAGCGAAGCCAGCGCGCCGATGTCGAAGTCGCGGCTGCCGTCGTTCTCGAATGCCGACAGGGCGGCGTGTTCGCGGAAGATGTCGGCGGTGGACTGATAGGTGAACGCGTCGGCGAAGCCGAGGCGTTGCGCCACTTGCGCCACGATCCACCAGTCCGGCTTCGCCTCGCCGGGCAGCGGCAGGAACGCGCGCTGGCGTGAGATCCGCCGCTCCGAATTGGTGACGGTGCCGTCCTTCTCGCCCCACGCCGCGGCCGGCAGCAGCACGTGCGCGCCGCAGGCCACGGTGTCGTTGCTGATCACGTTTTCCGAAACGACCAGCAGGTCGAGCTTCGACAGCGCTTCCGCGACGGACCCCGCGCGCGGCAGCGACACCGCCGGGTTGGTCGCCATCACCCACAGCGCCTTGATCTCGCCGCGCGCGATCGCCTCGAACATCGCCACCGCCTTCAGCCCTTCGTGCTGCGCCATGTTCGGCGCGCGCCAGAACCGGCCGACGCGGTCGATCGCCTCCGGCGTGAAATGCATATGGGCGGCAAGCTGGTTGGCGAGGCCGCCGGCCTCGCGGCCGCCCATCGCGTTCGGCTGTCCGGTGAGCGAGAACGGCCCCATGCCGGGCCGGCCGATCCGGCCGGTGGCGAGATGGCAGTTGATGATCGCGCCGACCTTGTCGGTGCCCTGCGCCGACTGATTGACGCCTTGGGAATAGCAGGTGACGGCGTTGGGCGTGTCGCGGAACAGCGCGAAGAACCGCGCCACATCGGCTTCGCTGAGGCCGGTCGCCGCGGCAGTCGCGGCCGGCGTCGGAGCGATCTCGCGCGCACGCACCAGCGCGTCCGTCAGTCCGGTCGTGTGCTTGTCGAGATAGTCGAAGTTGAAGGACAACGTGTCGGCGAGATGCACCAGCAGGCCGCTGAACAAAGCAGTGTCCATTCCCGGCGCCACCGCCAGATGCAGATCGTCGTCCTCGACGCTGGCGGTGCGGCGCGGGTCGATCACCACGATTGTCGCGCCGCGATTGCGCTTGTTGGCGATGATGCGCTGATACAGCACCGGATGGCACCACGCCGCGTTGGAACCTACCAGCACGATCAGATCGGCCTGATCGAGATCGGCATAAGTCCCCGGCACGGTGTCGCTGCCGAAGGCGCGGCGATGGCCGGCGACCGAGGAGGCCATACAAAGCCGCGAATTGGTGTCGACATTGGCCGAGCCGACAAAGCCTTTCATCAGCTTGTTGGCGACGTAGTAGTCCTCGGTCAGCAACTGGCCCGAGAGATAGAACGCAACCGAGTCCGGCCCGTGCTTTGCGATGATCTCCGCAAAGCCGTTCGCGACGTTGTCCAGTGCCGTGTCCCACGACACCCGCGCCATCGCGCCGTCCGTCCCGCGCAGCATCGGGTGCAGCAGCCGCGTGCCGAGCGCCAGCGTTTCGCCCAGCGCCGAGCCCTTCGAGCACAGCCGGCCGAAATTCGCCGGATGCTCTGGATCGCCGCTGATCGTCGCGCCGCCCGTTCCATCGGGCTTGGCGAGCAGGCCGCAGCCGACGCCGCAATAGGCGCAGGTGGTGCGCACCGCCGGCGGATGTTGCGTCAGTGCATTCATCAATACACGTCCTGCTGGTAGCGGCCGTGTTTCTTCAGCTCGGAGACGAAGGCGGTGGCCTCCGCGGCGCTGCGGGCGCCGTGCTGCGCGACGATATCGACCAGCGCCAGTTCGACGTCCTTCGCCATCCGCTTGGCGTCACCGCAGACATAGATGGTGGCGCCCTCGGTGAGCCAGCTCCACAGATCGCGGCCGACTTCGCGCATCCGGTCCTGCACGTAGATCTTCTCGCCGGAGTCGCGCGACCACGCCAGCGACAGCCGCGTCAGCAGGCCGGCGCGTTTCATCGCGTTGAGTTCGTCGTCGTAGAAGAAGTCGCAGGCCGAGCGCTGATGGCCGAAGAACAGCCAGTTCTTGCCCGGCGCCTGGGTCGCCTGCCGCTCGTGCAGAAAGGCGCGGAAGGGTGCGACGCCGGTGCCGGGGCCGATCATAATGACAGGTTGATTGGGGTCGGCCGGCAGCGCGAAATTATGCGCCTTCTGCACATAGACGCGCACGCTGTCGCCCGGCGTCACGCGTTCGGCGAGGCCGGTCGAACAGACGCCGAGGCGTTGGCGCTTGCCGATGATGTAGCGCACGCAATCCACCGTCAGCGACAGCCTTCCAGGAAGGGTCTTCGGCGATGACGAGATCGAATACAGCCGCGGCTGCAGCGGATCGAGCGCCTCGACGAAGGCTTCCGGATCGGGGCGGATGCCGGGGAATTTCTCCAGTGCCGCCAGCACGTCGAGCGTCGCGGCGTCGCCGTCGGGGTCCTCGCCATTGGCGAGCGCGCGGGCTTTCTTTCGCTTGTCGCCGCCGGTGATGTAGCTGATGAGCTGGAACAGCATGTCCGGCGCCGGCGACAGCGAGACGCCGTCGATCAGCACCTCGCGCAGCGTGCGGTCGCCAATCGGGAACGTTGCAGGCGCGCCGAGCGCTTTGAGTACGAGATCGACCAGCACAGGATCGTTGGTCGGAAACAGCCCGAAGGAATCGCCGGCCTCGTAACTCAGTCCTTCCTCGAGTTCGAATTCGATGTGCCAGGTCTCCTTCTCGGAGCCGCCCTTGTTCAGCTTGCGGCGCGACAGCACCTTGGCAGTGGCCGGATTGTCGCGCGAAGTGCCGCGTGGCGGCAGCGCCGCGGCGGCGGCGGCAGCGTCGACCGCGAGCGGCGGCGCTTTGTCGAGCGTCGGCGCGCTGCCGATCTGCTCGGCCAGCGTCTTCACCATCCGCGCGGTGTCCTTGCCGCCCGGCGCGCAGAGGTTGAGCCGCTGCTCCTTGCCCTCGAAGATCGCCGCCGAGTAGTTCTTGCAGTCGTAGCCGCATTGGCCGCAATCCTGCTGCGCCATCGCCGCCATCAGCTTCCAGCGCAGCGGCTTGTCGTCGGCGAGTTGCATCCGCTCGGCAATCGGCAGCGTCTGGTCGTGCCACGGCGCGCCGCCGTCATCGTCGTCGGCCCCGGGGGCAGGGCCGCCGCCGAGCAGCGCCGCGGCTTGTTCGCTCGACAGCGCGGTGACGCCGGAACCGTCGAGCGAGACGAGGCCCGCGAAGAAACCATTGAGCCAGGCGCGCTGTTCCTCGGAAAACGGCGCGGTGTCCGGGATCAGCGTAGGGATCGGCGGCGGCATATTCTGGCTCATGCGCCGGGCTCCGAAGTCGTATCTATGGCGAAGATCCGCTGCAACGTCGCAGTGTCGTGGCGGCTGGCGAAGTCGAGGAAGGTCTCGTCCGGCGAGGCGCGCTGCGCGAGATAAGTGCTCAGCATGTGCGCGATCACTTTCGGCGCGTCGTCCTGCTTGACGTCGCGCAATATCTCGGCGCCGATCGCCGCGCCATCGCCGAACGCGCCGCCCACATGGATGTGATAGCCCTCGACGGTGTCCTCGTCCGAGACCGGCACCTTGGCGCCGATCAGGCCGATGTCGCTGATGAAATGCTGCGCGCAGGAATGGTGGCAGCCGGTGAGGTGGATGTTGACCGGGGTGTCGAGCGCCACGCGCGGTTCGCACCAGTCGGCGATCGCCTCTGCGCTCTCCTTGGTATGCGCGGCGGCGAAGCGGCAGCCGGTGGCGCCGGTGCAGGCGATCAGGCCGGCGCGGATAGGGCTGGCACTGATCGCCAGCCCCAGCGCCTCGATCGCAGCGGTCGCGTCGGCGACGCGCGCATCGGCAACGCCGGAGATCAGCAGGTTCTGCCACACGGTGAGGCGGATATCGCCGTCGCCGAAGCCGCGCGCGATCTCGGCGAGGCCGCGCATCTGCGCCGAGGTCAGCTTGCCGAGCGGCAGCCGCACGCCGAGATAGTTCAGCCCCGGCTGCTTCTGCGGATGCACGCCGATATGCGCGCTGCGATCCTGCGCCGGGCGCGGCTGCGCGGCCTCGGCAGCGACACGCACCAGCTTGCGGCCGAGCCTGTCCTCGACCAGCCCGAGAAACTTGTCGAAGCCGAACGCGTCGAGCACGTATTTCAAGCGAGACCTAGCGCGGTCGGTGCGGTCGCCGTGCTCGATGAACACCCGCACGACCGCGTCCGCGACATCGGTCGCCTCGATCGGCGGCACGATCACGCCGGTGTCGCGGGCAAAATCCTTGTGGCCGGTGATGCCGCCGAGGGCGAGCCGGAACCAGACGCCGGGCGCGACGCCGTGACCGTCTGTAATCATCACCGCCTGGAACGCGATGTCGTTGGTGTCCTCCAGCGTCGGGATCAGCCCGCCGCCGTCGAACGCGACGTTGAATTTTCGCGGGAGCCCATACAGGGCTCGTTCGTTCAAGATGTGGAAGTGCCATTCGCGCGCATATGGCCGGGTGTCGATCAGCTCCTGCGGATCGATGCCGGCGGTGGCGCTTCCTGTGACGTTGCGGATGTTGTCGGCGCCGGCGCCGCGCGCCCACAGGCCGAGGCTCTCGATGCCCTCGATCAGCGTCACGGCGTGCTTCGGCTCGATCTCGCGTAGTTGCAAATTGGCGCGGGTGGTGACGTGGGAGTATCCACCGGCGCAAGTATCAGCCAGATCGGCGAGGCCGGCCATCTGCCACGAGCTGAGAATGCCGTTGGGAATCCGCAGCCGGCACATATAGGAGGTCTGCGTCGGGGCGACGTAGAACAGGCCATAGTAGCGCCAGCGGAAATTGTCCGACGGCTTCGGCGGCGTATTCGTCCTGGCCTGTTGCTTCAGCCGCGCATAGGCGTCGAACGGATGCTCCTCGCGCTTCCATTTTTCCTGATCGACCAGCTTCTTGCCCGACACGAGAACGCGATCCTGAGCCGCAATATGAATCGCATCGGGGCCGGATGGCGTCGTGGCGCCGCCGGGCGCGGGCAGGGCGCCGCGGGCCGCGCGCGCGGCGGTGACGCCGGTGGCGAAGCCTTCGAGGTAGCGCTTCTGGTCGATCGTGAATTCGCTTCCCATCAGTCCCTCACGCGGCAACGGAGCGGCCGGCGCGCGCGACGAGTGCGCGGCCGAACATCATGTCGTTGCGGATGGCTTCGATCGATTGGCCGGACCGGATCAGGTCGAGATACCAGAGCCCGTCATTGGTATCGCCGAACAGCACGCAGCCGGTCAGCTTCTCGCCTTTGATCACCAGCTTCTTGTAGCTGCCGAGGCCGGGATCGGTGAACACGATCGCCTCGGTGCTGGGGCTGCCGAGGAAGTCGCCGGCCGAGAACAGATGGACGCCCGATACTTTGAGATTGGTCGCCAGCACGCTGCCGCGATAGGCGCCGTCGCCGCCGGCGAGATGTGACGCCAGCGCCCGGGCCTGCTCATAGGCGGGCTCGACAAGCCCATAGCAGGCGCCGCGATGCTCGGCGCATTCGCCGATCGCGTAGATGCCGTGCTGATTGGTCTGCAGATGATCGTCGACCAGAATGCCGCGGCCGATCTCAAGGCCGGCATCGCGCGCCAGCTCGACATTCGGCCGGATGCCGGCGGCGACAACGACCAGATCGGCGGTGAGTTCGCTGCCGTCCTTCAGGCGCACGGCCTCGACGCGGCCCTGGCCGGTGATCGCCGCGGTGTCGGCTTCGAGCCGCACCGCGATGCCCTTGCTCTCGACTGCGTTCTTCAGCATCGCCGAGGCGGTCGGATCGAGTTGCCGCTCCATCAGCCGGTCCATCAGATGCACCACGGTGACCTGCGCGCCGGCCTTGGCGAGGCCGTAGGCGGCCTCGAGCCCGAGCAATCCGCCGCCGATCACCACGGCGTTGCGGCCGCCTGCGGCGGCGTCCTCGATCGCCGCGACGTCGGCCAGATCGCGGAATGTGAGTACGCCGGGCAGGTCCATGCCGGGCACGTTCAGCCGGATAGGCTTCGAGCCGGTCGCGATCACCAGTTTGGAGAACGGCAGCGTCGCGCCGGTGGCGAGCCGCACCCGGCGGATCGCGGGATCGATCGCCTTCGCCGCAGCGCTTTCGCCGTACAGCAGCGTGACGCCGCGGTCGCGCCACCATTGCGCCGGCCGCAGCTCGATCTCGGCCTTCGACACCTCGCGCGCCAGCACCGACGACAGCAGCACGCGATTATAGGCGAGCCGCGGCTCGTCGCCGACCACCGCGATGGCGTAGCGGCCGAGCGCGGTCTTGGCGAGTTCCTCCACCAGCCGCACCGCCGCCATGCCGTTGCCGATGATAACGAGAGGCTCGCTCATCTTCCTTCTCCCCTTGTGGGAGAAGGTGGCGCGGACACTGTCCGCGCCGGATGAGGGGTGCCACGCGCAAGGCGCCGGCGTCCGCGCAACCCCTCACCCGCCTTCGACGCTGCGCGTCTCAGGCACCCTCTCCCACAAGGGGAGAGGGAAGGGGTGCGTGCCGTATCGCGCGCTGACTTCATCATCATGCCGCCACGCTGTTCGCTTCAGAAATCATGTAGCTCGACAGCGTCGTGTAGGCCTGCGCCCACGCCTCCGCGACCTCCGGCGTCCAGTCCTCGCCCAGCCCCTGTTCGAGCGTCCACAGCAGCGCGGCGCCGACCGAGGCGTAGTGCGCGGGCGCGACGCCGTAGCTGACGTGCAGCTTGGCGAGCCGGCTCGCCGCCGGCAGGATCGCCGGCAGATCGGTCAGCCCGCCGACCACGACCGCGAGCGTGCCCATCAGCTTCTTGCCCTGGGCGCGCATGTCCGCCTTGGCGAACAGCGGCTCGACCTCCGGCGCGATCGTAAACAGCCGGCCATAGAACAGTTCGGCTGCCTGATCGGAGATCGGCGCCACCTTGGAGAAGCTTCGCTGCACGAGGGCGATCTGGTCGGGGGTCATAGTCGATGCTCCTGTTCCAATGTCCTCGTCATTGCGAGGAGCGAAGCGACGAAGCAATCCATCTTCCGTGCAAAACGCTCTGGATTGCTTCGCTTCGCTCGCAATGACGAAACCTCACTCCGTCATTCCGGGATGCGCCCTCTTGGGCGCAGGCCCGGAATCCATACTCCCGGCGGTGATCTATGGATTCCGGGTTCGCGCTGCGCGCGCCCCGGAACGACGCTGTGCATGTGCTCACGCCGCCTCGATGTAGCGGTGGCGCTCGTAGAGGAATTCGAGCACGCGCTGGCGACATTTCAGATAGGTCGCGTTGGTCGCCAGCTCGAGCCGCTTGCGCGGATGCGGCAGCGGCACCTCTAGCACTTCGCCGATCCGCGCCGACGGGCCGTTGGTCATCATCACGATGCGGTCGCTGAGCAGTACCGCCTCGTCGACGTCGTGGGTGATCATCAGGATGGTGTTGTTCAGCTTCTGGTGCAGCGCCATCACCGAGTCCTGCAAGTGAGCACGGGTCAAGGCATCGAGCGCGCCGAACGGCTCGTCGAGCAGCAGCACCTTCGGCTCCATCGCCAGCGCCCGGGCGATTCCGACGCGCTGCTTCATGCCGCCGGAGATCTCCGACGGCCGCTTGTCGGCGGCGTGGCCCATCTGCACCAGGTTGAGGTTGTGCATCGTCCAGTCGTGGCGCTCGGCGCGTGACTTGCTCTTGGCGAACACCTTGTCGACGCCGAGCCGGACGTTCTGGTACACGGTCAGCCACGGCAGCAGGCTGTGGTTCTGGAACACGACGGCGCGGTCCGGCCCCGGCGAATTGACCTCGCGGTCTTCCAGCAGCACGCCACCGGTCGTCGCCCGCGTCAGCCCAGCGACGATGTTGAGCAGGGTCGACTTGCCGCAGCCGGAATGGCCGATGATCGAGACGTACTCGCCGCGTTCGATCGTCAGGTTGATGTCCTTCAGCACCTCGGTGCTGGCGGCGCCGCGGGTGAAGGTCTTGTCGATGTGGTCGAGCTTCAGATAAGCGGACATGCTGTTTCTCCTCAACCGGCCGAGGTGCCGTGGGTGACGATCCGTCCCAGTCCCGCGATCATGCGGTCGAGCACGAAGCCGATGATGCCGACATAGAACAGCGCCAGAATGATCTCGCTGATATGCGAAGAATTCCAGGCGTCCCAGATGAAGAAACCGATGCCGACGCCGCCGATCAGCATCTCGGCCGCGATGATCGCCAGCCACGACAGGCCGATGCCGATGCGCAGGCCGGTGAAGATATAGGGCGCGGCTGAGGGCAGCATCACCTTGGTGAAGAACTCCAGCGGATTGAGCTGCACCACGGCGGCGACGTTGCGATAGTCCTGCGGAATGTTGCGGATGCCGACCGCGGTGTTGATGATGATCGGCCAGATCGAGGTGATGAAGATCACGAAGATCGCCGACGGCTCGCCGTCGCGGAACGCCGCCAGCGACAGCGGCAGCCAGGCCAGCGGCGGGATCGTGCGCAGCACCTGGAAGATCGGATCGAGCCCGCGCATCGCCCACACCGACTGGCCGACCAGCACGCCGAGCCCGATGCCCGCGACCGCCGCTAGCGAGTAGCCGAGCGCGACCCGCTTCAGGCTGGCGTAGAGATGCCAGAACAGTCCCTTGTCGATGCCGCCGCGATCGAAGAACGGATCGAAGATCAGCTCCTTGGTATCGGTATAGACCTTGGATGGCGGCGGCAGCGCCGAACCCGGCTGCCGGCAGACCAGTTCCCAGAATACGATCAGCAGGGTGACGACGAGCAGCGGCGGGATCACCCGGGCCGCGGTCTCGCGCGCGGCCTTGATGTATTTGTCGGCGCGCGGCTGCGGCCTGGGCCGCATCGCCACCACCGCGGATGGCGGCGGCGCGAGCACGGTGACGGTTTCGGTCTCGGATTTGAGGGCGGTCATCGACATCGGCGTGGCTCTCCGTCGTCAGTAAAGGCGGGCCGCGCTTGTGCGCGGCCCGATGTGGCGGTTACGCTTCGACGCGCTTGATCGACAGCGACTTCAGGTACGCGGCGGGATCTTCCGGATCGAACACCTTGCCGTCGAAGAAGGTCTCCTTGCCGCGCGACGTAGAGGCCGGAATGTCGGCGGCGGCGACGCCCAGCGTCTTGGCGGCGTCCTTCCACAAATCCTCGCGGTTGACCTTGGCGATCAGCGCCTTGCCGTCGAAGCCAGGTTCGTACTTGCCCCAGCGGATGTCCTCGGTGATGAACCACTGATCATGGCTCTGGAACGGGTAGGAGGCGTGGTCCTTCCAAAACCGCATCTGCTGCGGCGAGTTCTCGACGACGCGGCCGGTGCCGTAGTCGAACTTGCCCTTCATGCGGTCGATGACGTCGTCCGCCGGCACGTTGATCCACTGCCGCTTGGCGCAGATCCGCGCGGTCTCCTCGCGATTGGCCGGGTCTTCGCACCATTGCTGGGCTTCCATCACCGCCATCAGCAGCGCTTTGGCGGCCTTGGGATATTTGTCGACCCAGGCGGCGCGCATGCCGAACGACTTTTCCGGATGCTTGTCCCAGAGCTCGCCGGTGGTGATCGCGGTGTAGCCGATGTTCTGATGGATCAGCTGCAGATTCCACGGCTCGCAGACGCAGAAGCAGTCCATCGTGCCGACCTTCATGTTCGCCACCATCTGCGCCGGCGGCACCACGATGGTTTCGATGTCCTTGTCGGGATCGATGCCGCCGGCGGCGAGCCAGTAGCGGATCCAGAGATCGTGGGTGCCGCCGGGGAAGGTCATCGCCGCCTTCACCGACTTGCCGGACGCCTTCTTCTTCTCCAGCGCGGCTTTGAAGGGCGCGGTGTCGAGGCCGACCTTGAGGTCGGCATATTCCTTGCCGACCGAGATGCACTGCCCGTTCAGATTGAGCCGCGCCAAAATGTACATCGGCGTCGGCACGTTGTTCTGCGTCACCTTGCCGGCCGAGATCAGATACGGCATCGGCGTGAGGATATGCGCGCCGTCGATGCCGTTGCCTTCGGAGCCGAGCACCAGATTGTCGCGCGTGGTGCCCCACGACGCCTGCTTCAGCACTTCGACGTCCGGCATGCCGTATTTGGCGAAGATGCCCTTCTCCTTGGCGACGAACAGCGGTGAGGCGTCGGTCAGCGCGATGAAGCCGAGCTTGGCGCCTTTCACTTCCGGGCCGGCATCCTGCGCGAAGGCGCCGCCGGGGAAGTTGAGCTTGGCGGCGGCGATGAGCCCCGCTACGCCCGCGCCGGCTTTGAGAATTTGGCGGCGGCTCATTGTGCTTCCGGTGCGGTCCTTGCTGATCATCGTTGCCATGTTCCCTGCTGGGGTCGCGTGACCCTGTTTGACCGTGATGCTGACGCCGTCCGAAAAATCGGCAAAAAAAAGCCGCTGCCTGGCCTCGCTTGCACGAGCCAGGACAGCGGCATTGCTGTCGGAGTTATCGATGGACGCCGGGACACCCACCGGTGACCCGTACTAAGCATAGCGAAAACCGTGCCAACTGATCACGGTACGTGATCCGATAGCGTTCGCAATTAGTTGACGCTTACGCCGGGGATTGTCCGAGGCGGCGCGCGGCCGCCGACAGCGCAGCGGGCTTGTGCAGAGTGGCGAGGAAATGTGCAGCGCTGCAGGGCAGGGAGGCGCCGCGAGCAAGACCAGCACCTTCTCCCCGCGTGCGGGGAGAAGGCAGGCGTCGCCTGGTTCGGATGTCACGCGCGAGGAAATGCGTCGCCGCGCGCACGACCTGCTCCTTCTCCCCGCGCGCGGGGAGAAGGGTGGGATGAGGGGCCGTCGCACAGAGGCCGAGCGGTGATAGTGATGGTCGGCCAGCGAAGAATTCTCTCGAAACGCTCAGACTCGTTGATGCGCCCCCTCACCCGACCGGCTTCGCTGCGCTACGCCGGGCCGACCTCTCCCCGCGCGCGGGGAGAGGTTACCGCACACGCCTCAGCGGCGGATCGTCAGCGCCGACAGATAACCGGCGATGTCGTCCGGATCGAAATGCGTGCCGGTGCATTCGCCGATGCCGTCGGCGGGGGCGATCGGCAGGATCGGCGGCGTGCCGACGGCGGCGTCGTAGAGGTCGGGCCGGAACACGGCCTTCGCCGCGGCGAGCAGTTCGGCCGATAGCGGCGCCTGGCCCCAGCGCACCATCTGTGCGTAGTTCCACGCGCCCTGCACCGGATCGGGCCGCGCCGCGGCTTCGCGGCCGACCAGCAGATAGCGGTCGGTCTCGCGGATTCTTCCGTCCGGGTCGACCTTGAGCCGGCCATCGAGCGTGCGGCGGATCAATTCCGGTGTCACTTCGATCCGGCCCGGCGCGGTGAGGATCGCGCAGACCTCATCGCGGTTGGCTTCGTGCTCGATGAACTGCGCCGCGCGGTCGTGTGCCCGGATCAACCGCGCCAGCGTGTCGGGATGGCCCTCGGCCCAGGAGGCGCGCACCGCCAGCAGCTTCTCGGCGGCGCGCTGGAACAGCTCGCAGGCGAAGTGCAGGATGTGGCCGATGCCGAGATCGATCGCCACCGAATTCCACGGCGCGCCGACGCAAAAGCCGTCGAGATGCTTGTTGGCGAGGCTTTCGACCATATAGGGCGGCGGCAGCACCACGAGGCGCACGTCCTCGTCTGGATCGACGCCGCCGGCGCCCATCCAGAACCGCAGGTCGTAATTGTGGCTGGAGAACGGGAAGGTCATGCCGAAGATCAGCGGCTCCAGCCCCAGCGCCTTGCGCTCGGCGACGACGCGCGCCAGCGCCCGCGCCGACACCAGCGGATCGGCGACGTCGCCGTCGGCCATCGCGGCGATCGCGGCGTGCAGGTCGGGCGACACCGTGATGGCGTTGCCGTTGACGCCGAGCCCGAAGCCGGAGATCACCGGCACCTTGATGTGGCCGATGCCGAGGCTGGAGGCGACCGCCATCGGCGCCAGCAGATGCGCCGCGTCGAACAGGCCGATGTTGAACTTGTCGCGGACATTGGCCCAGGAGATTTCGCGCACCAGCTCGACCTCGAGCCCCTCGGCGGCGCAGAAACCCTTGTCGACGGCGACGATCAGCGCCGCCGCGTCGGCCAGCGGGATGAATCCGATGCGCAGGCGCTCGCTCATTTCAGCATCTCCGAGGCGGTGATCACCGACTGGGCGATCTCGGCGATTTTCTTCTTCTCGTTCATGGCCGCGCTCCGCAGCAGCACGTAGGCCTGTTCTTCGGTCAGTCCCTTGGCCTTCATCAGAATGCCCTTGGCGCGGTCGATCACCTTGCGGTCGTCCAGCGCGCTGCGGGCCCGGTTCAGTTCGGTCTCGAGATGGGCGAAGGCGTTGAAGCGCGAGATGCACAGATCGAGGATGTGCTTCATCCGCTCCTTTTTCAGCCCGTCGACGATATAGGCCGAGACGCCGGCGTCGACCGAGGCCTGGATCGAGGCGGTGTCGCTCTGGTCGACGAACATCGCGATCGGCCGCTTCACGATCCGGCTGACCTGGAACATCTGCTCCAGCATGTCGCGGCTGGGGTTTTCGAGGTCGATGAGGATGACGTCGGGATCGATCTCGTAGACCCGCGCCAGCAGGTTGGTGGTCGCGGCGAGGTGGGTGATCTGCGACAGCCCGGCCTCGCGCAGCCCCTCGGTGAGGATCGCGGCGCGCACCGGATTCTCGTCGACGATCACAATTTTCAGCAGCGGGTCCATCGGCTAACCCCGCGTCGTCATTGCGAGGAGCACCCGGATCGGCGCTTTGCGCTGTCCGGGCACAGGCTCCGCGACGAAGCAATCCAATGCCCCATCCGGAGCCTCTGGATTGCTTCGCTTCGCTCGCAATGACGAACCACTCAGAGGGCTCCCTCAATCCAGGTCACGGGTGGTCCTCCCGACAAACCACAGTCCGGCGGCCAATTGAAGGAGATTCCGTGGGCAGCGCGCGAGCGCTTCTGCCGATATTGACGCCGCAGGCGCGATCGGGTGGGGTGCGGGCAACGCTTTTCCGCACTCCACAATCCGGGACGAACGCTCATGCCTTTCGTGATGGCCATCGATCAGGGCACCACCTCGTCGCGCGCAATCCTGTTCCGCGACGACATCTCGATCGCGGCCTCGGCGCAGCAGGAATTCCCGCAGCATTTCCCCGCCTCCGGCTGGGTCGAGCACGAGCCCGAGGACATCTGGAGTTCGACGCTGTCGACCTGCCGCGCCGCGATGGAGAAGGCCGGCGCCACCGCCGCCGACATCGCCGCGATCGGCATCACCAACCAGCGCGAGACCGTGGTGGTGTGGGACCGCATGTCCGGCAAGGCGATCCACCGCGCCATCGTCTGGCAGGATCGCCGCACCGCGGAGGTCTGCACCCGGATGAAGGCCGACGGCTATGAGCCGATGATCACCGACAGGACCGGCCTGATCATCGACCCGTATTTTTCCGGCACCAAGGTCGCCTGGCTGCTCGACAACGTGCCCGGCGCGCGCGCCCGCGCCGAGCGCGGCGAACTCAAATTCGGCACCATCGACTGCTGGCTGCTGTGGCGGCTGACCGGCGGCCGCGTCCACGCCACCGACGCCACCAACGCCTCGCGCACGCTGCTGTTCAACATCCACACCGGCGACTGGGACGACGATCTGCTCGAACTGCTGCGCGTGCCGCGCTCGATGCTGCCCGAGGTGCGGGATTCTTCGGCGCATTTCGGCGACAGCGTCTACGAGCTGTTCGGCGCCCCGATCGCCATTCGCGGCATCGCCGGTGATCAGCAGGCCGCAACCATCGGGCAGGCCTGCTTCACTCCGGGCATGATCAAATCGACCTACGGCACCGGCTGCTTCGCGCTGCTCAACACCGGCGCCGTGCCGGTGCGCTCCAATAACAAGCTGCTCACCACCATCGCCTATCAGCTCGGCGGCCAGCGTACCTACGCGCTGGAAGGCTCGATCTTCGTCGCAGGCTCGGCGGTGCAATGGCTGCGCGACGGCCTCGGCATCATCAAGCACGCCTCCGAGACCGGCCCGCTCGCCGACAAATCCGATTCGCTGCAGAGCGTGTATCTGGTGCCGGCCTTCGTCGGACTCGGCGCGCCGTACTGGAATCCGCGGGTGCGCGGCGCGCTGTTCGGCATGACGCGCAACACCGGCCCCGCGGAGCTCGCCCACGCCGCGCTGGAGAGCGTCTGCTACCAGACGTATGATCTGTGGGCGGCGATGCGCGCCGACTGGTCGGGCGCCGACGCCGCGCCGCCGGTGCTGCGCGTCGACGGCGGCATGGCGGCGTCGGACTGGACCATGCAGCGCCTCGCCGACCTCCTGGACGCCCCGGTCGACCGCCCGGTGATCCAGGAAACCACCGCGCTCGGCGCCGCCTATCTCGCCGGCCTCAGCGCCGGCATCTACCCCGAACCGCAGAAATTCGCCGACAACTGGCGCCTGGATCACCGCTTCCGCCCGGCGATGAGCCAGGCCACCCGCGAGCGCAAACTGGCGGGCTGGGCACGCGCGGTGAAGGGACTGCTGGCGACGGATGAGGGGGAGGGTTGAAAGCGTCGCTTAACGATGCTTTGTAATCAACAGCGAATGATATTTTTTATAAATTGTCGGGTTCTGCGATGGCTCTTCGACCTCCGCTAAATAGCGATTTGACTGGCGTTTTGAACGATAGAGGAGACAAATTCATTGGACGCGCGTACTTGCTTTGGCTCTTTGGTGTAGCTGTTGGACTAATTCGCCTAAAAGCAGAAAAGGTGAGCTTTGGAGGAGTCCAATATTCCATAGAGCAGCCAGAAGCTCTCCAGGGTCTTATTTTTATCGGATGCATGCTTTGTTACGTTGCGATCATCGGAATATTTGTGCTGCACAATTTTCAGTGGTTGGTGCCTAATCGCACCGTCCCGAGACGAATGATATACGTCGCATCTCGACCTCGTTATACGTTAATGGGCAGGTCTCCTGCAGAAATTGTGAGGCTCAAAAAGACGGCACGTAAGTTGATATGCCTGTCGCTATTCTTCGGCGGTGCAATTATCTTCTTTCCAATTCTACACATAACGCTTTTTGAATATCGAGCAGTTTGGATTGCCGTGAAGGTAATATTTTCATCGTAATCTGATTGGTGAATCTATTGGGGGTGAACGCGATGAAAAGGGCGATTCAGCTTCCGGTACCCACCATGATCCTGATAGGCCAATACGACTCCCCGTTCGTCCGCCGTGTGGCGATCGCGATGCGGCTGTATGAGTTGCCGTTCGAGCATCAAGCGTGGTCGACCTTCGGCGATGCCGACCGGATCGCGCCGTATAATCCGCTGCGCCGGGTGCCGACGCTGGTGCTGGACGACGGCGAGGCGCTGATCGAGAGCACCGCGATCCTCGATTATCTCGACGAACTGGTCGGGCCTGACGCGGCGATGATCGCGGACTCCGGGCCGGCGCGCCGCCACGCGTTGAAAGTCTGCGCGCTGGCGACCGGGCTCGGCGACAAGGCGGTCAGCCTGGTCTACGAGCGGGTGCTGCGCCAGGCGCGGTCCGAGGTCTGGGTCGCGCGCTGCGAAGCCCAGATCGGCGGCGTGCTCGACGTGCTGGAGGCGCAGCGCGCCGCGATCGCGACGCCGTTCTGGTTCGGCGAGCGGATCGGCCACGCTGATATCGCCGTCGCCTGCGTGTTGCGTTTCACCGGCGAGGCGCATTCCGGCCTGCTCGATGCCGCGCGCCATCCCGCGCTCGCAGCCCATGCGGCGCGCTGCGAAGCGCTGCCGGCGTTCGGCGAGATCGTTCAGCCGCTGATCCCGCCGTCGCCGGCGTAGAGTCGGATGCAAACAGGACTTGCGAGCCAGGACGTCGCCTTGGCTCCCGCTGATTACTTCGCCCCGACCGCCTTCTTCCGCCACATCAAGTGCACCGCGCAGTTGCAGCCGGCGGGATGCGAGGCGAGGGCGGCGTCGTTCGCGGCGAACGCCGCATCGGCGGGCGGCTCGGTCGGCAGCAGGTCGCCGGACGGCGCCAGCGGCGGCATCGGCTCCTGCGGTGCGCCGGCGGGCTGCGGCTCGGGGATGTAGTTCAGCACCGGGGCGAGCCAGCGCTCGGCCTCGGTGACGCTCCAGCCCTTGCGCAGCGCGTAGTCCTCGATCTGGTCGCGCTCGATCTTGCCGACGCCGAAATAGGCGCTCTCGGGGTGGCTGAAATACAGCCCCGAGACCGACGAGCCGGGCCACATCGCATATGACTCGGTTAGCGTCACGCCGGCATTGACCTCGGCATCGAGCAGCTTGAACAGCGTCGCCTTCTCGGTGTGATCGGGCTGCGCCGGATAGCCCGGCGCCGGGCGGATGCCCTGATACTTCTCGAGAATCAGGTCGTCGACCGACAACGCCTCATCCGGCGCGTAGCCCCAGAATTCGCGGCGGACGCGGGCGTGCATCCGCTCGGCGAAGGCTTCCGCCAGACGATCGGCCAGCGCCTTGACCAGGATCGACGAGTAGTCGTCATTGTCGTTCTTGAACTTGTCGGCGATGACATCCTCGCCGATCCCGGCGGTGACGACGAAGGCGCCGATATAATCCGGCACGCCGCGCGGCGCGATGAAATCCGACAGCGCCGCATTGGCGCGGCCCTCGCGCTTGACGAGCTGCTGGCGCAGCGTGTGCAGCGCGCCGATCGAGGCGTCGCGGTCGTCGTCGGCATACAGGATGATGTCGTCGCCGACCGCATTCGCCGGCCAGAACCCGATCGCCGCCTTGGCGATGAACCAGTTCCCGGCGACGATGCGCTCCAGCATCTTGCGGGCGTCGGCATAAAGCGACCGCGCGGCCTCGCCGACCACCTTGTCGTCGAGGATGGCGGGGAAGCGCCCGGCGAGCTCCCAGCTCTGGAAGAACGGCGTCCAGTCGATATACTCGGCAAGTTCGGCGAGCGGATAGTTGATGAAGCTGCGCACGCCGAGGAACGACGGCTTCACCGGCTTCGATGCGGCCCAGTCGATCTTGGTGGCGTTGGCGCGGGCATCCTTGAGCGCGACGCGCTTCTTGTCGGCCTGCGCGCGCAGATGCGCCGCGGTGATCTTGGCATAATCGGCGCGGATCTCCGCCGCATAGGCCGGGCCGCGCTCGCGCGACAGGAGCGAGGACGCGACGCCGACCGCGCGGCTCGCGTCGTTGACGTGCACGACGCTGCCGGCCGGATAGGACGGGTCGATCTTCACCGCGGTGTGCACCCGGCTGGTGGTGGCGCCGCCGATCAACAGCGGCATGTCGAGGCCGTTGCGCTGCATCTCGGAGGCGAGAAAGCTCATCTCGTCGAGAGACGGCGTGATCAGGCCGGACAGGCCGATGATGTCGGCCTGCTCGGCGATCGCGGTCTCGATGATCTTCGCCGCGGGCACCATCACGCCGAGGTCGATCACCTCGAAATTGTTGCACTGGAGCACGATGCCCACGATATTTTTGCCGATGTCGTGGACGTCGCCCTTCACGGTGGCGAGCACGATCTTTCCGGCGGTGGCGCGCTCGCCGGTGTGGGTACCGGCGGCGAGCTGCGCGGCCTTCTCGGCTTCCATGAACGGCATCAGATAGGCGACCGCCTGCTTCATCACGCGAGCGGATTTCACCACCTGCGGCAGGAACATCTTGCCGTCGCCGAACAGGTCGCCGACCACGTTCATGCCGGCCATCAGCGGGCCTTCGATCACGTGCAGCGGCCGTTCTGCTTTCGCCCGGGCTTCCTCGGTGTCGGTCTCGATATATTCGGTGATGCCGTGCACCAGCGCGTGGCTGAGCCGCTGCTCGACCGGCCACGAACGCCAGGCGAGATCCTGCTCCTTCACCGCCTTGCCCTGGCCGCGATACTTCTCGGCCAGCGCCAGCAGCCGCTCGGAGGCGCCCGGGTCGCGATTGAGGATCACGTCCTCGCACACCTGCCGCAACTCGGGGTCGATGTCGTCATAGACGATCATCTGCCCGGCATTGACGATGCCCATGTCCATGCCGGCGTGAATCGCGTGATACAGGAACACCGAGTGCATCGCCTCGCGCACCGGCTCGTTGCCGCGGAACGAGAACGACAGATTCGAGACTCCGCCGGAGATATGCGCGTGCGGCAGGTTCTGGCGGATCCAGCGCGTCGCCTCGATGAAGTCGACGCCGTAATTGTTGTGTTCTTCCAGCCCGGTCGCGATCGCGAAGATATTCGGATCGAAGATGATGTCTTCCGGCGGGAAGCCGATCCGGTCGACCAGGATGTCGTAGGCGCGCTTGCAGATCTCGGTCTTGCGCGCGTAGGTGTCGGCCTGGCCCTGTTCGTCGAACGCCATCACGACGACCGCGGCGCCGTGGCGGCGCGCGATCCTGGCCTCGTGCAGGAACTTGTCCTCGCCTTCCTTCAGCGAGATCGAGTTCACCACCGGCTTGCCCTGGACGCATTTCAGGCCGGCCTCGATCACGGCGAACTTCGAACTATCCACCATCACCGGCACCTTGGCGATGTCCGGCTCGGCGGCGACGAGGTTGAGGAAGGTCACCATCGCGGCTTCGGAATCCAGAAGTCCTTCGTCCATGTTGACGTCGATGATCTGGGCGCCGTTCTCGACCTGGTCGCGGGCGACCTGCAGGGCCGCGGCGTAGTCGCCGGCGGTGATCAGCTTGCGGAATTTCGCAGATCCGGTGACGTTGGTGCGCTCGCCGACATTGACGAAGGGAATTGCGGCGGTGAGTTCGAATGGCTCCAGGCCGCTCAATCGCAGCCGCGGCTCGATCACGGGCACGACGCGCGGCTTGTGCGGCGCCACGGCCTTGGCGATCGCGGCGATATGGTCCGGCGTCGTGCCGCAGCAGCCGCCGACGATGTTGACGAGGCCGGCCTCGGCGAATTCGCCGACGAGGCCGGCCATGTACTCCGGGCTCTCGTCGTACTGGCCGAATTCGTTGGGCAGGCCGGCGTTCGGATAGGCGCAGACCAACGTATCGGCGACGCGGCCGATATCGGCGATATGCGCCCGCAGATCCTTGGCGCCGAGCGCGCAGTTGAAGCCGATGGTGATCGGCCCGGCGTGCCGCACCGAATTCCAGAACGCTTCCGGCAATTGCCCGGACAGCAGCCGGCCGGATTTGTCGGTGATGGTGCCGGAGATCATCACCGGCACGTCGATGCCGAGCGCCTCGGCGATCTCGGCGATGGCGTAGAGCGCCGCCTTGGCGTTGAGCGTGTCGAAGATGGTCTCGACCAGCAGCAGGTCGGCGCCGCCGTCCAAGAGGCCGTTGATCTGCTCGCCATAGGCGATGCGCAGATCGTCGAACGTCACCGCGCGGTAGCCGGGATTGGCGACGTCGGGCGAGATCGAGGCGGTGCGGTTGGTCGGGCCGATGGCGCCGGCGACGAAGCGCGGCTTGCCGTCCTCGGCCTGCACCTTGTCGGCGGCGTTGCGGGCGAGGCGGGCGCCGTCGCGGCTCATTTCATAGGCGATCTCGGACAGGTCGTAATCGGCCTGCGCGATCGAGGTCGAGGAGAAGGTGTTGGTCGCGACGATGTCGGCGCCGGCGCGCAGATATTGCGCGTGGATGTCCTCGATCGCCTGTGGCTGGGTCAGGATCAACAGGTCGTTATTGCCGCGCAGGTCGCGGTGGAAATCCTTGAAGCGCTCGCCGCGGAACGCGGCCTCGTCGAGCTGCAGTTGCTGGATCATCGTGCCCATCGCGCCGTCGAGCACGAGGATGCGCTCGCGGGTCAGCGCGAGCAGTTCGGTCCGCTTCGGGGAGGTCGGCTTGGTCATGGAGTTCATGCGGCTTTCTGCGCCGCCTGCGGCCGAAGGCCGAGCAGGTGGCTGATCGCGAACACCAGGTCCGCGCGGTTCATGGTGTAGAAGTGGAAGGTGTCGACGCCGTGCTTGGCGAGCTTGTGCACCTGGCCGGCCGCCATCGTCGCCGCCACCAGCTTGCGGGTGTCGGGATCGTCGTCGAGCCCTTCAAACTGCTTCGCCAGCCAGTCCGGCACGCTGGCGCCGGCGCGTGTGGCGAAGCTCGACGCCTGCTTGAAATTCTGCACCGGCAGGATGCCGGGCACGATCGGGATATCGATGCCGCGGGCGCGGACGCGGTCGAGGTAGCGGAAGTACAGATCATTGTCGAAGAAGAACTGGGTGATGGCGCGGGTCGCGCCGGCATCGACCTTGGCCTGCAGCATGTCGAGATCGGCGTCGAAGCCGGCGCTCTCCGGATGCTTCTCCGGATAGGCCGACACCGTGACGTCGATGTCCGGGTGCTTGCGCTTGATCGACGCGACCAGGTCAGCCGAGCTGCGATAGCCCTGCGGATGCGGCGTGTAGGCGCCGCCGAGACCGCTCGACGGATCGCCGCGCAGCGCGACGATGTGGCGGACGCCGATCTCGTAGTAGCGCTCGACCACCTCGTCGACATCGGCGCAGGGCGCATCGACGCAGGTGAGGTGGGCGGCCGGCGTCAGGCTGGTCTCGCGCAGGATGCGGGCGATGGTCGAATGGGTGCGCTCGCGGGTCGAGCCGCCGGCGCCGTAGGTCACCGACACGAAACGCGGCTGCAGCGGCGCCAGCCGGCTGATCGCCTGCCACAGATTGCGCTCCATCTCGTCGGTCTTCGGCGGGAAGAACTCGAAGGAGATCGCCGGAGTGTGCTGCAGCACGTCGCTCATGTCGGGTCATCCAAAGTGAAGTCGAAATCCAGAGTGCAGTAGAAGCCTGCCACCGACGCATCGCTGCGCTAGCGGCGGCGCAATGCCGCCAGGCTTCGAAGCGCAACTCGCGCGGTGCCGATCAAATTATGCCGAGCAGGCGCGATCGACCAGCCCACAAGACGGAGATTTGATGTGGGAAATTGCCCAATGACTGCCAAAATCCGGCAGAAATCCGGGCTGCAATTCGCATATGGTGGGCAATACGTGGTGGTTTCGGCGGCGATTTTGGCGTAAAATGGCCAAAATGGCGAGTTAGATCGCGTTCGTCGGGTGCTGGTCGGGCCCCAGCGCTTTTGGAAGCGTTCCGCGCCAGGCGTCTCTGCCCACTCACCGAAGCATCACCGAAGCAGGTGTCTTAGGCGAATTTCCTAGCGGCTTACCTTTGCGCCCCTCGCGGTTGGGCATTACCTTAACCGGATGTTACCGCTCTCCATCCTGGATCTTTCCGTTGTCACCACCGGCACCCCACCGGCGGCGGCGTTGCGCAATTCGATCGATCTGGCGCGGCATGCCGACAAGCTCGGCTATGTCCGCTACTGGCTCGCCGAACATCACAATCTGCCGTCGGTGGCCAGTCCGGCGCCGGAAATCATGATCGGCCAGATCGCGGCGGTCACCGAGCGCATCCGCGTCGGTTCCGGCGGCGTGATGCTGCCGAACCACGCCCCGCTGATGGTGGCTGAGCGCTTCAAGATGCTGGAGGCGCTGTTTCCCGGCCGGATCGATCTCGGCATCGGCCGCGCGCCCGGCACCGATCAGGCGACGATGCACGCGCTGCGCCGCCGGCTCGAAATCCGCGAGGGCGACGATTTCCTTGAGCGGCTGCAGGAGCTGATGCTGTGGGAGACCCGCGGCTGGCCCGCCGGGCATCCCTACAACAATGTCGTGGCAATGCCGGATGACGCCCCGCTGCCGCCGGTCTGGCTGCTCGGCTCCAGCGACTACAGTTCGGAGCTCGCCGCGCAGGTCGGCATGGGCTTCGCGTTTGCGCACCACTTCGCCTCCTACGATGCCGCCGAGGCGCTGACGCATTACCGCGCCAATTTCCGGCCGACCCGCTGGCGCTCGACGCCGCACGGCATTCTCGCGGTGGCGGCGGTGATCGCCGAGACCGACGAGGAGGCCGACAAGCTGGCGATCTCGATGGACATCAACCGGCTGCGCCGCGACCGCGGCCAGTATGTGCCGCTGCCGAGCGTCGAGGAGGCTCTGGCCTATGCCCTGACCGACGCCGACCGCGCCTCGATCGCGCGCAACCGCTCGCGGCTGTTCGTCGGCAGCCCGTCGACGGTCATGCAGGCGCTGCAGCCGCTGATCAAGGCGAGTCAGGCCGACGAACTGATGGTGATCACCGCGACCTACGACCATGACGCCCGGAAGCGCAGCTACACGCTGCTGGCCGAAGCCTTCGAGGCGCAGAGGGCGGCGGCGTAGGCCCGCGTTGGACTAGCTGGATTCCTCCATTTTTTCTGCAACCGCGAGCCACAACTATCCCTGCGCCGTCATCCTGAGGTGCGAGCGCAGCGAGCCTCGAAGGATGCGGAGACGGGTGCGTGCAGCCCATCCTTCGAGGCGCGCAAGGGCGCGCACCTCAGGATGACGGTGGTGCAAGTTGTTAGCAGTGCTTACCGCTGCAAGTTGTTAGCAGCCTTCACCGCTCCGTAAACGTCGCCCGGAACGGGTGCCCCGGATAGACGCCGACGATCCTGAATTCGCGCGAGAAGAATTTCAGCTCCTCGAGCGCGAAGGCGAGGTTGCGGTCTTCGGGGTGGCCGTCGACGTCGGCGTAGAACTGCGTCGCGAAGAAATTGCCGTCGACCATGTAGCTTTCCAGCTTGGTCATGTTGACGCCGTTGGTGGCGAAGCCGCCCATCGCCTTGTACAGAGCGGCCGGCAGGTTGCGCACCCGGAACACGAACGTCGTCACCAGCGGGCCGGAGCCCTGCGCCGCCCAGCGCGGCTCGCGCGCCAGCATCACGAAGCGGGTGGTGTTGTGGGTCTCGTCCTCGATGTCCTCGGCGAGGATGTCGAGGCCGTAGATCTTCGCCGCCAGCCGCGACGAGATCGCCGCACAGCTCTTGTCGCCGCGCTCGGCGACGATCCGCGCCGAGCCCGCGGTGTCGCCGGCGACGATCGGCCGGATGCCGAACTTGCGGATGATGCGCCGGCACTGGCCGAGCGCATGGACGTGGCTCTCGACCGTCTTGATGTCTTCCAGCCTGGCGCCGGGCACCGCGACGAGCTGGTGCCGGATCGGCAGAAACCACTCGCCGACGATGAACAGGCCGGACTGCGGCAGCAGATGGTGGATATCGGCGACGCGGCCGGCGACCGAATTCTCGATCGGGATCATGCCGAGATCGGCCTCGCCCGAGGTGATGGCGGCGAGCGCGTCCTCGAAGGTGGCGCAGGGCAGCGCTTCGGCGGTGGGATAGGCGTCGCCGATCGCGATATGCGAATTCGCGCCGGGCTCGCCCTGGAATGCGATTTTCATGGTCTTGGTCATGGGATCCTGCGTGTTGCGGCGCGTTCTAGCAGCCGCAGCCGATTTCGCCAGTGGGCAGGCTCATCCGGCGAGCGCCCGACGCGCCGTCTCCAGGTCGGCCGGGGTGTCGACGCCGCGCGGCACGCTACCCACGATGCCGACGTCGATGCGCATCCCGGCTTCCAGCGCGCGGAGCTGTTCGAGCTTTTCGCGCTGTTCGAGCGGCGAGGGCGGCAGCGCCACGAAGCGCTCCAGCGCGGCGCGGCGATAGGCGTAGAGCCCGATATGATGATAGCGCGGCCCGTCGCCCCACGGCGCCGTGGCGCGGGTGAAATACAGCGCGCGCAGCCGGGCGTCGCCGACCTTTGAGCCGACCACCTTCACCACGTTGGGGTTGGTGCTTTCTTCCTCGGTGTGGATCTCGGCCGCCAGCGTCGCGATATCGACCGCTGGATCGTCGAGCGGCTGAAGCACCGCGCCGATCTGCTCGGGCCGGATGGTCGGGAAGTCGCCCTGCAGATTGATCACCGTCTCGATGCTGCGATCGGGATCGAGCGTCTGCAGCGCCTCGTGGATGCGGTCGGAGCCGGACGGATGGTCCGCCCGCGTCATCACCACCTCGCCGCCATGGACCCTGACGGCGTCGGCGATCGCCGGCGTATCGGTCGCGACCGCGACCCGGCCGATGTTCGCCGCCAGCGCACGGCGCAGCACATGCACGATCATCGGCACGCCGCCGATGTCGAGCAGCGGCTTGCCGGGCAGCCTTGTCGCGGCCATCCGCGCGGGGATCAGGACGAGGGTGCGGGGTGCGGTCATCGGGATGCGGGATCGGCTCCCGTACAGTGGAAAATGAGCCGTCCGCTCAAATTACCAATACGGTATCAGGCTGTTGGTAGGTGGTGGTTCTCGGCACTTATACGGGTTGCCAGAGCAGGGGCAAACCGTTATCTCATCACAACTAAAGTCTATTTGCGAATGCCAACCAAAAACAATCCAGACTCGGTCTGATGGGAAACGCGAGCGCACCATGGATTCTTTCGAGCTGAACAAAATTCTCGGCGCGGTTCTCGCCACCTGTCTCGTGCTGTTGCTGACAAATTTCGCCGCGCAGGCGATCTTTGCACCGGACAAGGTCGAGAAGCAGGGCTACGCCATTGCCGTGAAGGAAGCCGAGCCCGCCCCGAGCAAGGACGCCGCGCCCGCCGTCGCGTCCGAGCCGATCGAAAATCTGCTGCAGACCGCATCGATCGAGAAGGGCATTTCCGCCGCCAAGAAATGCGCCGCCTGCCACACCTTCGAGAAGGACGGCCCGAACCGCGTCGGCCCCAATCTCTACGGCATCGTCGGCGAGAAGCGTGGCGAAGGCCGTAATTTCAACTTCTCGGCGGCGATGAAAGCCAAGGGCGGCGAATGGACGTTCGAGGAGCTGAACAAGTTCCTCGCCAGTCCGAAGGGCTATATCCCGGGCACCGCGATGAGCTTTGCCGGGATCTCCAACGAGAAGGAACGGGCGGATCTGATCGCCTATCTGAACAAGAATTCCGACACGCCCGAGGCGATCCCGACCGCCGCCAAATAGCGGTCCATCCCAGCGCGATCGACGATCTCCAGCGGCCGGGTCTTCCCGGCCGTTTTCGCGTGTGCCCCCCGAGGCCCCATCACGCTGTCCTGATCGGGACGTTTCGCCGCAACGATCCCGGCCGCGGGGTGCTATCTTGCCGGAAATCCGGCATAATCGGCCGAATCCTCGCCGCATATTGCGGCTTGAGTGTTGTCTTGATGTCCAAATCTTAAGAACCAGATCCCGAGATCATGTGCTGAGATCATGCCCTGACATCAGGTCCGAACTGCCAGTCCGACCCCAACAGGAATTCCAGACCGTGAATTTGACCCGACGACATCTTCTGCAAGCCGGCGTAGCGGCGGCCGCCACCCCGGCACTCGGTCTCGGCTCCGGCCTGCTGGCCGGCGGGCCCGCGATGGCCGAGGACGCGGCGGACAAGCTGACATCCGGACTGACCTGGCGGCACGGCCTGTCGCTGTTCGGCGAGCTCAAATATCCGCCCGGGTTCAAGCGGTTCGATTACGTCAATCCGGACGCGCCGAAGGGCGGCGCGGCGCGGCAGATCTCGATCGGCACGTTCGACAATTTCAATCTCGCGGTGGCGGGCGTGAAGGGCAACATCGCCCCGGCGGTGGGCTATCTCTACGAGACGCTGATGACCCAGTCGCAGGACGAGGTCGGCACCGAATACGGCCTGCTCGCCGAGAGCGCGGCTCATCCCGACGATTTCTCCTGGGTGGTGTACCGGCTGCGCGCCGATGCGCGCTGGCACGACGGCAAGCCGGTGACCGCCGACGACGTGGTGTTCTCGTTCGACTCGCTGAAGAAATTCAGCCCGCGCTACGCCTCGTATTATCGCCACGTCACCAAGGCCGAGAAGACCGGCGAGCGCGACATCCGCTTCAGCTTCGACGGGCCGGGCAACCGCGAACTGCCGACCATCGTCGGCGAACTGATGATCCTGCCGAAGCACTGGTGGGAAGGCACCGATGACCAGGGCCGCCAGCGCGACATCTCCGCCACCACGCTGGAGAAGCCGCTCGGCTCCGGCCCCTACCGGATCAGGGACTTTGTCGCCGGCCGCTCGATCGTGCTCGAGCGGGTCAAGGACTATTGGGGCGAGAAGTTGCCGGTGCGCGTCGGCCAGTACAATTTCGACGAGCTGCGCTTCGAGTTCTTCCGCGACAACACCGTGGCACTGGAAGCCTTCAAGGCCGATCAGGCCGACTGGATCGCCGAGAATTCCGCCAAGCAATGGGCGACGGCCTACGACTTCCCCGCCGTCGCCGACAAGCGCGTGGTGAAGGAGGAATTCCCGATCAACGATTCCGGCCGGATGCAGGGCTTCGTGCTCAATCTGCGCCGCGACATGTTCAAGGACGCGCGGATCCGGCGCGCCTTCAACCACGCGTTCGATTTCGAGGAGATGAACAAGCAGCTGTTCTACGGCCAGTACAAGCGGATCAACAGCTATTTCGAAGGCACCGAGCTCGCCTCCAGCGGCCTGCCGCAGGGCGAGGAACTCGCGATCCTCGATACCGTGCGCGACAAGGTGCCGGCCGAATTGTTCACCCAGGCCTACACCAATCCGGTCGGCGGCAATCCGGAAGCGGTGCGCGCCAATCTGCGCGAAGCGATGAAGCTGGTGAAGGAAGCCGGCTTCGACTTCAAGGACCGCAAGCTGGTGGACCCCTCCGGCAAGCCGGTCACCGTCGAGATCCTGGTGCAGGATCCTTCGTCGGAGCGGATCTCGCTGTTCTACCGGCCATCGCTGGAGCGGCTCGGCGTCACCGTGTCGATCCGCGTCGTCGACGACGCGCAGTACCAGAACCGGATCCGCGCCTTCGATTTCGACGTCATCACCGATCTGTGGGGCCAGTCGCTGTCGCCCGGCAACGAGCAGCGCGATTTTTGGGGCTCGCAGGCGGCCGACCAGCAGGGCTCGCGCAACACCATCGGCATCAAGAACCCGGCGGTCGACGCCCTGATCGACAAGGTGATCTTCGCCAAGGACCGGCCGACGCTGGTCGCCGCCACCCGCGCGCTCGACCGCGTACTGCTGTGGAATTTCTACGTCGTGCCGCAATTCACCTACGGCTTCTCGCGCTACGCGCGCTGGGACCGTTTCAGCCGAGCCGAGCTGCCGAAATACGCGCGTTCCGGCCTGCCGGCGCTGTGGTGGTACGACGAAGCCAAGGCCGCCAAGATCGGCCGACGTTCTTGAGGGAACGCCCGCTGATGGCGCAGCTCGATCGTCGCAACGTGCTCGTCCTCGGCGTCGGCGCGCTGGCGGCGACGCAGTTCGGTCCCGCGGTCGCCGCTGCGGCCGAGGGCGAGACCACAGCCCACGGCATGTCGGCGTTCGGCGACCTGAAATACAAGCCGGACTTTCCGCATTTCGACTACGTCAATCCGCAGGCGCCCAAAGGCGGCCTGTTCTCGACCATCCCGTCGGTCCGCGCCTTCAACCAGTCGTTCCTGACCTTCAACTCGCTCAACGCCTACATCCTCAAGGGCGACGGCGCGCAGGGCATGGGTCTCACCTTCGCGTCATTGATGGCGCGCGCCGGCGACGAGCCGGACGCGATGTACGGCCTTGCAGCGTCCTCGGTCGCGATCTCCGCCGACGGCCTGACCTATCGCTTCGCCATGCGCCCGGAAGCGCGTTTCCACGACGGCAGCAAGCTGACGGCGCGCGACGCGGCGTTCTCGCTGAACATCCTCAAGGCCAAGGGCCACCCGATCATCACCCAGCAGTTGCGCGACTTCATCGCCGCGAAAGCGACCGACGATGCGACGCTGGTGGTGACGTTCGCGCCGAAGCGCGGCCGCGACGTGCCGCTGTTCGTCGCCGGCCTGCCGATCTTCTCGGAAGCCTATTACGGCAAACATGCGTTCGACGAATCGACCATGGATGTCCCGCTCGGCAGCGGGCCCTACAAGGTCGGCCCGCTCGAGTCCGGGCGATACATTTCGTTCGACCGCGTCAAGGACTGGTGGGGCGCCAAGCTGCCGGTCAATGTCGGCGCCTACAATTTCGACACGGTGCGCTACGAATTCTATCGCGACCGCGACGTCGCCTTCGAAGGCTTTTCGGGGCGCAGCTACCTGTATCGCGAGGAGTTCACCTCGCGGATCTGGAATACGCGTTACGATTTTCCGGCGATCCAGGATGGCCGGGTCAAGCGCGAGACGCTGCCGGACGAGACACCGTCCGGCGCGCAGGGCTGGTTCATCAACACGCGGCGCGACAAGTTCAAGGACCCGCGGGTGCGCGAGGCGATCGGCTGCGCGTTCGATTTCGAATGGACCAACAAGACCATCATGTACGGTGCCTATCAGCGCACGGTGTCGCCGTTCCAGAACTCCGACATGATGGCGGTCGGGCCGCCGTCGCCGGATGAGCTCGCGCTGCTCGAGCCGTTCCGCGGCAAGGTGCCGGACGAGGTGTTCGGCGCGCCGTTCGTGCCGCCGGCCTCGGATGGCTCGGGGCAGGACCGGGCGCTGCTGCGCCGGGGGGGCCAGCTCCTCGCCGACGCCGGCTTCCCGGTCAAGGATCGCAAGCGCCTGATGCCCAATGGCGAGCAGATGCGCGTCGAATTCCTGCTCGACGAGCCGGCGTTTCAGGCCCACCACATGCCGTTCGTGAAGAATCTCGCCACGCTGGGCATCGAGGCGACGGTTCGGCTGGTCGACCCGGTGCAGTCGCGCGCCCGCCGCGACGATTTCGATTTCGATTGTGCGATCGAGCGTTTCAGCTTCTCGACCGTGCCGGGCGAGGCGCTGCGCAATTTCTTCTCGTCGCAGGCGGCCGCGACCAAGGGCTCGAACAATCTCGCCGGCATCGCCGATCCGGCGATCGACGCGCTGATGGATCAAGTGATCGCCGCCGACACCCGCGCCAAGCTGGTCGTGGCCGCCCGCGCGCTCGACCGGCTGATCCGCGCCGGCCGCTATTGGGTGCCGCAATGGTACTCGTCCTCGCACCGGCTGGCCTATTGGGACGTGTTCGACCATCCGCCGAACCTGCCGAAATACACCGGCGTCAACGCCCCGGACCTGTGGTGGGCGAAAAGCAATCCCGCCGCCGAGCGAAGCGACCCGAAGGGCGAGGGGAAGTAGATGTCCTCCTATATTCTCCGCCGCGTCCTGCTGATGATTCCGACGCTGCTCGGCATCCTGTTCGTGTCGTTCGTCGTGGTGCAGTTCGCGCCCGGCGGTCCGGTCGAGCGGGTGATCGCGCAGCTCTCCGGCGCCGACACCGGCGCCGCCTCGCGCGTCTCCGGCTCCTCCGGCGGCGATTTCGGCGGGAGGCCGCAGGCCGGCGCCTCGTCCGACGCGGTCAATTCCAAATATCGCGGCGCGCAGGGGCTCGATCCGGACTTCGTCAAGAGCCTGGAGAAGCAGTTCGGCTTCGACAAGCCGGCGCCGGAACGCTTCGCCATCATGCTGTGGAATTTCGCCCGCTTCGATTTCGGCAAGAGCTACTTCCGCGACGTCAGCGTGCTGCAACTGATCAAGGAGAAGCTGCCGGTCTCGATGTCGCTGGGCATCTGGATGACGCTGCTGACCTATCTGATCTCGATTCCGCTCGGCATCCGCAAGGCGGTCAAGGACGGCTCGAGATTCGACACCTGGACCTCGGCGGTGATCATCATCGGCTTCGCGATCCCGGGCTTCCTGTTCGCGATCCTGCTGATCATCGTGTTCGCCGGCGGCTCGTTCTTCAGCTGGTTCCCGCTGCGCGGGCTGACGTCGGACGGCTGGAGCGAGTTTCCCTGGTACTGGAAGATCCTCGACTATATCTGGCACCTGACGCTGCCGCTGATCTCGATGGTGCTCGGGGCCTTCGCCACCATGACGCTGCTGACCAAGAACTCGTTTCTCGACGAGATCCGCAAGCAATACGTCATGACCGCGCGCGCCAAGGGCTGCAGCCAGACCCAGGTGCTGTACGGCCACATCTTCCGCAACGCGATGCTGATCGTGATCGCCGGCTTTCCCGGCGCCTTCATCGGCGCGTTCTTCTCCGGCTCGCTGCTGATCGAGACCATCTTCTCGCTGGACGGGCTCGGCCTGCTCGGCTTCGAGAGCGTGCTGAACCGCGACTATCCGGTGGTGTTCGGGACGCTGTTCATTTTTTCGCTGGTCGGGCTGGTGGTGAACCTGGTGTCCGATCTGGCCTATATGTGGATCGATCCGCGGATCGATTTCGAGGCGCGGGAAGTCTGATGACGCTGATCGCACGCGAGCCGATCGAAAGCACGGCGCAGGGGCCGCTCGGCGAAGCGGTGCCGCCGACCCGCCACCGCCTCAGCATCTCGCCGCTGAACAAGCGGCGCTGGCAGAATTTCAAGGCCAACCGCCGCGGCCACTGGTCGTTCTGGATTTTCCTGGTGCTGTTCGGCGTGTCGCTGTTCGCCGAACTGATCGCCAACGACCGGCCGCTGCTGATCAAGTTCGACGGCCATTATTACTTTCCGGCGGCGGTGAGCTACGCCGAGACCACGTTCGGTGGCGATTTCGAGACCGCCGCCGACTATCGCGATCCCTACCTGCAGAAGCTGATCGCCGACAAGGGCGGCACCGTGATCTGGGCGCCGATCCGCTATTCCTACGACACCCACAATCTCGATCTGCCGACGCCCGCGCCGTCGAAACCGACCTGGATGCTGACCGAGGCGGAATGCAGGACGGTGGTCGAGAAGAAGGGCGTGAGGGGCTGCAGCGACCTCGAATACAACTGGCTCGGTACCGACGATCAGGGCCGCGACGTCGTCGCGAGGCTGATCTACGGCTTCCGCATCTCGGTGTTGTTCGGCCTCAGCCTGACGATCATCTCCTCGGTGATCGGCGTCGCCGCCGGCGGCATCCAAGGCTATTTCGGCGGCTGGGTCGATCTCGGCTTCCAGCGCTTCATCGAGGTCTGGACCGCGATCCCGTCGCTGTATCTGCTGCTGATCCTGTCCTCGGTGCTGGTGCCGGGCTTCTTCGTGCTGCTCGGCATCCTCTTGCTGTTCAGCTGGGTGTCTCTGGTCGGGCTGGTGCGCGCCGAATTTCTGCGCGGCCGCAACTTCGAATACATCATGGCGGCGCGCGCGCTCGGCGTCTCGAATGCCAAAATCATGGTGCGGCATCTGCTGCCGAACGCGATGGTCGCGACCATGACGTTCCTGCCGTTCATCGTGTCGTCCTCGGTGATGACGCTGACCGCTTTGGACTTCCTCGGCTTCGGCCTGCCGCCCGGCTCGCCCTCGCTCGGCGAATTGCTGGCGCAGGGCAAGGCCAACGTGCAGGCGCCGTGGCTCGGCTTCACCGGCTTCTTTGCGGTCGCGATCATGCTGTCGCTGCTGATCTTCGTCGGCGAAGCCGTCCGCGACGCCTTCGACCCGCGCAAGACGTTCAGGTGAGGGTGTGGTAGGGCTCCAAGTCGCGCTGGAGACGTGCCATGAGAACGAAACTCATCAGGATCACGACGACGAACTATCCAGTTTCCCGGTTACCACCTGATCTACGGGAAGGCCTCGATCCGACCGCTACCGTGACGGTAATTATCGAGCACGAAGAAGAGCTTCCCGACTGGTTCGAATACGACAACGCGGACAAAGATTGAATGGACGCCCTCAACCAGCCTCTGCTTTCCGTCGACGATCTCTCGGTGGCCTTCCATCAGCAGAGCGGCACGACCATCGCGGTCGATCGCATCTCGTATCAGATCAGGCGCGGCGAGTGCGTTGCGCTGGTCGGCGAGTCCGGGTCGGGCAAGTCGGTCAGCGCGCTGTCGATCCTCAAGCTGCTGCCGTATCCGGCGGCGTCGCATCCGACCGGGCAGATCCGGTTCAAGGGTCGCGAACTGCTCGGCATGGCGGAGAACGACATCCGCGCCATCCGCGGCAACGAGATTTCGATCATCTTCCAGGAGCCGATGACCTCGCTCAATCCGCTGCACACCATCGAGGCGCAGCTTGGCGAGATCCTGCAACTGCACGGCGGCCCGCGCGGCGCCAAGGCGCGCGCGCGGATTCTCGAACTTCTCACCCAGGTCGGCATCCCCGAGCCGGAGACGCGGCTCGCCAGCTACCCGCATCAGCTCTCCGGCGGTCAGCGTCAGCGCGTGATGATCGCGATGGCGCTCGCCAACGAGCCGGACCTGCTGATCGCCGACGAGCCGACCACCGCGCTCGACGTCACCGTGCAGGCGCAGATCCTGGCGCTGCTCGCCGACATCCGCGCCCGGCTCGGCATGAGCCTGCTGTTCATCACCCACGATCTCGGCATCGTGCGGCGGATTGCCGACGTCGTCTGCGTCATGAACAACGGCAAGATCGTCGAACAGGGGCCGGTCGAGCAGGTGTTCACCGCGCCGACCCACGCCTACACCAAGGCGCTGCTCGCCGCCGAGCCGAAGCCGGACCCGGCGCCGCCGCGGCCTGATGCGCCGGTGGTGATTTCCGCCGACGATCTGAAAGTCTGGTTTCCGATCAAGCGCGGGCTGATGCGCAAGACCGTCGGTCACATCAAGGCGGTCGACGGCGTCACGCTCGAAGTGCGCAAGGGCGAGACGCTCGGCGTGGTCGGGGAATCCGGCTCCGGCAAGACCACGCTGGGGCTGGCGCTGCTGCGGCTGATCTCGTCGGAGGGGCCGATCGTATTTCTCAGCAGCGACATCCAGGGCCTGAAATTCAAGGAGATGCTGCCGTTCCGCCGCGACATGCAGATCGTGTTTCAGGATCCGTTCGGCGCGCTCAGTCCGCGCATGGCGGTCGGCGATATCATCGCCGAGGGCCTCAGCGTGCATCAGCCGCATCTGTCGGAGGGTGAGCGCGAGGCGCGGGTGATCAAGGCGCTGACCGAGGTCGGGCTCGATCCGGCGACCCGCTTCCGCTATCCGCACGAATTCTCCGGCGGCCAGCGCCAGCGCATCAGCATCGCCCGCGCGGTGGTACTGGAGCCGAATTTCGTCGTGCTCGATGAGCCGACCAGCGCGCTCGACATGCTGTTTCAGGCGCAGATGGTCGATCTGTTGCGCGAGCTGCAGCGCAAGCGTGATCTCACCTACATGTTCATCTCGCACGATCTGCGCGTGGTGGCGTCACTCGCAAGTCATCTGATCGTCATGAAGCAGGGCAAGGTGGTCGAGGAAGGTCCTGCGGCGGAGCTGTTCAAACACCCGAAGACCGACTATACGCGTGCGCTGTTTGCCGCTGCGTTCCGGCTCGAAGCCGCTCCGGGCGGCGCCGCCGCGCCATAGGTGTCTGATGACGGAAATCGACCTTGCCGATGAACTCGCCGATCGCGAGGCCGATGTCACCGTGTCCGAAGCCGAACTGATCGGCCGCGGCTTCATGAGCTACGAACGCTACGAGATCTCGCTGCGGCGCGACGGCGAGCCGCCGCTGCTGCAGCGCCGCGACGTGCTGCGCGCCAGCCGCGTCGCCGCGGTGGTGCCGATCGATCTCGCGCGCGACGCGCTGGTGCTGATCCGGCAGTTCAGGCTGCCCGCCCATTTCGCCACCGGCCGCGGCAATATGGTGGAAATCGTCGCCGGGCGTGTGGAGTCCGGCGAGGCGCCGGCCGCCGCCGCGCGCCGCGAATGCATCGAGGAAATCGGCGTCGCGCCGGAGCGGCTGGTGGAGCTGTACAGCGTGCTGGCGACGCCGGGTTTCACCGACGAGCAGATCGTGTACTTCGCAGGTCTGGTGGATTCCACGGCGGTGCTTCAGCGCGGCGGCGTCGCCGACGAGGACGAGGACACCCAGCCCTTCGTGGTCGCGATCGACGAGGCGCTGGCGGCGCTCGATCGTGGTCAGGTGGCCAATGCGCTGCTGGTCAGCGCGCTGCAATGGCTGGCGCTCAACCGCGGCCGGCTGCGGGATCTGTTCAGCCGGGCCGCCTGATCGCGCTCAATTCGCTGCCGCTCGCCGCGATCCGCGCGATCGCTTCCCGCGCGGGTTCGATCGCGGTCGCCATGGCATAGGCGTTGGCGTGGACGATGCTGTCTTGGTCGCGCACGATCGCGACGTGGCCCTTCCAGAACAGCAGATCGCCGCGCTGCAGCCTGGTCTGCTCCGAAAGCGGTATCATCTCGCCCAGCGCCGCTTCCTGCATGTCGCTATCGCGCGGTGCTTCGATCCCGCAGGCCGCGAGCGCGGCCTGCACCAGCCCGGAGCAGTCGATGCCGAGGCTGGTGCGGCCGCCCCACAGATACGGTGTGCCGACGAAGCGCTCGGCCACCGAAACGAAATCGGTCTCCACGACATCGAGCGCCGCGACATGCCGGCGCGGCACGTACCAGCCTTCCTGCGTCACCGCGAAGCTCGAATCCTCGCGCACCACCGCGAGACGCGCGCCGAGCGGCAGCGTCTCCGCCGGCGGCAGTTTGATCGAGGGGCCGTGGAATGCGAAAGTGCGCAGCGCCGTCACCTTGTGGGTCGGCTCCGCGCCGGGCCGGTACAGCGCGAGGTCCGGCAGCCAGCCGACATAGCCGTCGGTCATGAGCTGGCCCCAGGCCCAGCCTTCGTCGGTGCGGTCGTAGATCGTGACGCGCTCGCCCTTCAGCGCCTCGGTCTGCAGCATCGCGCCGGAAAACGGCTCGCGCCGCACCGGCGCCACGCCGTAGCTGATCTCGAAGAGTTCGCCTTCGACGAAACGGTCCGCGCTCACCCGGCCTTCGAGATGTTTCGCGGCGAGGTCCGGCCGCGCCGGCGTCAGCCGCGGATCGTTGCTTTGTTCGTTCCTTGCCTCAGCCATAACGCTCGCTCAGCAATGCGAAGATCGCGCGCGCGGCCTGGCATTCGCCGCCTTCGGGCCGCGCCGGCTTGGCCTTCGGCGTCCAGCCGTAGATGTCGACATGCAGCCAGCTCTTCGCCGACTCGACGAAGCGCTGCAGGAACAGCGCGCAGGTGATCGAGCCGGCAAAGCCGCCGGACGGCGCGTTGTTGATGTTCGCGACCTTGGAGTCGAGCCAGGAATCGTACGGCCCCCACAGCGGCAGCCGCCACAGCGGATCGTTCTCCGCCGTGGCGCAACGCGCGACGTCGCGCGCGAGCGCTTCGTCGTTGGTGTAGTAAGGCGGCAGGTCCGGCCCGAGCGCGACGCGCGCGGCGCCGGTCAGCGTGCCGAGATCGATCAGCAGGTCGGGCGCCTCCTCGTCGGCCAGCGCCAGCGCGTCGGCCAGCACCAGCCGGCCCTCGGCGTCGGTATTGCCGATCTCGACCGTCGGGCCCTTGCGCGACGGGAAGATGTCGAGCGGCCGCATCGCATTGCCGGCAACGGCGTTCTCGACCGCCGGGATCAGCACGCGCAACCGCAGTTTCAGCTTCGCGCCCATGATCATCGAGGCCAGCGCCAGCACATTGGCGGCGCCGCCCATGTCCTTCTTCATGATCAGCATCGCGCTCGACGGCTTCAGGTCGAGGCCGCCGGTGTCGAAGCAGACGCCCTTGCCGACCAGCGTCACCTTCGGATGCGCAGGATCGCCCCAGGTGAAATCGATCAGCCGCGGCGCGCGCGTCGCCGCCATGCCGACGGCGTGGATCAGCGGGAAGTTCTGCGTCACCAGTTCGTCCCCGACGATGCATTTGAATTCCGCGCCGAAGCGTTGCGCCAGCGCCTGCGCGGCGTCGGCGAGTTCGGCCGGCCCCATGTCGTTCGACGGGGTGTTGATCAGGTCGCGCGCCAGCGTCGCCGCCTCGACCGCGCGCGCGATCGCGGCGATGTCGATGCCCTCCGGCGGCACCAGTTTGACCGCGGGCGGCTCGGCCTTGCGATAGCGGCCGAATTTGTAGGCGCCGAGCGCGAACGCCAGCACCGCGAGCCTGGTGTCGTGCGGCGCGTTGGCGAAGCGATAGGTGCCGGCCGGCAGCAGGCCCGGCAATTGTCCGGCGCGGAACGGGTCGGGCGCACGCGCGTCCGGCTGGTCGAGGCCGAACAGCGCGGCGCCGATGTCGCCTTCGGGCGTCGGCAGCGCGAGGAATTGGCCAGGCTTGCCGCTGTAGCCGTGGGCGCTCGCGAAGCGCTGCGCGACCTCCGGAAGCGTCGCGCGCAGCGCCTCCCAGCCGGATCGGGTGACGAAGGAAATCGGAACAGCGGTCGGTTCCGCAGCGGTTGCGAACAGCGAGGACATGCAGGGTCTTTCGAATTGCGGCGAGGGCGAGGTGGCGTGGATTAACCGGGCATTAGGGTTAACGCTCTATTGCTGGGCGGTGTTTCGAATTGTCCGGTCGGCTTCGTGAGTAAAGTTGCCATGCGCAAGCGGTCTTGTCTCGCCCGGTTTCTCGCATCCGCGGTCTTGACCACGGCGATGGCGACGGCGCTCGCCGGCTGCCAGACCGCCGGCATGTCCGGCATCACCGGTTCGCTCGGCGCGCGGGCCGAGGCTCCGGCCGATCCGGGCCGCGCCGCCGAGATCGCAGGCGAGCGTTATCGATCCCGTCCGAAGGATGCCGCAGCCGCGCTGGCCTATGGCCAGGCGTTGCGCGCGATCGGCCAGCGCTCCCAGGCGGTCGCTGTGCTGGAGAAGGCGTCGCTCGCCAATCCCGGCAACAAGGCCGTGCTCGCCGGCTACGGCCGTGCGCTCGCCGACAACGGCAATTTCAGCGCGGCGTTCGAGGCGCTGTCGAACGCCCACAGCGCGGACAATCCGGACTGGCGGATCCTGTCGGTGCAGGGAACCGTGCTCGATCAGATGGGGCGTAGCGACGAGGCGCGGCGCTACTACGCAAGCGCACTCAGGCTGTCGCCGGGCGAGCCTTCGGTGCTGTCCAATCTCGGCCTGTCCTACGTGCTGACCAAGGACCTGCCGAAGGCCGAGACGACGCTGCGCCAGGCCTATGCCAGCGGCCGGGCGGATGCGCGGGTGCGGCAGAATCTGGCGCTCGTCGTCGGATTGCAGGGCCGCTTCGCCGAAGCCGAAACCATCGTGCAGGCCGATCTGCCGCCCGAGGAGGCCGCCGCCAACGTCGCCTATCTCAAGCAGATGCTGGACGGCAAGGCCGGCCCGCGCGGCCGCGGCGTGCTGGCATCCGGCAACTGATCCTCGCAAACCAGCGCCGCGATCGCGTCGCCGCGCCGTGCGCTCACTGCATCGCCGCGACTCTGATCCCGGTCGGCCCGAGGATCACCACGAACAGCACCGGCAGGAAGAACAGGATCATCGGCACCGTCAGCTTCGGCGGCAATGCGGCGGCCTTCTTCTCGGCGTCGTTCATCCGCATGTCGCGGTTTTCCTGCGCCATCACCCGCAGGCTCTGGCTGAGCGGCGTGCCGTAGCGTTCCGACTGCTGCAGGGCGAGGCAGACCGACTTGACGCCCTCCAGCCCGGTGCGCGCCGAGAGGTTCTCGTAGGCCTGCTTGCGGTCGGGCAGATAGGAGAGTTCGGCCGTCGTCAGCGTGAATTCCTCCGCCAGCGGGATCGACTGGGTGCCGATCTCGACCGCGACCTTGCGGAACGCCGCCTCGATCGACATGCCGGATTCGATGCAGATCAGCAGCAGGTCGAGCGCGTCGGGAAACGCGCGCCGGATCGAGAGCTGGCGCTTGGTGATGGCGTTCTTCAGAAACAGCATCGGCGCCTGCATGCCGAGAAACACGCCGGCGATGCAGATGCCGACCTTGATCGGCGTCGACTGCTCCATGTTCGACAGCACGAACACGTAGACCGCCGCCGCGAGGCCGAACACGATCGGCATCACCATGCGGAAGAACAGGAAGGTGACGTAGGGCGCCTGGCCGCGATAGCCCGCCATCACCAGCTTGTCGCGCGCGCTTTCCTGCGCGACCCATTTGCCGAGGTTGAGGTCCTCGACCACCTTGGCGACGAACTGCTTGGGCGCCTGCCGCAGCGACACCCGCTCGGCCTTGGTGAGCCGGTCGCGCTCGCGCTGGCGGATCCTCTCGCGCTCGCTGCCGACCGCCTTCATCCGCTTGGCCAGCGTCTCGCCGACGAACAGCGGCATCACCAGCGTATACACCGTGGCGCCGACGGCGATCGCCGCCAGCAGCATCGTCATGAAGCGGGCGTCGTGAAATTTCTCGATCAGCAAGTCGATCATCGCGGCCGCCTTCAGAAATCGAAATTGATCATCTTCTTCATCACCAGGATGCCGGCGGTCATCCACAGCACGCAGCCGGCCAGCATCAGCCGGCCGGTCGGGTGGGTCCACAGCAGCGCGATGTAGTCCGGCGTCGACAGATACACCAGCAGCATCACGATCGGCGGCAGCGAACCGATGATCGCCGCCGAAGCCTTGGCCTCCATCGACATCGCCTGGATCTTCTCGGCCATCTTCTTGCGGTCGCGCAGCACCTTGGAGAGGTTGCCGAGCGCTTCCGACAGATTGCCGCCGGACTTCTGCTGGATCGTGATCACGATGCCGAAGAAATTGGCTTCCGGCACCGGCATCCGGTCGTACAGCCGGGCGCAGGCCTCGCCGAGCGGCATGCCGATCGCCTGGGTTTCGATGATGGCGTTGAACTCGCTCTTCAACGGCTCCGGCGAATCCGCCGCGACCACCTTGAGCGAGTCGAACAGCGGCAGCCCGGCCTTGATGCCGCGCACGATCACGTCGACGGCGTCGGGCAGCGCGTTGAGGAATTTCTTTTCGCGGCGCTTCTTCAGGTAGCCCAGCATCCAGCGCGGCAGGCCGAAACCGGCGGCGAAGGCCAGTCCCGCCGCGGCGAGCAGCCCGCCGCCGAGCACCATGGTGACGGCGAACGCCACGACCCCGAGCCCCGCCGACACGCCGATGAACTTGTTCGGCGTCCAGTCCAGCCCGGCCTGCGCCAGTTTGGTGCCGAGCGGAACGTTCTTCTGCTTCTGGTTGCGCGCCTCGATCTCGCGCAGTGATCCTTCGACCTGCTCGCGGCGCGAGCGCTGCGATTTCTCGATCTGGCGGACCGCCGGCGTCGTGCGCGCGACCGATGTCCGGCGTTGCTCGGCCTGCTTCTCGCCGGACAGCAGCGGATAGATGAACACCCACGCCAGCCCGCCGACGGAGACGGCGGCGAGGAAACCGAGGGCCAGCGATTGCATCTGCATCGATCGCTCCCTCAGGTGACGGCTGCGACTTCGGCGGCGTCGAGCGCCGCGGCGAGCCGCTTCTCCTCGCCGTAATAGCGCGCGCGTTCCCAGAAGCGCGGTCGGCCGATCCCGGTCGAGCGATGCCGGCCGACGATGTGGCCGTTGGCGTCCTCGCCGATGATGTCGTAGATGAACAGATCCTGGGTGATGATGGTGTCGCCTTCCATCCCCATCACTTCGGTGATGTGGGTGATCCGGCGCGAGCCGTCGCGCAGCCGCGCGGCCTGGATGATGACGTCGATCGAGGCGCAGATCATCTCGCGGATGGTGCGCGACGGCAGCGAGAAGCCGCCCATCGTGATCATCGATTCGCAGCGCGACAGCGCCTCGCGCGGGTTGTTGGCGTGCAGCGTGCCCATCGAGCCGTCATGGCCGGTGTTCATCGCCTGCAACAGGTCGAACGCCTCGGGTCCGCGGACTTCGCCGACGATGATCCGCTCCGGCCGCATGCGCAGGCAGTTGCGCACCAGTTCGCGCATCGTCACCTGGCCTTCGCCCTCGATGTTCGGCGGCCTGGTTTCGAGGCGCACCACGTGGGGCTGCTGCAGTTGCAGTTCGGCGGCGTCCTCGCAGGTGATGATGCGCTCGTCGTCGTCGATGTAGTTGGTCAGGCAGTTCAGCAGCGTGGTCTTGCCCGAGCCGGTGCCGCCGGAGATCAGCACGTTGCAGCGGGTGCGGCCGATGATCTGCAGGATCTGCGCGCCCTCCGGCGAGATCGCGCCGAACCTGACGAGCTGGTCGAGCGTCAGCTTGTCCTTCTTGAATTTACGGATGGTGAGCGCGGGGCCGTCGATCGCCAGCGGCGGCACGATGGCGTTGACGCGGCTGCCGTCGGCGAGGCGGGCGTCGCAGATCGGCGAGGATTCGTCGACGCGCCGGCCGACCTGGCTGACGATGCGCTGGCAGATGTTCAGCAGTTGCTGGTTGTCGCGGAAGCGGATGCCGGTGCGCTGGATCCGGCCGGCGACTTCGATGAACACCGTGCCGGCGCCGTTGACCATGATGTCGGAGATGTCGTCGCGCGACAGCAGCGGCTCCAGCGGGCCGTAGCCGAGCACGTCGTTGCAGATGTCGTCGAGCAGTTCCTCCTGCTCGGCGATCGACATCACGATGTTCTTGATCGCGATGATCTCGTTGACGATGTCGCGGATTTCCTCGCGCGCAGACTCGGCGTCGAGCTTGGCGAGTTGCGCGAGGTCGATCGCCTCGATCAGCGCGCCGAAGATCGTCGCCTTGACCTGGTAGTAGCTGTCGGAGCGGCGGGTCTCGACCTGCGGCGGCGGCGCGCTGCGGGCCGGCGCCAGAGGCGGCGAGGCGATCGCCGACGGCGCCTCGGGCGCACGCGACTTCGGTTCCGGAGCCGGGCTCACCGGCTTCGAAGCACGCACCTCTTGATCTGTACCGCTACGCTTACCAAACACGACGACACTCCGATGGGCGACTTATCTGGCCCGCAGCTTCTCCAGAATCGGCGACAGGAATCCGCCCTTCGGCTTCTTGGCTTCGCCGCGTCCCGTCAGCCGCTGGGCGATCTGCAGGAACATCTCCGTGGTCTTGTGGCTCGCCGCGATCTCGGCGATCATCTGCCCGTTGTTGGCGGCGGCGCCGAACATCTGCGGGTCGAACGGGATCGAGACGATCGGCGGGCTCTCGATCGCCTTGGCGAATTCGCCGGAATTGATCTCCGGCCGCTTCGGCACGCCGACCTGGTTCAGGCAGTACAGCGGCGGCCGGTCGTTCGGGCGCGACGCCTTCAGCAGGTCGTACAGGTTCTTGGTGTTGCGCAGATTGGCGAGGTCCGGCGTCGCGACGATCAGGATGTCGTCGGCGTTGATCAGCGCCCGCTTGGTCCAGCCGGTCCATTGATGCGGTACGTCGAGCACGATGCAGGGCATCGTCGAGCGCAGCGTATCGAAGATCGTGTCGAACGCTTCGGTGCCGAAATCGTAGACCCGGTCCAGCGTCGCCGGCGCGGCCAGCAGGCTGAGATGGTCGGTGCATTTCGACAGCAGGCGGTCGACGAAGGCGGTGTCGACACGGTCCGGCGAGAACACCGCCTCGGCGATGCCCTGCGGCGGGTCCTGGTTGTAGTCGAGCCCGGCGGTGCCGAAGGCGAGGTCGAGATCGGCGACCACGGAGTCGAGCGCGAGATCGCGCGCGATCGCCCAGGCGACGTTGTGCGCGATGGTCGAGGCGCCGACGCCGCCCTTGGCGCCGACCACGGCGATGATGCGGCCGACCGCCTTGGCCTCCGGCGCGGAGAACAGGTTGCAGATCGAACGCACGACGTCGATCGGCTCGACCGGCGTGATGGCGTAGTCGCTGACGCCGCGTCGCACCAGTTCGCGATACAGCGTGACGTCGTTGACCTTGCCGATCACGATGACGCGGGTGCCGGGATCGCACACGGTGGCGAGCTGATCGAGGCCGGCGAGCACGTCGTTGCGCGGGTCGGTCTCCAGGATGATGACGTTGGGCGTCGGCGCCGAGCGATACGCCTCGATCGCAGCGATCATGCCGCCCATCTGGATCTTCAGATGCGCCTTGGCGAGGCGGCGGTCTTCGCCGGCGGCCTGCACCGCCGCGGCGGTGTCGACCGACTCGCAGAAGGCCTGGACCGAGACCCGGGGCGCCGGCGCGATGTGCTCGTCCGGTGCCGCGGCGCCGGTCGGCGCGCCGTCCGCAAGCTCGTCCTGGTTCTGGCGTCCGTAGCTGATCATGGTCCGACGTTGCTCACTTGGGCCTTCGCGGTGGCTTCGGGCTTGGTGGTCCGGTAGGTCTCGAAGGTGACGCCGCGGCGCGCCGTGTAGGGCGGTGTCTCCGGCCGCGGCTGCACCAGATCCGACGGATTATCCACCATGGCGGCGAGGTTGCGCTGATTGGCGCAGCCGAAATTCCAGTACGGCTTGTTCTCCAGATAGCCCTTGTTCTTGATCGACGGGCCGATGTCCTCGGGCCACAGCCCGCACGGGCCGGCGACCGCGGCGACCTTCGGATAGAGCAGGCGGATCGCCGCGAAGGCGCGCTGATCGGCGGGGTGATAGGACTTGACGATGACGCCGCGCGCCGGCACGCCGCCGGCGACCAGCAGCGACTGGATCTCGCGCATCGTCTCGCCCGCGGCGCGGGCGTTCGGGGTGCCGGAGGGCACTTCGGCGATGATCGAGCCGGTGCCTTCGCGCAGCCAGTCGCGGCCGAATGCGACGACGTCGGCGCGCTGGGGCGTGGTCAGGCCGCCGCGGCCGTTGCCGACGAACACCACGACGCTGCGATCCGCTTCCTGGATCGCGATCGGGTGGCGCTGCCGGTAGTCGTTGGGAATGCTCGCGGTGACCTCGTCGTTGGCGCTGGTGTGGGTGCATGCGCCCATAGACAGCGATACGGCGATCAGAGCGGCCCCATAGGCGAGGCCGCGGATGGCACGGGCGGGTGTCCTGGATGTCATCGTCCTGTCCTCGTCCCGCTCAGTCGGTGATGAAGCCGAACCGGCCCCGGTAGGTCTGGCTCTGGCCGGTGCGGCCGGGGACGCCGTAGATCTTGTTGATGCTGCCGAGCAGATCGGACTGCGGATCGGAGGCGTCGGCGAAGCCGTCGTCGGGCCGCGACAGATCCTTCGGCGCCACGGCGCGCACCACATAGGGCGTCACCAGAACCATCAGTTCGGTCTGGCGGTTGATGTAGTCGCGGCTGCGGAACAGCGTGCCGAGGATCGGCAGCTGGGTCATGCCCGGCAGGCCGTTGATCGCCTGCTTGGTCTGTTCCTGGATCAGGCCGGCCATCGCCAGCGAGCCGCCCGAGGGAATTTCCACCGTGCTGTCGACCCGGCGCGTCTTGATCGAGGGCACCGCCAGGCCGCTGATGGTGATCGAATTGTCGCTCGAGACCTCGGAGACCTCGGTCGCCACTTTCAGGCTGATCCGGCCCTCGGTCAGCACCACCGGCGTGAAGTTGAGCAGCACGCCGAATTTCTTGAAGGTCACCGAGGGGGTGCAGAGGCTGGCCGTACAGGTCACGCCGCTGGGCACCGGAAATTCGCCGCCGGCGAGGAAGCTCGCCGGTTCGCCGGAGATCGCGGTCAGGTTCGGCTCGGCCAGCGTCCGCACCACGCCGGCGCTTTCCATCGCCTTCAGCGTCGCCGTGATCGACGGCCCGTTGCCGAACGACGTCGTCAGGGCGTTGCCCGAGACCAGCGCCGAGCCGGACTGGGTGAACGGGTTGGTGTTGGTGAAATTCACCACCGAGGTGCCGTAGCTCAGATTGGCGGTCAGATCGACGCCGAGCTGCTTGATGACGTCGCGCTGCACTTCGGCGACGGTGATCTTCAGCATCACCTGGTCGCGACCGCGGATCGCGATGTTGTTGACCACCTTGCTCGCATCGCCGGCGAGCCGCGCGGCGAGGTCGGCGGCCTGCTGCGCCTCGATCGGCGTCGCCACCGAGCCCATCAGGATCACGCCGTCGCCGAGGCCCTCGACGTGGATGTCGGCATTCGGGATCGACTGCCGCAGCGCGGTGCGGATGCCGTTGAGATCGCGGGTCACCGCGATGTCGTAGGCGGCGATCTGCTGGCCGGTGGAGTCGAAGAACACGATGTTGGTCTGGCCGACCGCGGCGCCGATGATGTAGGCGCGCTGCGCCGACCGCACCACGGCGTTCGCGATCTTCGGATCGGCGACCAGCACGTCCTTGATGTCGCGCGGCAGGTCGATCACCACCGATTTGCCGATGCCGAGCGCGAGCGGCCGCGCGTTCAGTCCGGAGCCGCCCGTCTGCGCCGCGGTCGCGCGATAGTCGCTGGCCTTCACCGGCGTCCAGGTCGGCAGCAGCGTCAGCGCGACGACGGCGGAAAGCGCCATCGCCGTGCCTTTCAGCGTCCGGATGAATCGGTGATTGGTGCCGCAGCTCATATCCGTCCCCTGATCACTTCGGCGTCGACGTCGGCGTGGAAACGCCGAACCGCACGACGTTGATGCTGTCCCGCTTGCCGCCGATCTCTTCGGTCTGGGCCGGGGCGTTGGCGTCGGCGAGGCTGCGCAGCGCCAGCGACAGGGTGCCGCTCTGCCGCGCGCGCGCCAGGAATTCCGCCTGATCGGGCTTCAGTTCGAGCGTCGCGGTCTTGCCGACCACGACCTTCTGGCCGTTCTTTTCCTCGACGGTCTGGTCGATCGCGAGAATGCGCACGTTGCTGAGGATGATCTCGGAGTTGACGACGTCGCCGCCCTTCCGGTCGGGATTCTGGTCGCGCTTCGACAGGATGACGTCGACGCGATCGTTCGGCAGGATGAAGCCGCCGGCGCCGGTCTCCGGCGAGATTTCCGTCGAGATCGCGCGCATCCCGGTCGGCAGGATCGCGGCCATGAATCCGGAGCCGTTCGACTTCACCAGTTTCTGCTCGCGGATCGGCTCGCCGGCGATGAAGGGCGAGCGCGCGATCGAGCCGGCCAGTTGAATGCTGGCATCCGGGCGTTCGTTGCGAAGAATGAAATTGGAGCTGGCGGTGGCGGCCGGCCAGGTCTGCCACTGCACGTCCTCGGGGCCGACCGGCTGGCCGAGCGGAATGTCGGACTTCGCGACCAGCACCTCGACCGTCGCGAGTTGCGCGACGGGCGCGGCCGGGCCGGCGGTCTCCTGTCCGCCGATGCCGCTCGCCAGATAGGCGGCGACGGCGCCGGCGCTGACAGCAATGACAAGAACGACGATGCGCGCGGTATTCATACGCTTTACTTCCCGGGTAACTCGGCGACGGACCACGCCGCAGTACCGGGAGTTGACCAGCTAATCGTCAAGGCATGGTTAATGAGGCGTATCTAAATCGCGTTAACGAGAACTTTCTGCGCCATCAGGGCAGCGCGAACCGGGCGAGATCCACCGCGCGGATCCAGTCGGTCTGCGGATACACCGCGAGCGCGCCGATCGCGAGCGCGATGCCGTAGGGGATGCCGGTCTCCTTGGCGTGAAGTCGTAGCAGCCAGCTCTGGCCGGCGAGCGGATAGGGCAGCGGCCACTGCCGGAAGCTCAGCAGCAGCAACGTCAGCGCGCCGCCGAACAGCGAGGCGTAGAGCAGAAAATCCATCAGATGGTCGAACCCGAACCACAGCGCCGCCGCCGCCGCGACCTTGGCGTCGCCGCCGCCGATCCAGCCCATCGCGAAGCATCCGAACGCGACCGCCAGCACCGCCATGCCGGCGCCGAGATGCAGGCCGAAGGCGGCGAGGCTCATTCCCGACATCGGCGCGAGCACCAGGAAGCCCGCCACCAGCAGCAGCGAGACGCGATTGGAAATCGTCATCGTGAACAGGTCGCTGGCCGCGGCGAACGCCATCAGCGCGGGGAACAGCAGCAGGCGGAGAAGGTCAGCGATCATGATCGGGTCTCGCCGAAGGGCCGGGCAAAGGCGGCCGCAACGCCGCCGCGACACGCGCGGGTCAGCCTAGCGCGCAGAAGTGAATGATCGGAAAACGACGGCGGCCGCTCACCAGACCGCGGCGATCCGCACCGCGATCGCGAGGATGCCGAGCGCCAGCGCCGCGCACACCGCCTGCAGGGCCGCGACGTCGCGGATTGCGGGGTGGGCCTTGTCGGCTGCTGCCGGATCGAACCGATTCATGTCACGCAAACTCGATCGCCGTCGACCGGCAGGGAGGTCGGGAAATAAAAAAGGCCCCGGCACGCCGGAGCCTTTCTTGGAGAACCCGGCGGCCGCTTACTTGAGCTGGGTGTTGATGCTCGTGAAGGCGGTGTTCAGCTTGGTGCCCATGCCGTTGATCACGGCGATGATGGCCAGCGCGATGCCGGCGGCGATCAGGCCGTATTCGATCGCGGTGGCGCCGGATTCGTCCTTAACGAAACGAGCGAAAATGGTCTTCATTGTGGAGCTCCATGTACGTGGCTGTCGAACTAGCTTTGGTCTTTCCGGCGTTCTCAGCACCGCGACCATGGCGTTACCCTAGGATCGGGAAATTGCAGCGCAGTTAATTCGATTGCAGAAACACGCGTTTTACGGCCACTTCTTGGGTACGGTAAATGCCGGATTAAACTGATGAAAAGTCGATCGATCGCGGCAACGGACTACCCATCCTGATTGCATTTGCACCGCGGCCGCGTCGTATTCGGACACACTGTCGCGAATTCGATGCAACGCGTTTGCGGTTCGTTCATCAATTAACGGCACCTTCGCCATGTCGGGCGCCGGCCCGCTGCGTATCTGCTTTTGCCGGCTCGTTGATGTCCCGGAGTACAGTATGTCGACCAGCTCCTCGCGCCGGATGCGCGCAGCGCTCATGATGTCTTCTTTCGTGTTCGGTCTGATGTCTTTGTCCGCCGTGTCGGCGGGCACCGAAGACACCATTTCGGTCAATGTCGATCAGGCCAAGCTGATCAGGCTCCCGCAGAACATCTCGACGCTGGTGGTCGGCAATCCGCTGATCGCCGACGTCGCGCTGCAGCCCGGCGGCATGGTCGTCGTCACCGGCAAGGGCTACGGCGCCACCAATGTGATCGCGATGGACCGCAAGGGGACGGTGATCGCCGACCGGCTGATCCAGGTCGCGGGTCCGATGGACAATGTGGTGACGGTGTATCGCGGCGTCAGCCGCGAATCCTACAGCTGCATGCCGGCGTGCCAGCGCCGCATCACGCTCGGCGATTCCGAAGCGTATTTCAAATCCACCCTCGAACAGGCCGGACGATTCAACGAGCAGGCGACCGGCGCCGGGGCGGGTCCCAAAGCAGACTGAGCCGAGCCGGGCCATCACTCAGGCAGATCGATGGCGACGCTGCAATAGAGAGTGGATCGCCGGCTGCGACCGCACAGGCCGCCGTCGCGCCGCCAAGAACCGCGGCGTTGCGTGCGTCGTGGTTAATCCTGCCCTAACGGCGCGGTCGATTTTGTTCCGATCCGGCGAAACACTTCCACAATCAGTTTCGACTAACGTACCTCGCAGTCCAGTCCGTCCGATTCCGAGAGTCCGTCGATGATGTCGTTACTGATTTCGCGCGCAGCGGCGCGGGCGCGGCGGTTCGGTCGCAATCGCCGTGGATCGGCGGCGATCGAATTCGCGATGGTCGCGCCGGTCTTCATCGGACTGCTGTTCGCGATCATCGAAACAGCCTTCGTCTTCCTCGCCGGCCAGTCGCTCGAGACCGCGGTGCAGGACTCGGCGCGTTTGATCCTCACCGGCCAGGCCCAGACGGCGTCCTTTTCCCAGGGAAAGTTCAAGACTGAGGTTTGCACCCGGCTCAAGGCGCTGTTCACCTGCGACGGTATCTATGTCGACGTGCAGAGCTATGGCAGCGACTTCTCGACGGTGAAGATCACCACGCCGATCGATCCCAAGACCAAGGCCTTCATCGACAACATGCAGTACAGTCCCGGCAATGCCGGCGACATCGTGGTGGTGCGGGCGTTCTACCAGTGGCCGCTGTTCGTCACCGGGCTCGGCTGGAACAGCGCCAATCTTGCCGGTAGCAAGCGGCTGCTGAGTGCGACCGCGGCGTTCCGCAACGAGCCTTACAGCAAATAGGATCGACCGATGGATGCGCTGGTGAAGATCTGGGTCGATGCGCGCCGCTGCGGCGGGCGGCTGGCGAAGGACCGCAGCGGAATCGCGGCGACCGAATTCGCCTTCATCGTCCCGCTGATGCTGCTGATGTTCTTCGCCACCGTCGAGCTCTCGGCGGGGATCGCGATCGACCGCAAGGTGACGCTGGTGTCGCGCACGCTGTCGGATCTGGTGTCGCAGGCGACCAAGGTGACCGACAGCGACCTCCAGAACGTGTTCGCCGCGAGCTACGGCGTGCTAACGCCGTACCCGACCAACACCGCGACCGCGACGATCTCCGAGGTCTACGTCAACAATGCCGGCGTCGCGAAAGTGCAGTGGAGCAAGGCCGCGACCGTCGTGCAGACCGACAACGGCGCCACCGCGACGCTCACCACGTCGAGCCGCAAGAAAGGCGACACGATCACCATCCCGAACGGGCTCAAGGTCGCGAACACTTATCTGATCCTGAGCGAGGTCACCTACAAATACGAACCGGCCGTCGGTTACTTCGTCCCGAAGTTCGACCTCGACGATGAGTCCTACACGCGGCCGCGGCAATCGACCTGCGTGCTGTACGACACTTCGAGCTGCCCGACGTTCTGAGCCGGTCGGCGCCTTCGAGACGCCCGGCTCCGCCGGGCTCCTCAGCGTCCGACCGAAAATGCGGCCAATGAAATCAGGCACTGTCGTTTCAACTCGTCATGCCCGGCCTTGTGCCGGGCATCCACGTCTTGCAGCGGAAGCCGCGAGTAAGGCGTGGATGGCCGGGACGAGCCCGGCCATGACGGAGTAATTGCGAAGTGAACGGCTTTCAAACGCGGCTGGATTTAGCGGCCTGCGGATTCGCTCGGACTCTCAGGATGACGAGTCAGTGCATTTGGCGAGGGCTGGTTCAATTCGATCAATCGATGAAACGCCAGCTGCAATCCGGCTGAATTTGAAGCTGCTGAAATTGAAGCCTCTGAAATTGAAGCCAGCGAGATTCAAGCTACCTAAATTCAGCCCCTGAAACTGGAAAGGCCGCACGGGGGTGCGGCCGTCACACAATTGAAGTCGCTGAAATTGAAAAGGCCGCGCTGTGGCGCGGCCTCGGTATCTTCGTCCGGACGTTCTGCTTAGCTCGCAGCGCGCAGATTGTCGGCCGACGATTTGCCAGAACGGCGATCGGCGACGATTTCGTAGCTGATCTTCTGGCCTTCACGCAGCGTGCCGAGGCCCGCGCGCTCGACAGCGCTGATGTGAACGAACACGTCGTTGCCGCCATCATCCGGCTGGATGAAGCCGTAGCCCTTGGTCGCGTTGAACCACTTCACGGTTCCCATGCTCACGGGGGTAGTCCCTTCTCAATATAGACAGTCGGAGCCCATCTGATGACCAGACGGGCTGGTGAGATCGAATTTTGGAAGGGTCGTCAGCGTCTGAACCGGCTATACCGGTAGTAGCTAATGTCGTCCGGCCGAAAATCGATTAACCGATATTATGCGAAGCCTGCGCTCAAAACAATCCTGACATGCGCGATTTTTTGATGCGGCAGTTTATCATCGTCGGCGGATGCGCTTTGCCGGGGCCGGCAAAGCGCCTGTCGTGCGAGCTTCGGGCCGCGACCTAGCGGCGCCGGAACTGACCACGCGGCGGGCCGCCGCGCGGCGCGCCGGTGCCGCCCGGACGCTCGTCCTTGTGGCGGAAGATCAGCCGGCCCTTCTCCAGATCGTAGGGCGACATCTCGATCGTGACCCGGTCGCCGGCCAGCGTCTTGATGCGGTTCTTCTTCATTTTGCCTGCGGTGTAGGCAACGATCTCGTGTCCGGCGTCCAGCTGGACACGATACCGCGCGTCGGGAAGGATTTCGGTCACCAGTCCTTCGAACTGGATCAGCTCTTCTTTAGCCATCGTGATCTCCAGATCGGTGCTTGATCAGCGTTGCGGGCGTTGATTGGTGGTCTTGGCGGGGCGATCATTTTTGCGCTGCATAAATGCGACGCCCTGCAGGCCTTCGGCCTGGCCGCCGTGCTGGGGCCGTGCCGCCGGCTCGTGCCGTGCCGCGTCCGGATGGCGTCCGGCGTTCGGTCCGCCGGCGCGCCGCGGGCGGCGCGGATCCTTCGATCCGGGAGCGGCGTCGCCGCCGCGGGCACCATGCGGCGCCGCGCCGTTGCGCTGGCCGCCGCTGCGCTGTTGGCCGTTGCGCTGTCCGCCGCGCTGCGGCGCGGTCGACGGTGCGGGCTTCGCGCCCGGGGTGCGATGGTCTTCCTTCGGCAGCGCGATCCGGATCAGCTTCTCGATGTCGCGCAGATAGCCGGTCTCTTCGCCGCCGGAGCACAGCGAGATCGCGGTGCCCTCGGCGCCGGCGCGCGCGGTGCGGCCGATGCGGTGCACGTAGGTCTCGGGAATGTTCGGCAGGTCGAAATTGACCACATGGCTGACGCCGTCGACGTCGATGCCGCGGGCGGCGATGTCGGTGGCGACCAGCGTGCGCAGTTCGCCGGTGCGGAACGCCGCGAGCACGCGCTCACGATAGTTCTGCGACTTGTTGCCGTGGATCGCGTCGGCGGCGATGCCGGCGCGCTGCAGGCCCTTCACCACCTTGTCGGCGCCGTGCTTGGTGCGCGTGAACACCAGCGCCTGATTGACGCCGTCCTGCTGCAGGATGGTGGCGAGCATCGCCGGCTTGGCGGAGTGATCGAGATGGATCACGCGCTGGTTGATGCGCTCGACCGTGGAGGCCACCGGCGTCACCGCGACGCGGGCCGGATCGCGCAGCATCTGCTCGGCGAGATCGGCGATGTCCTTCGGCATTGTGGCCGAGAAGAACAGCGTCTGGCGCTTGATCGGGAGTTTCGCGACGATCTTCCGGATGTCGTTGATGAAGCCCATGTCGAGCATGCGGTCGGCTTCGTCGAGCACCAGGAATTCGACCTGGCCGAGACGCAACGCGTTGCTCTGCACGAGGTCGAGCAGGCGGCCGGGGGTTGCGACCAGCACTTCCACGCCCTGCATCAGGGAGCGGACCTGGCGGCCCATCGGCACGCCGCCGATCGCCAGCGTCGCGCTGAGGCGGATGTGACGGCCATAGGCATTGAAGCTGTCGAGGATCTGCCCGGAGAGTTCGCGGGTCGGGCTCAGCACCAGGACGCGGCAGTTCTTCGGCTGCGGCTTGATGCGGTCCGCGAGGATGCGGTGCAGGATCGGCAGCGCGAACGAGGCGGTCTTGCCGGTGCCGGTCTGGGCGATGCCGACGACATCGCGGCCGGCGAGGGCGAGAGGAATGGTCTGCGCCTGGATCGGCGTCGGGACGGTGTAATTTTCTTCCTGAAGCGCACGGGAGATGGGATCGGCGAGGCCGAAATCCTGAAACGAGGTCAAAAGATTGGTTCTTTCCATGGTGAAAGCAAGCGCCCGACGGCTTTGGTCGGGTGCGCGCACAAACCGGGACGCTCGCGTGTTTGGAGCGTCGGCTCTAATCGGCTGAAAGACGAGCCAGAAGCCGAACTCCGATATCGAATTGTCCGATATCGAGAACACGGGGATCAGAACACGCGGCTCGCGGCGACCTGATGATTCTCAAGGTCTTGCAAAACATATGGAACATCAAAGCGGCGCTTTCAAGGTCGAATCGTACGTCAGCGGCAGGCAGTTGCCGAACAGAATTTAGTCAGACTGCCGTTCGTGCACACGATGTGGGCTGAGTGGTCAATGTCCCGGCAGATTTTCTGCGCATTGTTTAGGCAACGTGATCCCGGCGGTTTTCGGGCGAGGCGCTTTCCGAAGTCTTATCAATTCCTTAATGGCATCACCGGGCATGGCACGCTTCTTGCGATTCTGTCGCCGCAGACGGCCGTGGGGCCGGGGCAAACCATTCTGCGTCAGGGAGATAATACCGCATGCGTATTGGATCAAAGCATCATCAGGCGACGTCGATCAGCCGGCGCACCTGGCTGGCGGCCGCCGCCGGTCTGGCTGTCGGCCTGTCGACCTTCGCCCCCGCCAGGGCCGCTGACGATACCATCAAGGTCGGCGTTCTGCACTCTTTGTCCGGCACCATGGCGATCAGCGAAACCACGCTGAAGGACACCGTGCTGTTCCTGATCGACGAGCAGAACAAGAAGGGCGGCGTGCTCGGCAAGAAGCTCGAGGCGGTGGTGGTCGATCCGGCGTCGAACTGGCCGCTGTTCGCCGAGAAGGCCCGTGAACTGATCACCAAGGACAAGGTTTCGGTGGTGTTCGGCTGCTGGACCTCGGTGTCGCGCAAGTCGGTGCTGCCGGTGTTCAAGGAGCTGAACTCGATCCTGTTCTATCCGGTGCAGTACGAAGGCGAGGAGAGCGAGCGCAACGTGTTCTACACCGGCGCGGCGCCGAACCAGCAGGCGATCCCGGCGGTGGATTATCTCGCCAAGGAAGAGAAGGTGCAGCGCTGGGTGCTGGCCGGCACCGATTACGTCTATCCGCGCACCACGAACAAGATTCTGGAAGCCTACTTGAAGTCGAAAGGCGTCAAGCAGGAAGACATCATGATCAACTACACGCCGTTTGGTCACAGCGACTGGCAGACCATCGTCGCCGACATCAAGAAGTTCGGCTCGGCCGGCAAGAAGACCGCCGTGGTGTCGACCATCAATGGCGACGCCAACGTGCCGTTCTACAAGGAGCTCGGCAACCAGGGCATCAAGGCCACCGACATTCCGGTGGTGGCGTTCTCGGTCGGCGAAGAAGAGCTCGCGGGCATCGACACCAAGCCGCTGCTCGGCCATCTCGCCGCGTGGAACTACTTCCAGTCGATCAAGGACCCGGAGAACGAGAAGTTCATCAAGGCCTGGCAGGCCTACACCAAGAACCCCAAGCGCGTGACCAACGACCCGATGGAAGCCACCGTGATCGGCTTCAACATGTGGGTGAAGGCGGTCGAGAAGGCCGGCACCGTCGACGCCGACAAGGTGATCGACACGCTGCCCGGCACCAAGGCGCCGAACCTGACCGGCGGCACCTCGGAAATGCTGCCGAACCACCACATCACCAAGCCGGTGTTCATCGGCGAGATCAAGGGCGACGGCCAGTTCGACGTGGTCTGGAAGACCCCCGGCCTGGTGCCCGGCGACGCCTGGTCGAAGGAGCTCGACGGCTCCAAGGACCTGATCGGCGACTGGGTGACGCTGAAATGCGGCAACTACAACACCGTGACTAAGAAGTGCGGCGGCCAAGGCACTTGATCAGGCACCTGATAGCGCGCCCGATCACTCGCTGACACCAACAGGAAAGGGCGGCGACGCCGGTCGCGCGCCGCCCCTTCCACCTTTCGACGCGACACGTTCACGATGCTCCGCACCTTCATCCTTGCCGGGATATTTCAGTGCCGTTGATCCGCCTGTTGCGACCATTGCTGTCGCGCATCCTATTCGCCGCCGTCGCGCTCGCCTTTCTCCATCTTGCGTCCCAGCCGGCGCTGGCCGGCCCCTATGAGGACGCCGTCGCGCAGTTCGCCGCGGGCTCGTTCTCCGACACCGAGGAAGCGATCGGCAAGCTGGTCGCGAGCGGCAATCCGCGCGCCGCCACCATCATCGTCGCGCTGCAGGACGGACGATTGTTCGCCGACACCGACGCCAAGACCGTGTTCATCAAGGCCGGGGACGGCACGATCAGCAATGCGGTGACCGGCGAGGCCGTCGCCGCGCTGCCGGACAAGGCCGAGGCGGTCCGCCTCAACAACAAGCTGCGCCGCGCCGTTTCCGGCGCGATGGCCGGGCTGACGCTGCTGTCGCCGGATCTGAACAAGCGCATCCAGGCGGCGCAGTCGGTGTTCAAGACCCATGACGAGACCATGCTGCCGACCGTCGAGACGGCGCTGAAGGCGGAGAAGAACGCCGCCGCCCGGCAGGCCTTCGCCGAGGCCCGCGCGTCGATCCTGCTGTTCAAAACGGATGCTTCCGACGTCGACAAGCTCGACGCCATCGCCACCCTCAAGGCGCGCGGCGATCAGGAGGCGATGGCGCTCCTGACCGGCGTGCCGGGCGAGCAGAGCGCCGCGGTGGCGAGCGGCATCGCATCCGCCAAGGCCGCGATCGAGCGCAATCTGGCGCTGTGGTCGATGGTGCAGAACGCCTGGTACGGCCTCTCGCTCGGCTCGGTGCTGCTGCTGGCCGCGATCGGGCTCGCCATCACCTTCGGGGTGATGGGCGTCATCAACATGGCGCATGGCGAGATGGTGATGCTCGGCGCCTACACCACCTTCGTGGTGCAGGAGACCATCCGCACCTCCTATCCGGCGCTGTTCGACTATTCGCTGCTGATCGCGGTGCCGATGGCCTTCCTGGTTGCGGGGGCGATCGGCGTGCTGATCGAGCGCAGCGTGATCCGCTTCCTCTACGGTCGCCCGCTGGAGACGCTGCTGGCGACCTGGGGCCTGTCGCTGATCCTGCAGCAGGCGGTGCGCACGCTGTTCGGCCCGACCAACCGCGAGGTCGGCAATCCGTCCTGGATGAGCGGCGCGTTCGAGCTCGGCCAGATCACCATCACCTACAACCGGCTGTGGATCCTGTGCTTCACCCTCGCGGTGTTCGTGATCCTCTTGGCGATGCTGCGCTACACCGCGCTCGGCCTGGAGATGCGCGCGGTGACGCAGAACCGCCGGATGGCGGCGTCGATGGGCATCGCCACCTCGCGGGTCGACGCGCTGACCTTCGGCTTGGGCTCCGGCATCGCCGGCATCGCCGGCGTGGCGCTGTCGCAGATCGACAACGTCAGTCCGAATTTGGGCCAGAGCTACATCATCGACTCTTTCATGGTGGTGGTGTTCGGCGGCGTCGGCAATCTGTGGGGCACGCTGGTCGGCGCCTTCACGCTCGGCATCGCCAACAAGTTTCTCGAGCCGGTCGCCGGCGCCGTGCTGGCCAAGATCGCCATCCTGGTGCTGATCATCCTGTTCATCCAGAAACGCCCCCGCGGCCTGTTCGCACTCAAGGGCAGGGCGGTGGAGGCATGAGGATGATTGTTGCGCACCGCCTTCGCTCCACGTCGCAGCCTGACTCCCTCTCCCGCTTGCGGGAGAGGGCTGGGGTGACGGCACTTGCCACAAGCGCAGTGCCTGCGGACCCCCACCCCCGACCCCTCCCCGCAACGGGGAGGGGAGCGCGCCGTGCTCGGCGTGACTCCACGTTGCTTCACGGCACAGCCGTCATCCTGAGGTGCCCGCGCGCAGCGCGGGCCTCGAAGGATGACCGCCGCGGAGGCCGCGCATGACCCCCCACATCCTCACCCGCTCGCTCAATCGCAGCGCGACGATCTTCCTGCTGGTGCTCGCCGCGGTCGGCGTGCTGCTGCCGCTGTCGAACCTGCTGCTGCCGGAGGGCTCGTTCCTTCACGTGCCGACCTATCTGATCTCGCTGTTCGGCAAATATGTCTGCTACGCTATCCTCGCGCTCTCGATCGACCTGATCTGGGGCTATTGCGGCATTCTCTCGCTCGGCCACGGCGCGTTCTTCGCGCTCGGCGGCTACGCGATGGGGATGTATCTGATGCGCCAGATCGGCGACCGCGGCGTCTATGCCAATCCGGTGCTGCCGGACTTCATGGTGTTCCTGAACTACAAGGAACTGCCATGGTACTGGTACGGCTTCGACATGTTCTGGTTCGCCGCGCTGATGGTGCTGGTGGTGCCCGGCCTGCTGGCGTTCTGTTTCGGCTGGCTGGCGTTCCGCTCGCGCGTCACCGGCGTGTATCTGTCGATCATCACGCAGGCGATGACCTACGCGTTGCTGCTGGCGTTCTTCCGCAACGATTTCGGTTTCGGCGGCAACAACGGCCTCACCGACTTCAAGGACATTCTCGGCTTCAACGTCCAGGCCGAGGGCACCCGCGCCGCGCTGTTCGTGCTGAGCTGCCTGGCGCTCGGCATCGGCTTCCTGATCTGCCGGGCGGTGGTGACGTCCAAGCTCGGCAAGGTGCTGATCGCGATCCGCGATGCCGAGAGCCGCACCCGGTTCCTCGGCTACCGCGTCGAATCCTACAAGCTGTTCGTGTTCACGCTGTCGGCCTGCATGGCCGGCGTCGCCGGCGCGCTCTACGTGCCGCAAGTGGGGATCATCAATCCGGGCGAATTCGCCCCGGCGAATTCGATCGAGGCGGTGATCTGGGTCGCGGTCGGCGGCCGCGGCACGCTGGTCGGCGCTGCGCTCGGCGCCATCGTCGTCAACTACGCCAAGACCGTGTTCACCTCCGGGCCGCTGGCGCCGTACTGGCTGTTCATGCTCGGCGCGCTGTTCGTGCTGGTGACGCTGCTGCTGCCGAAGGGCATCATCGGCACCTTCAACGCCTGGTGGGAGGCGCGCAAGGAGCGCGGACAAGCGCAGCGCGACAGCGCGATCGCCGCCGCGGCCGAAAGTGCCGCGCGAGAAGACGGCGTGATCGAACCGACCATGGTGAAGCGATGAGCCTCTTGGAAACCCGCACCACCTCGGCGATGCTGTATCTCGACGGCGTCCACGTCTCGTTCGACGGCTTCCACGCGATCAACAATCTGTCGCTGACGCTGGAGCCCGGCGAGATGCGCGCCATCATCGGCCCGAACGGCGCCGGCAAGACCACGATGATGGACATCATCACCGGCAAGACCAGGCCCGACAGAGGCGAGGTGGTGTTCGACGGCACGGTCGATCTGACCAAGCTCGACGAGACCCGGATCGCCACGCTCGGCATCGGCCGCAAATTCCAGAAGCCGACGGTGTTCGAAAGCCAGACCATCGAGGACAATTTGCTGCTCGCGCTGAATGTCGATCACCGCGTCCGCGGCACGCTGTTCTGGCGGCGCAGCGAGCCGGAGAGCAAGCGGATCGACCGCGTGCTGGAGATCATCAAGCTCGGCGACGCGCGCGACCGGCTCGCCGGCTCGCTGTCGCACGGCCAGAAGCAATGGCTCGAAATCGGCATGCTGCTGGCGCAGGATCCGAAATTGCTGTTGGTCGACGAGCCGGTCGCCGGCATGACCGACGTCGAGACCCATCAGACCGCCGAACTGCTGAAAGAGATCAACAGCCACGACAAGACCGTCGTGGTGGTCGAGCACGACATGACCTTCGTCCGCGAACTCGGCGTCAAGGTGACGTGTTTGCACGAGGGAACCGTGCTGGCGGAGGGCAGCATCGACGACGTCTCCGCGAACGAGCGCGTCGTCGAAGTGTATCTGGGGCGGTGAAATGCTGAACGTCGACAACATCAGCCTGTATTACGGCGCGGCGCAGGCACTCCGCGGGGTGTCGATCGCGGCCGAACCCGGCAAGGTCACCTGCGTGCTCGGCCGCAACGGCGTCGGCAAGACGAGTTTGCTGCGCGCGATGGTCGGCCAGCAGCCGATCGCTTCCGGGTCGATCACCTTCGACGGCGCCGACATCTCGCAGCTCAAGCCCTACGAGCGGGCGCGGCGCGGCATCTCGCTGGTGCCGCAGGGCCGCGAGATCTTTCCGCTGCTCACCGTCGAAGAAAATCTCAAGACCGGCTATGCGCCGCTGAAGCGCGCCGACAAGTCGATCCCCGACGACGTGTTCTCGCTGTTTCCGGTGCTGAATTCGATGCTCGGCCGGCGCGGCGGCGACCTCTCCGGCGGGCAACAACAGCAATTGGCGATCGGCCGCGCGCTGGTGATGCGGCCCAAACTCCTCTTGCTCGACGAGCCGACCGAGGGCATCCAGCCGTCGATCATCAAGGACATCGGTCGGGCGATTTCCTATTTGCGCAGCCTCGGCAACATCGCCATTGTGCTGGTCGAGCAATATCTCGATTTCGCCTGCGAGCTCGGCGACAGCTTTGCGGTGATGGATCGCGGCGCAGTGAAATACACCTGCGACCGCGCCAATCTCGACCCCGCCGAGATCAGCCGGCAGATGGCGTTGTAGGACGACTTTGACTCATCAGCTCCGGCATAACCACGCGCGCCCCTCTTCACCTCTCCCCGCGCGCGGGGAGAGGTCAATCGGCGTCGCTCAGCGATGCCGATCGGGTGAGGGGGCGCCTCCGCATAGCCGAGAGTCCGTGACGCGCGTCGCCCCTCACCCCACCCCTCTCCCCGCAAAAGCGGGGCGAGGGAGCGCGCCGTGCGTGCGGCGAACTCATCGATCGATCGGAAGCGCCATCTTCACCTCTCCCCGCGCGCGGGGAGAGGTCGACTGGCTTTGCGTAGCAAAGCCGGTCGGGTGAGGGGGCGCCTCCACGATGCCGAGCTTCTGCGACTCGCGGAGACGCCCCCTCACCCCACCCCTCTCCCCGCAAGCGGGGAGAGGGAGCGCGCCGCCGTTGGGGCGATGCCGCGGATCCACCATATGATCCCGGTCGATACCAGTGCGGCCGACTCCGCGGTGTTCGCCGGCAACCGCGCGCAGGGCGCGGTGCGGTTCGACGTCCGCGCCGTCGACGGCGCCACCCGGCGCGGACAGCTGCACGAATCCGGCTCGCTGCGCGTTCGTTTCCCGTCGCCCGAGCAGCAGGGCCTCTCGGCCGTGCTGGTCAACACCGCCGGCGGTGTCGCCGGCGGCGATCGCTTCGGCATCGACATCGCGGTGGGCGAGGGCGCGCGGCTGACGCTGACCACCGCCGCCGCCGAGAAGGTCTATCGCTCGCACGGCCCGGCCGCACAGATCGACATCGCATTGCAGGTCGCCGAGGGCGGCCATCTGTCGTGGCTGCCGCAGGAGACCATCCTGTTCGATCAGGCCCGGGTCGAGCGCCGGATCGATATCGATCTCGCAAGCGGCGCCTCGCTGCTGCTATGCGAATCCGTGATCTTCGGCCGCTCGGCGATGGGCGAGACGATGCGCAGCGGCCGCTTCCTCGACCGTTGGCGGTTGCGTGTCGGCGGCAAGCTCGTGTACGCCGAAACCGTGCGGCTCGACGGCGAGATCGGCGCGCTTCTGCGGCGGCCGGCGGTGGCGAAGGGCGGCGTCGCGATCGGCACCGCGCTGATCGCGCCGGGCGACGCCGCGCTGGTCGAGCGGCTGCGCGAGGACGCCGAATCCTTCGGTGCAGAGGTCGGCATCACCGCCTGGAATGGAATTGCAATGGCGCGGTTCTGCGCCCAAGATGCCGCCAGGCTGCGCGCCGACATGATGGCGGTGCTGCGCCGCGCCGCCGGCCGCGCGCTGCCGCGGCTGTGGTTGAGTTAGTATCGTTCGCTTCGCTCAAAGACCTCTGCAATCGATCGAGTGCCTGCATGAATCTCTCCCCCCGCGAAAAGGACAAGCTGCTGGTCTCGATGGCGGCGATGGTGGCGCGCCGCAGGCTGGAGCGCGGCGTCAAGCTCAACCATCCCGAGGCGATCGCGCTGATCTCCGATTTCATCGTCGAAGGCGCCCGCGACGGCCGCACCGTCGCCGAGCTGATGCAGGCCGGCGCGGAAGTCATCACCCGCGAGCAGTGCATGGACGGCATCGCCGAGATGATCCACGACATCCAGGTCGAGGCGACGTTCCCGGACGGCACCAAGCTCGTCACCGTGCACCAGCCGATCAGGTGAGGGGCCGTGGCGATCGACGCATCATCGGCCGGACATTCCCTCGCCGAACTGCATGGAGAGTATCTGTACGACTCGGGGCTGGAGCCTGACCTTCAGGGCGCCCAGCGCATCTTCGTCATGCTGTGGCGATTTCAGGCAGAGCTCTACAATGGTGGTGTCTGGCAATTCTTCACCAACTCGACCGGCGAATATACGCCCTACATTTGCGACGCATTGAGAGAGGTCGACGCGATCGAGTTGGCCGAGACCATGGATGACGCAATCGCTGCATCACGTCCGGGCACGGCGTGGCATTCTGCGGCGACGCAATCCGTGATCTTGAACCGTGCGCCAGCCGAGGTGCGCGATCAGGTTTACGCCTTCGACGATCGGCTGAATCCGAACCTCGATGAACTCTCGGTGAAGCTCTACGAGTACGTCGACCGGCATCGCGATCAGTTCGATGTCAGCGAGCAATTCTGGGAAGAGGGAAGTCGCGATGATCCCCGGTGAACTGTTGATCGAAGACGGCGAGATCGAACTCAATGCCGGCCGCGCCACGGTGACGCTGAGCGTCGCCAACACCGGCGACCGGCCGATCCAGGTCGGCTCGCATTATCATTTCTTCGAAACCAATCCGGCGCTGCGTTTCGACCGCGACAGCGCCCGCGGCATGCGGCTCGACATCGCGGCCGGCACCGCGGTCCGCTTCGAGCCCGGCCAGACCCGCGACGTGCAACTCGTGGCATTGGCCGGCAAGCGCGTCGTCTACGGCTTCCGCGGCGACGTGATGGGGAAATTGTGATGAGTTCGCAGCCATCGGCTCTGCTTCTTGAAGAATACAAGAGCTGTCGTCAGCTTCTCGCGGACGACATCAAATGGATGGATCAGTTGGAGATATACACGGTTGGAGCCGTGGCGGCGGTATATGTCTTTATGTTTACTTTGAAAGCAAACGAATTCACAACATGGGTTGCGTTAGTCCCTCCGACGATCTGCATGGCGGCAGCGCTGAGGACGGTTGCGATTGATCGTACCATCAGAGTTATCAACGACTATCTAGAAAACATCGAGAAGCTACATCCGGAGATTGGATACACCACTTTCTACCGAAAAACTCGAAGTCCGACAATGAGGCACTCGCGCCAGTATGTCTGGACGTTGCTGATAGCAGCGACTTGTGGTGGCTATATCTATGTAAGAGTTAAAGGTCCGTTTTGGCTCTGATGTGTTCTGCAAGCGGTTTGGGTGAAGCGATGACCGACCTCGTGCTGGTCTCCCGCGCCGCCGATTTCGCCGCGCGGTGCCATGCCGGACAGCGGCGCAAGGGTTCGGCGAAGGAGCCCTACGTCAATCACGTCGCCGAAGTCGCCGAGCTGCTGGCGGTGGCGACCGATGGCTCCGACGCCGCGCTGGTCGCCGCCGGCTGGCTGCACGACACCATCGAGGATTCCGGCACGACGCGCGACGAACTGATCGAGCAGTTCGGCGACGACGTCGCCGCGCTGGTGATCGAATGCACCGACGACAAGACGCTGCCGAAGGCCGAGCGCAAGCGGCTGCAGGTCGAGCACGCGCCGCATCTGAGCGGTCGCGCCCGGATGGTCAAGGTCGCCGACAAGATCAGCAATCTGCGCTCGCTGATCTTCTCGCCGCCCGACGATTGGGAGCGCGAGCGGCTGGTCGACTATCTCGATTGGGCCGACCAGGTCGTCGCCGGCTGCCGCGGCGTCAACGCTTATCTCGAACGCATCTACGACGAAACCGCCTCGTCCGGGAGGGCCGTGTTGTGAGCACCAGAATTTCGCGTTCCGTCTATGCCGACATGTTCGGCCCGACCACCGGCGATCGCGTCCGGCTCGCCGATACCGATCTGATCATCGAGGTCGAGAAGGACTTCACCACCTATGGCGAAGAGGTGAAGTTCGGCGGCGGCAAGGTGATCCGCGACGGCATGGGGCAGTCGCAGGTGACCAACAAGGACGGCGCCGCCGACACGGTGATCACCAACGCGCTGATCGTCGACCACTGGGGCATCGTCAAGGCCGACGTCGCGATCAGGGCCGGCACGATCAGCGCGATCGGCAAGGCCGGCAATCCGGACATCCAGCCCGGCGTCGATATCATCATCGGCCCGGGCACCGATATTATAGCCGGCGAGGGCAAGATCCTCACCGCCGGCGGCTTCGACGCCCACATCCACTTCATCTGCCCGCAGCAGATCGAACACGCGCTGATGAGCGGCGTGACGACGATGCTCGGCGGCGGCACCGGCCCGTCGCACGGCACCTTCGCGACGACGTGCACGCCGGGGCCGTGGCACATCGGCCGGATGATTCAGTCGTTCGATGCCTTCCCGGTCAATCTCGGCATTTCCGGCAAGGGCAACGCGGCGCTGCCCGGCGCGCTGATCGAGATGGTCGAGGGCGGCGCCTGCGCGCTGAAGCTGCACGAGGACTGGGGCACGACGCCGGCGGCGATCGACAATTGCCTCACCGTCGCCGACGATCACGACGTCCAGGTGATGATCCATTCCGACACGCTGAACGAGAGTGGCTTCGTCGAGGACACCATCAAGGCGTTCAAGGGCCGCACCATCCACGCCTTCCACACCGAAGGCGCCGGCGGCGGCCATGCGCCGGATATCATCAAGGTCGCCGGGCTGGAGAACGTGCTGCCGTCCTCGACCAATCCGACGCGGCCATTCACCCGCAACACCATCGACGAGCATCTCGACATGCTGATGGTGTGCCATCATCTCGATCCGTCGATCGCCGAAGATCTGGCGTTCGCCGAGAGCCGCATCCGCAAGGAGACGATCGCGGCGGAGGATATTCTTCACGATCTCGGCGCGCTGTCGATGATGTCGTCGGATAGTCAGGCGATGGGCCGGCTCGGCGAAGTCATCATCCGCACCTGGCAGACCGCCGACAAGATGAAGAAGCAGCGCGGAAGCCTGCCGCAGGACTCGTCGCGCAACGATAATTTCCGCGTCAAGCGCTATATCTCGAAGTACACCATCAACCCGTCGATCGCGCATGGCGTGTCGAAGCTGATCGGCTCGGTCGAGACCGGCAAGATGGCCGATCTGGTGCTGTGGTCGCCGGCGTTCTTCGGCGTCAAGCCGGATTGCATCATCAAGGCGGGCATGATCGTGGCGGCGCCGATGGGCGATCCCAACGCCTCGATCCCGACGCCGCAGCCGGTGCACTACCAGCCGATGTTCGGCGCCTATGGCCGCGCGCTGACGGCGTCGTCGGTGGTGTTCACCTCGCAGGCCGCCGCCGCCGGTCCTCTCGCGCGCGACCTCGGCATCGCCAAGGCGTTGTATCCGGTCAGCAATGTCCGCGGCGGCATCTCGAAGAAGAGCATGATCCACAACGACGCCACGCCGAACATCGAGGTCGATCCCGAAACCTACGAAGTCCGCGCCGACGGCGAACTCCTGACCTGCGCCCCCGCCGACGTGCTGCCGATGGCGCAGCGCTACTTCATGTACTGACGGCGGCGTCCGAACTGCCGCAGCGCCGCCCGCGCGGGCGGCCCGGCGAAAAAATCCGGAAAGCAGTTGTCGGCCCGGCGGTCCACGCTTCGTCATTGAAGCAGACGAACCGCTGGAGCAGCTCTGGTTTTGAGGGAATCACCGCCGTCATCCTGAGGTGTCCGCTGGACCGCGCCGTGCGCGGCCCAGCGGGCCTCGAAGGATGAGCCGCAAGCACCTTGGCCGCATCCTTCGAGGCGCGCAAGAGCGCGCACCTCAGGATGACGACTCCGCACTCGAGAATGCCGCGTTGCTTCAATCATTCGATCAAGTGTTCAAAGGGAACCGACTATGCGATTCATGATGCTGATGATCCCGAAGGGCTACGAGACCGCCGCGCCGGGCACCATGCCCGACGATGCCGCCGCGATCGCGGCGATGATGAAATACAACGAGGCGCTGCAGCAGGCTGGCGTGCTGATCACCTGCGACGGCCTGCATCCGCCGTCGATGGGCGCGCGCGTCAGCTTCGCCGGCGGCAAGCCTCTTGTCACCGACGGACCGTTCGCCGAGGTCAAGGAAGTGCTCGGCGGCTACTGGATGATCGACGTCGCCTCGCGCGACGAGGCGATCGCCTGGGCCAGGCGCTGCCCGGCCGGTCCGAACGAGATCATCGAGATCCGGCAGGTGCAGGAGCTCGCGGACTTTCCGGATGAGATCCAAAGCGAGCTCGCCGGGTTCGCGGAGATGCAGTCCGCGGCGCGCGGGTGAGCCGAGTTCCGTGACTGGAACCCGGGGCTGGGGAGGCCCGCCTCGGGTTAGCCGCAATAAAATCGCTGCGGCAGTGGCAGCCGCAAGTTTGCCCCAGGTTTGCCGCAAGCAAAGCCGCCGAAATCGCCCCCGTTTCGGTCACGTCGAAGCGCCGTCGGCGTGCGCCGGCGTCCCGATCCGTTAGTGACCTTTACACCGCCCTCATGTAAAAGCCCTTCACATGAGCTGGCGCAAGGAAGAGCGCCGCGCCGAGCGCGGCTATCATCACGGCAATCTGAAAGAGGCGCTGCTGCAGGCGGCGCTCGGGCTGATCGCCGAGAAGGGGCCGGCCGGCTTCACTTTTGCCGATGCCGCGCGGATGGCCGGCGTCAGCCCGGCCGCGCCGTATCGGCACTTCCGCGATCGCGAGGAATTGCTCTCGATCATCGCCCAGCGCGGGTTCGAACTGTTCGAGCAGGTGCTCGCCAAGGCCTGGGACGACGGCCGTCCCGACGCGATCACCGCCTTCATGCGGGTCGGGCCGGCCTATCTCGCCTTTGCACGCAACGAGCCGGCCTACTACTCGGCGATGTTTGAATCCGGCGTGCCGGTCGACGCCAATCCGCTGCTGATGACGGCGTCGGAACGCGCCTTCAACGTCATCCGCGCCGCCGCCGAACGGCTCGCCGCGCTCACTCCGGCCGGAGTCACAAGACCGCCGGCACTGATGATGGCGCTGCACATCTGGTCGATGTCGCACGGCATCGCGTCGCTGTTCGGCCGCGGCGACGCCGCGCGGCGCAAGCTGCCGATGGCCGCCGAAGAACTGCTGGAGGCCGGCGTGCTGATCTATCTGCGCGGTCTCGGATTTCCCGCCGACCTCCGGTCGCAGCCGGAAAAGCCTGCAGAACCAAAGCGTTCTGGCCCGTGGGGCGCGGCCCCGCAATAGCCGCGCTCACCGCGATGTGAGTGCCGCGCGAAATTGTCGCCCCGACCGAATCCCGCTCCGCCTTGACAAAACCAGAGATTGGCTTAGGTATGTAAATGTTATTTACATTCACGCCGGCGGTTGCCGGTCATGGAGAGGCATATGGCGAACGCCGCTGACTACAATCGATGGGGCCCGACCCAACAGCGCTATCAGCCCGCGCCGCGGTCGTCCTGGAGCCCGGGTTGGATCCTGCTGACGGTGGCTGGCTTCATCGTCTGGTGGCCGATCGGGCTTGCACTTCTCTTCTACACACTCTGGAGCAGAAACATGGGTTGCTGGGATCGTGGGAGCCGCTTCTCCAACAAGATGGAGCGGATGCAGGACAAGATGGAGCGGATGCGCGAGCGCATGGACCGCGGCGGCTTCGGCTTCGGCCCGCCGTCGAGCGGCAACCGCGCCTTCGACGAGTACCGGATGGAGACGCTGCGCCGGCTCGAGGAAGAGCAGGTTCAGTTCAAGGACTTCCTGGATCGTCTGCGCCACGCCAAGGACAAGGAAGAGTTCGACGCCTTCATGGCGCAGCACCGCACCAAGCCGGCGCCGGACGCGCCGCAGCAGGGCTGATCGTCCCTTCGAATCTGTGACTTCCATCGCCATTGCCGCCCGCCTGAGACCCAGGCGGGCGGCTTCGTTTCGGGGTGGTCGAAAAATCTCCTCGCGACAATGTCACGCCACGCCGCGCCGTCTCGTCCTATCCTGATCCAACCGCAGGAGACGACGATGAAGCCCCGCCTGAACCCCGCCGCCGCCGCGCCCGATGCCTACAAGGCGATGGTCGCGCTCGAGACCACCATCAAGGCCAGCGGCCTCGAACCGGGCCTGATCGAGCTGGTGAAGATGCGCGCCTCGCAGATCAACGGCTGCGCGTTCTGCCTCGACATGCACAGCAAGGATGCCCGCGCCCATGGCGAGACCGAGCAGCGGCTGTATCTGCTCGACGCCTGGCGCGAATCGCCGGTCTACAGCGATCGCGAACGCGCCGCGCTGGCGTGGACCGAAGCGCTGACGCTGGTCGCGCAGACCCACGCGCCGGACGCGGACTACGCGCTGCTGACGCAGCACTTCAACGCGGCCGAACAGGCCAATCTCACCATGCTGATCGGCGCGATCAACACCTGGAATCGGATCGCGATCGGCTTCCGCCTGATCCATCCGGTCGCGGCCGCCGTCCATGCCAGGGCCTCCTGAGCCCACCATCAGCGACGACGCCGCAGCGAGCTTCGCGCCGCTGCGCGCGCGGCTGATCCGGGTCGCCTATCGCATGCTCGGTTCGGTCGCCGAGGCCGAAGACGTGGTGCAGGACGCTTACTTGCGCTGGCACCGGACCGATCGCGCCGAGGTGCGCGATCCCGCGGGGTTCCTCACGCGCGTCGTCACTCGGCTTTGCCTCGACGTGCTGAAATCGGCGCGGCTCAGGCGCGAAACCTATATCGGACCATGGCTGCCCGAGCCGCTGATCACCGCGCAGCCCGACGAGGACGGCGATGATATCACGCTGACGCTGATGCTGGCGCTGGAGCGGCTGTCGCCGCTGGAGCGCGCGGCGTTCCTGTTGCACGACGTGTTCGGCCTCGGCTTCGACGAGATCGCCCGCACCCTCGATCGCGACGTCGCCGCCTGCCGCCAGCTTGCCGCCCGCGCCCGCGGCCATGTCCGCGCCGAGCGGCCGCGCTTTCCGATGTCCGATGAGCGTGGCCAGGCCATTGCCGGGGCGTTCTTCGAGGCGTCGCGCAGCGGCGATCTGAAGGCGCTGACCGCGCTGCTCGCCGACGACGTCGTGTTCTACGGCGACGGCGGCGGCAAGCGGATCGCCGCGCGCAATCCGATCACCGGCATCGCCCGGGTGACGCGGTTGTTCGCCGGCCTGGCGCGGAAGTATCATCCGTCGATGTCCACGCTGGTCGCGGCCCGGTGGATCGACGGGCTGCCCGGGTTCATTTCCCGGGAGGCCGATGGGCTCCAGACCACGGCGCTGGCGGTCGAAAACGACCGGATCGTCGCGATCTATGTGGTCCGCAATCCCGACAAATTGCGCCATTTGCCGACGCCCGCGGTTCCCTCTCTGCAGTGATCGCGTCGCGGTGTGCCCGAGCCGCTTCGCCCGCGATCACGGGCATTTTCCCGAGCATCGTAACCCCTTCTTAACCCTGATTAGCGTTTGGTTAGGGGCGTCAAGAATGCACCTGCAGCCCTCGTTTTGACACGTTGGCAGGGGATTGAGGGCCCGGCTTTTGGACCGGCCATCCCAACTGACAACGCGAAACTCCGGCTGTGGCGCTTCTTGCCAGAACGGCGCGTGGCTGCGGGGAACCGGGGCCGGCGCCAGATAGGCTGCCGCCGCACCCTTGCGTGAGAGGATAACCGACATGAACCCGGCCGACGTGACTCAGTCAGCCATGCCGCTGGTGTCCGCCGACATGTCGCTGATCGGACTGTTCTGGCAGGCCCACTGGATCGTCAAATCCGTGATGCTGGGGCTGATCGGCTGCTCGGTCTGGGTCTGGGCGATCGCGATCGACAAGCTGATCCTTTATTCCCGCACCAAGCGCGCGATGGACCGCTTCGAGCAGGCGTTCTGGTCCGGTGAATCGATCGACGATCTCTACCGTACCCTGTCGGCCAAGCCGACGCATTCGATGGCCGCCTGCTTCGTCGCGGCGATGCGCGAGTGGAAGCGCTCGTTCGAAAGCCATTCACGCTCCTTTGCCGGCCTGCAGATGCGGATCGAGAAGGTGATGAACGTCTCGATCGCGCGCGAAGTCGAACGGCTGGAGCGACGGCTGCTGGTGCTGGCGACGGTCGGCTCCGCCGGCCCGTTCGTCGGCCTGTTCGGCACCGTCTGGGGCATCATGTCGAGCTTCCAGTCGATCGCCGCATCCAAGAACACCTCGCTGGCGGTGGTCGCCCCCGGCATCGCCGAGGCGCTGTTCGCCACCGCCATCGGCCTGATCGCCGCAATTCCGGCGACAATTTTCTATAATAAATTCACGTCCGAAGTGAACCGCCAGACCCAGCGTCTGGAGGGTTTCGCGGACGAATTCTCGGCCATCCTGTCGCGGCAGATCGACGAGCGCGCATGAGTCGGACGAAGGTGAGCGCAAGGTGAGCACCAGACCATGTCGATGAACCTAGCGTCAGGCGGCGGGGGTGGCGGCAGACGCCGCCGCGGCAAGCGCCCGGTGATGGCGGAGATCAACGTCACGCCGATGGTCGACGTCATGCTGGTGCTGCTGATCATCTTCATGGTCGCGGCGCCGCTGCTCACCACGTCGATCGACATCGACCTGCCGGTCGCCCGCGGTGGCGCGCAGATTCAGTCGAACACGCCGCCGCTGACGCTGTCGGTGAAGCGCACCGGCGGCGGCTGCAACTCGCAGGTCGAGCTCTATGTCGGCGACAGCCCGGTCGCGCCGGCGGAGATGGAGGCGAAGATCAAGGCGATCCGGACGACGCGGTCGGAGACCGACAACGTGGTCTATCTTCGGGGCGACAAGGACGTCTGCTATACCGACATGATGAAGCTGCTCGGCCAGATCCGGACCGCCGGCTTCAAGGCCAATATCGTCATCGTGCCGGAGCAGGGCTCCTGAGCGGGGAACCAGCGGGCGCCGTCGTGGGGATGGAGCGGGAATTCTGAAGGTGAAGATCGACAAGACATTGGCGGCGTCCGTGGCCTTGCACGTTCTCGTGCTCGGCGGGGCCATGCTGTCGTTCTCGTCGAAGGCCTTCGAGCTCGAGCCGCAGGATTCCGTCGCGGTCGATACGATTTCGGAGGATCAGCTCGCCAAGGTGATGGCCGGGATGCGCTCCGGCAAGAAGGAGAATCCGAAGCCGCTGGTCGAGAAGGTCGCCGAGGCCAAGCCGGTCGAGGACACCGTCGGCAAGATCGATGACAAGAAGCCCCCGGTGGTCACCGACACCTCGCCGCCGCCGCAGCCCAAGACCGAGGAAAAGCCGGTCGAGAAGAAGCCCGAACCGCCGAAGCCGGTGGTGAAGGAAGAGCCCAAGAAGGAAGAGCCGAAGAAGGCCGAGAAGAAGCCCGAGCCGGCGAAGGAAGAAGCCAAGGAAGCGGAAAAGAAACCGGAGCCCAAGGTCGATCCGATCGCCGAGGCCTTGAAGAAGGAAGAAAAGAAGAAGCCGCCGCAGACCGAGGCCGCCGCCAAGCCCGAGCCGCCGAAGCCGAAGGCCGAGCGGGTGTTCGATCAGTCGAAGATCGCGGCCTTGCTCGACAAGCGCGATCCGACCCGGCAGGCGGTCGCCGGCGACGCGCTGAATTCCAACGCGGCGCTGGGGCTGTCGAAGGGCAGCGCGGCGAACAATTCCGCGACCTGGGGCGCGATGTTCCAGTCGCAGGTCGAGCGCTGCTGGAAGAAGCCGTATGGCGGCATCGAGGCGCAGCGCGCCGAAGCCGCCTTCGTGATCCGGCTGAAGCGCGACGGCACCCTCGAGTCGATGCCGCAGCCCGAGGGCCACCCGGCGACGCCTTACCTGCGCGTGTATCAGGAGAGCGCGCTGCGGGCGATCATCGAGTGCCAGCCCTACAAGCTGCCGCCGGCGTTCTTCGACGAATGGAAATACTTCGCGCCCGTGTTCACCGACCGGCGGACCTGATGCGAAGCTTGCTGACGATCGCCGGCGCTCCGCCGCGTGCGACATCTGACTGACCGATGGATTGCCGAACATGCCGCTCCACCTGAATCGCAGACAAATGATCCTTTCCGCCGCGACGGCGGCAGGCGCGCTGGCGCTCGGACCGGCGCGCGACGCGTTCGGCCAGGCCAGGGTGCAGATCACCGAGGGCAACGTCGCGCCGCTACCGATCGCGATTCCGAATTTCGTCGCAGGCACGCCGTCGGACAACGAGGTCGGCGGCGGCGTCAGCCAGGTGATCACCAACAATCTGAAGCGCAGCGGCCTGTTCGCGCCGATCGACCAGGCCGCCTATGTCGAGAAGATCACCAACATCGACGTGCCGCCGCAATTCAAAAGCTGGACCAGCATCAACGCCCAGGCGCTGGTGACCGGCCGGATGACTCGCCAGCCCGACGGGCGGCTCAAGGCCGAGTTCCGGCTGTGGGACGTCGCCACCGGCCAGCAGCTCGCGGGTCAGCAATATTTCACCTCGCCGGAATACTGGCGCCGGATCGCCCACATCATCTCCGACCAGATCTACGAACGGCTGACCGGCGAGAAGGGATATTTCGACAGCCGCGTCGTCTTCATCGACGAGAGCGGTCCGGCGGACCGCCGCATCAAGCGGCTGGCGCTGATGGACCAGGACGGCGCCAATGTCCGCTATCTCACGCGCGGCAGCGATCTGGTGCTGACGCCGCGTTTCTCGCCGTCGACGCAGGAGATCACCTACATGGAGTTCGGGCAGGGCGACCCGAAAGTGTACCTGTTCAACATCGAGACCGGGCAGCGCGAAACCGTCGGCAACTTCCCCGGCATGTCGTTTGCCCCCAGATTTTCGCCGGACGGCCAGCGCATCATCATGAGCCTGCAGCAGGGCGGCAATTCGAACCTGTTCGTGATGGATTTGCGCTCGAAGTCGACGACGCGGCTGACCGACACCCCGGCGATCGACACCTCGCCGTCCTATTCGCCGGACGCCGCCCGGATCTGCTTCGAATCCGACCGTGGCGGCAAGCCGCAGATCTACGTGATGCCAGCCAGCGGCGGCCAGGCCCAGCGGATCTCGTTCGGCGACGGCAGCTACTCGACGCCGGTCTGGTCGCCGCGCGGCGACTACATCGCCTTCACCAAGCAGGGCGGTGGCCAGTTCGCGATCGGCATCATGAAGCCGGACGGCTCGGGCGAGCGCATCCTGACCTCGGGCTTCCACAACGAGGGGCCGACATTTGCACCGAACGGCCGGGTGCTGATGTTCTTCCGCGATCCCGGCGGCAATGCCGGCCCGTCGCTGTTCACCGTCGACGTCTCCGGCCGCAACGAGTTGCGGGTCCCGACTCCCGGTTACGCCTCGGACCCGGCCTGGTCGCCGCTGTTGTCGTAAATCGTTAAGGTTTCGTTGGCGACCGGGCGGCGACCGTTCAGCTCGTCGGCAGCGCGCGCGCAACGCCCTATGAAGCCGAAGAATTTCCGGGTTTCGATGAGACCGGTAACGACTCGCTAATCATCTTCACTCAGAAAGAGTTCATCTGCTCGGGTTATAACGGGGCTGAAAGGACCGCTTGCGCCTGATGCAGCTTGCCAGTCAAAAACGAGACGCCGATCCCGAGATGTCGCCGGCGATTCACGCCGGGCTGGTCGACTCGTTGTTCATGAATCCGGCGCCGATGATCATCGGAGCGTTCGGGCCCGGCATCGCGGCGTCCGTGATCGGTTTCGTCACCGGCAATATCTGGAACTGGCTGTTCGTTCCCCTGTTCGTTCTGGTCGGTATCGCGCGCGCATGGCAGATGCACCGCTACCGAAAGCGGAACGCACCCCTTTCTCAGCACGATGCCGATGTCTGGGAGCACCGATACCGCCTGGGCGCGATCAGTCATGGTATCGCGCTCGGCCTGTGGTCGTTGGTGGTCCTGTTGGACATCCACGACACCGGCGCGCACATGCTCTGCATCACCACGGTGGTGGCCTACACATCGGCAGGCGTCGGCCGCACCTTCGGACGGCCCAAGATCTTTCATCTGCAAGTGTTGTTGAGCTGCGGACCGCTGATCATCGCGATGATCACGGTGGGCGGCATCTACTATCTGGCATTGGCGCTGCTCAGCACGGTGTTCTTCATCGCCATCAGGCATGTGACATCGAGCTTGCAGCGGATCTATCTCGACGCCTGGATCGGGCGGGAGAGAGAGGCGGCGCTGGCGCACCAGTTCGATACGGCCCTGAACAACATGCCGCACGGCCTGTGCATGTTCCGCGGGGACGGCCGGCTGGCCGTCATGAACAATCGCTTCGCTGAAATGATGAGACTGGGCAATGCGCTCGCCGAGGGCTCGCCGAGCGCGACCGAGATCGTCGCGACCTGCGTGACGGTGGGCGCAATTTCGGCTTCGAGCGGCCGCTTGATCCTGTCCGAGATCGACAACTCGCTGGCCGGTGAAATCGTCACCGTCGGCGACGAGCCGGCGCCGCGCTCGTTGTCATGGACGTTCCAGCCGATGCCCGGCGGGGGCACGGTTGTGCTGGTCGAGGACATCACCGAACGCCGCAACGCCGAAGCGCGCATCGTGCATCTGGCACGTTACGACGAACTCACCACCTTGCCGAACCGGGTGCAGTTCCGCGACGAAATCGAACGAATTCTCTCGGCCGAGCACGGCCACGGCACGACGCGAATGTCGGCGCTGCTGTTCGTCGACCTCGATCAGTTCAAACAGGTCAACGATACCCTCGGCCATCCGCTCGGCGACCGGCTGTTGTGCGCGGTCGCCGACCGGCTGCGCGACATGCTGCGGCCCGAAGACTTCGTCGCGCGGTTCGGCGGCGACGAGTTCGTGGTTTTCCAGCAGAACATCCGGTCCAACGAGGACGCCGCAGTGCTGGCGCGGCGGATCGTCGAGCGGCTCAGCGACCGCTATCTGATCGACCATCACGTCGTCGAGATCGGGGCCTCGATCGGCATCGCGACGACCTCGCCGGGCATTCGCGCCGACATCCTGCTGAAGAACGCCGACATGGCGCTGTATCGCGCCAAGGCCGACGGCCGCGGCACCTTCTGCTTCTTCCGCGAGGAGATGGCCCACACCGTCGAGGCGCGCCGCATTCTCGAGCTCGATCTGCGCAAGGCGCTCGCCAACGAGGAATTCGAACTTTACTACCAGCCGCTGGTCAATCTGAAGACCGGCCGGATCACGACGTGCGAGGCGCTGCTGCGCTGGAATCATCCGGTCCGCGGCACGGTCTCGCCGATCGACATCATTCCGGTTGCGGAAGACATGGGCCTGATCGTCGATCTCGGCCGCTGGATCCTGCGCAAGGCCTGCATGGAATGCATGATGTGGCCTCAGCAGGTCAGCGTGGCCGTCAACTTCTCGTCGCAGCAATTCCATCAGCGCGATATTCTCAACGAGGTGCGCTACGCGCTCGAGGTTTCGGGCCTGCCGGCCAGCCGGCTCGAAATCGAGATCACCGAATCGTCGCTGCTACGCAATACGCAGTTCACCCATGACGCACTCGCGCAGTTGCATGCCGAGGGCGTCCGGATCGCGCTCGACGATTTCGGCACCGGTTACTCGAGCCTGAGCTATCTGCACACGTTCCCGTTGCAGAAGGTCAAGATCGACCGCTCCTTCCTCGAGGGCATCGACAGCGACCGGCCGCTCACGCTGCTGCGCGGCGTGGCGCGGTTGAGTGCCGATCTCGGAATGTCCGTCGTCGTCGAGGGCATCGAGACCAACGAGCAACTGGAACTGATCAGTGCCGACGGGACGGTCACCGAAGCGCAGGGCTATTTGTTCAGCCGCCCGGTTCCCGCGGCGCGCGTCCGGAAACTTCTGACGGCCTCGCATGGCCAGCGTCAGAAGGACGGCAAGGTCCTCTCGATTCCTCTCCGCTCCATCGCCTGACCACAGCCGCGGCGCCTCTGCCTCAATACAACCTTAGATTTCGCAGAGATGATTAACCCTAACGTTTCAAATGCTTTGCTTCATCGTTAAGGGTCCGTTAACGTTCGCTTATACGATCTTGCGTGCGGTTTTGGGGTAGGGGAATAGACATGGATGCCGCCCGGCAGGAACAGCAGGAGGGCCGCGTTGCCGTCCGCCGACGTGAACTGCTCGACAAGGTTGAGTACCGGCTTGCCGAGTCGGAAGCGGAGCGAGCCGCGATCTACCGGCTGCGTTACCGCGCCTATCTGAAAGAGGGCGCGATCGAGCCCAATCCCCTCGGCATCGTCACCGATCGCTACGACGACCTGCCGAATTCGTGGATATTCGGGATTTTCTTCGAGGGAGAACTGACCAGTTCCCTGAGAATCACGTTGGCGACGCCGGAAAATCAGGCTTGCCCGTCGATGGACGTGTTTCCGGATCTGCTGGAGCCGTGGCTGGCCAGCGGCAAGGTGATCGTCGATCCGACCCGGTTCGTCTCGGATCCTGATCGAACCAATCGCGTGCCCGAGCTCGCTTACCTGACCTTGCGTCTGGCCTATGTGGCCTGCGAGCATTTTCGTGCCGACATCGGGTTGGCTTCGGTGCGCGCGGAGCACCAGGCGTTCTATCGCCGTGTCTTCATGAGCGCGGTCTGCCCGCCGCGGGTCTATCCCGGCCTGAAGAAACCGATCGGGCTGATGGAAATCGATTTCCCCGTCACGCATATGAAGGTGTTTGCGCGCTATCCGTTCTTGCGCTCGACGTCGTTCGAACGACACAAGCTGTTCACGCGGACGACGGCGCGACCGGCGTCGCTCCGGCTCGCCGAATCTCCGCTCGCGACGAGCGGCCACCAGCACGTCTAGATCAGCTGGCATTCCTGAATTCCGGAGAGCCGGGGGCAATGCTGAGCCGATCGGGCGCGGTCGGGTCTGCCCACAGCGGATTGCGATCCGCATCCATTGATGCGCGGCAGCTGCCGAGGTGTCGTTGGAGGCACGGATTTGCGAGGCCCGCCTTCACCGTCGCGCCACATTTACACCCCATTAACCATTGCGATTGCTTTTCGCCGATCGGGGGCTTTTGATCGGAGCCGGCAAGGTCTCGTCAAGGTTGACGGAACGTTCGCTTAACCATCGCCCTGTAGACCGGATGACAGTCCGAATATCGCGAGCGTGGAGGCTCCGGAATGAAACATCAGAAGCGAATCCTCCAGGGATTGAAGCTGGCCGCGGTGCTCGCGGTGGCCCTGTCGATGGGGGCTTGCGCCAATAACAAGACCGGTCTCGGTGCCGACGGCGCGATGGCCAACGCGGCGACCCCGGGCAGCCAACAGGATTTCGTGGTCAATGTCGGCGATCGCGTGTTCTTCGAAAGCGATCAGACCGAACTGTCGCCGCAGGCGGTCGCGACGCTCGACAAGCAGGCGCAGTGGCTGCAGAGCTACAACCGTTACTCGTTCACGATCGAGGGCCATGCCGACGAGCGCGGCACCCGCGAATACAACATCGCGCTGGGCGCGCGCCGTGCGCAATCGGTGCGCAACTATCTCGCCTCGCGCGGCATCGATCCGTCGCGGATGCGGACGATTTCCTACGGCAAGGAACGTCCGGTCGCGGTCTGCAACGACATCTCGTGCTGGTCGCAGAACCGCCGCGCGGTCACCGTGCTGAACGCCGGCGCCTGAGCGCGCTCGGGTTCGATGTGATGGAGCGGCGCCTTCGGGCGCCGTTGCTGTTTGGAATCGTGTCGGCCTGCGACCGTCGGCCATCGCTCCAGTCACATTTTTGGCGTAGTCCGGGGATCAATCCGGCGCTACTAATCTGGCGCGCCATCCCCAACCGTCGGGCCCCAATGTCACCCATTCCTGCCCTTTCTGCGCGCAGCCTCGCGGTGTTCGCGTTGCTCGCTTTCGCCGCTCCCGCGCTGGCCCAGCAATATGGCGGCGAGGTCGATCCCGAAATCCGCATCCAGCAGCTCGAGGAGCGGCTGCGCACACTGACCGGCCAGAACGAGGAACTGCAATACCGCAATCGCCGCCTGGAAGACCAGGTCCGGCAATTGCAGGGCGGTGCAGGGGCTCAGCCGGCCGCACCCGGCAACGCCGCCGCGCCGCCGGCGGCCGCTGTGCAGCAACCGCCCGTCTATAGCCAGCAGCCGCAACCGCAGGCGCCGGTCTACGGCCAGCAGCCACAGGCGCCGATCGTGCAGGACCAGGCGGTCGCGCCTCCGGCGACCGGCCGCCGCCGGGGCGATGCGTTCGATCCGAGCCAGAACCCGAATGCGCCGGGCGTCCCGCGTGCGCTCGGTGGCGGACAATTGCCTGTTCCGGCCGAGCAAAGTGGGGTGGCGGGCGCGCCGCTCGACCTGTCGAACAATCCCGGCGGTCGCTATCCCGACGCCGGCGCGCCGCCGCAGCAGGCGCCGCGCGGGGCGGGTGGGTCAGGGCTGACCACGCTGCCGCCGTCGGCCAGCCCGCGCGACGAGTTCGATCTCGGCATCGGCTACATGCAGCGCCGCGACTACGCGCTCGCCGAAGAGACGATGCGCAACTTCGCGAGCAAATATCCCAACGACGCGCTGACGCCGGATTCGCAATACTGGCTCGGCGAGAGCTTCTTCCAGCGCCAGATGTATCGTGACGCCGCGGAGGCTTTCCTCGCGGTCACGAGCAAATACGACAAGTCGACCAAGGCGCCCGATGCGCTGCTGCGGCTCGGCCAGTCGCTGTCGGCATTGAAAGAGAAAGAGGCCGCCTGCGCCGCTCTGGGCGAGATCGGCCGCAAATATCCGAAGGCATCGGCCGGCGTGAAAAAGGCGGTCGACACCGAGCAGAAGAAGCTTAAGTGCTAGGCTGACGAGAGCCCCGGCCGAGCCGGGGCCTCGAGCCGAGGCTTGCGCTGCCGATGTCCGGGAATGACGAAGCGCCGATTTCGGCGCGTGAGGCTTCGGGCCTTTTCGCCGACTGGAAGGCGGTCCCCGCGATCGTGCTCGCGGTGTCCGGCGGACCGGATTCGCTGGCGCTGATGTGGCTCGCCGCGCGCTGGCGCAAGGCGCTGAAGCGCGGGCCCGCGCTGTTCGTCGTCACCATCGACCATGGCCTGCGGCCGGAAGCGGCCCGCGAGGCGCGGTCGGTCAAGGAGTTCGCGCGCACGCTCGATCTGCCGCATCGGTCGCTGCGCTGGACCGGCGACAAGCCGGCGACGGGACTGCCGGCAGCGGCGCGCGCGGCGCGCTATCGGCTGCTGGCCAAGGCGGCGAAGGCGGTCGGCGCGGCGCATATCATGACCGCGCACACCCGCGACGATCAGGCCGAGACGGTGCTGATGCGGCTGTCCCGCGGCAGCGGCATCGCCGGGCTGGCGGCAATGGCACGCGAGACCCGGCGCGAAGGTGCGGTGCTGATCCGTCCATTGCTGGACGTCTCCAAACGGCAGCTGATTGCGACGCTGACCAAAGCGAAGATCGACTTCGCAACCGACCCCGGCAATATCGACCCCCGCTTCACCCGCCCGCGGCTGCGCGAGCTGATGCCGCTGCTGGCCGCCGAGGGGTGCGATTCGCGCAATCTTGCGAGGTTTGCCGCCCGCGCCGCCCGCGCCGACGCTGCGCTCGAGCTGCTGGTCGATGGTGCGGAGCAGTTCCTGGCACTGCGCAGTACAGGACATTCAGAGCAGATCTACGATGCCTCGGCATTCTCTGCGCTGACGGCGGAAATCCGGATTCGGTTGTTGCTACGTGCGCTCGGGCGCGCTGGCCGGGAAGGCCGGCCCGAGCTCGGCAAGGTCGAGGCTTTGGCCGCCGCGCTTGAAGCCGCCGCGGCAAAGCGGGCGCCGAAACCGGGGCAAATCAAGCTGAAACAGACGCTTGCCGGGGCCGTGATCACGTTGACACGGGATTGCCTCGAAATTGCCCCAGCGCCTCCACGGCGACGAAATGCCGGCTGATCACGCCGCACCGGAGCTTAACCACCCCTGGAGAAGGCTGGGCTCTCCCGGATTTGAGCCGTCAGAACGTCGGAATGCGCTAAATAGTCCTGAATGGTTCTCTTGGCAGGCGGCCGTGTGACACCTAGATTGTGAATTGGCCGGTCCGAGGACAGTCTCGCCGCACCCGGGCCAAGGGATCGCGATCCGCGCGACCGATAAGGAAGATCGATGAACGCCAATCTGCGGAATTTCGCCCTCTGGGTCATTATCGTCTTGCTGCTTTTGGCGCTGTTTACGCTCTTCCAGAATCCCGGCCAGCGCGCCGCATCGCAGGACATCTCGTTCTCGCAGCTGCTCAGCGAGGTCGATCAGAATCACGTGCGCGACGTGGTCATCCAGGGCCAGGAAATCCACGGCACCTTCACCAACGGCTCGACCTTCCAGACCTACGCGCCGAACGATCCGTCGCTGGTTACGCGTCTCTACAACGGCAAGGTCGCGATCACCGCGAAGCCGCCGGGCGACAACGTCCCGTGGTTCGTGTCGCTGCTGGTGTCGTGGCTGCCATTCATCGCGCTGATCGGCGTCTGGATCTTCCTGTCGCGGCAGATGCAGGGCGGCGCCGGGAAGGCGATGGGCTTCGGCAAGTCGCGCGCGAAAATGCTCACGGAAGCCCACGGCCGCGTGACGTTCGAAGACGTCGCCGGCGTCGACGAAGCCAAGCAGGACCTGCAGGAGATCGTCGAGTTTCTGCGCGACCCCGGCAAATTCCAGCGCCTCGGCGGCCGCATTCCGCGCGGCGTGCTGCTGGTCGGCCCGCCCGGCACCGGTAAGACGCTGATCGCGCGTGCGGTCGCCGGCGAAGCCAACGTGCCGTTCTTCACCATCTCGGGTTCGGACTTCGTCGAAATGTTCGTCGGCGTCGGCGCCTCCCGTGTGCGCGACATGTTCGAGCAGGCCAAGAAGAACGCGCCCTGCATCATCTTCATCGACGAAATCGACGCGGTCGGTCGTCATCGCGGCGCCGGTCTCGGCGGCGGCAATGACGAGCGCGAGCAGACGCTCAACCAGTTGCTGGTCGAGATGGACGGGTTTGAAGCCAATGAGGGCGTGATCCTGATCGCGGCCACCAACCGGCCCGACGTGCTCGATCCCGCGCTGCTGCGTCCCGGCCGCTTCGACCGTCAGGTCGTGGTGCCGAACCCGGACGTCGTCGGCCGCGAGCAGATCCTCAAGGTGCATGTTCGCAAGGTGCCGCTGGCGCCGGATATCAACCTGAAAACCATCGCGCGCGGCACCCCGGGCTTCTCCGGCGCCGACCTGATGAACCTCGTCAACGAAGCGGCCTTGATGGCGGCCCGGCGCAACAAGCGCATGGTCACTCAGGCTGAGTTCGAGGACGCCAAGGACAAGGTGATGATGGGCGCCGAGCGCAAGTCGCTGGTGATGACCGAGGAAGAGAAGATGCTGACGGCCTATCACGAGGGCGGTCACGCCATCGTCGGCCTCAACGTCATCGCCACCGACCCGATCCACAAGGCCACCATCATTCCGCGCGGCCGTGCGCTCGGCATGGTGATGCAGCTTCCGGAGCGCGACAAGCTGTCGATGTCGCTGGAGCAGATGACCTCGCGCCTCGCCATCATGATGGGCGGCCGCGTCGCCGAAGAGCTGGTGTTCGGCCGTCAGAAGGTGACTTCGGGTGCGTCGTCCGACATCGAGCAGGCGACTCGCCTTGCCCGGATGATGGTCACCCGCTGGGGCCTGTCGGAAGAGCTCGGCACGGTGTCCTACGGCGAGAACCAGGACGAAGTGTTCTTGGGTATGTCGGTGTCACGCACCCAGAACGCCTCCGAAGCGACGGTCCAGAAGATCGACGCCGAGATCAAGCGGCTGGTCGAGGAAGGCTACAACGAGGCGACCCGCATTCTCACCGAGAAGCGCGCCGACCTCGAAGCGCTCGCCAAAGGCCTGCTGGAATTCGAAACGCTGACCGGCGACGAGATCACCGATCTCATCAACGGCAAGAAGCCCAACCGCGAATCGGTGCTGGAACCCTCGGGACCGCGCACCTCCGCGGTGCCGCCCGCCGGCAAGCCGCGACCGCGGCCCGATCCGGGCCTGGAGCCGCAGCCGCAGGCGTAATCGCCGGGCGACCGGTCGAGTTGAAACGCGGCCCTGACGGGCCGCGTTTTTGTTTGGTGTCGACGTCATTGACCAGAGACAATTCCGCCCGGATAGAGCTGTGCTGTTGTGCAGCCCCAGCGCGGAGCATGCGATGAACCGCCGGTCGATCGTGATAGGAGGCGTTGCAACTGTTGCAACTGTTGCAGCCGCTGCCACTGGCGCCGTGCTGTGGTCGAGGCAGGGCATCGGTCAATGGCGCGAAGCCGCAGCGGGGATTCGGCGGCCGTTGAACGCGGACCTCTCCGGCACGGCGGCGCTTGCCGAACTGGTCCGCTGTGCCACGCTCGCGGCGAGCAGCCACAACACCCAGCCGTGGCGCTTCGCACTCGGCGACTCCGCGCTCACCATCGTTCCGGACTTTTCCCGACGCTGTCCGGTGGTTGATCCGGATGACCATCATCTGTTCGCGAGCCTCGGTGCCGCCGCCGAAAACATCGTGCAGGCAGCAGCGGTGTTCGGTCTGTCCGCGACAGTGCGGTTCGCCGATGAAGGCGACGACGGTCGGGTGAGGATCGATCTCGCGCCGGGTGCCTCCGCGGCCTCGCCACTGGCGGCGGCAATCGTCGGACGCCAATGCTGCCGCGGCCTGTACGACGGACGTGGTATCGCCCCGGCCGATCTGGATTTGCTCGCCGCGGCCGGGCGCGGCGACGGCGTCGATATCGTGCTCTTGACCGAGCGTCCGGCGATCAATGCCGTTGCTTCGCTGATAATTGCCGGCAACACGGCCCAATTCGCCGATCCGACGTTCCTTGCCGAATTGAAGCACTGGCTTCGCTTCGGCTATGCCGACGCGGTCGCGACCGGCGACGGGCTGTTTTCCCTGACGTCAGGCAATCCGGCGTTGCCTGCGCCGGTGGGTCGCGCGCTGTTCGACTACGTCGTTTCGGCGGCATCCGAGAACGCCAAATGTCGCGCTCAGATCGCCAGTTCGGCGGGCCTTGCGGTGTTCGTCTCGGAGCGCGACGATCGTCGGCATTGGCTCTCGGCCGGGCGCGCCTACCAGCGCTTTGCGCTACGCGCCACTGCGATTGGTATCAAGCAGGCGTTCCTGAACCAGGCCGTCGAAGTGCTGCCGCAGCGGCGGCGCCTGGCCGAACTTCTCGGTCTCGGCGCGCGACGTCCGGATTTCGTCGTGCGCTTCGGTTACGGAGCCGATATGCCCTGGTCGCTGCGGCGACCGGTTGCCGAGGTAATTGCGTAGCGCGTCGCACTTGCCGACGTCGTGCGACCGCATAGCCCCATGAGCGCCGATGACTTGACGTGGACGCGCGCAGCCATCAGGCAGGGCTCGCAAGGCGGACCCCATCATGACGACTCATCTTCCCAAGGCGCCGGCCTATTGGTCGCGTGACGCGATCTGGCCTGGCATCGTCGCGATCGGGCCGATGCTGCCGGGCACGCTGGCCTTCGGCATGGCGTTCGGCGCGCTGTGCGCGCAGAAGAACTTCTCGCTGGCCGAAGTCGAAGTGATGATGGCGACGGTCTATGGCGGGCTGTCGCAGTTCGTCGCGGTGCAGTCGTGGCCGGCGACGCTGACGCCGTCGACGATCGCGACGCTGGCGCTGCTGACCACGACCGTCAACATCCGCTTCTTCCTGATGACCGCGTCGATGCGGCCGTGGTTCGGCACGCTGCCGGCCTGGCAGGCCTATCCGGCGATGCTGCTGGTGACCGACGGCGGCTGGCTCGCCGCGATGCGCTATCGCGAGCACGGCGGCGCGAACGCATGGTTCTACGTTGCCGGCGGCATCGTTCTGTATTTCGTCTGGCTGGTCTCCGCGATACCCGGCTATCTGCTCGCCGAACAATTGTCCGATCCGAAGAAATTCGGGGTCGATCTGGCGATGCCGGCGTTCTTCGCCGCGATGCTGGTGCCGGCCTGGAAGGGACCGCGTCGTGCGATCCCATGGGCGGTCTCCGGCGTGGTCGCGCTGACCGTGCATTGGCTGATTCCGGGCTATTGGTTCATCATCGCCGGCGCGCTTTGCGGCGCGCTGAGCGCCGGGCTGATGGACGAGCCGCCGCCGCGTCCCGAGCGCGCGGCATGAGCGAGTTCTTGCGCAGCGACGTGATGATGGCGTTCGCCGTGATGACGGCGGTCACGGTCGCTTCGCGGCTCGGCGGCTTCTGGCTGATGCGCTATGTCGACGTCACGCCGCGGGTGCGGCGGATGCTCGACGCGCTGCCGGGGTCGATCATTGTCGCGGCGGCGCTGCCGGTCGCGGTCAATGGCGGGCCCATCGTGATGTTTGCGCTCGCCGCGGCGATGGCGGTCAGCATCATCCGCCGCAACGACTTCATCGCGGTGATTACCGGTATGACCGTAGCGGCACTGGCAAGAGCGCTCGGCTTCGGCGGGTAGTTGCGTTCTCACTGTTCACTTCATTGCGGTAGCGGCCTGGCTGTAAGGGCTTGCCTTCGTCTCTGAATAGGTGTTCACTTTTTTCACTGATTTGGGGCCGGCGCTTTCGACGTGCCTGTTCCCAAGATCTTGATGAGCGGCCACTTTCCGACCCCGTCCGGAGTCGGGAGCGCTCGATCCCGAGACGAGAGCGCCATGGTTTATCGGCGGACCAATCAGGTCGTGAAGCGACTGGCTGCACGCCGCAGCGCCATTCTTGCTGCCGCGCGCGAGACCGCAGTCGAAGGCGGGATGGCGGCGGTGCAGATCGCGCCGGTCGCGAACCGCGCCAGCGTCGCGGCTGGAACCGTTTACCGTTACTTCCCGTCCAAAGCCGATCTGATCTCCGAACTGATCGCGGACGTGTCCCGCGACGAACTTGCCGCGATCCGGCGCGCCGCCGACGCTGCGCCGGGCCCGTCTTCGGCGCTCGCAGCTGCCGTGACGACGGTCGCGGTGCATGTGCTGTCGCATCGCAAGCTTGCCTGGGGGATTCTTGCCGAACCGGTCGATGTCGACGTCTCCGCGTCGCGGCTCGCCAGTCGGCAAGAGATCGCGGGCGAGATCGAATCCCGGATCAGCGCCGCGGTGCGCGCGGGGCATCTGCCGGCGCAGGACACTGCGCTCGCCGCGACTGCTCTGCTTGGTGCGGTGCATGAATCGCTGGTCGGGCCGCTGGCGCCCGACAATCTCGACGACCCGGCCAAATTGCGCGATGCGGTGCAAACCGTGACGCTGCTGGCGCTCCGCGCCGTCGGGGTGATGGATGCCCGCGCCCGCGGGCTTGTGGTGCAGGCAGTGGTGCCGACCCGCATTCTGGTCGGCGCCTGAGACTTTCCGACGGCCGAAACCGTTTGCCGAATGGAATTGCTCTCAGTAAGGGTTGAGAGCGTATCCCGAACCCAGAACCGTTGTTCCGCAGTTGCGGGATACGCGCCAGCCACGCTCGATCTCGGCGGGCCGCGCAGGAGTATCTCGCATGACGATTCTGATGCCGGAGCCCGACCAGGCCGTGCTGGCGCGCCGCGACGAGATCGTCGCGGGGTTACGCAGGATCGTGCCGGGCGAGGGCGTGATCTCCAGCGCCGCCGAAATGAAGCCCTATGAGTCCGACGGGCTGATGGCGTATCGGCAGCCGCCGATGGTGGTAGTGCTGCCGAGCACGACCAAACAAGTTTCCGAGGTGCTGCGCTATTGTCACCAGAACGGCATCAAGGTGGTGCCGCGCGGCTCCGGCACGTCGCTGTCCGGCGGCGCGCTGCCGCTCGCCGACGGCGTGCTGCTCGGCCTCGGCAAGTTCAAGCGCATTCGCGAGATCGATTTCGACAACCGCGCCGTCGTGGTCGAGCCCGGCGTCACCAATCTGGCGATCAGCCAGGCGGTCGATCACATGGGCTTCTACTACGCGCCCGACCCGTCGTCGCAGATCGCCTGCTCGATCGGCGGCAACATCGCCGAGAATTCCGGCGGCGTGCATTGCCTGAAATACGGCATGACCACCAACAACGTGCTCGGCTGCGAGATCGTGCTGATGACCGGCGAGATCCTGCGGATCGGCGGCAAGGCCGCGGAGTGCGCCGGCTACGATCTGATGGGCGTGATCACCGGCTCCGAAGGGCTGCTCGGCGTCATCACCGAAGTCACCGTCCGCATCCTGCGTAAACCCGAGACCGCGCGGGCGCTGATGGTCGGCTTCACCGACGTCGAGGCCGCCGGCCAATGCGTCGCCGACGTCATCAGCGCCGGCATCATTCCGGGCGGCATGGAGATGATGGACCGGCCCGCGATCCACGCCGCCGAGGCCTTCGTCCATGCCGGCTATCCGCTCGACGTCGAGGCGCTGCTGATCATCGAGCTGGACGGGCCGCAGGTCGAGGTCGACGAACTGATCACCCGCGTAGAGGCGATCGCGCTCGGCTGCGGCTCGACCACCTGCCAGATCTCGACGTCGGAACAGGAGCGGCTGCTGTTCTGGTCCGGCCGCAAGGCCGCGTTTCCGGCAGTCGGCCGGATCTCGCCGGACTATCTGTGCATGGACGGCACCATCCCGCGCGCGCAACTGCCGCTGGTGCTGCGGCGGATGACGCAGATGTCGGAAAAATACGGGCTGCGCGTCGCCAATGTGTTCCACGCCGGCGACGGCAATCTGCATCCGCTGATCCTGTACGACGCCAACAAGCCCGGCGAGCAGGACCGGGCGGAGGCGTTCGGCGCCGACATCCTGCGGCTGTGCGTCGAGGTCGGCGGGGTGCTGACCGGCGAGCACGGCGTCGGCATCGAAAAGCGCGATCTGATGCCGGAGATGTTCTCCGACATCGATCTCAATCAGCAGCAGCGGCTGAAATGCGCGTTCGATTCCGAAGGCCTGCTCAATCCCGGCAAGGTGTTCCCGACGCTGCATCGCTGTGCCGAACTCGGCCGCATGCATGTGCACGGCGGCAAATTGCCGTTCCCGGATATTCCGCGGTTTTGAACCTGGTAGTTTGATGGTCGATGGACGAAGCACAACCTTTCTACGTCATTGCGAGCCAAGCGAAGCAATCCAGGAGCTCCGTGCACCGGGCCGCTGGATTGCTTCGTCGCGTCGCTCCTCGCAATGACGTGGCGTTGGCTATCTGAAATCCAATGAAGGACGCATGTCGCCCGTGGATACGCTGAAAGTACGCGACGCGCAGGAGGTCGAGGACGCGGTGCGCGCCGCGATCGCGGGCGAGCAGCCGCTCGAGATCATCGGGCACGGCACCAAGCGGCGGGTCGGCCAGCCGATGGCGACCAATGCGGTGCTGGAGCTGTCGGCGCTCAACGCCGTCGTCGGCTACGAGCCGAACGAACTGATCATCACCGTGCAGGCCGGTGCGCCGGTCGCCGATGTGCTGTCGCTGATCGATTCGAAGAATCAGCAATTCGCCTTCGAGCCGATGAACACATCGCTGCTACTCGGCACGGTCGAGACCGAAGGCACGATCGGCGGCATGATCGCCGCCGGGCTCGCAGGCCCGCGCCGGATCAAGTCCGGCGGCGCGCGCGACCATCTGCTCGGCGCGCATGCGGTGTCCGGTTTCGGCGAGAGCTTCAAGGCCGGCGGCAAGGTGGTGAAGAACGTCACCGGTTACGATTTGTGCAAGCTGCTGGCGGGTTCGTGGGGCACGCTGGCGGTGATGACCGAGGTGACGCTGAAGGTGACGCCGCGGCCGGAGAGCGAACGCACGCTGGTGCTGCGCGGGCTCGACGACGTCACCGCCAACAGGGCGATGACGCAGGCGGTCGGCTCGCCCTACGACGTCAGCGGCGCGGCGCATCTGCCCGGCTCGGCGCTGCGCACCACCGGTGGCGCGCTCGCCGACCTCGCGCAACCCGATCAGGCGCTGACGCTGCTGCGGCTGGAGGGCATCACCTCGTCAGCGAGTCATCGCGCCCAGTCCCTGCGCGAGGCGCTGAAGAGTTTTGGCGCGACCGAGTTGATCGAGGACGAAGCCTCGGCCGCGCTGTGGCGTGCGGTGCGCGACGTCGAGCCGTTCGCCGCTTCGGGCCCGCGCGCGTTGTGGCCGGTCTGGCGGATCGTCTGTCCGCCGGCGTCGGGCGGCGCGTTCGGTCAGGCGCTGCAACGCGAGAGCGGCGGCGAGGTTGTTTACGACTGGGGCGGCGGCTTGATCTGGGCGGCGCTGCCGCCGGCGGCAGATGCGCAGGCTAAGGCGCTGCGCCAGCGCGTCGCCGCGATCGACGGCCATGCCTCGCTGATCCGCGGCAGCGACGAGGTTCGCGCGCGGATCGACGTGTTCCATCCGCAGCCCGGCGGATTGGCCGCCCTCGGGCAACGGGTCAAGAACAGCTTCGATCCCCGGAACGTTCTCAATCGCGGCCGGTTGTCGCGAGGACCCGCAGTATGAAAACCGAATTCAGCCTCACCCAGCTCGCCGATCCGGACATCGCCGAGGCCGACAAGATCCTGCGGGCCTGCGTGCATTGCGGCTTCTGCACGGCGACGTGCCCGACCTATGTGCTGCTCGGCGACGAACTCGACAGCCCGCGCGGCCGCATCTACCTGATCAAGGAGATGCTGGAGAGCAATGCGCCGCCGACGGCGGACGTGGTCAAGCATATCGACCGCTGCCTGTCGTGCCTCGCCTGCATGACGACGTGTCCGTCCGGCGTGAACTACATGCATCTGGTCGATCAGGCCCGCGCCCGTATCGAGAAGGACTACACGCGGCCGTTCTGGGACCGGATCGTCCGCGAGGCGCTGTCGTGGATGATGCCGCATCCGGGCATGTTCCGGCTCGGCATGCGGGCGGCGCGGATCGTGCGCCCTTTCGCCAAGCTGCTGCCGGGCTCGCACGATCTCGCCCACCCGACGTTCCTGAGCCGGGTCAAGGCGATGCTGGCGCTGGCGCCGAAGCATCTGCCGGAGCGCGGACCGGACTCCGGGACCACGTTCCCGGCGATCGGGCCAAAGCGCGGGCGTGTGGCGCTGCTGCACGGCTGCGCCCAGCAGGTGCTGGCGCCGCGTATCAACCGCGCCGCGATCAATCTCTTGACCCGCCACGGCATCGAAGTGGTGCTGGCGGCTGACGAGGCCTGCTGCGGTGCCCTGATCCATCACCTCGGTCGCGATACGCGCACGCTGGAATACGCCCGCACCAACATCAAGGCCTGGCTCGCCGAGATCGACCGCGGCGGCCTCGATGCCATTCTGGTGACGACGTCGGGCTGCGGCACGGTGATCAAGGACTACGGCTTCATGCTGCGCGAGGATCCGCAGTTCGCGGCATCGGCCGCGAAGGTCTCGGCGCTCGCGAAGGATATCAGCGAGTATGTCGGCGAGTTGCAGCTGTCGGCGCCGCAGTCCCACGGCAATGTGGTCGTCGCGTATCACTCCGCGTGTTCGCTGCAGCACGGTCAGAAAATCACGCGGCTGCCCAAAGAATTGCTTTCCAAGACCGGATTCGTGGTGAAAGATATCCCCGAGAGTCATTTGTGTTGTGGTTCGGCGGGCACGTATAACATCCTCCAGCCTGACATCGCGACCAGATTGCGTGACCGCAAGGTCGCCAATATCGCTTCCGTCAAGCCGGACATGATCGCCGCTGGCAACATCGGCTGCATGGTGCAGATCGCCAGCGGAACGGAAGTCCCTGTAGTGCACACGATTGAACTTCTCGATTGGGCGACAGGCGGTCCCCGGCCTGCGAGTACCTGACTGCGCTGCAGGCCTGCTGGCGGAGAGCGTGATTGCCGAACCACAGGCGATCCGCACAACAGGAGGACGACAATGGCGAAAAGCACGAAGTCCAAGAAAACCAAGGCGGACAAGAAGGTCAAATCGAAAAAGGACAAGTCGAAAAAGGCCAAGCTTCCGTTGATGGCGAAGAAGTCCAAGAAGGGCGCCAAGTCGGCTTCGACCAAATCCGCAAAGACGAAATCCGCAAAGACGTCTGCCAAGAAGGCGGTGAAGGCCGGTTCGAAGAAGGCTTCGGTCAAGAAAGCTGCCAACAAGAAAGCTCCCAACAAGAAAGCCGGCAAGACCCAGAAAGCGACCAGGCCACCGGCGAAGAAATCCTCGGCCAAGACCTCGAAGAACGCTGTCGCCAAGAAGCCGCTAGCCAAGACACCGCTAGCCAAGACACCTCCAGCGAAGAAAGCGGTCGCCAGGAAGTCCGCCAAGGCTGCCGCGCCAATGGCGGCGCCGTCGGCAAACAAGATGCCGCCGAAGAAGGCCTCACCCAGGAAGGCTTCTCTCAGCCGGGCCGCGCCGAAAGCGAGCCCTCCGGCCGAAATGCTCGACCAGATCGACGCGGCTGCGCCCGCCGAAGCCGCGGCGCTCGCCGAAGCCGCTGTGCCGGCGAAGCCCGCCAGGCCCCGCAAGCCGCGCGCCAGCAAGCCTGCCGCGCCTGCTGCGCCCGAGGTGGACGAGGCGACGTCCGCGTCTCTGTCGTCGGAGACGAGCGAGGTCGAATCCTTCGAGGCTGACGCGCCTGAAGCCGAGCCGTCCCGGTCTCCGCCGCCCGATCCGTCCTTCGAGGAGGTCGTCGACGACGTCCCTGCCGAGCCGTTTCCGGCGCCCACAGTAACGAGCCATGAGGACAATACGCCGGTCGAATCCGTGCCGCCGTCCGATGGGGACGATGCCGACATCGAGGGTGATCGCGACCACCCCCATCCGCATCACAGGGCGCCCGATTCGATGTGACCTGCGACCACCCCGCGTTCAGGTCAAGATGATCCGGCAAGGCCGCGGCAACTGCTGCGGCCTTTGTTTTTGGGGCCGAATCCGATCGAAGCGCATTTCGGACACTTCGAAGCGACGGCGAATCGGTGAATGCGGCCCTCGCCACCATCCGTCACATCTCTGTCGCATTATCCGAAAGTGTTGCAGCGACAGCCAAATTCCGGGACGAGCGCTCAGAGTGAGTCGCAAAATAGTGCCGAAATTGCCACACTCTCGAACTACTCGTAACTGGAAGTGCGGATTTGCTTAAAAAAGCGGCAGCTGCATGTGTTTTTTGCTTCACGGTTCCCACTCGCCGCCGCAGATTGTGCGGGAGTTAACTAGCAGGTCGATATCGCGTCTCTGGACTCCGGGTCGGGCTGGTTTCAAAGCGATGGGGAACATCATGAAGAAGACAATTCTGTCGGTCGCGGCTGTGCTCGCTGTCGGCGTCACCTCGGCCTCCGCCGCCGATCTGCCCGCGAAGGTTTATACCAAGGCTCCGCCGATCGTGGCGTTCGATCCCTGGGATGTCGCGTTCGGTTCGGCGATCATGAGCGACTACGTGTTCCGCGGCATCACCCAGTCCAACCACAAGCCGTCGGTCAACGCCTATTTCGAGCCGCGTTACAACGTCAACCCGAACCTGCAGCTCTACGTCGGTAGCTCGTTCTCGAGCATCTCGTTCCCGAACCGCGCCGCTGCTGAAGTCGACATCTACGGCGGTATCCGGCCGACCTTCGGCGCCTTCGCGTTCGACTTCGGTGTGTTCGGCTACCTGTATCCGGGCGGAACCTGCCAGTACGGCGGCACCGGCGTCGATTTCGCCGGCAATTTCCAGGGCGCCGATTGCGCTGCCAACTTCATCACCAACGGCAACGTGATGAAGAAGGACGCGAGCTTCTTCGAAGGCTACGCCAAGGTGATGTGGACCGCGAACGAGATGTTCTCGTTCGGCGCCAACGAATACTACTCCCCGAACTTCCTGAACACCGGCGCCTGGGGCAACTACGCGTCGGTGACGGCCAAGTACACCGCGCCGGGTACTTATTTCGGCGGCGGCGTCGGCATGTACATCTCGGGTGAATACGGCCATCAGTGGTTCGGCACGTCCGACTCGTTCTACGGCGTTCCGGCTTCGCCGTTCGGCATCAAGTACGCCGACTACAACACCTGGAACGTCGGCATCGGCTTCAACTACAAGGTGTTCACGCTCGACCTGCGCTACTCGGACACCGACCTGTCCAAGGCGAACTGCAACGCCTTCACCAGCGACTACACCGCCACCCCGAGCGGCGACTTCTCCCCGATCAATCCGTCGGGCGTCGGTTCGAAGTGGTGCGGCGCCACGTTCATCGCCAAGCTGTCGGCTGACCTGACGCTGATGAGCAACATCAAGTAAGCTTTCCCCTTCCGGGGTACGACGGGCGGCAGAGCAATCTGCCGCCCGTTTTGTTTTGCGGAAGGGTCGATCGTCTGCCGACACGTCTCTCGTCCGCCAAGCCGTGTGGCGCTAGGCCGTTGCAACTTGCACCGATGACCTTCTCCGGCGGAGGATTCAGAATCGCAGGGCGTGCGTAGTGAGCGCACGACGAACCAACAAGCGCTCTGGGACTGGGTCGCCCGCCTGCGCGGGCGATGACGGCGGTGGGTCGGGCGAGCGCTGCGACCATCCCGACACCGCGATCCTGAGCCCTGCTACCATCCCGACGCCGTCATCTTGAGCCCCTGCCACCATCTCGACGCCGTCATCCTGAGGCGCTCGCCCGACAGGGCGAGCCTCGAAGGATGCGGAGACGCGGACCGTGCGCGCGGCGCATCCTTCGAGGCTCGCTGCGCTCGCACCTCGGGATGACGCGGCGTCAGTTGCGGTGCGGTGAAATACATACTGAGGTCATCCCCTGCGCATGCGGGGGATCCAGTATTCCAGAGTGTTCGCGGCGAGCGCACGGCGGATCAACGAGCGCAGTGGAATACTGGGTCGTCCGGTCAAGCCGGACGATGACGTGGCTGGGTGGCGCGAGCGCGCTGCCCCATCGCGACGTCCGCTTCAATTGTCAAACAGCCACGGCGATTTGGTCTCGCGGCGCCTAAGCGTCCGAGGTTTGCACCCGTCGCTGTCACAGCGAGGGGTGGGGGGGCGCGCCGAAAGGCGCGAAGGTGGTGAGTGTCGCGATGGCTTGCGACCATCGCGCAACGCCTGATCGGCGCGCCCACCGCGGCGGTTTTGGGCATCGGGACCGTTCTTCCGGGGACACAGCGGTGCGGGATCTCCCCGGCCTTGCTGCGCCCGTCCAGCCACGAAAGCGGCAGCCGCTCGTAGTAGCGGCGGACGGTGACCTCTGCCTCCCGGACGCGTGCTTGCGAGGCACGACGCGCAGGACGCCGCGTCCGTTCGACTCCGCCGGCCGAGCCGGCATTGCCAAACTATCATCGGGGCCGGTTGCCCAGCCCGTCCGATCTGTCCCGCTATCCGACGCCTCGCGAAGCGCCCCTCACGGACAGGACAGTGCGGACTATAATCATAATAGGATTATTGTCAAGAGGACTTCCACCTTCACGACTGTCATCACCCGCGCAGGCGGGCGATGACGGGGAGGGAGCGGACGTTGCTCCATCCCCTTGCTCCAGGCCGCCCGCCAGATCCGCCTCGTCGTGAGGAGGGAGGTTGTGCCCGTCGCCCATGGTTCGAGACGCATCGCTGCGCGATGCTCCTCACCATGAGGGCCGAGATTGTGCCTCCTCATGATTCGAGACACACGGGTCCGCTGCGCCGCGCGGGGCTTCTCACCATGAGGGCCGAGGCCGACGGCGTTGTGTGCTGGACGTCAGCTCGCCGCCGGCGCGGCCGTCCTCACCTTGTCCTGTAACGTGAAGCGGTCGCCGGAGCGGGTCAGGATCGCGTCGCGGTCGTGGAAGGCGTTGAGCGTCGAGCGATGGCCGATCGAGACGATGGTGGTGTCGGGCAGCTTGTGATCGAGCAGCCGATACAGCGCGGCTTCCGACGGCTCGTCGAGCGAGGCGGTTGCTTCGTCGAGAAACAGGTAGCGCGGCGCGTGCAGCAGCGCCCGCGCGAGGCCGAGCCGCTGCTGTTCGCCGAGCGACAGCGTCCGGTTCCAGTGGCCGTGCTCGGCGAGCCGGTCCGCCAGCGCCGGCAGCCCGACCTGCTTCACGACGTCGGCCACCTGCGCGGCGGTGAACGCCTCGGTCTCCGCGGGATAGACGATCGCGGCCTGCAGTTCTCCGACCGGGAAGTAGGGCCGCTGCGGCAGCATCATGATGGTGGCATCGGCCGGGATCGCGATCGCGCCCGAGCCGAACGGCCAGATCCCCGCAATGGCGCGGAACAGCGTCGACTTGCCGGCGCCCGACGGCCCGGCGATCAGGGTGCGCTGCTTGCCGCTGATCCGGAAATCGTCCGCACGCATCAACGGCTGGCCGGCGGGCAAAGTCAGTTCGAGGTCGTCGAGATCGATCGCATCGCCGGCTTGCGCGACCACGCGGCTGATGCCGGGATTGGCGCGCTGTGCGGTTGCGTTCCGGATCGCGACCTCGAAGCCGTCGAGCCTCGCGACCACCGATTGCCATTCCGCCAGCGTGCGGTAGGCGGTGACGAAGAACGACAGCGAGTCCTGAACGCTGCTGAATGCCGACGCGGTCTGCATCAGCCCGCCGAGCTGGACCTTCCCGGCGAAATAGGCGGGAGCGACCAGGATATAGGGGAAGATGATCGAGGCCTGCGAGTAGCTGGCGGTGAATGCCGTGAGCTTCTTGGTGCGAGTCATGATCCGCATGAAATTGTCGGCGACCAGCCCGAACCGCGACGACAGCTTGCCGCGTTCCGCAGGCTCGCCACGCAGTAAGGCGATCTGTTCGGAATTCTCGCGAGCCCGCACCAGGTTGAAGCGGAAGTCGGCCTCGAAGCGCTGCTGGCGGAAATTCAGATCGGCCAGCGGCGAGCCGATCCAGTGCGTCAGCAAGGTGCCGATGGCCGCGTAGATCAGCGCGCCCCACACCAGATAGCCCGGGATCGGAATGTCCCGACCGAACACGTGGAGCGGCGCTTCATTGGAAAGGCCCCAAAGGATGATGACGAACGAGAACAGCGTCACCACCGAATTCAGCAGGCCGATGCCCAGCAGCAGCGTGCGCTCGACGAACATCTGGGTGTCTTCGGCGATGCGCTGATCCGGGTTGTCGGCCGCGTCGCCCTGCAACTGCATCTGGTAGTGGTTGGCGTCGTGCAGCCATTCGCCGAGATAGCGTTCGGTCATCCAGCGACGCCAGCGGATCTGCAGCCACTGGTTCAGGTAGAGCTGATAGACCTTGATCGTGATGAAGATCGCCGCGAGCACGCAGAAATAGCCCAGCTGATAGGCGAAGACATTGTAGTCGCGCTCCTGCAGCGCGTTGTAGAAGACGTTGTTCCAGCGATTGAACAGCACCGCGAGGCCGACCGCGGCGAGTTCGATGACGACCACCGTCGCCAGCAGGATGCGTCCCATCCGGCCGTCTTCGGATTTGAAATACGGCACTGCGATGCGCCAGACGGTCGCCAGGGTCGATCGTATATTGGTCACGGATGAGCTTCTCCGGGTGCGAAGCCCTCGTCTGGAGGGCCGTTCGACAGAATGCAGGTTGACGACCTACGGCGCGCGCCCACTTGTCGCACCCTAGCATGATGGCCGCAGCGCGGAACCGGGTCCGCCCGGTTTCGCGCGTTTGTGAGTATCCGCAGGCCCCGGTTCACCTGATCGCGCGCGCTGTCGCCGATGCGGACCGATCACTGGCCAAGCCGGCCGCATCCGCGATAGACAGCACCATCGTCTCGAACAACAGCCGAGGAAAGATGCGTCCTTCACTGCTGACTTGCGCCGCACTGGCGGCAGCTCTCGTCGCCGCCGTCCCGGGCCCCGCGAAGGCTCAGTCGACCGGCGAATTTCCCTTCGGTCTCGAAATGACGCTGGAAGCGCCCCCGAAGCCGGGCTCGAAGCGGATTCCGAATCTCGAGATCGGCGACAAGGGCGAGGTCCGCCTCGAACTGTGGTGCAAGGGCGGCAGCGGCCAGTTCTCGGTCGCCGGCAACAGCGTGATCTTCGTGGCCGGCGCGCTGGAGGATCGCAATTGTCCGCCGGATCGCGCCGAAGCCGACGACGCGCTGATCGCGGCGCTGACGGCGGCGACCGGCTGGGCGCGGCAGGGCGACTACGTGACGTTCTCGGGCGGCGAGACGCTGCGGTTCCGGCTCAACAGCAATTAGAGCAGTTCTGCTTTTGACGAAATCAGAGCTCGCGATCCGATTGCCGCCGTCATCCTGAGGTGCCTGCCGGGCCGCGCTATGCGCGGCGCGGCGGGCCTCGAAGGATGGGCCGCAGGCACCTCGGGCCGCATCCTTCGATGCGCGCTACGCGCGCACCTCAGGATGACGATCCTGCACTTGAGAAGGCCGCATCGCTTCAATCAGTCGATGAAGCGCTATAACTCTTCGGGCCGTCGCGCAGGATGATGTCGGCGCATGCCGCCGCGGATTGCACGACGCCGCTGTAGCCGCCGACGCCCGCATAGGCCGAGGCGAGATACAGCCCCGGCAGAACCGTGCGCGGCGAACGATACGGCGCGCCGCCGTCGTCCGGCGGCAGCGGCGCGAAGCCGTAGACCGAGCCTTGCGGCACGTTGAGATATTGCTGCACCGACAGCGCGACGTTGAACGACGCCGCGGTCACCGCGCTTGCGATGCCGGGATAGATGCGGTCGAGGTGATCGACGATCGCCTGCTGCCAGCGGCCGCGCTTGGCGCGGTAGTCGTCCTGATCGAGGCCGCTCCAGTTCGCGATCTGGTCGGGGCCGACCACCGACAGCACAAAAGGCGGCGACGGCACGCCGGAGTCGATCGCGGCGTAGTCGGCGATCGCCAGCGGCGGCATCCGCTCCGCTGGCTCGCCCGCCATCAGCGCCTTGCCGTCGGCGTAGTCCGCGAGGTTGTTCATCCAGTCCGGCAGCAGCTGCGTCGAGTAGCTGGTGACGCCGAAGTCGCGGGGCGGCTTCGACAGGCCGAGCGTCAGCGCGAACAGCGACAGCGACAGCGCACGGCCGGCGTAGCTCTCGTTCAGTCGCCGGCCTTGCGCATCGGGCATCAGCGCCGCGAGCGCGCCCGGCGCGGCGTTGCCGATCACGGTGAGCGCGTCGACCGATTGCGGATCGCTGCCGTCGCGCGCGGTGTGGGTGACGCGATGGATCGCGCCGGGCTCGCCCATCTCGATGCCGCTGACGGCGCGTCGCAGGATCACTTCGCCGCCGTTGGTGCGGACGGCGCGGGCGAGCGCGCTCGACAGCCGCTGCGAGCCGCCCTGCACGTAGCGCGCGCCGGTCAGCAGGAAGCTGCCCTGCATCATCGCGAACGGCACCCACCACAGCGTGGCGGGGTCGTCGTGGAAGTAGGAGAGGTTGCCGGCGATCGCGCATTTGAGCGCTTCGTTGTCGCCGAACAGCGCCCGCAGCTTGTCGGCCAGCGACGACGACCAGTCCGGAAACTCCGGCGCCAGCGCGAACACGGCGTCGAGGCCGCCGTCGCCCGCCGCCGAAGCCAGTCGCTGCATCTCGCCGAGGAATTGTTCGATGCCGCCGCGGGCGTCGGGGAACCGCGCCAGCAGCGCGTCGCGGGCGCCGGCGAAATCATCCGGCAGCACGAAAGGCTGCGCGAGCGGGCCGCCGCGCATCTCGTACAGCGCGCCGGCGGGAACGAACTGGACTGTGTCGCGTACGCCGGCGCGGCCCAGCGCCGCGTGCTTGGGATCGCGCGGATGCTGCGGATCACCGGTGACGTGCAGCGAGCCTTCGACGAACAGATCGCCGACCTTGTAGCTCGACGCCGCACCGCCGACCGAATTGCCGCGCTCCAGCACCAGCACCTTGCGGCCTTCGCGGGCGAGGATCGCGCCCGCGGTCAGGCCGCCGAGGCCGGCGCCGATCACCACTACGTCAAAGCGCGTCATTCAACCGAACATCCTGCCGCCGGAGGGAAGCGCTTCATTGCCGCAATGCAGCGGCATGTCAAATCGCGCTCCTGCGGCAACGGTGGCCTCTCACCTCTCCCCGCACCGCGCGGGGAGAGGTCGACCGGCGAAGCCGGTCGGGTGAGGGGCGAGGCAGTGCCGATCCAGCAGCGTCGGTATCTGCGGGGAGGCCGCAGCCCCTCACCCCAGCCCTCTCCCCGCGAAGAGCGGGGCGAGGGAGCAGGCTGCGGCCGTCGAGAGGTGGTCACGAAGCGCCAGACTTGGCCGTGGCCTTGCTGTGACTGTATTCTTGGCGTGAGGAGCGGGACGTATTACTGCCAGGTCGCGCTCTCGGAATCCCAGCGCTGGCCCTTCAGTTCCTTCGCCAGCGCCGCGACTGCGCCGCCATCGCTGCGCGGTTCGGCTCCCTCTTCGCCGGCGGCGTCGTCATTGAGGTTGAGGCGGGGGCCGGCACTCTCGTCGGAGATGGTATCCGAGGGATTGCCGAGCCACAGCATCAGCTTGTCGGTCGGGCCCGGCCGGTCGGCGCTGACCATCGCCTCGACCTCGATGGTCTCGGTGAGCTGCAGCGCAGGCACCAGACCGCTCGGCCGCTTGAAAGTGAGCTTCAGCTTGCCGGTATCGTCGTTCCAGGCCGACGCGGCCAGCGTCGCGCCCAGCGTTTGCGACAGCACGCCGGCGACGGTGGTGGCGAGCTTGTCGCGGGCGACCCGGTCGCCGTCGCGCCAGCCGGCGGCGGGGAACAGGATGGTGCGGTCCATCTCGATGATGCCGTTGGTCCAGCCCGCCGCGAGCACGCCCGGGAACGTCTTCGCTTTGGCGATCACCGCTGCGGCGCGCGCCGGGTCGGTGGTCAGATTGATCACCAGCGTGCCGGCGCGCAGCGCGTCGCAGCCGACGCTGAGGCTCGACAGCGCCACCTGCAGATTCTGCCCCTTCAATGTCTTCAGGAAGTCTGATGCGGCTTCGAGATTGACCCGCACGCCGACCGCTTCCGGCGACACTTCGGTGAAATCCTTCGGCGCCGTCGCGATGCTGTCGTCGGCCGCCTGGGTCTCCAGATATTCCTTCTCGCTCAGGTCCGAATTGTCGCTCGACGTGACCTCGTGAACCGTCGTGCCGATGCTGATCTCGCCGGTGAAGTCGACGGTTTCGCCGCTCGGCTTGCGGGTCAATTTCACCAACACCGGCGCCTTGTCGCCTGTCGTCTGCGCGGTTCCGGTGAGGCTCTGGCCGCTGACCTGAAGATTGGCGACGAAGCGCTCCTTGTGGTCCGATCCCCTGGCCGGCGAGTAGCAGACGTCGAGCACCGCGCCGGTCACCGCCTTGCCCTGCCGGGTTTCCTTCAGGATGACATCGGCGCCGTCCAGGAAGCCGTCGAGGGCGGTGAAGTAGCGCGTCTCGCTGGCCGGCGCTGCCGCTTTCGGTGCGAGCTTGGTCTGGGCGACAGCGAGATCGGTCGCAGGCAGCAGCATCAGCAGGCTGAACAGGAGCGCGCGCATCGGGGACTTTCCTCGCAGGAATGGCAGCTTTCGCAGCCTTGTTGATTCGAATTGAATCCGAACCAAGGCTGACTAGCAAATCGCGGAGCCCGCGCCAAAAAACAAGCGCTAAGACACCTACGGCCGTCATCCCCGCGAATGCGGGGTTCCAGTATCCCGGAGCGCTTGCCGTTGAATTCCGCCGCACTGGAATACTGGGTCGCCCGCTTTCGCGGGCGATGACGGCTGAGAGAGTAACGACCGCCGTGCCATCGCGCGGTCTTGGCCATCGTAGCCCACAAAACAACAAGGCCGCCCGGAGGCGGCCTTGCGTGAGCGTTATCCGTGGGAGAGGCGGGGGCTCAGAAGCCCATGCCGCCCATCCCACCCATGCCGCCCATGCCGCCGCCGCCACCCGGCATCGCCGGGGCGGCTTCGCGGGGCAGCTCGGCGACCATGGCTTCGGTGGTCACCAGCAATGCTGCCACCGACGAGGCGTCCTGCAGCGCGGTGCGGACCACCTTGGCCGGATCGAGGATGCCCTTGGCGAGCATGTCGACATATTCCTCGGTCTGGGCGTCGAAGCCGAACGTCTCCGACTTGTTCTCGAGGATCTTGCCGACCACGATCGAGCCTTCGACACCGGCGTTCTCGGCGATCTGGCGGATCGGAGCCTCCAGCGCCTTGAGCACGATGTTGATGCCGGCCTGGACGTCGGCATTGTCGTTGTTGATGCGGCCGACCGCCTTCTTGGCGCGCAGCAGCGCGACGCCGCCGCCCGGCACGACGCCTTCCTGCACCGCGGCGCGGGTCGCGTTCAGCGCATCCTCGACACGGTCCTTCTTCTCCTTGACCTCGATCTCGGTGGCGCCGCCGACGCGGATCACCGCGACGCCGCCGGCGAGCTTGGCGAGGCGCTCCTGCAGCTTCTCACGGTCGTAGTCCGAGGTGGTTTCCTCGATCTGCGCCTTGATCTGCTGAACGCGGCTCTCGATGTCCGGCTTCTTGCCGGCGCCGTTGACGATGGTGGTGTTCTCCTTGTCGATCACCACCTTCTTGGCGCGGCCGAGCATCTTGAGCGTGACGCTCTCGAGCTTGATGCCGAGTTCTTCGGAGATCAGCTGACCGCCGGTCAGGATCGCGATGTCTTCCATCATCGCCTTGCGGCGATCGCCGAAGCCCGGCGCCTTGACGGCGGCGACCTTGAGGCCGCCGCGCAGGCGGTTGACGACGAGCGTCGCCAGCGCTTCGCCTTCGACGTCCTCGGCGATGATCAGCAGCGGCTTGCCCGACTGCACCACGGCTTCGAGCACCGGCAGCATCGACTGCAGGCCCGACACCTTCTTCTCGTGCAGCAGGATGTAGACGTCGTCGAGTTCGACGGTCATCTTCTCGGCGTTGGTGACGAAGTACGGCGACAGGTAGCCGCGGTCGAACTTCATGCCCTCGACGATGTCGACTTCGGTCTCGAGCGACTTGTTCTCTTCGACGGTGATGACGCCTTCGTTGCCGACCTTCTGCATCGCCTGGGCGATCATCTTGCCAATCGGCGCGTCGCCGTTGGCGGAGATGGTGCCGACCTGGGCGATCTCGGCCGAGGAGGCGACCGGACGGGCGCGCTTCAGGATGTCCTTGACCACGGCCTGGACCGCGATCTCGATGCCGCGGCGCAGATCCATCGGGTTCATGCCGGCGGCGACGGCCTTGGCGCCTTCGCGCACGATCGCCTGGGCCAGCACGGTCGCGGTGGTGGTGCCGTCACCGGCGAGGTCGTTGGTCTTCGAGGCGACTTCGCGCAGCATCTGCGCGCCCATGTTCTCGAACTTGTCGTCGAGCTCGATCTCCTTGGCGACGGTGACGCCGTCCTTGGTGATGCGGGGAGCGCCGAAGCTCTTCTCGATCAGCACATTGCGGCCCTTGGGGCCGAGCGTGACCTTGACCGCATTGGCGAGGATGTCGACGCCGCGCAGCATCCGATCGCGCGCGTCTCCACCGAATTTGACGTCTTTGGCTGCCATTCAATTTGCTCCTGATGTCTGTTGCGAGGTGATCAGCCGACCACGCCCATGATGTCCGACTCCTTCATGATCAGGAGTTCCTGGCCGTCGAGCTTGATCTCGGTGCCCGACCACTTGCCGAACAGCACGCGGTCGCCGGCCTTGACGTCGATCGGGATCAGCTTGCCGGCTTCGTCGCGGCCACCCGGGCCGACGGCGACGATCTCGCCTTCCTGCGGCTTCTCCTTGGCGGAGTCCGGAATGATGATGCCGCCCTTGGTCTTGGTTTCCGCGTCGATGCGCTTCACCACGACACGGTCATGGAGTGGACGAAAATTGAGCTTAGCCATCGGTGATCCTGTGCTGTTGCTGGAGGAGGTCGGCGTCGACTGCCGGGCCTGGTGCGCGGTTCAGGTTGTTGTCCGCGTTGTTGGCAATCGCGCTGCGAGAGTGCTAATTGTGGTTCCGGAATATGGCGTGGCGCTTGTTCTGTCAAGTTGAGGGCTTAATAGCTTGGTGAGGCGGATGTAGGATTCTCCGAAATCGGATCGGGGCACCGGCATCGTCGCCGACCGCATTGCCTGCCGCGGCATTTTGCGCTTGTGTGCCGCAAGGGCGCATGGGGATGTTCTCTCGGGGAGACGGTATGATCATGACAAGCAACGCACGCGCGCCGGTGAACCTGGCGATTGCGTCTCTGATGGCGCTGGGCCTCGGTGCGTGCGGCAGCTTCGGTGGGTTCGGCGGACTGGGCGGCTCGCAGCCGGCCGAGGTCGCAGAGCCTGCGCCGCCGCCGGAAGTGCCGGCGACGATTCGCGCCGATGAGATCGTCGGCCGCTGGGGCCTGGCGTCGTTCCAGAATCCGGCGGACCGTGCGCGCACCGAAAAGGCGGCGTTGTCGCAGTGCAAGAATCCCTACGTGATCGGCGCCGGCGCGAGCGGCGGTGTCGTCATGCATCTCGCCGATCAGGCGACGCCGCAGGAACTGCGGCTGAAGGGATCGCCGAGCGGCAAGAACTACATCGGCCCGGCCGGCCCGATCGGCGATCAGGATCGCGAAATCCTGTCGTTCGACGGTCGCACGCTGGTCACCCGGTTCATCGACAAGGATGCCGCGACCCGGTACGGTAACATGGTCTATGTGCGGTGTTCGCCGCGCGCCTGATATCCGACCGACCGATCGAGCCGAGCTGACGCCATGCCTTCATGACCGCGCTGCGTAATCTCGGGTTCGGACCCGGACGCGCGGTCGTCGTGCTGGCGATCACCCAGATCCTGTGCTGGGGAATCCTGATCTATCCCCCGGTGCTGACGATGCCGCATCTGACCGCGGATCGCGGCTGGTCGCTGGCTTTCGGCATGGCGGGCTTTTCGCTGGCGCTGGTGATCTCCGGGATCATGTCGCCGATCGTCGGCGGCCTGATCGACCGTCACGGCGGCAATGTCGTGATGGCGCCGGGTGCGCTCGCCGGCGCGCTCGGCCTGGCGCTGCTCGCCACCACCGATGCGCGGCCGATGTACTTCGTCAGCTGGGCGCTGATCGGCCTCTCGATGTCGTCAAGCCTGTACGATCCGGCGTTCGCGACGCTGGCCCGGCTGTTCGGCAGTTCGGCGCGGCGGCAGATCACCTTCGTCACCTTCGCCGGCGGCTTTGCATCGACGGTCGGCTGGCCCGCGACTCATCTGTTGCTCGAGCATGTCGGCTGGCGCGGCACCTATCTGGTGTTCGCTGCCGTGATGGCCTTCGTGGTCGCGCCGCTGCACGGCTTCGTATTGCCGCGGAAACCGTCCCCATCGCACGGCGCGGTCGTGTCCGGGCCGCATCCGGTGCCGGAAGAGCCGTTGCGGCCCGAAGGGCGGCCGTTTTTGTTGCTGGCGATGGCGTTCGCGCTGCATGCGCTGATCCTGTCGGGCGTCACGTCGAACCTGCTGTCGATGTTCGAACGCGGCGGGCTGAGCGGCGCCATGGTGGTGACGCTGGGCGCGCTGTTCGGTCCGGCGCAGGTGGTGGCGCGGCTGATCGATTTTCTGCTGGCCGGTCGCACCCATCCGCTGTGGATCGCGCGCGGCGCCATCGCGTTGATGGCGGTGTCGTTCGCGATGCTGGCGTTCTTCGGGGTGTCCGCGCCGGTCGCGGGGCTGTTCTGTATCGCCTTCGGCGCCGCCAACGGGGTGATGACGATCGCGCGCGGCAGCCTGCCGCTGCTGATGTTCGGCCACGCCGGCTATGGCAGGGTGATCGGGCGGATCGCGCGACCGGCGCTGTTCATTCAGGCATCGGCGCCGTTCGTGGTCGCGGCGGCGGTGGAGCGGTTCTCCGACGCCGCGGTGATCGAGGTCGGCATGGTGGCGGCGCTGGCCGGACTGGTCTGCTTCCTGCTGATCCGGCCGCCGCGGGCGGCGTCGCGGCGCTGAGAACCTGTCAGCAGCAAAGCAAAACGCCCCGGTCCTGATCGGAACGGGGCGCTTCGAAATGCCGGCGAGCGGTGCGGGCGATCAGTTGAACATCGCGTCGATGTCGTCCTGCGAGGCGTGGCCTTCGTCGTCGAGCTTCGGCCCGTTGAGCAGCCTGTCGTCGCCTTCGCGGTGGTCGACGATCGGCGGAGCGTGGGCCTTGATCGCGTCGACGCCGCCCCAGATGTCCATCATCGCGATGATGTGATGTTCGATGAACTTCATCGTGGTCATCACCTTGCTGATGCGCTGGCCGGTGAGGTCCTGGAAGTTGCAGGCCTCGAAGATCGCGATGACGCGTTCCTGAATCTCTTCGCTCAGCGCCTTCTGCTGATCCACCGACGTGACCTTGCCGAGCGCGGTCGCGGCCTGGTCGATCGCTTCGGCGGCTTCGAGGATCTGCTGGGTGGCTTCCTCGGTGCCGCCGACGACGGCGCCGAGTTCGCCGTTGACCTTGGCCATCTCCTCGCCGTTGAAGCTCTTGGTGTGCAGCACCGCGATCTCGCGCTTGGTCTGGTCGATCGCGTTGTGGATCAGGTCGAGTTCGACCCTGAGCTTCTCGAACTGTTCGATCTGGGCGCGGTAGGTCGCCAGCAGCGCCTTGGCTTCCGCGGCCTCCGCGGCTGCAGCGACGTTGATCTGCTGCGTGCCGCTGCCGGTGGCGACCGCGCCGCCGCCGCCGACGATCTGGGAGCGTATCTCGCGCAGCTCTGCCATGATGTCGTGGTGAGTCGGCCCCGCCTCGCTGTCGATCGGTGCGAGCGGGGGCGCGCTGCCGAGCGTGAGTTCTTCGATCCGGAAGCGCTTGCGTGGAAGTGACATCGGCTCATCCCGTTTTCAGGCAATTACTTGTTTGTAGTGCCATCTGTTTAACGGTGCGTTGCCAGTCCGGAACTCACCGGGGAATCGCCGGGACGCCGCCGCAACGCCGGGTTAACCATGCGTGCCGCGACTTCACCGAAAATAAACGCTGTCTTCGAGAACAGCGCTGTTTGCCGACGTGGTGAATCCACGCGGGGGCTGTTGTTTACCAAACCGATCCGGTTTTGGTTTCTGATCAGTTGCGTTCACCGGCGCCTTCGGGCGCGCCCACGACGAAACAGTTCAGAGTACGTCGATGTTCAGGAAAACCACCCTCGCATTGCTGACCAGCGTGTCATGTCTCGCCGCCGCGCTGCCGCGCGCGGCGGCCTATGAGACGTCACCCGTCCCCGAGCCAACGGTGATCTACGGGGCCCGCCAGGCGCCGCAGCCCGTGCCGGTCCGCACCGCTTCGGCACAACGCTCCAATATGGGCGGCGGCTTCATCGAATTCCTGTTCAGGGATGGCGGCGAGCCGCCGCAGTCGGGTTACTACGAGCCGCCGCCGTCCTACGAGCCGCGGCGCCAATATCTGCCGCCGATGGATCCGCAGGTCATGCGTCAGCCCGAGGCGATCGATCCGGCGCGCCCGGCGTTCGATCCGCGGTACGAGAAGCAGATCGTCGATTACCAGGGCAACGAGAAGCCGGGGACCATCGTGGTCGATACGCCGAACAAGTTCCTGTACCTGGTGCAGGGCGACGGTCGGGCGCTGCGCTACGGCATCGGCGTCGGCCGGCCGGGCTTCACCTGGTCCGGGGTCAAGACGATTTCCGCCAAGCGCGAATGGCCGTCCTGGACGCCGCCGAAAGAAATGCTGGCGCGCCGTCCCGATCTGCCGCGGCACATGGAAGGCGGCCCGGACAATCCGCTCGGCGCCCGGGCGATGTATCTCGGCTCGTCGCTGTATCGCATCCACGGCTCCAACGAACCGTGGACGATCGGCACCAACGTCTCGTCCGGCTGCATCCGGATGCGCAACGAGGACGTCATCGACCTCTATGGCCGCGTCAATGTCGGCGCGCGGGTGGTGGTGATCTGATCGCCGCCGCTGTCACGATAACGGCCGCCCGTGGGCGGCCGTCTTGCTCGGGGGAGTGGCGAAACTGATCGGTTCAGGCGAAGTCGCTGTCGCCGCCGTCGTCGAAGCCGTCCGAGTCGAGATCCATGTCGTCCTGGTCGTAGCCGGCGTCGGCCATGCGATCGTTGTCCGATCCCGGATCCATCACGCTCTGGCGCGACGCGGCATCATCAACCCCGCCGCGCTGCGAGCCGATGTCGCCCAGGCCCGCCTGCTGCGCGAGATTGCCGCCGGAGGAGTCACTGCCCCACGGACTTGCGCTGGCGCCGCCGAGGCCGGACTGATCGGCCATGCTTTGCTGTCCGCTGCCGCCGCCCATCATCCCGCGGATGCTGGAGAGCAGCAGCGAGCCGCCGACCACGCCGGCTGCGGCCGCCGCGGCGGTGCCAAGGAAGGAGCCGCCGCCGCCACCCATCGGCGAGGCCGCACCACCGCCGAACGGACCACCGAATCCGCCGCCCTGCTGCGGCGCGTATTGGCCGGGTGCCGGCTGCTGTCCCATCTGCTGTTGACCCAGCACCTGTCCGGTATTCCAGGCCGGCCGGCCGCCGCCAGTGCCGGGAGGCGGCACGTTCGGCACCGAACCGCGCTGCTGATTCTGACCGAAGATCGTGTCCCGCATGGTGTCGAGGAAGCCGCCGCCGCGATGAGAGTCGGCTTCGCCGTCGCTTTCCAGTTCCTGAATGCGCTCATGCGCCCGCTTCAGCGCCTCGTCCTGCACCAGCACGGTCTGCACCAGGCTGTAGATCGCGTTCGGCGCAATCCGCTGGCCCTGGGCGATTGCCGCGGCTGCGTCGGGATCGCGCGGGGCGGATTCGAGACGGGCGAGCCTTTCGAACAGATCGTCCACAAGCTGGCGTTCTTGCGGTGTCATGATGATCTCCCTGAGCAGCCGTGACCTCACGCGACGCGCGATCCGCCGAATGCGGCGCAGCGGGCGTGAGCCTCGAAAATGTAGGGAGGGTTTGGGCCGCAATAAGTCCCGGCCGGGATTAATTTTCTGTATGCGACAGAACGACCTGTGCCGGAGTGACCGCGGGCATGCTCGCCCAGGCCGCTTTGTTCGCCAACGTCACATTGTGCTGCGCGAGCAGCGGCAGGAAGCGGTCGCTGGCGAGAAACGCGTGCTCGCGTTCGCGCTGATCGGTGAACGGATCGAGACTGATCAGCACATCATCGACGAAGCCGGGATGACACATCACCAGCCCGCCGTCGGGCAGGCCGTCGAGAAACGACGTCAGCAGTTTTTCGAAATCGGTCTCGCGGGCAAAATCATAGGCGCCGGCGAATCCCGGATTGAAGGCGAGGCCGGCTTGCGCGGCGCGTCTGCGAAACGGGGCGCTCAGCACATCGAGCAGCAGCGGCTTCGGCGCGCCGAGCCGTTGCGCCAGCGGCTGCGCGCGGCCGCATTGCCGGACCCAGGCGTTCGGCGCGAGCGCCTTCACCACGCCGACGAAGGCGTCGCGGACCTGCGGAAACAGCTGCACGTGCTGATGGCCGTCGACATAGTCCGGCATCCGTCCGAAGCGCTCGGCGAAGGCTTCGAGCTGCGCGGTCAATTCCGCGGCGATCAGATGCGGGTCGTGCCGGCGCAGCAGGCTGCCACGCAGCTTGCGGCCGAGCGGCAGGAAGATCCCGCCATGCAGCGGCCGATAGTGCATCGTCAGGGGCGAGAACGGCGCGGTCAGTGTCGCGTGCAGGCCGACGGCGCAGGCTGGATTGGCGGCGGTGGCGTCGAGCAGCGCGCGGACGTCGTCGCGACTGATCGCCGGGGCCACCATCATCACCGACGTGGCGTTGATACGCCGGCGCTCGATCAGGTCGATGATGGCGCGGTTGACGCCGGGGCTGATGCCGTAATCGTCGGCGCACAGCCAGATCCGCCGCGGCGCAACTCCGCTCATTCGGCGGCGGACTGCTTGGCCGGGCCGACGTCGGCGGTCGGATCGGATTGCCGGACGCTGTGCTCGGCGACGAAATAGATCGGCCGCGCCTTCAGCTCGGACAGGATCTTGCCGATATACTCGCCGACGATGCCGATCATCAGCAGTTGCACGCCGCCGATCGTCATCATGCCGACCATCAGCGACGGATAGCCGGGCACCGACTTGCCGCCGACCCAGGTCTCCCACAGGATCGACAGTCCGAACAGGAACGCGCCGAGCGCCAGCGCCGCGCCGAGCAGGCTGGCGATCCGCAGCGGCGCCACCGAGAACGAGGTCAGGCCTTCGATCGACAGGCCGATCAGCCGGCCGGCGCTGAAGGTGGTGAAGCCGTGGGTGCGCGGCGCCGGCTCGTAGTCGACCCGGAACTGCCTGAAGCCGATCCAGCTCGCCAGCCCCTTGAAGAAGCGGTTGCGCTCGGGCAGCAGCTTCAGCGCCGCCGCCGCGCGCGGCGACAGCAGGCGGAAGTCGCCGGCGTCTTCCGGGATCTTCTGCCGCGCGCCCCAATTGATCATCGCGTAGAAGCCGCGCACCGCGGCGCGGCGCAGCCGCGGCTCGTTGTCGCGATGCGCCTTGGCGGTGTAGACGACGTCGTAGCCGTCGTCGATCCAGTGCGACACCAGCTTCTCGACCAGCTCCGGCGCGTGCTGGCCGTCGCCGTCCATGAACAGCACCGCGCCGCGGCGGGCGTGGTCGAGCCCCGCAAGCAGGGCTGCTTCCTTGCCGAAATTGCGCGACAGCGACACCACCTGGACGTCGATGCCATTGGCCGGCAGGTTGCGGGCGATGCTCAGCGTCGCGTCCGCGCTGCCGTCGTCGACATAAACCACTTCGCAGGCCAGCCCGTAGCGCTGCCGCAGCGTGGCCGCGAGCGTCGAGAGCCGGTTGTGCAGCGCCGGCAGTCCGGCGGCCTCGTTGAACACCGGAACCACGATCGACAGTCCCAGCGCAACGGAGCTCGCACCGGCATTCAGGCCTGACAGGTCACTCCCCAGTCTCATCGGTCGGTTCCGGCTTCGCTTGCTGTGTTGTTAGTTTACGCGCTCTGCTGACTGCATCATATGGTGGCGACGCGGCGCTGTCGCCACGCCGGCGGAACCATAACCCGGCATTATTGCCGCAGGAATGCTGCAAGTTTGCTGAACAGCGGATTGTCCTTGTCGAACACGTAGTCGAGCGAGGCGACCGACACCGTGTCGGCGCCGTGCTGGCGCAGGAAACTGCCGAGCCCGTAGAGCTGTGCCGGCGGGCAGTGCAGCGTCAGCATCCCCGACGAGGTCGGGCCGCCGAACGGCGACACCACGCCGAACCGGCTGTGCGCCTCGGCGAGCAGCGCGTCGTTGCAGCCTGCGAAACGGGTGCGGACTTCCTTGTATTTGGTGGCGCGCGCGCGCGAGGCGATCTGGTCGAGGATCACCCGCGCGGTCTCGCGCGCCTCATTCGACCAGTCGGCGTCGCGCGAGGCCACCAGATTGGCCTGGCTGCGCAGCATGATGCCGTCGTCGAGCACCTTGAGGCCGTTGGCGGCCAGCGTCGCGCCGGTGGTGGTGATGTCGACGATCATCTCCGCGGTGCCGACCGCGGGCGCGCCCTCGGTGGCGCCGGCGCTTTCGACGATGCGGTAGTCGACCACATTGTGCGCTGCGAAAAAGCCGCGCGTCAGGTTGATGTATTTGGTCGCGACCCGCATCCTTCGATTGTGCTGGGCGCGAAAGCCGGTGGTGACGTCGTCGAGATCCGCCATGGTACGCACGTCGATCCACGCCTGCGGCACCGCGACCACGACATTGGCGTAGCCGAAGCCGAGCCCGTCGATCATCAGCACGCGGCGGTCGGCGTCGGCAATGCTCTCGCGCAGCAGATCTTCGCCGGTGACGCCGAAATGCACCGCGCCGCGCGCCAGATTGGCGGCGATCTCGCTGGCCGACAGATAGGCGACCTCGACATTGTCGAGGCCGGCGATGCTGCCGCGATAGTCGCGGGCGCCGCCGGACTTCGACAGCGCGAGGCCGGCGCGGGCGAAGAAGGCTTCGGCGTTTTCCTGCAGACGGCCCTTGGACGGGACCGCCAGAATGAACGGCGCGGTCATGACGCGCTCCCAATGTTGGCGGGGCCGGACTGAATCATCGCCTCGATCCAGATCGAGAAGCCGACCGCGGGGATCGGGGCGCTCGCGCCGAGCTGGCTCATCAGCCCGTCATAGCGGCCACCCGCGACCAGCGGATCATCGCCATTGCCGGCGCGGTGCAGCTCGAATTCGAACCCGGTGTAGTAATCGAGGCCGCGGCCGAACGAGGTCGAGAACCGCGTCTTCGTCAGGTCGATGCAGCGCGCGGCCATGAAGCCGATCCGGCTTTCGAACTGATCGATCGCCGCATCGATCGCAAGCTGAGCGTCGGCGGCGAGCGCGCGGAGCTGTTGCAGCGCGTCGTTCGGATCGCCGCTGATGGCGAGGAAGCGCTGGATCTTCTGCAGCGCGTCGCGCGGCAGGGCGCCGCTCTTCAGCGTCGACTGTTCGAGGAAGCGGTCGGCGATCTCGGAGACCGCGCGGCCGCCGAGCGTGGTGGCGCCGGCGATCGACATCAGGTCGGTGACCAGCGCCAGCGCCGCCTTGCGGTCGGAGCCGGCCAGCGCCGCCAGCACGCCCTCGTATTCGTTGGCGCTCGAGGTCGCGAGCGTCAGCCGTTCGATGTCCTGCGCCAGGCTGGCCTGGCGGTTGAAGTCCTTCATCAGCCGCCGCCGCCACACCGGATACAGCCCGAGCGCATCGATCAGCGCCGAGAACAACGCGACGTCGCCGGTGCGGATGTCGATTTCAGTGAGGCCGAATGCGGAAGTTGCTTCCAGCCCGAGCGCCAGCATTTCGGCGTCCGCCGCGGCGCGGTCCTGGCGGCCGAAGGATTCGATGCCGGCCTGCAGGAATTCGCTCGGCTTGCCACTGCGCTGCCGGAACACCGGGCCGAGATAGCAGAACCCGGCCGGCTCGCCGGCGCCGGGCGAAGCGAGATAGTCGCGCGCGACGGGAATCGTCAGGTCGGGGCGCAGGCACAGCTCTTCGCCGCTGGAATCGGTGGTGAGGTAGAGGCTTTTGCGGATGTCCTCGCCGGAGAGGTCGAGGAACGGGTCGGCCGGCTGCAGGATCGCCGGCTCGGCCCGGACATAGCCGGCCTGGCTGAACGATTGCAGCAGCGCCTCCGCCCACTCGGCGGATCCGGTCGCGCGAGCGGCGGCGGTCTTGGTCATGGTCGAAATTCCTGCAATCCCGGGCAGGGGAGGGGCAAAAGGGTTGTCGGCGCAGCCCTTAACACGGCCGGATGACAGATTCGACCGTCATCAAAGAGGTGCGTGAAGGCCGTTCGGGGCCAATGGTTGAATGCCACTCTTCTCTGTCGTCCCCGCGCAGGCGGGGACCCATACGCCGCAGCATCTCGATGGAAGCCCGGTGGCAGAGGCCTTTCTGCACCTGAAAAGCCAGGGGTTATGGGTCCCCGCCTGCGCGGGGACGACTCGTTGCGGGTGTCGCGGCTGAACATTTGATTCATATGCGATAGCCCGACTGGCTACCCCGTCCAGTCACCCGCCACTGCCTGCACCAGCGCCAGTGCCGCGACTGCGGCGGTGTCGGCGCGCATGATGCGGGGGCCGAGCGCCAGCTGGAGGATGTTCGGCTGCCGCAACAAAAGCTCGCGTTCGTCGGCGGCAAAGCCGCCTTCGGGCCCGACCAAGAGGTCGATCCCCTGCGCCGCCGCGGGGCGGGCGGCCTGCAGTGCGGCGACCGGATCGGCGACCTCGGCGTCCTCGTCGCAGAACACCAGCAGGCGACTGCTTTCGGCCCGCGCGGCGAGCCAGCGCTCCAGCGCGACCGGTTCCTCGACACCGGCGAGGCTGAGGATGCCGCATTGCTCGGCCGCCTCGATCACATTGGCCCGCATCCGCTCGGTGTTCAGCCGATGCACCTGGGTGTGCCGCGTCAGCACCGGCTGCAGCCGCCCGGCGCCCATTTCGACGGCCTTCTGCGCCATATAGTCGAGCCGCGCATGCTTCAGCGGCGCGAATGCGTAGGTCAGGTCGGGCAGGTGGTCCTGCGGCCTTGTCTGCTCGGCGACTTCCAGTTCTTCCGGTCGCTTGCGGCCGGCCAGCACGGCGCGCCACTCGCCGTCGCGGCCGTTGAAGGCGAGCACCGGCGCGCCCGCGCCGAGCCGCAGCACATTGCCGAGATAGTTGCTCTGGTCGCGGTTCAGCGGCACCTGCACACCGGCGGCGAGGGCGGCGTCGATGAAAAGACGGGGGCTGCGGAATTCGTATCGGGACATGGCAGTGGGTTCCAGGAGCCGGTTCTAGTCCAAACGTCCAGCAAAATCAGCGGGTAAACGTGGCGAACCGCCGCGCTGCCGCCCTATTCCACGGGTTGTTAAGGGCATTCGGGAATCGTAAAAGGCCGAGGCGGCGAGAACATCGTCGCGCCGCGGGCATTCGGGGACTGTTTTTGGGGATTCTTGGGGACCATCGAACCTTTGCCGGAGGAGCAGCCTTGATCATCCCACGTTTGATAGTGCCGACGGTCGCCGCCGTCTTCACTTTGCACGCCGTGCAGGCGAATGCGCAAAGTGCATTTCCGGCACCGTTGCCGAACCAGGCTTCCACGTCCACGCAGACGACTGCTCCGACGTCGGCTTTTCCGGCGCCGTTGCCGAACCAGGCCGCTTCGGCGCCTGCGCAGTCCTCGCCGTTTCCGCCGGTCAATAGCGGCAGCGCGTTCGGGGCCGGTGCAGCTCCGCTCGCGGGAGGCGGAGGAGGTTTCGCGCCGCCGCCCCAGCAGGCCGCGCCGATGGGACAGCAGGCCGGCGGCGAAGAATGCATGAACGACTTCGTCAAGCTGCGGCAGGACGCCGAGAAGCGCGGCGCCGCGATTCAGGCGGCCGGCAAGCGGAAGGCTCCCGCAGCCGAAGCCTGCAAGCTGATCAGCGCCTTCTCGGTCGCCGAAACCAAGATGATCAACTACGTGACCACCAACGCCAAGAAGTGCGGCATCCCCGGCGAAATCGCCGACCAGCTCAAGAAGGGCCATCAGAACACCACGGGGATGCAGAAGAAGGTCTGCGACATCGCGGCCCAGCAGCAGCAGCGCGGTCCGGCCGGACCGAGCCTCGCCGACGTTCTCGGCTCGTCGGTCGCGGCACCTGAGGCGAATACGTCGGCCAAGAAATACGGCGGCACCACCTTCGACACGCTGAACGGCAACGTGCTGCAGAGATGACCGGCGTTCCGATCAGCGGCGCGACGGCGCCGGTTGCCGACTCGACCGGCAATTGGGTCGACAGCCATGCGCCGCAATGGTCGCGGCCCTATCTGCGTCTCGCCCGGTTCGACCGTCCGATCGGCTCCTGGCTGCTGCTGATGCCGTGCTGGTGGTCGGCGGCGCTGGCGGCCGGCATGGCGAAGGATCTCAGCCAGCTGCCGCTGTTCTGCGCGCTGTTCTTCGTCGGCTCCTTCGTGATGCGCGGCGCCGGCTGCACCTGGAACGACATCACCGACCGCGACCTCGACGGCAAGGTCGAACGCACCCGGTCGCGGCCGATCCCGGCGGGCCAAGTCTCGGCCAAGCAGGCTGCCGCCTTCATGGTGACGCTGTCGTTCATCGGCCTCGCGGTTCTGCTGCAGTTCAACAACTTCACCATCGCGACCGGCATCGCCTCGCTGATCATCGTCGCGGCCTATCCGTTCATGAAGCGGATCACCTACTGGCCGCAGATCGTGCTCGGGCTCGCCTTCTCGTGGGGCGCGCTGATGGGCTTCGCCGGCACCTTCGCACGGCTCGATCTGGTGGCGTTCGTGCTCTACGCCGGTTCGATCGCCTGGGTGGTCGGCTACGACACCATCTACGCGCATCAGGATGCCGAGGACGACCTGATGATCGGCATCAAGTCCACCGCGCTGTTGTTCGGCGACAGGACCCACGCCGCGCTGATGATGCTGTACGGGCTTTCGGTGACGTTGCTGGGCACCGCTTTGGTGCTGGCGGGCTCCGGCTGGCTCGGCTGGATTGGGCTCGCCGCTTTCGCGGTGCATCTGGCCTCGCAGATCGTCCGGCTCGACATCCACGACAGCAGATTGTGCCTGAAGCTGTTCAAGTCGAACCGCGATGCCGGCCTGCTGCTGTTCATCGGCCTGTCGTGCGACGCGGTCGCCCGGGCGACGGCGTAATCGTCGGCGGCTCATTCTCTGCGGATGGTGAAACCGCGCGTGCCGAACTCGCGGCGCGCGGCGTTCCTGAGGCCCTCAGTTTCGGGCGATGATCTCGCGCTCGCCGGCGTAGCTGCGCGGCGCGTCCAGCAGCGCACCGGTGCGCCGTCGCATCAGGAAGCGCGGCCGGCGGTGGCTGATCACGCTGTGGCGGCGGCGGCGTTGCGCGGGTTCGCGCGGCGTGTCGTCGGGCAGTTGCGGCAGCGCGAAGATCTCGCACCACAGCGCGCGGGCGCGCTCGATCTCGTCGTTGTCGTCGCTGATACACAGCGGCACCGACAGCGACGGATCGCGATGCACCAGCATCAGCATCCGGCCGTCGTCGAGACCGCGGCAGGCGATGCCGCGGAAGTCGCTGACGCGGACCTTGATCGCCATCCGCATGCCGGCGACGGCGCGGTGCAGGATCACGCGTTCGCGATGCAATTCGATTTGCCGGATGCCGCCGTCGGCACGAACGTCGTGCGCGTCGAAGCGGATCGGCAGTGAGAGGGGGTCGAGCCGCAGAGCGCGGCTCGACCCGGCGGAATTGCTCCCGCCTGTTGCTGTTTGACGCCTCACGGCTTTGTTCTCCCCGCCGGATTTATCTGTCCGGTCGATGGGTGAAGCTTGCCAGAGCGGCGTCCGGAATCGCTTAAAAAGGCTGGTTAATCGAAACTTGCGCACCTTGCTTCGCCCCGCATGATTGACAGAAGCTTGGCCAGCATGATTGACGGAAGCTTGCGGCAAAGCCGACAATGATTTGTTCCCGCGTCGCGCAAAGTGCTTGAAGTCCGCGCCGAACAGGCACATCTGTGAAATCTCGGGATGCGTTTCCGGGCTCGCCGTCATTGCTTTCAGCCTCAGGATTTCTGTTTGTGAACTCTTCACCAAGCGTCCGATCGCCGTCTTCGCCTTCCAGGGATCAAGACCTGCTCGATCAGTCGGCGTTGAGCGACCTGGCGCAACGGCTGGTCGAGGCGGCGATGCGCGCCGGCGCCGATCAGGCCGATGCGGTTGCAGTGCGCGGCGTCTCGCACGGCGTCGAAGTACGCGACGGCCGGATGCAGGAATCCGAGCGCTCCGAGGGTGACGACGTCGGGCTGCGCGTCCTTGTCGGCCGCCGCCAGGCGGTGGTCTCGACCAACGACATCACCGGCGACGGCGTGTCGAAACTGGCCGATCGCGCGGTGGCGATGGCGCGGGTCGCGCCGGACGACAAATATGTCGGCCTCGCCGATCCCGCGCTGCTGACTCGCGAATTTCCGCAGCTCGATGTGCTCGATCCGCAGACGCCCTCGACCGCCGAGCTGGAGCGCCGCGCGCGCGAAGCCGAGCAGGCGGCGCTGGCGGTCAAGGGCGTCACCAAGTCGGGCGGCGCCTCCGCCTCGTCGGGGATCGGCGGCATGGTGCTGGTGACCTCGACCGGCTTCCACGGCGCGTTCCTGCGCTCCAGCCACGGCATCTCGATGACCGCGATCGCCGGCGACGGCACCGGCATGGAGCGCGACTACGACTACACCACCGCGCCGCACGCAGAAGATCTGTTGTCGCCGGACACCGTCGGCCGCATCGCCGGCGAGCGCACCGCGGCACGTGTCGGCCCGCGCAAGGTCGAGACCTGCAAGGTGCCGGTGATCTTCGATCCGCGGGTCGCCGGCTCGCTGGTCGGGCATCTGGTCGGCGCCGCCAACGGCGCCGCGATCGCCCGCAAGACCTCGTTTCTGAAAGACCGGCTCGGCGACAAGCTGTTCCGCGACGGCATTCGCATCGTCGACGATCCGCTGCGCAAGCGCGGGCTGCGCTCGCAGCCTTTCGATGCCGAAGGCGTCGCGGTGAAGCAACTGGCGATCGTCGATGACGGCGTGCTGACCACCTGGCTGCTCGATTGCGCCACCGCGCGCGAACTCGGGCTCACCACCACCGGCCACGCGCATCGCGGCGTGTCTTCGTCGCCGTCGCCCGGGCCCTACAATCTGCATCTCGAAGGCGGCACGATGAGCCCGGCTGAACTGATGAGCGACATCAAGCAGGGCTTCTACGTCACCGATCTGATCGGCTCCGGCGTCAACGGCGTCACCGGCGACTACAGCCGCGGCGCCGCCGGGTTCTGGATCGAGAACGGCGAATGCACTTATGCCGTGAGCGAGGTCACCATCGCTGGCCATCTGATCGAGATGTACAAGACGCTGACGCCGGCCAATGATCTGACCTTCCGCTACGGCGTCAATGCGCCGACGCTGCGGATCGAGGGGCTGACGATTGCCGGGCGCTAGTCCGGATACGCGGCAGGGCGAGGTCGGATCGCGCGACGCGGCGCTGCTGGCCGCGACGGTGCGCGAGGCCGGCGCGCTGGCGCTGTCGATGTTCCGCACCGAGCTGCGCGAGTGGACCAAGGGCGGGTCGTCGCCGGTGTCGGAGGCCGACATCGCCGTCAACGATCTGATCCGCGATCGCCTGCAATCCGCCGTTCCCGACTATGGCTGGTTGTCCGAGGAGAGCGCCGACGATCCGGCGCGGCTGGAGCGGCAACGGGTGTGGATCATCGACCCGATCGACGGCACCCGCGCCTATCTTGCCGGGCGCGAGGACTGGTGCGTCTCCGCCGCGCTGGTCGAAAACGCCTCGCCGATTCTCGCGGCGGTGTTCGCCCCGGTCAGCCAGGAGTTCTTCTTCGCCACGCGCGGGGCGGGTGCGACGCTGAACGGCGCCCCGATTCGCGCGAGCACCGGCCGGGATCTGGAATTCGTCAAAGTCGCGGGGCCGAAACCGTTGATCGAGCGCCTCGCATTGCCGGACGGCGCTCACATTCTTCCGCGGATCGGCTCGCTGGCATTGCGTTTATGTGGCGTCGCCGATTGTCGGGTCGATGTCGCATTCGCAGGTGGACAAAGCCGCGACTGGGACCTTGCCGCGGCCGATTTGATCGTGCACGAAGCGGATGGTACACTAACAACCCTCGCGGGCGAAGCCATCGTCTACAACCGTCCCGAGGTCACGCACGGCGTTCTGGTGGCCGCGGGGCGCGATCGTCATGCTCGCATCGTCGAGCATTTTCGCAATCGTCCTGCGGGTTGAGCCTGCATCTGCCCGTTTGCCGCTGAGGAACCTCGATGCCCGACACTGCGCAGCAATTGCTTCATCTCGTCATCGGCGGCGAGCTCGAAGATCTCGAGAACGTCACCTTCCGCGACCTCGACAAGGTGGACATCGTCGGCGTGTTTCCGAGCTACGCCTCCGCCTTCACGGCGTGGAAGGCCAAGGCTCAACAGACCGTCGACAACGCCCACATGCGCTACTTCATCGTCCATCTCCATCGCCTGCTGGATCCCGGCCAGGACGCAAAGCCGGCACGTTGACGGGGATCGCGTGGCGATGACGAGCGCGTCACCTCCGCGGTGGCAGACGGCGCCTTCGCTGGCCGAACCGTTGCCGATGACGCTGCGCGTCTATCAGACGCTCACCGCCGGCATGGCCCCGCTCGTTCCGCTGCTGATCAAACGGCGGCTCGATCAGGGCAAGGAAGAAGCTGCACGGGTCGACGAGCGTCGCGGCGTCGCCGCGCATGTGCGGCCGAGCGGGCCGCTGGTGTGGATCCACGGCGCCAGCGTCGGCGAGGTGCTGGCCGCGGCCGGGCTGATCGAGCGGCTGCGCGCGCTCAATCTGCGCATCCTGCTGACGTCGGGCACGGTGACGTCGGCGGCGGTGGTGGCGAAACGGTTTCCGCCCGACATCATCCACCAGTTCATTCCCTACGACGCGCCGCGCTTCGTCGCGCGCTTCCTCGATCACTGGCAGCCGTCACTGGCGCTGTTCATCGAATCCGACCTGTGGCCGAACCTGATCCTCGCCTCGGCGGCGCGGCGGTTGCCGATGGTGCTGATCAACGGCCGGATGTCGCAGCGTTCGTTCCCGCGCTGGCGCCGCGCCTCGGCGACGATCGGCACGCTGCTCGGCAAGTTCGACATCTGCCTGGCGCAGTCGCGGATGGATGCGGAGCGGTTCTCGGCGCTCGGCAGCCGCAACGTCATCACCACCGGCAATCTCAAGATGGACGTCGATCCGCCGCCCGGCGATCCGGCGCGGCTGGAACGGCTGATGGCGGTGACGCGCGGCCGGCCGGTGATCGTCGCCGCCTCGACCCATCCGGGCGAGGAGGAAATCCTGCTCGACGTTCACCGCACGCTCACCGGCGTGTTCCCGACATTGCTCACCGTGATCGTTCCGCGGCATCCGCATCGCGGCGAACAGATCGCCGGGCTGATCGAGGGCGCCGGCCTGCACGCGGCATTGCGTTCGCGCGAGCAACTGCCGACGGCGGCCACCGCGATCTACGTCGCCGACACCATGGGTGAACTCGGGCTGTTCTATCGGCTGGCGCCGATCGTGTTCATGGGCGGCTCGCTGATCGAGCACGGCGGCCAGAATCCGATCGAGGCGGTCAAGCTCGGCGCGTCGATCGTGCACGGGCCGCATGTCTCGAATTTCAGCGACGTCTACCGCGCGCTCGACGACGAGGGCGGCGCCTTCACCGCGGCCGACGCCGCCGCGCTGGTCAGGCGGTTCGGCCAGTTGCTGTCCGACGCCAATGCGCGCCAGACCTCGATCGATGCCGCCACCCGCGTGGTCGACAGGCTCGGCGGCGCGCTGGACCGCACCGTCGCCGCGCTCGAACCCTATCTGCTGCAACTGCGCATCGAGCAGGGCGCCGCCGATGCGTGAGCCGGGCTTCTGGCACCGGCCACCCTCGTTGCTGTCGCGATTGCTGCTGCCGCTCGGCGCGGTGTATGGCGAAGTCGCCTCCTGGCGGATGCGCAAGGCCGGCATCGAGGCCGGGGCGCCGGTGATCTGCGTCGGCAATTATCATCTCGGCGGCGCCGGCAAGACGCCGACGACGTTGGCGCTGGTGCAACTCCTCCGTGATCTCGATGAAAATCCGGTCGTGCTGAGCCGCGGCTATGGCGGCCGGCTGAAGGGGCCGATCGGCGTCGACCCGCAACGCCACAGCGCGGCGGATGTCGGCGACGAGCCGCTGATGATGGCGCGCAGCGTGCCGGTCGTCGTCGCGCGCGACCGCGTCGACGGCGCAGCGCTGGCGCGATCGCAGGGCGCGAGCGTCATCGTGATGGACGACGGCTTCCAGAATCCGGCGCTGGTCAAGCACCTCTCGCTGATCGTGATCGACAGCCGGCGCGGCGTCGGCAATGCCTGCGTGTTCCCCGCCGGCCCGTTGCGCGCGCCGCTGCCGCTGCAGATCGAACGCACCGACGCGCTGATCATCATCGGCGACGGCGCGGCGGCCGATGGCGTCGCGGCGCAGATCGCAGCGCAGGGCGGCGTCGTTCTGCGCGCGCAGCTTCGGCCCGAGGAGGTTTCGGTGGAGCGGCTGAGGGGGCAGCGCGTGCTGGCCTTCGCCGGCATCGGCGACCCGGCGCGATTCTTCGCGACACTCCGCGCCAGCGGCATCGACGTGGCGGAAGCGCGGGCGTTCGCCGATCATCATCCGTTTACGGCGGACGACCTCGCGAGCCTCGCCGACACCGCCCGCCGCGACGGCCTGACGCTGGTGACGACCGAGAAGGATCTGGCGCGGATCGGCCCGGCCGCCGCGGCGACGCTCGGCCGCGCGGTTGTTTCGTTTGCGGTGACGTTGGCGGTCGACGATCCGGCAAGGTGGCGGGGCTTCGTGCTCGAACGGCTCAACCAGGCCCGCGCCGGTCGGTTTGGTCGGCGGAGATGAGCGATCCGCGATTGACTGCGCGGCCGATTTGACGATCCTGCCGTCATTGCCGGTTGTGCTCATCGATTGAATTGAGAGTTTCTCTTCCGCCGAGCGGAGACCGCCTCGCAACCCGAGGCGCCAGGGGATGGTGGCATTGGTGGATCGTCTGCAGATCGTCGTTCCCTGCTTCAACGAGGAAGAGGCGCTGCCGGAGACCGCGCGGCAACTCTGCGGCGTGATCGAATCCTGCATCGCGCGTGGACTGATCGCGAATTCGAGCAGCGTGCTGTTCGTCGACGACGGCTCCTCCGACAGGACATGGCGACTGATCGAGGCGCTGCACGCGTCGCAGCCGCAGCGTTACGACGGCATCCGGCTGTCGGGCAATTTCGGTCATCAGGCGGCGTTGTGGGCGGGGCTGTCGGCCTCGACCGCCGAGATGGTGGTGACGATCGACGCCGATCTGCAGGACGATCCGAACGCGATCGAGGCGATGGTGGCGCGCTATCACGACGGCGCCGACATCGTTTACGGCGTCCGTTCCGAGCGGCAGTCCGACACCTGGTTCAAGCGCAACTCCGCGAGCCTGTACTACAAGCTGCTCGGCCTGCTCGGCGCCGAGATTCTGCCGCAGCACGCCGACTTCCGGCTGATGAGCCGGCGCGCGATCGCGGCGCTGCTGCAATATTCGGAAACCAACCTGTTCCTGCGGTCGCTGGTGCAGCGGCTCGGCTTCGAGACCGCGCAGGTCGCCTATCGACGCACGCCCCGCGTCGCCGGCGCGACCAAATATCCGCTCGGCAAGATGCTGCATTTCGCGATCGACGGCATCACCTCGTGGTCGGTGGCGCCGTTGCGGGCGATCGGAATCATCGGCCTTGCGGTGTCGCTGCTGGCCTTCCTGCTCGGCGCCTGGACGCTGTGGGCCAAACTTTTCACGGATGAATCGATTCCCGGCTGGGCCTCGATCATGCTGCCGCTGATGCTGTTCCAGGGGCTGCAGTTCATCTTCCTCGGCGTGATCGGCGAGTACATCGGCAAGATCTTTCTCGAGACCAAGCGGCGGCCGCGATTCATCGTTCGCGAGACCGCCGCTGACGGTCGCGCCGCGCGGCCGGACCGGCGTGAGCGCGAAGGAGGCGCGCGATGACCGGGGCGTCGCTCGCCGTCGCGCCGCCGGCGTCGGATCGCTGGATCGGACTTGCCGGCCGCGCGCCGGTGCTGGCGCTCGCGGCGGCGGCCCTGCTGGCGATCTCGGTGAAGCTGTTCCTGGTGTTCACGCCGAACGAGATGGACGCGTTCTGGATCTACTCCTGGGCGGTCAATCTGGTCGATCACGGCATCCGCGCCGACCGCTTCTTCTATCCGAACGACCTGGTCGGCGGCACCTACGTGTTTTCGATGATCCCGACCGCGCTGATCGCGGCGGTGTACGCGATGATGGGCCACGGTTTCTGGACGGTGTTCGTCGCCAACGAGCTGTGGCTGCTGCTGATCCTCGCCGCGTTCTACGGCTTCCTGCGCGCCGAATTCGATTATCGTCCGGTGACGGCGCTGACGCTGGCGATCGTGCTGTGCCTGATGGAGCCGGTGCTGCGCGGCGTGGTCTCGCTACGCGCCGAGACGCTGTCGCTGGCGGTCACGCTCGCGGCCTTGCTGTGCGTGCGCCGGCCGCGTCTGGTCTGGCTCGGTGGCACGCTGGCGGTGCTCGCAGTGGAAATTCACGCCACCGGCGTGATCGGCGCCGGCTTCGTCGCGCTGCGCGTGCTGCTGGATCGCATGGGGCTGCGCGCGCTGCTGCACCTCGCGCTCGGCGGCGTTCTCGGCATGGCGTTGTTCTGGGCGCTGCATCCGGATATCGTGTCGCTGCGATGGCTGCACGACCTCGGCGGCCGCCAGGGCACCAACGGCATCCGCTCGCCGCTGGCCGCTTACTTCTGGCACGCGCAATACAAGCGCCATCTGCCGGAACTGATCGCGCTGGGTGCGGCGGTCTGGATCATGCTTCGCGGGCGCAGCGTGCCGCAGGTCTGGGTGAGGGCGCGCGAGCCGCTGCTGCAGGCGCTGCTGGCGGTGGTGCTGCTGGAACTGCTCGGCCGTGGCAGCTACCTCTACGTGGTGTGGATTTTCGTGCCGCTGTATTTCGCCATGCTGCGGATCGCGCCGCTGGCGCTGCTGCCGCTGCTGGCGTTTCACCTCGCGAGCTATCTGGCGCTGATGCTGTACAACGACGACTACAGCCACGCGCGGCTCGCCGCCGCCATCCGCGCGGTCGCTGTGCCGAACATGCTGGTGATCGGACCGCATCCGGCACTGCCCGGCGCGCCGACACCCGATCAGTACGTCTGGCTGCCCGAGGACGCCGACATCGCGCCGCAGATCCGCGGCCTGTCGCGCCCGGTGCTGGTGGTCGGCCGCACGGCGCGTCCGGATGTGACGCCGGTCAGCCGGGTCGGGAATTTTTCGATCGGCTGGCTGAAGAGTGCGAAGGGAGACACGCGATGACGAGCAGTCCCGACCGCAACGACGGCGCCGCCTCGCGCTGGGCCAGCGATCCGTATCCGGACTACGCGCCCGAGGTGAACCAGTCGATCAATTTCTCCGGCCTCGACCAGTCGTTCTTCACCCGCGGCAAGGCCGACAAGGTGGTCGAGAAGGTGAAGAGCCTCGGCCTTCCGCGACCGGCGCGGCTGCTCGATATCGGCTGCGGCCCGGGGCTGATCCACGGCTTCCTGCCGCCGTCGGTCTGCGAGGTGTCGGGCGTCGATGTCAGCCCGACGCCGCTCGACATCGCCAGGCAGCGGCATCCCGGCAACCACTATCAGCTCTATGACGGCCGCACGCTGCCGTTCGCCGATGCGAGTTTCGATCTCGCCGTCACCGTCTGCGTGATCCACCACGTCGCCGTTGCCGAATGGGTCGGATTTCTCGAGGAGGCGCGGCGGGTGCTGCGGCCCGGCGGGGCGCTGGTGATCTGCGAGCACAATCCGTGGAACCCGCTGACGCGGCTGGCGGTGCATCGCTGCGCGTTCGATCACGACGCCGTCCTGCTCAGCGCGCCGACGGCGCGCAGGCTGCTGGCTCAGGCCGGATTCGCGCCGCCGGAGATCGAGTACATCTTCTTCACGCCGTTCGAGAACGCGGCGGTCCGCAAGATCGAACACGCGATCCGCCGCCTGCCGCTCGGCGCGCAATATGTCGCCACCGCGCGCCGGCCGGCGAACTGAATGTGCGTCAGTCGAACCGCTTGGCGGCGATCGGATAATGCCGCTGCAGCACAGCGATCGGCGTGGCGTAGGCTTCCTTGAGATCGACGCTCCAGTATTTCAGCTCGTCGAGCGGAATCTGCACACCGGTCACCGCGCAGCGGACATAGGTGCCCGGCGAGATCACGCGGAAATCGCCATCCAGATATTGCACCTGCGCTTCGCCCGAGCCCGAGGGGCCAAATTTGTTCAGCACGGCTGATCTCCTGAGATACCGCACGCGGCGAGGCGTTGCCCCGGCCGCTCGCGGTCGATATCTCCCACAGATAGAACGGATGAGCCGCGTTGCAAACCACCGACTTGTGATGAAATCGCCGTTCTGGCGCATGATAATCTACATTGCGGTGGGCGCTCGCCGGCCGACCGGGATCACCGCCTGGACCTCTGCAATGCGCCTGCCTTTGTTTCTGTCGATTGCCATTCTGCTCGCCGCCGGACATGCGGCCATGGCGGCACCGGCGCCTGAAATGGTGGATATCTCCGGCCCCGGCGGCAAACTCGGCGCATGGTTGTACAGGCCCGACGGCAACGGCCCGTTTCCCGCGGTCGTCGCATTGCATGGCTGCGGCGGACTGGTCGGCAGGTCCGGAGCCATCAGGCCGCGCTACGCCGATTGGGCCGGACAATTGCTGAAATCCGGCCATGCCGTGTTGCTGCCGGACAGTTACGGTTCACGCGATCTCGGCCCTCAGTGCCACGCCCGAAGCCGCCGCTCGCCGGCGCGGCGGGAACGCCTGGCCGACATCGGAGCCGCGCGGCACTGGCTGGCGCAGCAGCCCTGGGTCGCGCGCCAGCGCATCGGCCTGATCGGCTGGGACAATGGCGCGAGTGCGCTGCTGTGGGCGGTGCGCCCGCAAACCGCGTTCGCCAAAGGCGAGCCCGAGTTCCGCTCGGCGATCGCGTTCTATCCGGATTGCCGGATCGCGGCGCGGCTCGGATGGAGCGCGCGGGTGCCGACGCTGGTGCTGATCGGCGGCGCAGACGACATCAGCTCGGTCCCGGCCTGCCGGGCGATGATCGACGGCGCCCGCGGCCGCAGCGCGCTGGCGCGGATCGTGGTCTATCCCGGCGCCTATCACGATTTCGACGCCGCCGGCGTCACGCCGCATCTCGCCGGCGCCGACGATCCGGAAGTGCTGGAGCAGGGCCATCGCGGCTTCGATGCGGCCGCGCGCAGCGATTCCGAGAGGCGGGTATCGCATTGGCTCGGGCGGTGAGTTGTGCCGCTTAAAACAGCGAGCCCTGGTCGATCGGCTTCGACACGCGCTTCGCCGCCGGCTTGGAAGAGGGGGCCGAGGAGGGCCTCGCCGCTTCGGATCTCGTGGCCCCGCCGCCATCGGCAGTGACGCCGACGCGGCCGTCGGCGAACTCGACGCTGAGTTGCGCGCCGGCATTCACCGCTGCTGCGGCGTGGACGGCGTGGCCGTCGGCATCGCGGACCAGCGCGAAGCCGCGCGCCAGCACGCCGCGATACGACAGCGCGGTGAGCAGCTTGCCTGATTGGGTGACGCGCGCCTGCTGGCGATCGAGCAGCGTGGCCAGCGCGCGTCGTGCGCGCTCGGCGAGCCGCAGCATCCGTTCGCGCTCGCGCGCGATCCGCATCCGCTGCGCCTGTTCGTTGGCGAGCTTCGAGGCCTGCAGCCGGATCGCCAGCCCTTCGAAGCGGTCGCGGCGATGGCGCAGCGTCGCGCGGGTGCAATGGCGCAGCCGCTCGCCGGTGATGCCGAGCCGCTGCGCGCTGTGGCCGACCTGCGCGCGCAGCACATTGAGCGTGATCCCCGCCGCGGCCTTCGCGTAGCGGCGATGATGGGCGTGGGTGTTGGCGCGCAGTGCGCGGGGCAGGGATGACGCAGCACCGTCGAGCCGCTGCCGCGGGATCGCGAGCAGTTCGCTTGCCGCGGGCAGCGCGCGGGCGGCGGCGCGCAATTCGTTGCGGCGCGAATCCTGGCCGCGGGTCCAGCACAGCATCATCCGCCGGGCATAGCTCTGCACCTCGACGAACAATTCGGCGCGCACCGGCACCGCCATTTCGGCCGCGGCGGTCGGCGTCGGCGCGCGCTTGTCGGCGGCGAAATCGATCAGCGTCACGTCGGTCTCGTGGCCGACCGCGGAGATCAGCGGGATCATGCTTTCGGCCGCGGCGCGAACCACGATCTCCTCGTTGAAGGACCACAGATCCTCCAGCGAGCCGCCGCCGCGTGCGACGATCAGCAAGTCGGGGCGCGGGATCGGGCCGCCCTCGGGCAGCGCGTTGAAGCCGTGGATCGCGGCGGCGACCTGTTCGGCCGAGCCTTCGCCCTGCACCTTCACGGGCCACACCAGCACGCGGCGCGGGAAGCGGTCCTCGAGCCGGTGCAGGATGTCGCGGATCACCGCGCCGGTCGGCGACGTCACCACGCCGATCACCTCGGGCAGCCACGGCAAGAGCTGCTTGCGCGCCTCGTCGAACAGGCCTTCGGCGCCGAGCTTGCGCTTGCGCTCTTCCATCAGCGCCATCAGCGCGCCGATGCCGGCGGGCTCGATAGCCTCAATCACGATCTGATATTTCGACGAGCCCGGATAGGTGGTGAGCTTGCCGGTGGCGATGACCTCGAGGCCCTCCTGCGGCTTGAACCGCATCCGCCCGTGCACGCCCTTCCAGATCACCGCCTCGATCTTGGCGCTCTCGTCCTTCAGCGCGAAATAGCAATGCCCCGACGAATGCGCGCCGCGAAACCCGGAGATTTCGCCGCGCACCCGGACGTGCCCATAGGTGTCCTCCACCGTCCGCTTCAGCGCCTGCGACAGCTCGGAGACGGTGAATTCGGCGACGTTGACGAGCGTGTCGGGTGCGAGCAGTCGGGCCATGCGATTCGCGAGTTGTTGGGACAGCCGGAAAATAGGGGCTTTCGCAGCCCACGCCAACCGGCCAGGCCATATTGTCCTGCCACGGCCATGCAACCGGATCGTGCCGCGTGCGCGCTGCAGCCGGTTTCCTGCCCGGTTTACGACATATCCACATCCGCGGCCACGCCCTCGTTGCCCGGAACCCCCGCCGTGTTACACCTCGCGAACATCCACGAGGCACGGTCAGGCTTGCGATGAACATTCTGTTGCTCGGTTCAGGCGGTCGCGAACACGCGCTGGCCTGGAAAATCGCAGCTTCGCCGCTCGTAACCAGGCTGTTCTGCGCGCCGGGCAATGCCGGGATCGCGCGCGAGGCAACCTGCATTGCGCTCGACGTCACCGACCACGCGGCGGTGATCGATTTCTGCAAGGCGAATGCGATCGAGCTGGTGGTGGTCGGGCCGGAGGCGCCGCTGGCCGCCGGCATCGTCGACGATCTCGCGGACGCCGGCATCAAGGCGTTCGGGCCGACCCGCAAGGCCGCGCAGCTCGAAGGCTCCAAGGGCTTCACCAAGGACCTGTGCAAGGCGCACGGCATTCCCACCGCCGCCTATGAGCGCTTCAGCTCGCCCGACGACGCCAAGGCCTATATCCGCGTCCAGGGCGCGCCGATCGTGGTCAAGGCCGACGGGCTCGCCGCCGGCAAGGGCGTCGTGGTGGCGATGACACTGGCCGAGGCGGAAGACGCGGTCGACATGATGTTCGGCGGCGGGCTCGGCGACGCCGGCGTCGAGGTCGTGGTCGAGGACTTCATGATCGGCGAGGAGGCGTCGTTCTTCGTGCTGTGCGACGGCGAGCACGCGCTGGCGCTCGCCACCGCGCAGGACCACAAGCGCGCCTTCGACGGCGACAAGGGGCCGAACACCGGCGGCATGGGGGCGTATTCGCCGGCGCCGGTGATGACCGACGCGATCTGCAAGCAGGCGATGGAGCGCATCATCGGCCCGACGCTGAAGGCGATGAAGGCGATGGGCGCGCCGTTCAAGGGCGTGCTGTTCGCCGGCCTGATGATCACCGAGGACGGCCCGCAACTGATCGAATACAACGTCCGGTTCGGCGATCCGGAATGCCAGGTGCTGATGATGCGGATGATGTCCGACATCGTGCCGGCGCTGCTCGCCTGCGTCGACGGCCAGCTCGCGCACCTCACGCTGCGGTGGTTCGACGAACCGGCGCTGACCGTGGTGATGGCGGCGAAGGGCTATCCCGGCGCCTACGAGAAGGGCACCCGGATCGCCGGGCTCGAACGCGCCGAGAAGATTCCGGGCGTGCAGATCTTCCACGCCGGCACCATGGCGTCGGGCGACTGGGTGCTCGCCAATGGCGGCCGCGTGCTCGCGGTCACCGCATCGGCGAACACGGTGGCCGAAGCGCAGCGCCGCGCCTACGAGGCGATCGGCGTGATCAACTGGCCCGAAGGCTTCTGCCGCCGCGACATCGGCTGGCAGGCAGTGGCGCGGGAACGCGGCGGGAAGTAATTGCGTTGTCGACCTCGCACCGTCATTGCGAGCGAAGCGAAGCAATCCAGAGGCGCCGGAACGTGTAGCTCCTGGATTGCTTCGTCGGCTTCGCCTCCTCGCAATGACGACAACAATCCAGGGAGAACCAGCCGATGCCCGATCTCGCCGATTTGTTTCCGGGCTTCGGCTCGGAATGGATCAACACCTCGTCCGGGCGAATCTTCGCGCGGACCGGCGGCGACGGGCCGCCGCTGTTGCTGCTGCACGGCTTCTCCGAAACCCATGTGATGTGGCACCGCGTCGCGCCGCTTCTCGCCGAGCGCTTCAGGCTGATCATCGCCGATCTGCCCGGCTACGGCTGGTCCGACATGCCGGAGAGCGATGCCGAGCATACGCCCTACACCAAGCGGGCGATGGCCGAGCAACTGATCGAGGCGATGGAACGGCTCGGCCATGTGCACTTCGCGCTCGCCGGCCACGACCGCGGCGGCCGCGTCAGCTATCGGCTCGCGCTCGATCATCCCGGCCGGCTGGCGAAGCTGGCGGTGCTCGATATCCTGCCGACCTACGAATACTGGATGCGGATGGACCGGGCCTATGCGCTGAAGATCTATCACTGGAGCTTCCTCGCCCAGCCGGCGCCGCTGCCGGAGACGCTGATCGGCGCGAGTTCGGATTTCTATCTCAAGAACAAGCTCGCGAGCTGGGCGAAGACGAAAGATCTGTCCTGCTTCGATCCGCGCGCGATGGAGCACTATCTCGCGCCGTTCCGCGATCCGATGCGGCTGCACGCGATGTGCGAGGACTATCGCGCAGGCGCCAACGCCGACTTCGCGCACGACAAGGCGGACGTGGAGGCCGGCCGCAAGATTCCGGTGCCGATGCTGGCGCTGTGGGGCGACGCCGGCATCGCCCAATCCGCCGCGACGCCGCTCGAGACCTGGAAGAACTGGGCGGACGACGTGCGAGGCGGTCCGGTCGATTCCGGCCACTTCCTCACCGAGGAAGCGCCCGGGCAGACCGCGCAGGCGCTGCTCGATTTCTTCGCGGCTTAGTACGGCGCCGGCGGCCGCGGCCGCGGCTTTCGGGTCGAGACCGCTGCTGCCGTCTGCCTCGCCGGGAATGGGCTTTGCACCCGCGTCCCCAGCGCCTAATGTCCGCGCGGCGCCTGCGCCAGAAAAACCACCGGGAGGAATATCCGTGATCTATGTCGTCGCCACCTTGACCGTGAAGCCTGAAATGCGTGCCGAACTGATTGCCGGAGCGAAGGACTGCATCGCCGAGACCCGCAAGGAGCCGGGCAACATCGCCTACGACATGCACGAGAGCGTCAGCGATCCGACCAAGATGGTGTTCGTCGAACAGTGGGAGAACGCCGAGGCGCTCGGCCCGCACGGCAAAGCCGAGCACTTCAAGGCGTTCGGCCGGATCGCCGCGAAGTGCCTGTCGGCGCCGCCGAAGATCGAGATCATCACGCCCGAAAAGGTCGACGTGAAGTAACAACAACAAGAAAAGGGAAACGCCATGATCTACGTCGTCGCCACCACGCAGGTGAAACCGGAGTCCCGCGAGGCCTTCATCGAGGGCGCCAAGGCCTGCATCGCCGAGACCCGCAAGGAGAAGGGCTGCATCGCCTATGACAGCCACACCAGCATCAATGATCCGAACACTTTCGTGGTCGTCGAGCGCTGGGAAAGCCGCGATGACCTCAACGCTCACGCCCGCGCTCCGCACATGAAGGCGTGGCGCGAACTATCCACCCCGCTGAAGGCTGCGCCGACGGTGATCGAGATCATCAGCGACGGCAAGGTCGAGAAACTGTAGCGCGTCTCACGCGCCTGGAACCGAACGAGAGCGAGCATGATCCGAGCCGGCAAAGTCCACGGGCAATATCACTGGAAGGAGCCGGCGGCCGACACCGTCGTGCTCGATTTCGACGACCGGCATCGCCGCCGCATGGCGATGACCGGCACCCGCGGGCTCGAATTCCTGCTCGATCTCGAGCACGCCACGGCCTTGCGCGGCGGCGACGCGCTGGTGCTCGACGACGGGCGCCTGGTCGAAGTGGTGGCTGCGCCGGAGCCGCTGCTGGAAATCCGCGGCCGCGACCCGCAGCACCTGGTGCGGCTCGCCTGGCACCTCGGCAACCGCCATCTGCCGACCCAGATCATGACCAAGGCGCTGCGCATCCGCCGCGATCACGTCATCGCCGACATGGTTACAGGGCTCGGCGGCAAGGCGGTCGAGATCGAGGCGCCGTTCGATCCCGAAGGCGGCGCCTATGCGCCGGCGCACGAAAGCGCAGCGCATCGTGATCACGGGCATCATGATCATGCGCATCATGACCATGAACATCACGACCATGCCCATCATGATCACGGCAAGCATGATCACGGCCACGAGCATCACGTCCACGACGAGCATTGCGGCCACGATCACGGGCACGGCCATTCCCACAAGCATGACCACAAGTGATCAGTCGCAAGTGACTGTCGCCGAGCCGCTGTCGGCGGAGCAGGGCGCGGCGCTGTACCGGCTGATGACCTGGCTGTCGCCGGCGTTTCCGGTCGGCGCGTTCTCCTATTCCAGCGGCATCGAATGGGCGGTCGAGGCCGGCGATGTCACCGACGCGGCGTCGTTGCGCGACTGGCTTGGCGCGATGCTCGAACACGGCGCCGGCTTTTGCGACGGTGTGTTCCTGGCGCACGCTTATCGCGCGGTCGTGCGCGGCGACGAGGCCGCGCTGCGCGACGTCGCCGAACTCGCCGCCGCGATGGTGCCGTCGGCCGAGCGCCATCTCGAAACCATGTCGCAGGGCCGCGCCTTCATCGAGATCGTGCGCAATGCCTGGGCGAGCGACGGGCTCGCCCGCGCGGTGAATGCCTGCGACGGCGCGCTCGCTTATCCGGTCGCGGTCGGCCTCGTCAGCGCCGTGCACGGCGTGCCGCTCGCCGCGACGCTGCACGCGTTTCTTCATGCCGTGGTCTCGAACTGGATCTCCGCGGGTGCACGTCTGGTCCCGCTCGGCCAGACCGACAGCCAGCGCCTGCTGGCGGCGCTGGAGCCCGCCGTGATCGCCACCGGCGACCGCGCGCTCAAGGCCTCGCTCGACGACCTCGGCAGCGCCACCTTCCGCGCCGACCTCGCCGGCCTGCGCCACGAGACGCAGTACACGCGGCTGTTCAGGTCGTAGCCTCTCGGCAGACTTGCAGCGCAAGCAACAAACGCAGTGTCATTCCGGGGCGCGCAGCACAGCTGCGCGAACCCGGAATCTCGACATTGGGTCGAAGAGAGATTCCGGGTTCGCGCGGAGCCTGTCATCGGGCCGGCCAGGGGCCGGACCCGGTGGCGCGCCCCGGAATGACGACGGAGAGGATGGTGGCCTAACCCACCATCCGGTCGCGGCCCTTCCAGAAATCCGCGCGCAGCACTTTCTTGTCGATCTTGCCGACGCCGGTCATCGGCAGTTCGGTGACGAATTTGATCTGCTTCGGCGCGTGCGCGGAGCCCTTGCGGCTCTTCACCAGTTCGATCAATTCCTGCTCGTCCGGCTTGCTACCTGCGCGGGCGACGACGATCGCGGTGACGGCTTCGCCCCATTTGTCGTCGGGCACGCCGACGACGGCGACCATCGCGACGTCGCGATGCGTCGACAACACGTCCTCGACCTCGCGCGGGAAGATGTTGAAGCCGCCGGACACGATCATGTCCTTCTTGCGGTCGAGGATGTACATGTAGCCGCGGTCGTCGCGCCGGGCGATGTCGCCGGTGTGCAGCCAGCCGTTCTTCAGCGTCTCGGCGGTCTGCTCGGGACGCTTCCAGTATTCCGCCATCACATGCGGCGCGCGGACGCAAATTTCGCCGGATTCGCCGGTCGCGACCTCCTGATCGTTCTCATCGAGGATCCGCGCATCGCAGGCGGCGATCGGAAAGCCGCAGGACAGGAACAGCTCCGGCTCCTTCGGATCGTGATCGGCCTTGCGCAGCACCGACACCGGATAGCACTCGGTCTGGCCGTAGAGCTGCGAGAACACCGGGCCGATCCGTTTGATGCCTTCGACCAGCCGCGTCGGCGACATCGGCGAGGCGCCGTACAGCACGAGGTCGAGCGAGGAAAGATCGGTGGCCGCGAGCTTCGGATGGTCGAGCAGCACGTAGATCATGGTCGGCACGAACAGCGTGAAGTTGATCTTCTCGCGTTCGATGGTTTGCAGCACGGCTTCGGGATCGAAGCCTTTCAGCATGTGCACGGTGCCGCCGCGCATCAGCGCCGGCAGCACCTTGGTGCCCGCGACGTGGCTGATCGGCGCGACGGTGAGATAGCGCGGATCGGCGGGGATTTCGAAATCGGCGAGGATCGCGGCCGCGAAGCCGGCGTTCTCGCGATGCCGGCGCAGCGCGCCCTTGGATTTTCCGGTGGTGCCGCCGGTGTAGTTCAGCACCGCGACGTCGTCGATCCGGGCGAAATCGCGCGGCGTGGCGGCGCCGGCCTTGTCCATCGCGGCCAGCAGATCGACGCCATAATCGGCGCGGCTGAGGGTGAAGACGTGGCGCAGCGCGCCGGCCCGCGCCGCGAGTTCGCCGCCGCGCTGCAGGAAGGCGGCGGCGTCGATCAGCAGGATCGCCGCTTCGGAATCCTCGATCTGGTCGAGCTGGTCCTGCAGCGATCCGAGCGGATGCAGCCAGGTGATCGCGAAGCGGGACAATTGCGCGGCGACGCCCGCGCACCAGCTCTCGGCGCGATTGGCGGTGAGCAGCGCGACGCGCGTGCCGGGCTCAGCGCCGAGGCCCATGAACACCTTCTGGATGCTGCCGATCGTGTCGACGGCGCCGCGATAGCTCATGCTGCCGCCCGGCCACGCGAACGCGTTGCGCGTCGGATAGCGCGACAGCGCACGCAGCGTCTGCGTGCCGGCGGTGGGAAAGGCGTTGAGGTCGGCGTTGATTTCGGTCATGGGCATTCTCCCGGATCTTTGTCATCGGCCATTGCGCGTGCCAATGTTCGGCGACGAACCTAGCACGCCGCTGCGCGGAAGATGCAAACAGAGCAGGAGGAACTGCCGTGGAATTATCCGATCGTCTCGTCCGTTTTCGGGGCCGGCTCGAACTGCCGCTGATCGCGGCGCCGATGTTTCTGGTGTCCGGCGTCGATCTGGTCGCCTCCGCATGTAGCAACGGCGTGATCGGATCGTTTCCGACGGTGAATTGCCGTAATACGGAACAACTCGAAAGCTGGATCGCCACGATCGCGCAGCGGTTGGCGGCGCATGAAGATGCGACAGGCCGGCGCGCGGCGCCGTGGTGTCCGAACCTGATCGTGCATCGCTCCAATGCGCGGCTCGCCGACGACCTCGCGGTGCTGCTGACGCACAAGCCCGAGATCGTCATCACCAGCGTCGGCTCGCCGGAGCCGGTGATCAAGCCGCTGCACGATATCGGCGCGATGGTGCTGGCCGATGTCGCCAGCATCCGCCACGCCGAACGTGCGGCTGCGGCGGGCGCCGATGGGCTGGTGCTGCTCACGGCGGGCGCCGGCGGGCAGACCGGCTGGCTCAATCCGTTCGCGTTCGTCCGTGCCGTGCGGCAGTTCTTCGATGGGGTCATCGTGCTGGCCGGCGGGATCAGCGACGGCGTCGCGCTGCGCGCGGCGATGACGCTCGGCTGCGACCTCGGCTACATGGGCACCAGATTCATCGCGACGCAGGAGAGCGCGGCCGATCCGCGCTACAAGGCGATGCTGGTGAATTCCTCCGCCGACGATATCCTGCTGACCAAAGCCTTCACCGGCCTGCAGACCAGCATGCTGCGGCCCTCGATCGTTGCCGCCGGGCTCGATCCGGACGCGCTGCCGGAGCGCGGCGCGATCGATATCGGCAAGGATATCGACGTCGGTGCGCGCGAGAATCGGCCGCAGCGCTGGCGCGATATCTGGAGCGCGGGCCATTCGACGTCGGGCGTCGGCGGCATCGTGCCGGTCGCGGAGCTGGTCTCGCAAACCGCGCACGAATTCCGCACTGCAGGATGAGCGCATTGTCGCGCCAGTCGACGGCTGTGCTGCGCCATGTCATATCTAGACGATAAGAAAAATCGGGGAGACCACGCCATGAAGAGCTTCCGCGTCTCGGGCTTCGGCCAGCCGCTCAGCGAAGAGAACCGGCCGACGCCGGAATTGACCGGCACGCAGGTGCTGCTCCGCGTCAAGGCCGCCGGCATCTGCCACAGCGATCTGCACATCTGGGAAGGCGGCTACGAACTCGGCCACGGCCGCAAGAAGCTGTCGCTCGCCGATCGCGGCGTCGCGCTGCCGCTGACGATGGGGCACGAGACCGTCGGCGAGATCGTCGCGGCAGGGCCGGACGCCAAGGACGCCAAGATCGGCGATGTCGTGCTGGTGTATCCGTGGATCGGCTGCGGCGAATGCGCGGTGTGCCGCGCCGGCGACGAGAACATGTGTCTCAAGCCGAGGTTTCTCGGCGTGTATTGCGACGGCGGTTACTCCGACGAACTGATCGTGCCGCATCCGCGCTACCTGCTTAGCCTCGACGGGCTCGATCCGGTGACCGCGGCGCCGTATGCGTGCTCCGGGGTCACCACCTACAGCGCGCTGAAGAAGCTCGAATTCGCGTTCGACGGCCCGATCGTGATGTTCGGCGCCGGCGGCCTCGGCCTGATGGCGCTGTCGCTGCTGAAGGCGATGGGCGGCAAGGGCGCGATCATGGTCGACATCGACGCCAGGAAGCGCGAGGCGGCCGAGCAGGCCGGCGCGATGGCGACGGTCGACGGCGGAGCGCCCGATGCGCTGGAGCAGATCGCCGCGAAGGCCGGCGCGCCGGTGCGTGGCGCGCTCGACCTGGTCGGCAACTCGCAGACCGCGCAGCTCGGCTTCGATTGTCTCACCAAGGGCGGCAAGCTGGTGATCGTCGGCCTGTTCGGCGGCGGCGCGCCATGGGCGCTGCCGTTCATTCCGATGCGGGCGATCACGATCCAGGGCTCGTATGTCGGCAATCTGCGCGAGACCCAGGAACTGCTCGATCTGGTGCGCGCCAACAAGATCGCGCCGATTCCGGTGACGCCGCTGCCGCTGCCCAGGGCCAACCAGGCACTGCTCGATCTGCAGCAGGGCAAGCTGGTCGGGCGCGCGGTGCTGACGCCGTAGTCAGTCCGGCGCGCGCGCGGCGAGCCGTTCGGCCTCGGCGAGGTCCTGCGGCGTGTTGGCGTTGAAGAACGGATCGAACGGCTCCGTCGGCCACTCCACGATCGCGCGCGGATAGCGCGCGGTGAAGCGATCGACCTTGCGGATGTCGTCGGCGAGCAGCGCGCGGCGCAGGTCGACGCGCAGGCCGATCGGCCACAGCGCGGCCACCGGATGCGAACGGCCGGCTGACGCCGCGACGGCGATGTCGGTCTGCTGATCGATCCGCGCCTGATGCAGCCGCGCGACCAGATCGCGCGGCAGGAACGGACAATCCGCCGGCGCGCTCAGCATCAATTCGGCCCCCGGCTGCGTTTCGGCGATCCAGTCGAGTCCGGCGAGCACGCCGGCGAGCGGGCCGCGAAAGCCATCGACCGGATCGGCGATGATCGGCAGGTCGTAGCCGGCAAAGCGCGCAGGATCGCCATTGGCGCTCAGCGCCAGCGCGCCGCATTGCGGCGCGAGGCGATCAATCACCAGCGCCAGCAGGCTGCGGCCGGCGATCATGCGCAGCGCCTTGTCGCCGCCGCCCATGCGCTGCGCGAGGCCGCCGGCGAGAATGATTGCAGGTGTGGCGGGGTGTTCGGCCATCGAGCGTTTTCCAACATTCAGGGGCACCCCAACGTGGTACAGGCGCAGGCGCGCGTCCGCAATAAGGCGAACGGCGAAACGATTGACGCAGGCGCTGCGCTTCGCCATCGTCCGCGGCCATGACGATCATCAAGCTCGATCTGACGGGGCTGAAATGCCCGCTGCCGGTGCTGAAGACGCGCAAGGCGCTGGCGACGCTGCGCGGCGGCGATCGGCTCGAAGTGCATTGCACCGATCCGATGTCGCTGATCGACATCCCGGTGCTGATCCAGCAGACCGGCGATCGCGTCGAAAGCGCGACGCGCAGCGACGAGGCGATCGTGTTCGTCATCGAGAAGTCCGGCGCCGCGGATCGCGCCGAGGACTGAACGCCGCCGGGAACTAATTATCATCCGGAACAATTGGTCTTCCTGTCAAAATGGGAGGACAGCATGGCCCGGAAGTATTCGAAGAAAGCGTCCGCCAAGGTCGCGCGCGCGATGAAGAAGCGAAAGGCCGGTACGCTGAAGAGCGGTGGCTCCGGCAAGACGGTGAAGAGCCGCAAACAGGCGATCGCCATCGGCCTGTCGGAGGCCCGCGCCGAAGGCAAGAAGGTGCCGAGCAAGAAGAGCACGAAGAAGGCGGGGGCGAAGAAGACGACGAAGAAGACGACCAAGAAAACGGCCAAGAAATCGTCGGCGAAAAAGACGTCGCGCAAGTCGTCGGCGGGCCGCAAGCGCAAGGCGTCGAAGAAGCGTTGAGGTCTGTGAAGGAGCTCCGTTAACAAACGTCCTTGCGTTCGTCATTCCGGGGCGCTCGCGCAAGCGAGCGAACCCCATAAGCCCTGACGTTCGTCAAGGCGGAGCGTCGAAAGGTTCTGCCGAACTACCTATGCCAGGGGGTATGGATTCCGGGTTCGCGCTGCGCGCGCCCCGGAATGACGGATGAGAGGTGAAAGCATGCGGCGGGCGCTGCGGCGACGTCCAGCACCTAACGCCAGCCGGTACTTGGCTCTCGCCTGCTTTCTCTTGCCGCCTTCAGCCTCAACCCGCCTTGCGCGACCGCGCCGCCGAGCGGTGGGCCTTCTTCGTCGCCCCGCCGCGTCCGCGCGTTGCGGTCGTGCGGCGCGGCGCCGGCTTGCCGCCCTTCCTGCCCTCGAGGCTCTGCTTCAGCGCGTCCATCAGGCTGACGACGTTGTCGGATTTTTCGTCCGGCTCGGGGATCTTGATCGACTTGCCGGCGGCCTTGCGCTTGACCAGCGCCTTCAGCGCGGTTTCGTATTCGTCCTTGAATTTCGACGGGTCGAAATGCGCCGCCTTGGTATCGAGGATGTGCCCGGCCAGTTCGACCATATCCTTCGAGATCTTCGGGCTCTTGATATCGTCGAAATAGTCCTCCGGGTCGCGCAGTTCGTAGGGATAGCGCAGCGTGGTGCCGAGCAGGCCCTTGCCCAGCGGCTCGATCGCGATGACGTGCTCGCGGTTGGTGAGCACGATCCGCGCCAGCGCAACGCGGCCCTTGTCCTTCATTGCATCGCGGATGACGGCGAAGGCATCGGCCCCGGCCTTGCCTTCCGGTGCGATGTAGTAGGGATGGTCGAGATAGCGCTTATCGATTTCCTCGGCAGGCACGAAGCTGTCGATCTCGATGGTGTGGGTGCTCTCGATCTGCACCGCTTCGAGCTCCTGCTTTTCGATCTCGACATAGCGGCCCTTGCGGACTTCGTAGCCGCGGCCTTTCTGGTCTTTCTCGACGACGTCGCCGGTGTCCTCGTCGATCATCTGCTGCTTCAGCCGATTGCCGGTCTCGGTATTGATCATGTGGAAGCGGGTTTTCTCGACGCTGGTCGAGGCCGGATACAGCGCCACCGGGCAGGAGACCAGCGACAGTTTCAGCGAGCCCTTCCAGTAGGCGCGGCGCGGGGCCATGATGATCTCCGATAGCGATATGAGATAGGCGGCGAGGACCGGACGGCGGCGTCCGATCGGGAACTTCAACCCTGCGGTGGGGTTTTGGTTCCGGTGCTGAGGTTGCCTGGGCGCCATTGCGGAGACGATGAATGGCGGTGAGCAAGACACTTTCCCTATACCGCAACAAGCGCGACTTCGAGCAGACCGCCGAACCGCGCGGCGACGCCGAGATCGTGCCCTCGAAGCGGCGGCGGTTCGTGATCCAGAAGCACGACGCGACGCGGCTGCACTACGATCTGCGTCTGGAATATGACGGCGTGTTCAAGTCGTGGGCGGTGACGCGCGGTCCCTCGCTCGATCCACGCGACAAGCGGCTCGCCGTCGAGGTCGAGGATCATCCGCTCGATTATGGCGACTTCGAAGGCACCATTCCCAAGGGGCAATACGGCGGCGGCACGGTTCAGCTCTGGGATCGCGGCTACTGGGATTGCGACGATCCCGAGCGCGGCTTCAGGAAGGGCGATCTCAAATTCACGCTGCATGGCGAGAAGCTGCATGGCAGTTGGGTGCTTGTCCGCATGCGCCACGACCGCAACGGCGGCAAGCGGACCAACTGGCTGCTGATCAAGCATCGCGACGACGACGCGCGCGAGGGCAAGGCCAACGACATTCTGGACGAAGACCGCTCGGTGGCGTCGGGTCGGCCGATGGCGCAGATCGCCGAGGGCAAGGGCAGGGCGCCGAAGCCGTTCATGACCGGCAAAGCCGCGCGGGTGAAGGCCGACGCGGTGTGGGATTCGAACGAGGGACTGGCGGCGGACGAGCGCGCGGCGAATGGTTCGGGCAAGGCAGCGGCGTCGGCGGCCAAGACGAAGCAGGCTGCCGCAAAGACCACCAAATCAGCAAGGGCGAAACCTGCGAAGGCCGCGCGCAAACCGGTGAAGGCCGCCGCGATGCCGGACTTCGTACCACCGCAACTCTGCACTTCGGTGGAGCGCCCGCCCGGCAGCGACGGCTGGGGCCACGAGATCAAGTTCGACGGCTACCGGATGCAGCTCCGCGTCGAAGGCGGCGAGGCCACGCTCAGGACCCGCAAGGGGCTGGACTGGACCGCAAAATTCCGGGCCATCGCCGACGAGGCGGCCGCGCTGCCCGACTCGATCATCGACACCGAAATCGTCGCGCTCGATCACCATGGCCATCCGGATTTCGCCGCGCTGCAGGCGGCGCTGTCGGACGGCGACAGCGACGATCTGATTTGCTTCGCGTTCGACCTTCTGTTTGCCGACGGCGAGGATCTGCGGGCTCTGCCGCTGTCGGAGCGCAAGCGGCGGCTGCACGATCTCCTGAAGGCCGCGCGCGGCCGCCGCAAAGAGGGCCTGATCCGCTACGTCGAGCATTTCGAGACCGGCGGCGATGCCATCCTGCAATCGGCCTGCAAGCTGTCGCTCGAAGGCATCGTCTCGAAAAAGCTCGAGGCGCCGTATCGCTCCGGCCGCAGCGACGGCTGGACCAAGGCGAAGTGCCGCGCCGGGCACGAGGTGGTGATCGGCGGCTGGAAGACCACCGCCGGAAAATTCCGCTCGCTGATGGTCGGCGTGCACCGCGACGATCATCTCGCTTACGTCGGTCTGGTCGGGACTGGATTCGGCCAGGACGTGGTGAAGCGTATCCTGCCCGAGTTGAAGGCGCACGAATCGAAGGACAGTCCGTTCGCCGGCAACAACGCGCCGCGCAAGACCAGAGACGTCCATTGGGTCACGCCGGAGCTGGTCGCCGAGATCGAATTCGCGGGCTTCACCGGCGCGGGCATGGTGCGGCAGGCGGCATTCAAGGGACTGCGCGCCGACAAGCCTGCGGACGAAGTCGTGGCGGAGACGCCGGCGAAGGTCGAAATCGCCCGGCCGAAACCGAAAGCCAAGTCGACCACGACGGCGAAACGGGCCTCGGCAAGGGCGGGTGCAGGGCGCGCCGGCGTGCCCGCGGCCACCTCCGGCCGCGCCGAAGTGATGGGCGTGACGATCTCCAAGCCCGACAAGGAATTATGGCCCGCGAGCGAGATCGGCGATGCCGTCACCAAGCTCGACCTCGCGCATTACTACGCGGCGGTCGGCGACTGGCTGATCGCGCATATCAAAGGGCGGCCGTGCTCGATCGTGCGGGCGCCGGACGGGATCGACGGCGAGCATTTCTTCCAGCGCCACGCGATGCCGGGGATGTCGAACCTGATCGACCTGGCGAAGGTCTCCGGCGATCGCAAGCCGTATGTCCAGATCGATCGCGTCGAAGGGCTGATTGCGGTGGCGCAGATCGGCGGCCTCGAATTGCATCCATGGAACTGCGCGCCGGGCGCCTACGACGTCCCCGGACGGTTGGTGTTCGATCTCGATCCCGCGCCCGATGTCGGCTTCGACGAGGTGATCGCTGCGGCGCGCGAAATGAAGCAGCGATTGGAGACGATCGGTCTGGCGACGTTCTGCAAGACGACCGGCGGCAAGGGGCTGCACGTCGTGGTGCCGCTGACGCCGAAAGACGACGTCGACTGGAAACAGGCCAAGATGTTCGCACAGACGGTGTGCGCGCAGATGACGGAGGACAGCCCGGAGCGCTATCTGGTGAACATGTCGAAGCAGCAGCGCAAGGGAAAGATTTTCCTCGATTATCTGCGCAACGACCGGATGTCCACCGCGGTCGCGGTGCTGTCGCCACGGGCGCGCGAGGGGGCGACCGTGTCGATGCCGCTGACGTGGTCGCAGGTGAAGGCAGGGCTCGACCCGAAGCGGTACACGTCGACCACCGTCCCGGCCCTGCTTCGCAAGACCAAGGCATGGGCGGACTACGAACAAGCAGCGACCCCGCTGAAGGCGGCGCTCGAGGCGTTGGCATCCAGCGGGGCTTAGATCGCGGGAAGTGGGATCAGATCTTGCCGAGCAGGAGCAGGATCACGAGGATGACGATGATCAGGCCGAGGCCGCCGCCGCCGTAGTAACCGGTACCGTAGAACGGTCCGCCGCCGATGCCGCTGAACCCGCCCAGCAACGCAATGATCAAAATGATCAGGATGATTGTGCCGATAGACATCTCGCTCTCCTTGTCGCGACGGGTCGCCCGATGCTCCGCCTGTCAAAGCGGAAACACGCGGCGACAGTGAAAGTTCCATAGATTGAACCGGTCGCGTGGCCCTGTTATTTCCGGCTGAGCGCCCTAAATACCGATCGACGCCAACGACCCGATGACGGAAGGAAATAGTGATGTCAGCTCCGCTTGTCGTATCGATACCTCATCGGCTGGGACGTGACGAAGCCACGCGCCGCCTGAAGAGCGGATTGGGCCAGGCGGCGGTCAGCGTGCCTGTGCTGAAGCTCGACGAGGAGATCTGGCAGGGCGACCGCATGATCTTCAGAGTGCGCGCGCTGGGTCAGGTCGCGGCCGGCCACGTCGATATCGCCGACGATCACGTCCTGCTGGAAGTGCGATTGCCGTGGCTGCTGCAGAAGTTCGGCGACGTCGCGCAGCAGGCGATTCGCAAGCGCGGTCATCTGCTGCTGGAAAAGAAGAAGTAATCTCTTGCCGCATCGCGACAGGGATTGCGTGCTGCTATGCAGCGAGTAAGCCATCGAATCTATTGCACCTGCGTCTTAAGGCGCACGTAACCGATGGCTGAGACCATCTCGATGCGGAGGAGGGAACCGATGGTGAGTCGGCACGAGATCCGCCAGGCCGTCCGGCGCGAGATCCCGGGCGGCTTCGCTTTGTGATCTTCCCGCGAGCCGTATCAGGCGTCTGTCTTCCTGCGCGGCCGCGCCGTGGCGGCGACGTCGCGCAGGCGGGCCTTTCGCACCGCGACCGGCAGATTGCGAAACAACTCCTTGAGTGTCAGCTTGCCGGCGGGCGTGCCTTCGACCGTGAACCCCGAAACATCGACGCTGGCGTCGAATGCGTCGCCGCGCGGCCATTGCCGGCCGTTGTCCGACAGCGGCGCGAAGTTCTTTCCGACCACTACGATCACGGCCTCTGCGCCGCGGGTGCGGGCGAAAGCGATCGCATGGTCGCGATGGGGGCCGGAGGCGTCGAGCGGCCGATAGTCGCCGTCGGTGAACACGTTGCGGAGTTCGTTGCGGATCGCGAGAAGCCGCCGCGTCCACGCGAGCTTGACGCGGCCGTCGCGCCATTTCAGCAGCAGCGCATCCCAGTCCGGCTCGGCGAGCGCGGCAAGCGCCTTCTCGCGGGCGGCGAAATCGACCGGGCGGCGATTGTCGGGATCGACCAGTGAGAAGTCCCAGAATTCGGTGCCCTGATAGAAGTCCGGCACCCCGGGCATCGTCGTCTTCAGGGTGATCTGGCTCAGCGAATTCAACGCGCCGATCACGGAGACGCGCTCCGAAAGGTTCTGAAGCGACTCCAGAAAGGCGCCGGACTGCGCCGGGTCGAGGATCCGGTCGATGAAAATGCGGATGCCTTCCTCGTAAGCGAGGTTGGGATTGATCCAGTTGGTTTCCTGCTTGCCCTCGCGCGCCGCTTTCAGCGCGTAGCCCTGAATCCGGTCGGTGAAGTCCGGGTCGGGTTCGAGCGGCCAGGCCCCCACAAGCCCCTGATACAGCATATATTCGAACGTCGCGGACGGGGCCCGCATGGTGCCGTCGGTCACCAGATGGGCTGCGTTCAGCATCTTCCATTTGGCGACGAGGCTCGCCCATTCGCCCGGCATCTCCGCCAGCGCCAGCAGCCGCGTTCGCGCGTCTTCGCCGCGCTTGGCATCGTGGGTCATGGTGGAGGTCATGCCATGCGGCCAATCCCGGGCGCGCGTCGTCATCAACTGATGAAAGGCATCGGGCGCCAGCGCATGAGCTGCGGGCTCGCCGCCGACCTCGTTGAGCGCAAGCAGGCGATGGTAGCGATAGAACGCAGTGTCCTCGAGCGACTTCGCCATCGTCGGCCCGGTGAATTGCTGGACCTTGAGCGCGAAGCGGCGCACCCGCGGCTTGCTGTGCGCGGCCCGGCCTTTCAGCAGGTCCATCGTCAGCGCGTCCTGCAGGAAGTCGAAAATGCCGTCGTCGGCGCCGAACCAGTCGGCGCGCGCTTTCTCGATGGTCTGGGCGATCAGTTCGCGATCGGGCCCGTTCGGGCCGGACCCGCTGATATAGGTGCGATATACCGGGAAGTGCAGCACGTAGAGTTCGAACACCTGGCGCAGATTGTCGGCGGAAAAGTCCCGCGTCGAATAGTGCCCACTGGCGATCCGGGCCAGCAGCCGCGTCAGCACGGTGAATTCGCTGAGCAGCAGCGTCTCCAGCACGCGGCGCTTGGCGCGCATCAGCACCGGCGGGAAATCCGGCGAAGTGTTGCTGACCTGCCGCCAGACTTCGTCGAGCGGCTGCAGCCCGGCGCCGTCGACCAGCGCCTGGGTGATCACATTCAGCCATTCGTAGCCGGTGGTGCCGTGGACGCCGGCGAAGCGCCGCAACGGCTCGCCTTCGCCGAGGATCTTCTCGATCACCATGTAGAGCGGCGCCGCGGCTGGCCCCTGCGCCGCCTCACGGGTGAGGCGGCGCAGCCGCTGGAAATATTGCGCAGGGTCGCGCAGGCCGTCGATGTGATCGAGCCGCAGCCCCTGCAACTGACCGTTGGCGATCAGCCGCTTGACCAGCGTGTGGATCGCCTCGAACGTGCCGGCATCCTCGACGCGCAGGCCGGCGAGGGTGTTGACGTCGAAGAAGCGGCGATAGTTGATCTCGCTCGCGGCGAGTTGCCAATGGCCGAGCTTGTAGTGCTGGCGTTCGAGCAGATTGTGCAGCGCCTGGATCTGCGCAGTGCGGCCTTCGCCGGCGCGATAGGCCGCGAGGCCCTTGTCGATCAGCTCGGCGCTGCCCGGAATAGCCTTCAACGCCGCCTTGAAGCCCGGCGCTTCCTTGCGATCCGGATGGCGCAATCCGCGATAGCGTGCGGCGAGCGCGAGGATCGCCTTGCCGGCAGGATGATCGGCGGCATCGGCCTCGCGCACGATCGTGCGCAGGATCTCGCTGTAGCGCTGCGGCGCGATCGGCAGCCGGTGCTCGAAGTACCACGCCGAGAAGCTGCCGTCGCCGGCATCGTAGCGCAGCTCGATCTCGCCGCTCTCCAGCGCCTTGCCGTAGGACGTGCCGATGATCGGCAGCAACACCCCGCCGCGGTTGCGGAACGGCAGCATCTCCCAGTCGATGTCGAACGAGGCGGCATGCGGCGACGCCGGGCCCCATTCCAGAACGTCCAGCCACCATGGATTGTCGGCGAAGTGCACGCCGACATGGTTGGGGACGAAATCGAGGATCAGCCCGATATCGTTGCGCTTCAGCGCTTCGGACAGTCGCGCGAACGCTTCTTCGCCGCCGAGCTCGGGGTTGAGCCTGGTGTGATCGACGATGTCGTAGCCGTGGGTCGATCCGCGGCGCGCCTTGGTGAAGGGCGAAGCGTAGAGATGCGAGATCCCCAGCGCCTTGAGATACGGTACGATCGCGGCCGCATCGTCGAAGCCGAAAGCGGCGGTGAGCTGGATACGGTAGGTCGCAGTCGGGATCGCGGGAGGCATCAGGACTCTTCGAGGCGCCAGGTCACCGCCCACGGCGGAATCATCCCGTTCCAATCGTCGCCCCACAAATTAGTTCCATCGGGCGTTGCCTTGAAGGCGACGTCGTGGTCCGACAGATTGGCGACGAGCTTCAGCGTCGCGCCGTCTCCGAGCCGCCAGCGGGCGCGGAGCACGCCGTCGTCGGCGATCTCGGCGTTGCCGAAGCGGGCGCCGGGCAGGCGCGGCACGATGCTGTTGCGCCGGATGTCGAGCAGCCGCTTCACGAGCGCCAGCCGCGCGGCGCCGCGGCCGTCGTCGCGCTCGCTCCAGTCGATGACCGCGCTCTTGAAGGTCGATTCGTCGAGCGGATCGGGGACCTCGTCGCCGTATTTCTCGTAAGCGCCGGCGAATTCCTTGCGGCGACCCTGACGGACGGCGTCGGCGAGTTCGCCGTGGAAATCGCAGAAGAACGGAAACGGCGCCTGCGAGCCCCATTCCTCGCCCATGAACAACATCGGAATCGTCGGCGCCAGCAGCGTGATCGCGAGCGCGGCTTCGACCGCCTTCGGCTTCGCCAGGCTTTCCAGCCTGTCGCCGAGCGCGCGATTGCCGATCTGATCGTGGTTCTGCAGGAAATTGACGAAGCCGAGCGGCGGCAGCTTGCCGCTCGGCTCGCCGCGCGGCTGGCCGCCGCGATGCCCGGACGGCTCGCCCTGATAGACGAAGCCCGAGCCCAGCGCGCGGGCGATGTTGGTCAGCGGCGCATCGGCGTAGTCGGAATAATACCCCTGCTTCTCGCCGGTCAGCGCGACATGCCAGGCGTGGTGATAATCGTCGTTCCACTGCGCGCGATATTGTCCGCGCGGCGGATCGACGACAGGATCGAGCACGGCGGCAATGTTGTCGTCGTTTTCGAGCACCAGGTGGATGTGGCGGCCGGTTTCCGCGGCGAGCTTGCCGACTTCCCGGCTCAGCTCGTAAAGCATCGGAATCTCGCCCTGATCGGGGATGGCGTGCACGGCGTCGAGGCGCAGCCCGTCGAAATGATATTCGCGCAGCCAGTACACGGCGTTCTCGATCGCGAAGGCCCGTACCTGTTCGACGTAGTAATTGATCCCGTTGCCCCACGGCGTGTGCGAATCCGAGAAAAACGGCGGCGCGTACTGGCCGATGTAGTTTCCTTCGGGGCCGAAATGATTGTAGACGACGTCGAGGAATATCATCAGGCCGCGCTCGTGCGCCGCGTCGATCAGCGCCTTGAGATCCTCCGGCCGGCCGTAGGCGCTGTCGGGCGCGTACCACAGCACGCCGTCATAGCCCCAATTGCGTCGCCCGGGAAAATCCGCCAGCGGCATCAGCTCCAGCGCGGTCACGCCGGTGTCGACCAGATGATCGAGCCGGTCGATCATCGCGCGGAAAGTCCCCTGCGGCGTGAAGCTGCCGACATGCGCCTCCAGCAGCACCGTCTCGTGCCACGGCCGGCCACGCCAATCGCCGGCGCGCCACGGATAGGCGGAATGATCGATCACTTCGCTCGGGCCCTGAATATCCTCGGGCTGGAAGCCGGATGCGGGATCGGGAACGTCGGTCGCGTCGTCGATGCGGAAGCGATAGCGCGTGCCGTCCCGCGCGCCTTCGATCTCGACCTTGAACCAGCCGTCCTTGTCGCGCTGCATCGCATGCGGACGATCGAGCATGACATCGACGCGATCTGCGTTCGGCGCCCACAGCCGGAATTCCACGCCGGTGGCGGTCAGCCGTGGGCCGAAACTGCGACCCTTCATGCGCCGGCTCCTGAAAACGCCAGCACGGAGCGCGGCGGGGCGGCGGTCTCGCCGCCCGCCGGCAGCGGCGCGACCTGGACGGTGTCCTTGGTGGTGTCGAACAACTGGTGCCAGTTTTGATATTCGGGCAATTTCGGCAAGTGGAACGTGATCGTCTCGACACCTGAATTGAGCACGATGAAGATCGCGTCGGCCTCGGGCTCCAGGGGACTGAGCACGTAAGCGAGGAACCGCCCGTCCGGAAACGCCCAATCCTGCTCCGTCATTTCGGTGGCCGACGGCGTCAGCCACAACACCCCATAGGACCCGTCGGCGCGTCGGCCGTCGAGCCATCGACGCGAACGGATCTGCGGGAAGCGGCGGCGGATCTCGCTCATCAGCCCGACGAACTCGACCATGTCGTCTTCCCGATTGAGTCCTTCCCAGCCGACCCAGCCGATCTCGTTGTCCTGGCAATAGGCGTTGTTGTTGCCGTTCTGCGAGTTGCCGACCTCGTCGCCGGCGAGCATCAGCGGAACACCCTTAGCGAGAAACAGGCAGGCGAGCTGGTTCTTGCGGAGCTGGCGGCGCAGCGCGACGATCTTCGGATCGTCTGTCGGACCCTCATGGCCGCAATTGTTGCTGTGATTGTCGCTGGAGCCGTCGCGATTGTCCTCGCCGTTCGCGAGGTTGTGCTTGTCGTTGTAGCTGAACAGGTCCGCGAGCGTGAAGCCGTCATGGACGGTGACGTGGTTGACGCTGGCGCGCGGCATCCGGCTGTCGTGGTTGAAGATGTCGGACGAGCCGGTCATGCGTCGCGACACCTCGCCGATCAGGCTGCCTTCGCCGCTCCAGTAGCGCCGCATCGCGCTGCGATAGCGGTCGTTCCATTCCGACCATTGCGACGGGAATGCGCCGACCTGATAGCCGCCCATGCCGAGGTCCCATGGCTCGGCGATCAGTTTCACCGAGGCGAGCACCGGGTCCTGACGGAGCGCGGTGAAGAACCCCGAATTGCGTTCGTAACCGTTCGGACCACGCGCCAGCGTGGTCGCGAGGTCGAAACGGAAGCCGTCGACGTGGCAGACCTCGACCCAGTAGCGCAGGCTGTCCATCACCATCTGCAGCACGCGCGGATGATTGAGATTGACCGAGCTGCCGCAGCCGGTGAAGTCGTCGTAGAATCGGGGATTGTCCGGCATCAGCCAATAATACGAGGCGTTGTCGATGCCGCGGAACGACAGCGTCGGGCCGAGGTGATTGCCTTCCGCGGTGTGGTTGTAGACCACGTCGAGGATCACCTCGATGCCGGCGTCGTGCAGCCGGGCCACCGTGGTGCGGAACGCGTCGAGCGGATTGTCCGGCGCGTAGCGCGGCTCCGGCGCGAAGAACGAAATCGTGTTGTAGCCCCAGTAATTCACCAGCTTCTTCTCGACCAGCGCCCGATCATCGATAAGCGCGTGGACCGGAAGAAGTTCGACCGCGGTGACGCCGAGACGCTTGAAATGATCGATCATCGCCGGCGCCGCGAGCCCGCCGAAGGTGCCGCGCAGGCCGGGCGGCACGTCTTCGCGCAATTGCGTCAGGCCCTTGACGTGGGCTTCGTAGATGATGGTGTCTTCCCAGGGAATGTTCGGCCGGTTCTCGTGGCGCGAGAAGCCGCCGGTCTCGTCGACCACCACCGCCTTCGGCATGCCGCGGGCGTTGTCGCGGCGATCGAACGACAGATCCTCGCGCGGGCTGCCGGCGCGATAGGCGAAGTGCGCATCGCTCCACACCAGCCGCCCGAACAGCCGCTTGGCGTAGGGATCGAGCAGCAGCTTGTGCGCGTTGAAGCGATGGCCGCGTTCGGGATCGTAGGGACCGTAGACCCGGTAGCCGTAGAGCTGGCCCGGCGAGACGTCGTTGAGGTAGCCGTGCCAGACGTCCTCGGTGCGTTCAGGCAGTTCGATCCGCTCCAGTTCGCGGCGGCCCTGACTGTCGAACAGGCACAGCTCGACCTTGTGGGCGTTGGCGGAGAACAGCGCAAAATTGGTTCCGCGGCCGTCCCAGGTGGCCCCGAGGCGCGAGCAGCTTCCGGCGGAGAGGCGCATGCTCAGTCTTCCGGCGTCAGAAAGATCACGGCGAGCGGCGGAATGGTGAGACTAAGCTCGGGCACCAGCCCGTCAAGCGTCCGGACCTCGCCGCCATTGCCGACATTGCCGCCGCCATAGGTCGCGGCGTCGGAATTGAACACCTCGCGCCAGCGGCCGGGGAACGGCACCCGGACGCGATAGTCCTGATAGACGTTCGGCGAGAAGTTCGCGATTACCAGGCAGCGCGCCCGGGTGTCGTTGCCCTTGCGCATCCATGCGAACAGGTTGCGCGCCGAGTCCTCGGTGATGACCCATTCGAAGCCGAACGGATCGCAGTCGAGCTGATGCAGCGCCGGAAGCTCGCGGTACAGCCTGTTGAGGTCGCGGACCAGCGCCTGGATGCCGGCGTATTTCGGCGTATCGAGCAAGTGCCAATCGAGCGAGCGGTCGTGATTCCACTCCCGCTCCTGGCCGAACTCGCTGCCCATGAACATCAGCTTCTTGCCGGGGTGGGCGTACATGAACGCGTAATAGGCGCGCAGATTGGCGAAGCGCTGCCACTCGTCGCCCGGCATCCGGCCGAGGATCGAGCGTTTGCCGTGCACGACTTCGTCGTGCGACAGCGGCAGGATGAAGTTCTCCGAGAATGCGTAATGCAGCCCGAACAGGATCTGGCCGTGGTGATATTTGCGGTGGATCGGATCCTTGCTGATGTAGTTCAGCGTGTCGTGCATCCAGCCCATGTTCCACTTGTAGCCGAAGCCGAGCCCGCCGAACTCCACCGGCCGCGAGACTTGCGGCCACGCGGTGGACTCCTCCGCCGCCGTGGTGGCCTGCGGAAATTTGGCATAGACCTCGGCGTTGAAGCGACGCAGGAATTCGATCGCCTCGATGTTCTCGCGGCCGCCGAATTTGTTCGGGATCCAGCCACCCGCCGGCCGGCTGTAGTCGAGATACAGCATCGAGGCCACCGCATCCACGCGCAGCCCGTCGATGCGGTAACGCTCCAGCCAGAACAGCGCGTTCGACACCAGGAAGTTCACGACTTCGGTGCGGCCGTAATTGTAGATCAGCGTGCCCCAGTCGAGATGCCGGCCCTGCAGCGGGTTGGCGTGCTCGTACAGCGCGGTGCCGTCGAAATTGCCGAGCCCGTGCGGATCGTCGGGGAAGTGCCCGGGCACCCAGTCGAGCAGCACGCCGATGCCGTGCTCGTGGCAGGCGTCGATCAGCGCGCAGAAATCCTCCGGCGTGCCGAACCGGCTGGTCGGGGCAAACAGTCCGGTCGGCTGATAGCCCCACGAGCCGTCGAACGGATGCTCGCTGACCGGCAGGAATTCGACATGGGTGAAGCCCATGTCACGGACATAGGCGGGCAATTGCTCGGCGAGTTCGCGATAGGTCAGCCACTGCTCGCCGTCCTTGCGGCGCCACGAACCCAGATGCACCTCGTAGATCGACATCGGCGCGCCGAGCGCATTGATGTTCTCCGGCGCCAAGCGTGGCAGCGGCAGACGGGTCTGATCCACCACGATCGAGGCGGTCTTCGGACGCACTTCGGCCGCGAACGCCATCGGATCGGACTTCTGCGGCAGCGTCTCGCCGTTCGGCCCGGTCATGTCGAATTTGTAGTGATCGCCGGCAGTCGCGCCGGGGATGAACAATTCCCAATAGCCGTTGCCGCGTACCCGCATCTGGTGCCGGCGCGGATTCCAGAAATTGAAATCGCCGACCACGCTGACGCGGCGCGCGTTGGGCGCCAGCACCACGAAGGCGACGCCGCTGACGCCTTCCAGCACCATCGGATGCGCGCCGAGCTTGTCGTACAGCCGCTGATCGGTGCCTTCGCCGAGCAGATACAGGTCGAACTCGGTCAGGATCGGGGGAAACCGATAGGGGTCTTCGAGATCGACGGTGGTATCGCCGAACCGGGCGCGGAGCTGGTAACGATGCGAGCCGTTCGGCAGCGGCCCGGCGAACAGACCGGCATCGTGAACGCGCTCGAGAGTGGCCGTCTCGCCGTGCTCGCCGACAGCCTCGACGGCGGTGGCATCCGGCAGCAGAGCGCGAACGACGACGCGGTCGTCCTCGGGATGCGGGCCGAGATAGCGGAACGGGTCGGCGTGGCGGCCTTCAAGCACCGCATAGGCGTCATCGGTCAATTGGGCGGTCATGAATTCTCCTCGGGCTGCCGAGTCAGGATGCGAAGAATGCCAGCCAGCGGCACGCGGAGCCAATCGGGACGATAGGCGAGTTCGTATTCGATCTCGTATAGCGCCTTTTCGATCAGGAAGAAGTCCAGGATCTGGTCGGCTGCAGCACGATCCGCAGGCCACACCGGACTGTCGGCCATCGTCTCGCGATAGGCGGCGAGGAAAGCCTCGGTCGAGCGCGTCCGCCAGACGTCGAGCGCGGCGGAGATCTTGCCGGAATCGTCCGCCAGTGTCCGCAGCGCTCGCTCCAGCGCGGCCGTGGTGGAGTAGTCGATCGAGCGGATCAGCCCGGCGACGTCACGCGCGGCCGGCGCCTTGGCGCGACGTTCGGCCTGCGATCGCCGGGGCTCGCCTTCGAAATCGATGATGTAGATGTCGTCCTTGACGATCAGCATCTGGCCGAGATGGAAGTCGCCGTGATGGCGGATGTTCAGCCCGCCGGCGCCGCCGAACAGGCCGTGCAGCCGTTCCAGCAAACCCTCGCGCTGTGCCAGCAGTTCGTCGACCATGGCCCGGTCGGCATCCCTCAGGCTGTCGCGCTTGCGGTCGAGTTCGTCGAGGACGCGCCCGGCGTATTCCGTCACGGTCCCGGACCTGCTGCGCGCGTCGTCGCCGTCGATCGGCTCCGGCGCGAATTCCGCGACCTCGGGGTGGCCCGCCAATGCGATATGCATCTCGGCGACGCGCCTGCCGGTCTGCTGCATGTAGCGCAGATACGGAGCCAGCTCCTCGCTGACGTTGTCGTCTTCCGTACTGATCAGCAGCCGCTGGTCGTCGACATAGCGGTCGAGATAGCCCGAGGTGACGGTCCAGCCGTCGCCCTGATTGGCGACGAAGTCGTGCACCACCGCGATCGCGCTGACCTTGTCGCCCTCGACCAGTTCGACGCTGCCGAGCAGGGAAGGCGTATTGGCGTATCCCGCAACCTCAGAGAGGAAGCGGCCCATCTCGATCTCGGGATTGATGCCGCTCTCCAGCCGGCGATACAGCTTGACGACGTAGCTCTCGTCGACCAGCGCGGTCGAGTTCGACTGCTCCGTGTCCACGGCGCGAATGTGGTTGTAGGGGCCGGCCGGCTTGTCGGCGAGTCGCGAGCCGGGCCGGAATTCCAGCCGGTCGCCGTCGTTCTCCACGACGAGGGATTCACGCAGATTGTCGAGCAGCAGCGTGGTGAATTCGGTGTCGGCAGCGACGTCGAGCAGCGTGCCCTCGCGCGCGCCCTGGCGGACCGCCGCGAAGGCTCGCGGATTGTAGCGCTCGCGATCGAACCGCACCCAGTCGATCTGCATCGGCAGCACGTAGCGGGCATTCACGCCGCGGACGGTGGCCTCGAAGAACGTCAGCCAGGGCCGGTTGTCATGCGTGATCGAGAAGGGAATCGCCGAGGTCAAATGCGGATGGATCGCCCGCGGCGAGCGCTCCGGGAACCACCGGGTTCGCGACAGATAGGCGGGCAGCACGTCGCGCTCGAACACGCCGCGGGTCCGCGCGAGTGTCATCCAGGTCGAACCCAGCGGCACGACAAGGGTCTCGAACTCCGGCACGGTCGCGGCGGGTGCGACGTGGTCCGAGGTGTCGCGCTCCTCGAGCTTGAACCAGTAGAAGCCGTAGGGCGCCAGCGTGATCATATAGGGCAGTTCGCCGATCGCCGGAAATTTGGTGCGGCCGAGCATCTCCTGCGGCACGCGATCCTTCCACGGCGACAGGTCGAGTTCGGTGGCCTGCGCCGAGCGCGACAGATTGGCGACACAGAGGATCACCTCGTCCTCGTACTGCCGGACATAGGACAACACCGACCGGTTCACCGGGCGGATGAAGGTCATGGTGCCACGCCCGAAGGCGAGGGTGGACTTGCGGACCGAGATCAGGCGCTTGGTGGCGCTGAGCAGCGACGACAGGCTGCGCGCCTGGGCCTCGACGTTGACCGAGGCGTAGCCGTAGACCGGGTCCATGATCGGCGGGGCGTAGAGCCGCGCCGGGTCCGCCCGCGAGAAGCCGCCATTGCGGTCCGACGACCATTGCATCGGCGTGCGCACGCCGTTGCGGTCGCCGAGATAGATATTGTCGCCCATGCCGATCTCGTCGCCGTAATAGATGATCGGCGTGCCCGGAAACGACAGCAGCAGCGAGTTCATCAGCTCGATCTTGCGGCGGTCGTTGTCCATCAGCGGCGCCAGCCTGCGCCGGATTCCGACATTGATGCGTGCGCGCGGATCGGCCGCGTAGGTCGTCCACAGATAGTCGCGCTCGACGTCGGTGACCATTTCGAGCGTCAGCTCGTCATGGTTGCGCAGGAACATCGCCCACTGGCAGTTCGCGGGAATTTCCGGCGTCTGCCGCATGATGTCGGTGATCGGGAAGCGATCCTCCTGGGCGATCGCCATGTAGATCCGCGGCATCAGCGGGAAGTGATAGGCCATGTGGCACTCGTCACTGTCGCCGAAATATTCCTGCACATCCTCGGGCCATTGATTGGCCTCGGCGAGCAGGACCTTGCCCTTGGCATAGGCGTCGAGCTCGGCGCGCAGCGTCTTGATGACGGCGTGCGTCTCGGGAAGATTCTCGTTGTTGGTGCCGTCGCGCTCGCACAGATAGGGGATCGCGTCCAGCCGGAATCCGTCGACCCCGGTATCGAGCCAGCGCTTCATCACCTTCACGACCGCGCCGACCACGTGCGGATTGTCGAAATTGAGGTCGGGCTGGTGCGAGAAGAAGCGGTGCCAGTAGTACTGGCCCGCTTCCGGATCCCAGGTCCAGTTCGACTTTTCGGTGTCGGTGAAGATGATCCGGGTGCCCTGATATTTCTGGTCGGAGTCGCTCCAGACGTACCAGTCGCGCGCGCTGGAGCCCTTGCCGCTGCGTCGCGCCCGCTTGAACCAGTCGTGCTGGTCGGAGGTGTGATTGATGACGAGCTCGGTGATGACGCGCAGGTTGCGCTTCTTGGCCTCGACGATGAAGCGGCGGAAGTCCTTCATCGTGCCGAAATCGGGATTGATCGAGCCGTAATCGGCGATGTCGTAGCCGTCGTCACGCTGCGGCGAGGGATAGAACGGCAGCAGCCACAGCGCAGTGACGCCGAGGTCCTGCAGATAGTCCAGCTTTTCGGTCAGGCCGGCGAAGTCGCCGATGCCGTCGTTGTTGCTGTCGGCGAAAGCCTTGACGTGAAGCTGGTAGATGATCGCGTCTTTGTACCACAGCTCGTCGGTGGCGTCGATTTCGGGCCTGGAATCGGCCGCATCGACAGGTGACATTACGTTCATGGGTGCGCTCCTCACGCCAGGCAGCGGAAAAGCAGTGCAGGATCGCGTTGCGGATCGATCCGCAGGGTCAATCCACCCCATTCCACGGCGTGCCGTTCGCCGGTGAGCAGGTTCTCGACCGCCACGACCGGGCGGCGCTCGCCGCCGACCTCGATCTGGGTGTCGCCGAGCGGAAACCAGAATTCATGGAAGTCGCGCGACAGCGCGATCGCGACGGCCACGACGTTGGTCAGGTCCGTCGTGTACTTGACGAAGCCGGTCACGTTGGGATCTTGAATATCGACAAAGCGCAGATTGCTCGTCTGTTGAAGCGCCGGATTATTACGGCGGGCCTGATTGATGTCGCGGATGTAGGGTTTGATGTTGCCGGGCTTGTCCCAGTCGCGCACCTTGATCTCGTATTTTTCGGAATCGAGATACTCCTCCTTGCCCGGTATCGGCTCGTGTTCGATCAGTTCGAAGCCGTTATAGATGCCATAGGTCGATGACAGCATCGCGGCGAGCGCAAGGCGGGACTTGAACATCCACGGCTCGCCGCCCTGCAGATGGAAGGGCAGGATGTCCGGCGTGTTGACGAAGAAATTCGGGCGATAGAAATCCCGCTCCGGATAGCCGGTCAGCTCGCGCAGATATTCCTCGATCTCCCACTTCTGGGTCCGCCAGGTGAAATAGGTATAGGACTGGCTGAAGCCGAGTTTTGCGAGGCCCTTCATCAGCTTCGGCCGGGTAAAGGCCTCCGCCAGAAACAGCACGTCGGGGTGGCTGAGCTGAACCTCGCGGATCATCCACTCCCAGAACCGCAGCGGCTTGGTGTGCGGATTGTCGACCCGGAAGATCTTCACGCCCTGGTCGACCCAGAACAGGATCACGTCGCGCAGCGCATTCCACAGCGAGCCGGCGTCCTCGCAGGTGAAATCCGGATTGACGATGTCTTCGTATTTCTTCGGCGGGTTCTCGGCGTATTTCATCGAGCCGTCGGGGCGGCGCTTGAACCAGCTCGGATGCTGTTTCAACCAAGGATGATCCGGCGAGCACTGCACCGCGACGTCGAGCGCGATTTCGATGTTCACCAGCTTGCAGGCCTCGACCAGCGCGCGGAAATCGTCGAGCGTGCCGAGCTCGGGATGCACCGCGTCGTGGCCGCCTTCCTCCGCGCCGATCGCGTAGGGACTGCCGGGATCGCCCGGCTCGGCCTTCAGCGAATTGTTGCGCCCCTTGCGGTTGACGCGGCCGATCGGGTGGATCGGGGTGAAATACAGCACATCGAAGCCCATCGCCGCGATGTCCGGCAGCCTTGCGATGCAGTCGCGGAAGGTGCCGTGCTGGCCGGGCACCGTGCTCTGGCTGCGCGGTACCATCTCGTACCAGGCGCCGTTGCGGGCGCGCTCGCGGTCGATCATCAGCGGCAGCACCGTGGAGCGGGTGACGTCGGGGCGGGCCTGACTCTCGCCCATCGCGTCGCGCAGCTCAGGGGCGAGCAGGGGAGCGACGTCTCCGGTCTGCAGATAGTCTTCGCATTGCCGCTGAATGACCGCCAGCGCGTCGCGACCGCCGTGAAGTGCCTTGGTCAGCATCCCGGCGCCTTCCAGCGCGTCGAGGGTGACGTCCTGCCCCGCCTTCTGCTTCAGCTCGATGCCGTGCCGCCAGGTCGCGAACTCGTCGGTCCAGGCCTCGATCGCATAGACATATCGGCCTATAAGGTCGGGCGTGAAGGAGGCGGTCCAGCGGTCGTTGACCACATGCCGCATCGGGACGCGCTGCCAGTCCTGATCCTGTTCGCGGCGCCAGATCAGGGCTGCGGCGATCGTCTCGTGGCCGTCACGATAGATGTCTGCCCAGACCTCGATTGGCTCACCGACGACCCGTTTGATGGGAAATCGGCCGCTATCGATAATCGGGTAGATGTCTTCAATATGAAACGCCCCGCCGGCCGCGACGGTCTGGATTGCTTGGGTCGATTGGTTCACGGTGATGCTTATAGGACTTCCGTCCCATTCCCTGGAAATCGAATACGGGCGGTCGTCCCGTAACAAAGCTTCTGGAACGCCAAAGTTCCCGGAACTCACCCTACGCAATCGCGTTGCAGACGACTATCCTGTTCGGAATTGGCGGATTCGCAGCGCACCCCGCGCGGCGATGCAGACAGCGTGCCTGATGGATTTATTTACCAAAGCTGCAGAACTCGGGATTCAAACCGAATTCTTCGATGGGCAGGGGCAACGCCACGTCACCCCGCCCGCCGCTCTCCAAATCATCCTCGATGCGATGCCGGCGCGTTCGACGCATCGATTGCTCGACCGGATCGCCATTGCACGGACCGGCGAGCAGACTGCTGCGCAATTGAGCGCTGCGGCGGTGCTGCCGGTGGCGTGGAAAATCGTCGCAGGCGACGACACCTGCATGGCCGAGGGCACGACAGCGGAACGCAGTGTCGTCTGGCCGTCGCATTTGCCGGTGGGCAGCTATCGCCTGCTTCTTGCGGATGCCGGTGGTCACACCGAGGAGGCGCCGCTGCTGGTGACGCCACCGACCGCCTTCCGCGGCGAGTTCGACCGCTCCTGGATCGTCGCGGTCCAGCTCTACGGTCTGCGTTCTCACCGCAACTGGGGGATCGGCGACTTCACCGATCTGGCGCGATTGATCGAGATTGCCGCCCGATGGGGCGCCGGCGGCATCGGCCTCAATCCGTTGCATGCGCTGTTCGACGATCGGCCGGGCGACTGCAGCCCGTATTCGCCGAACAGCCGGATGTTTCTCAACCCGCTGTATATCGACGTCGAGCAACTGCCCGAGTTCAAGCTCGCCGACCTGCCCGGCGCGGCCGAAGCGATCGCGAGGCTGCGCGACGACACACTGATCGACTATCCGGCCGTCGCCGCGCTGAAATGGCGTGCGCTCAGGACCGCTCACGCCGCGTTTCGCGCGGCCCCCGCGCCAGATCGCCGCGCCGCGTTCGAAGCCTTCCGCCGCGAGCGTGCCCCGCTGCTGACCCGGTTCGCCTGTTTCGAGGCGCTGCGCCATCAATTCGCAAAGCCGTGGTGGGAATGGCCGGACGAATGGCAGCATCCCGAGGATGGCCGCTGCGCGCAATTGCGCGACGGCCCGGACGGCGCCGAGATCGAATTCATCGAATACGTGCAGTGGTGCGCTGACGACCAGTTGCGTGCCTGCCACGACCTCGCTGCCGCGCGCGGCATGGATGTCGGGCTGTATCTCGATGTCGCCGTCGGCGTGCAGAGCGACGGCTTCGACGCCTGGAACGAGCAGGTCGCGATCTCGCGGCAACTGGCGGTCGGCGCGCCGCCGGACCAGTTGAATTCGGCCGGACAGAACTGGGGCCTCGCAGGCTTCAATGCGGCCGGGCTCGAACTGACAGGCTTTGCGCCGTTCCGCGAGATGCTGCGTGCCGCGATGCGCTATGCCGGCGCGATCCGGCTCGATCACGTGCTCGGCCTGAACCGGCTCTATCTGGTGCCGCACGGCTTCGCCGCCGACAGCGGCGTCTATGTGCAGATGCCGTTCGAGGCGCTGCTGGCGGTCACCGCGCAGGAGAGCGTCGCCAATCGCTGCGTGGTGATCGGCGAGGACCTCGGCACGGTGCCGGACGGCTTCCGCGAGCGCCTGGCGGCGTGGGGCGTGTGGTCGTATCGCGTGATGATGTTCGAGCGCGACTTCCATCAGGGTTGGTTCTTCGGCGTCGATCACTATCTGCCGGACGCGCTGGTCACCTTCAACACCCACGACCTCGCCACCTATTCCGGCTGGCGCGCCTCGGCCGACCTGCAGTTCAAGCATTCTGTCGGGATCGACCCGGGCGAGAGCGACGATGCCAGGCGATACGCGTTCGCCATGCTCGGCGACGCGCTGCGCCGACAGGGGATCGAACAGGAGGATATCTATGCGGTGCTCACCTTCCTCGCACGCACCCGCTCGCGGCTGCTTGCGATTTCGCTCGAGGATCTGCTCGGCGTGATCGATCAGCCCAATGTGCCCGGCACCGTGTTCCAGCATCCGAACTGGCGCCGAAGGCTGCCGCGCGCACTCGACGAGATCGCGTCGGCAATCAATCAGCAGGCGCTGCTTGCGGCAACCTCGGAGCGCCGGTCTGCGGTGAAGACCATTGCCGGGTAGGATCGAAGACTATGCGCTGATCGGCGACTGCGAGACCTCGGCCCTGGTCGGACGCGACGGCTCGATCGACTGGCTGTGCTGGCCGTCGTTCGATTCAGAGGCCTGTTTCGCCGCGCTGCTCGGCGATGAAAACTACGGCCACTGGCAGATCTGCCCGTCCCGAACGATCAAGGCGACGACGCGACGTTATCGCGGCGACAGCCTGATCCTGGAGACGCGGTTCGAAACCGAAACCGGCGTCGTCACGCTGATCGATTTCATGCCGCCGCGCGGCAGGGCGTCCGACATCGTGCGGCTGGTGCGAGGCGACGCCGGCAAGGTCGAGATGCGGATGCACCTGGTGCTGCGCTTCGGCTACGGCGTCAACATTCCCTGGGTGAAGCGCGGCGAGAAGCCCGGCGAACTGCTCGCGATCTGCGGCCCCGACATGACGGTGCTTCGGTCGCCGATCGTGACCCACGGCGAAGGCATGACGACGGTCGCCGAATTCGCGGTGAGCGAGGGCGACACCGTGCCGTTCGTGATGGCCTACGGTCCGTCGCACCTTCCGGTGCCGCAATCGATCGATCCGATCGCCGCGCTGCGCGACACCGAGGAATTCTGGTGCGACTGGACCGGCCGCTGCACCTACACCGGCGAGTATCGCGACCTGGTGATGCGCTCGCTGATTACGCTGAAGGCGCTGACCTTCGCGCCGAGCGGCGGCATCGTGGCGGCGCCGACCACCTCGCTGCCGGAAACGCTGGGCGGCTCGCGCAACTGGGACTATCGCTTCTGCTGGCTGCGCGACGCCACCTTCACGCTGTTCGCGCTGATGAACAACGGTTACACCGCGGAAGCCGCGGCCTGGCACGACTGGCTGCTGCGCGCAGCCGCTGGCGCGCCGGCCAAATTGCAGATCATGTATTCGATCTACGGCCATCGCCGGCTGCTGGAGTGGCAGGCCGACTGGCTCCCCGGCTACGAGGGCGCGCAGCCGGTCCGGATCGGCAATGCCGCGCACGCCCAGCTACAGCTCGACGTCTACGGCGAACTTATCGACGCCTTTCATCAATGGCGGATGGCCGGGATCGAACTCGACGGCGAATCCTGGGCGATGGAATGCGCGGTGCTCCAGCATCTGTCGACGATCTGGAATCAGCCGGACAGTGGTATCTGGGAGCGTCGGGGGCCTGCCAGACACTACGTGTTTTCCAAGGTCATGACCTGGGTCGCGTTCGATCGCGGCGTCAAGAGCGCGGAAAAATTCGGCCTGAAAGCTCCACTTGCGAAATGGCGCGCGCTGCGCGACGAGATCCATCGCGACGTCTGCGCCAAGGGTTTCGACCCGAAGCAGAACGCCTTCGTCGAGCACTACGGCGCGGACGTGCTGGATGCCAGCGTGCTGCTGATCCCTGCCGTCGGCTTCCTGCCGCCGGATGATCCGCGGGTACGCGGCACGATCGCAGCGGTCGAGACTCATCTGCTGCATCGTGGATTCGTTTTGCGCCACGATCCGCGCGAGACTCCGGACGAGCCATTACCGGTCGAGGGCGCGTTCCTCGCCTGCAGCCTCTGGCTCGCCGATGCTTATGTTCTGGCGGGCGACATCGACAAGGCCAAGGAGCTGTTCGACCGCGTCGTCGGCATCGCCAACGACGTCGGCCTGCTCGCCGAGGAATACGACTCCGATGCGGGCCGGCAGACCGGCAATTTCCCGCAGGCGCTGACCCACATCGCGCTGATCATCACCGCCGACAATCTCAGCGCGGCGAGGTCCGCAACCGGCAAGCCGGCGGTGCAGCGCTCGAAATAGACGCGTGCCGCTCAGGCTTGCGCGTTGCGGGCGAGGATGAAGTCGATCGCGGCTGCGAAACCGTCGTCCTCGTTCGAGGCCGTGACGTGCGACGCCAGCTGCTTGACGTCGTCGGTGGCGTTGCCCATCGCGATCGGCAGGCCGCTGACCCGGAACATCGCCAGATCGTTCTGCATGTCGCCGAGCGTGGCGATCGCATCGGTCGGGATGCCGAGGCGCTTGGCCATGGCCTGCACGAAAGTGCCCTTGTTCTGGCCGGGCGGCGTGACATCGAGGTAGTAGTCCTGCGAGCGGATCGCCAGCGCGGCGTCGCCGAGCGCCGCCTGCAGTTCCTTCTCGCAACGTGCGAGCAATGCGAAATCCGGGCTGGCGCCGACGATCTTGCAGGCCTTGTCGGCCAGCGGCGTGAAGTCGTCGAGCCGCGTCGGATCGAACCGGATGGTGCGCTGTTCGTGCGGCACGTATTTGCCGTCGTCGCGACGGATGTACCAATTGTCGTTGGTGAAGATCCAGGCGTCGATGCCGTAGCGATCGAGCAGATCGAGGCTGGTCTTCACCGCCGCAGCGGGAATGAGGTGCTGCTCGATCACCGCGAGCGACGGCTCGACGATCGAACTGCCGTTGAATGGCCCGAGCGGCAGCGTGATGCCGAGCGGATCGCTGAACATCCGCATCCCGACCGGCGGCCGGCTCGACGTCAGCGTGAAGCCGATGCCGGCCTGCTGCAGCTTCGCGACCGCGGCGCGGGCCTGGTCGGTCAGGCGCTTGTCGGACGTCACCAGCGTGCCGTCGACATCGGAGATCACCAGCGCGATGCGGCTCATCGGTTCAAGGCCTGTTGCTGTGGAGTTGGGCGACGATGGCGTCGACGATCTGTTCGATCGAGGCGTCGATGCTGACCGTGATCGGGCGTTCGTCGGCGCCGGGCTGTTGCAGCGTCGCGAACTGGCTGTCGAGCAGCCCGCCCGGCATGAAGTGATTCTTGCGCCCGGCCATCCGCTGCGCGATCAGCTCGCGGCTGCCGTCGAGATAGACGATGCGGACGTCGTCGCGGCCATGCACGAGAATATCGCGATACGCGCGCTTCAGCGCCGAGCAGCCGATCACAGCATGGCGGCCTTCGCCGGCGATGCGATCGATCTCGGCGGCGATCGCGCGCAGCCACGGCCAGCGGTCGTCGTCGGTCAGCGGCTGCCCGGCGCTCATCTTCGCGACATTGGCCGGAGGATGGAAATCGTCGCCGTCCCGGTAGGTCCAGCCGAGCCGTTCGGCGAGTCGTTCGCCGATCGTGCTCTTGCCGGAGCCGGACACGCCCATCACGATCAGGACTCGCGGCTGCGGATCGTCAGCGGTCACGGACCGCCTCCGGCAGCGCGTCCTCGGTGATCAGCCACGTCGTCTCGCCATTCGAGCGGGCGCGGCCGGCCGGCAGATCGGCGCCGGCGAAGATGCGGCCGACGATTTCGCGTTTGGCCGCGCCGTGGACGAGGAACAGCATCTCGCTACACGACGCCAGCGCCGGAAAGGTGAGGGTGATGCGCGGCACGAACGGCGCGACATGCGCCGTGTCGACCCCAGCGGCCCAGCGATCGGTCACCTCGAGCTGCGGCCAGCCGGGAAACAGCGACGCGGTGTGGCCGTCCGGTCCGACGCCGCCGAGCACCAGATCGAACAGCGGCCGCGCCGGATCGAGCGCCGTGGCGCCGTAGAACGTCTGCAGGTCGCGCTCGCAGCGCTGCGCCGCCTCGTCCGGCGAGGCGCTGTCGCCGGCGGGAATCGCGTGGATGTTGTCCGGCGGCGCGCGGCCGTCGAGCAGCACGCGCCTGATCGTGCCCATGTTGCTCAGCGGATCGTCGAACGGCACGAAGCGCTCGTCGCTGATGAACCAGTGCACGCGCGCCCAGGGAATCCGGTCGGCGAATTCGGTGGCGAGAAGTTCGAACATCCGCTGCGGCCCGGAGCCGCCGGTCAGGCAGATGGCCGGGCGCTCGCGATGCAGCTCGATGCGAGCAATCAGGCGCTGCGCCGCGAGCCGCGCCAGCGCCTCGGCGTCGGCGGCGACAACGATCTGGCGACGGTCGCCGACCTTCATTTTGCCGGGCTCCGCCAATTGCGGCCGTCCCGGGTCAGCAACGCATCGGCGTCCTCCGGGCCCTCGCTGCCGGCCTTGTAGGTCTGCAGCCCCTCGGCGCCGGCCTTCTCCCAGGCATCGAGGAACGGCTGCACCGCGCGCCAGCCCGCCTCGACGCCGTCGGCGCGCTGGAACAGGATGTTGTCGCCGATCATGCAATCGTGCAGCAGCGTCTCGTAGCCGTTACTGGGCGCGACCTTGAAGTAGTCCTTGTAGCGGAAGGTCATCTCGACGCCGTCGATCGCGATCGCCGGGCCGGGGATCTTGGTGTTGAACTGCAGGGAGATCCCCTCGACCGGCTCGATGCCGATCACCAAATAGTTCTGCGACAATTGCTCCACCGGTGTGCAGCGGAACATCGCGAACGGCGCCTGCTTGAACTTGATTGCGACCTCGGTGCGCTTGGCGCCGAGCGCCTTGCCGGTGCGCAGATAGAACGGCACGCCGGCCCAGCGCCAGTTGTCGATCGTCAGCTTGAGCGCCGCATAGGTTTCGGTGGTGCTGCCCGGCGCGACATCCTTGACGCTGCGATAGTCGGGGATCTCGGTGTCGCCGACCTTGCCGGCGATGTATTGCGCGCGGACCGAATTGCGCAGCGCTTCCTGTTCGCTCTGGACCTGGATCGCGGTGAGCACTTCCGCCTTGGCGGAGCGCACCGAATGCGCGTTGAAATGCGCCGGCGGCTCCATCGCGACCAGCGACAGCAATTGGAACAGATGGTTCGGCACCATGTCGCGCAGCGCGCCGGTCTTGTCGTAGAAACTGCCGCGATGGCCGACGCCGAGCCTCTCGTCCACGGTGATCTGGATGTGTTCGATGTGGTCGCGATTCCAGATCGGCTCGAACATGCCATTGGAGAAGCGCAGCACCAGGATGTTCTGCACCGTCTCCTTGCCGAGATAATGATCGATCCGGTACAACTCGTGCTCGGTGACGATGCTGAGCAGATGATCGTTCAGCGCCTTGGCCGAGGCGAGATCGGTGCCGAAAGGCTTCTCGACCACCAGCCGGCGCCACGCCTTGGTGTCTTCCTCGAGCAGGCCGGCGCGGCCGAGCTCGGTCGCGATCGGCGCGAAGGCGTCGGGTGGCGTCGCCAGATAGAAAAGCCGGTTGCCGCCGGTGTTGCGGTTGGCCTCGAGCTTTTCCAGCCGCTCGCGCAGCCGGTCGAAGGATGGCGGATCGGCTGGATCGGCGCTGACCGCGGTCACGCAGTACAACAGCTTGTCGGCGATGTCCTCGTTCACCGGCCGCGTCGCGAATTTGCGCAGGCCGTGCATCAGGCTGGCGCGCAGATCCTCGCTCGACATCTCCGAGCGAGTGATGCCGACCACGCAGAATTTTTCCGGCAGCAGATTGGCTTCGGCGAGATTGTACAACGCCGGAATCACCAGGCGGTGAGTGAGGTCGCCGGTGACGCCGAAGATCACGAAGGCGCAACCTTCGGGCACCTGGGGATTGACTTGAGTGGTCACGCGCGCTCCGCTTTCGGCTTGAGGATTGCTGGCGCGGCCTGATGCTCGGCATCGGGATGTTGCTGCGGCTCCTTGTGGCCGCCGAAGCCGGCGCGCATCGCCGAGAGGATCTTCTCCGCGAAGGTGTGCTCCTTGCGCGAGCGGAAGCGCGCGAACAGCGCCGAGGTCAGCACCTCGGCGGGCACGGCTTCCTCGATCGCGGCGTTGATGGTCCAGCGGCCCTCGCCGGAATCCTCGACGAAGCCGGAGTAGGTGTCGAGCTCGCCGTTGCGCGTGAGTGCGGAGGCGGTGAGGTCGAGCAGCCAGGACGGAATCACGCTGCCGCGGCGCCACACTTCGGCGATGTCGGCGATGTCGAGATCGAACCGGTGCTCACTCGGCAGCGCGTCGATATTGGCGTTCTTGAGAATGTCGAAGCCTTCGGCATAGGCCTGCATCAGGCCGTATTCGATGCCGTTGTGCACCATCTTGACGAAGTGCCCCGAACCGACCGGGCCGGCATGGATGTAGCCCTGCTCGACGCGCGGGTCGCGGTCGTCGCGGCCGGGCGTACGCGGGATGTCGCCGATCCCCGGCGCGAGCGTGGCGAAGATCGGATCGAGCCGGTCGACGACCGGTTTGTCGCCGCCGATCATCATGCAGTAGCCGCGTTCATAGCCCCAGATGCCGCCGGAGGTGCCGACGTCGACGTAGCTGACGTTGTTCTCCCTCAGCGTCCGGGCGCGGCGGATATCGTCCTGCCAGAAGGTATTGCCGCCGTCGATGATGACGTCGCCCGGCGCCAGCAGCTCGCCGAGCGCCACGATCGTGGTTTCGGTGATCTGGCCGGCCGGCAGCATCACCCACACCGCGCGCGGCGCGTCGAGCTTTCGGACCATATCTTCCAGGCCCTGGGCGCCGGTCGCGCCTTCGGTCGTCAGGGCGTCGACCGCTTTGGGATCCCGATCATACACCACGGCGTGGTGGCCATCTTTCATCAGGCGGCGAACGATGTTGCCGCCCATTCGTCCGAGGCCGACCATGCCGAGCTGCATGAAGGATCTCCTATGTGTCCGGGCCCCGCTTGAATGCGGAGCCTCGTTGTCGTCGTTCAGTCGTCAGTTCAGCGCGTCGCGGATCGCCTGATCCAGCGACTTCAGTCCGGCGTCGAGGTCGCCCTTGAGATGGACGCGCAGCGCGCGACGGCCACGTTCCGTGAGCACGTCGAAATCGCCGCGGGCCTGCGCCGCCTTGATCACGCCGAAACTGGCGCTCTGGCCGGGGACAGGGAGGTCGTTGGCGTCGTCGGCGGTGATCTGCAGGAATACGCCGCTGTCCGGCCCGCCCTTGTAAGCCTGGCCGGTCGAATGCAGGAAGCGCGGGCCGAATTCGGCGCAGGTCGCCAGATGCCTGGCGTCGCGCACCGCCATCCGCATCGTCTGCAGCGCGTCGATATGCGCCGCATTGCGCTCGATATAGGCCAGCAGCGCCACATAGTCGCCACCCTGCGTGCGCGCGAGATGCGCCTTGATCCACGATCCGAGCGTGCCGTCGGCGCCGGCCTTGCGCAGCGCCGCGGCGTTGGACTCGTCGGTGTAGAGGTCGGCTTCCGGCGTGGTCAGCGCGGCTTTCTCGGGCGGCAATGCGCCGGAGGTCTCGAACGCCGCGGTGAGTTCGCGGGTCTTGATCTTGGCGGATTCGACGTCCGGCTGGTTGAACGGATTGATACCGAGGATGGAGCCTGCCACGGCGGTGGCGAGTTCGAAGCGGAAGAACTCCTGGCCGATAGCGTCGGGTGATTTCAGCACGATCCGCACCACCGGATGTCCGGCCTGTTCGAGCGCGGCGAGTTTTGCGTCATGCGCGGCGTCGCTCTCGCTCGCGGTGCGCAGGTCGATGAACAGCCGGTCGTTGCCGTAGATCGATGGCTCCGCCAGCGGCTCACCATCGATCGGGATCAGGCCCTTGCCGTCCTTGCCGGTCGATTCGGCGATCAGCTGCTCGGCCCAGGCACCGAAATCGGCGATCGCCTTCGACGAGGTGATCGTCACCTTGTCGCGGCCTTCGAGGCCGGCGCAGCCCATCGCGAGGCCGAGCTGAACGCCGGGATTCTCCTGCGGCGGCACGTCGGGCCCGCAGGAGCGGACCATCGCCAGCGTCAGATCGAGCAGCCTGCCGAGATCGATTCCGGCCGCGGCGGCCGGCACCATGCCGAACGGCGACAACACCGAATAGCGGCCGCCGATGGTCGGATCGCCGTGGAAGATGCGGGCGAACTTCGCTTCGGTCGCGACCTTTTCCATCGACGAGCCGGGATCGGTCACCGCGACGAAATGCTGGCCGGCCTTGTCGGCGCCGACGGTCTCGCCGACGCGCGCGAAGAAGTAGTCCTTCATCACGTTGGGCTCGGTGGTGCCGCCCGACTTCGACGACACGATGAACAGCGAGGTCCCGAGCGTGACGCTGTGCTCCAGCGTGCGCACCTGCGCCGGATCGGTGGAGTCGAGGACGTGCAGCTTCGGGAAGCCCGGCTGCTGTGCGAAGGTCTTGGCCAGCACTTCCGGGCCGAGGCTCGATCCGCCCATGCCGAGCACGACGGCGTCGGTGAAGCCGCGCGCCTTCACCCATTTGGCAAAGTCGGCGTAGTCGGCCAGCTTGGCCTTTTCGGTAGCGGCCGCATTCAGCCAGCCGAGCCACTTGTCTTCATCGGTGCCGGTCCAGACCGATTTGTCGCGATCCCACACCCGCCGGATCTTGCCGGCGTTGCGCCAGTCTTCGCCATGGTCCTTGACGGCTTTCGCGAGATCGGGAGCGAGCGCGAGCTTCTGCGTATCGATGCCTTCGGCCAGCACGGTCTGGCGCTTGTGCGCGACCGCGCCGAGCAGCTTGTCGAAGGCGTCGGCGAACAATTGCACGCCTTCGGTGACCAGTTTCTCGGTGATCGCGTCCAGCGAGATCCCGACGCTGTCGAGGTCCTTCAACACAGCGCGGGCGTCGTCGACGTTTTCCTCGAGGCTGGCGCGCGGCTTGCCGTGATCGCGGAAGGCGTCGAGCGTCGCCGGCGGCACGGTGTTGACGGTGTCGCGGCCGATCAGCTCTTCGATGTAGAGAACGTCGCTGTAGGCCTTGTTCTTGGTGCCCGTGGATGCCCACAGCAGCCGCTGCGGCTTGGCGCCGCAGATTTCCAGCTTCTTCCAGCGATCGCCGGAAAACAGCCGCTTGTAGTCCTGATAAGCGAGCTTGGCGTTGGCGATCGCGATCTTGCCCTTCAGCTTTTCCAGCCGGGCCTTCTCGGCCGGATCGTTCGCCTTGGCGATCTTGTCGTCGAGCTCCTTGTCGACCGCGCTGTCGATCCGGCTGACGAAGAAGCTGGCGACGCTGGCGACGTGCGCCGGGTCGCCGCCGTTCGCGATCAGCGCTTCGAGCCCCGACAGATAGGCTTCCGCGACCTCGACATAGACCTTCTGCGAGAACAGCAGCGTGACGTTGACGCTGATGCCCTTGGAAACGAGATGCTTGATCGCCGGCAGGCCCTGCCGCGTGGCCGGGACCTTGACCATGAGGTTTTCGCGCTTGACCGCGCCCCACAGCCGCTCGGCCTCGACGATCGTCGCCTTGGTGTCGAGCGCCAAATAGGGCGACACTTCCAGGCTGACGAAGCCGTCGCGACCTTTCAGCTTGTCGTAGGTCGGGCGCAGCACATCGGCGGCGTGCTGGATGTCCTCGACCGCGACCGACTCGTATAACTCGCCGACCGAGCGGTCGCCCTGCGCCAGGGCCGCGCCGATCGCGCCGTCATACTCGTCGGACGAGCCGATTGCCTTCTCGAAGATCGACGGATTGGATGTGACACCCTTCACGCCGTCGTCGTCGATCAGCTTTTTCAGGTCGCCTTTGGCGATAAAGCCGCGGGCCAGGAAATCCAGCCAGATTGCCTGGCCGTGTTGTTCGAGCGCTTTGACGGGGTTCATGTGCCTGGTCTGTTCAATTCGGTGCGATGAGGCCTCGCGGGCATTTCCGTCCGGGACGAGAGGCTTGTCAACTCATCCTCAGTGCCAGCTTGCTCGGTGCAAGTCTGCGTGCGCGTGCCGGGCAGCCGTGTGAGCCATCGCGCTGAGGCAAATACGCTTGAACTGCCATCCGGTTCCCGGCCGATCCCTATCCCAATCATGTGATGCTGGAATTACAGCATCGTTCGGGTCAACTGCCGAGCTCGCTTTTCGACAGGTCCCACAGCAGTTTGTAGACCCCGGCGGCGACCACGGTCGAACCGTTTTCTGCGACGCTCCGGTCGAAACGTCCGGCCGTGGTCTGCACGGCATCGACGCCGGTGCCATCGATCAGCACGAACCAGTCCGCCGCCCCGGGACTTGTGACGCCGGGCGGGTCGGTCAACGGCTTCGACAGCGTCGGGTCGTTTTCCAGAAGGTGCATCGAAATGAGGCCGTCGCACGGCAGCGGGTCGAGCTGCCCGACGATGGCCGCGCGCAACGCCGCCTCGCCGCCGGGGGCGGGGCGTATCCGGACCAGGCCGAGCACGGCGCCGCGACCCTGGCCGCGGCTCGCGGTGATCCGCGCGACGCCGCGGATCATGTTCCGGAATCTGGCGATGTTGCGGTTCGACCATTCGGTCTGATTGGCGAGCGCCGTGCGATAGGCCGGGCTGCTCAGCACCTCGAATGTTCGGGTCGAATACAGGCCGAGATATTTCGGGGAGGCGTCGTGCGCGACGTAGCGGCGCGCTTCGAGGAAACCGTCGATCGCGACCCGCTCGGCGATGTGCTCGCGGTCGTACCAGCGATTGAAGTCGGCCTCGTCCGCCGGATCGACGTCCATCGACGTCAGCAGCATTCCCTGTCCGGCGAGCGGCATCCGCCAATGTCCTTACGTTGTTATCTTGCCTGCGACGTCGTTGATCGCGGCGATCACCGCCTCGCGAATGCCCGGGTCGTACAAAAGATGCCCGGCGGCATCGACGATGCGGAGTTCGGCGTCCGGCCACACCGCGATCAGCCGGTGCGCGGTGGCGGGCGGACACAGCAGATCGTAGCGGCCCTGCACGATGATGCCGGGGATGCCGGCGAGTGCGTGCGCTCCCTGCATCAACTGATCGGGGCGCATGAAGCAGTCATGGGCGAAGTAGTGCGCTTCCATGAACGGTGTCGACGGCATCGGCCGGTCGCTGGCTTTGGCGTTGATTTCGAGCCGGTGCCGCTTCGGCCCGATCTGCGACATGATCGCCTCGGTTTCACCCCAGGCCCGCGCCGCGGGGCCATGCACCGCCGGATCGGGATCGAGGATGCGCCGCCAATAGGCGTCGAGTGGTGCTGCGCGCTCGGCTTCGGGAAGCACGCCCAGAAAATCGGCAGAAAGCTCCGGATAGAACCGCGGCAGGCTGGACAAAAATGCACCTTCGAGTTCGGCCCGCGTTCCGAGAAACGTCGCGCGCAGCACGATGCCGCTGACGCGATCCGGATGCGCCTGCGCATAGGCCAGCGCCAACGTCGCGCCCCACGAACCGCCGACCACCAGCCAGCGCTCGATGCCGAGCGTGGTTCGTACCAATTCCATGTCCGCGATCAGATGCGGCAGCGTATTCGCTTCGCGCCCGCCTTTCGGCCGGCTGCGTCCGGCACCACGCTGATCGAACAGCACCGCCTGAAATCGTTGCGGATCGAACAGCCGCCGCTGGTCGGGCTGACAACCACTTCCGGGTCCGCCATGCAGATAGACAGCGGGAAGACCGTCGGCGTTGCCGTTGGTTTCGACATAGAGCTCGTGGCCGTCGCCGACCGCGAGCATGCGAGAGCTCACCGGCGCTGCGGCCCTGGTGCTGTCGTCGGATCGGAGCTCGGATTTTGCGTCGGGTGCCATCACATTTCGTTACAGGGAAACTGCAACGCTGGCGAGCGGACGATGAGGCGTCATGCGGGAGACAGGGTTGCGCATCGCGATGCTTGCCCTCACCTTGTATGAAGACAATACGGAAGCCATCGATGCCGAGATATTTCTTCAACACACGGATCGGTGAGGAACTGATCCCCGACCCCGAAGGCGAGGATTTGCGCGATGCGGATCACGCCTGGCAAGTCGCGCGCGCGACGATCAAGGAAATCGTCAAGACCGAGGCCACGCAGGTCGATCTGATCCGCGCCAGCCTCGAGGTCACCGACGAAGGCGGCGACGTCGTGCTGGATTTTCCGTTCAGCGAAGCGCTGATCGACATGCCCCCCTTGCCGCGGAACAGGCATTGACGCTCTTCGATTCACGGTAGCGCGGTATCGGGCGTCGCGCTATCACGTGATTGTCAACCGGGGGGAACCATGCAGGAAATCTGGCGATTGTCCGCGGCCGAACTCGCCGCGTTGATCCGTACGCGCAGCGTGTCGGCGCGCGAAGCAGCTCAGGCGGCGCTCGATCGGCTGGACGCCGTCAATCCGGCGATCAATGCGGTGATCGATCATCGTCCCGACGCCGCGCTGGCCCAGGCCGATGCGGTCGATGCGGCATTGAAGCGCGGCGATGACGCAGGCCCGCTGGCCGGAGTGCCCGTCACCGTCAAGGTCAATATCGATCAGGAAGGTTTTGCGACGACCAACGGCCTGACGCAGCAGCGCGACCTGATCGCGACATCCAGCAGCCCGGTGGTCGACAACTTGCGCAAGGCCGGCGCGATCATCGTCGGCCGCACCAATACGCCGGCGTTCTCCTATCGCTGGTTCACGTCGAACAAACTTCACGGCGAAACGCTGAATCCCCGCGATCCCTCGATCACGCCGGGCGGCTCGTCGGGTGGTGCCGGAGCGGCGGTTGCGGCCGGCATCGGCCATATCGCGCACGGCACCGACATCGCGGGCTCCGTCCGTTATCCTGCCTATGCCTGCGGCGTGCATGGTCTGCGGCCGACGCTCGGGCGGATCGCCGCCTACAACGCGTCGTCGCCGGAGCGGCCGATCTGTCCGCAAATCAGCGCCGTGTCGGGTCCCTTGGCACGAACGATCGGCGATCTGCGGATCGCGCTCGCGGTGATGTCGCAGCCGGACGCGCGCGATCCCTGGTGGGTGCCGGCGCCGCTGGACGGTCCGCCGATGCCGAAGCGCGCCGCGCTGTGTATCGCGCCCGATGGACTCGAGGTTGTTCCCGAGGTCCGCGACGCGGTGGTCGACGCCGCGCGCCGGCTGGAGCAGGCCGGCTGGACCGTGGAAGAATTGACGAGCACGCCGCCGTTGCGCGAGGCTGCCGATCTGCAGGCGCGGCTGTGGCTCGGCGACGGCTATCAGGCGATGCTCGCGGCCGCCGAGCGCGAAGGTGACGAGGGGGCGCTGGCCTGCCTCAACGGCAATCGCGATCGCGAAATTCCGGACGCCGCGGCCTATTCGAAACTCCTCACCCGCCGGGCGACGCTGACCCGCGACTGGCAGCTGTTCTTCGAGCGCTACGCGGTGCTGCTGATGCCGGTGTCGGGCGAATTGCCGTTTCCGCAGCGGCTCGATCTGAAGGACGAAGCCTCGTTCAAGCGGGTGTGGGCGGCGCAGATGCCGCAGGTCGGCATTCCGTTCATGGGGCTTCCCGGGCTGACGGTCTCGACCGGGCTGGTCGGTCGTGTGCCGGTCGGCGTGCAACTGGTCGCCGGCCGCTATCGCGAGGATCTGTGCCTGCTCGCGGGCGAGGCGATCGAGGCCGGCGGCACGCCGGCGTCGCCGATCGATCCGGTGCGGTGAGCAGAGGCGAACGGCGATGACGTCGATCTATGACTTCTCGGCCAGGACGCTGGCAGGCCAGGAACTGCCGCTGAAACAGTTCGAAGGTCAGGTGCTCCTGATCGTCAACACCGCCAGCGCCTGCGGATTCACGCCGCAATACAAGGGCCTCGAAGCGCTGCAGCAGACCTATGGGCCGCGCGGATTTTCGGTGCTCGGCTTCCCCTGCAACCAGTTCGGCGCGCAGGAATCCGGCAGCGAGGCGCAGATCGCGCAATTCTGCTCGGTCAATTACGGCGTCAGTTTTCCGATGTTCGCCAAGATCGACGTCAATGGCGCGCAGGCGCATCCGCTGTACAGCTTCCTCAAGGACGAGAAGGGCGGGCTGCTCGGCGCGGCGATCAAGTGGAATTTCACCAAATTTCTGGTCGATCGATCCGGCCATGTGATATCGCGGCACGCGCCGACGACCACGCCGGAGTCGCTCGCGAAAGACATCGAGACGCTGCTATGATGACCGACAAGCCCACGACCACTGCCAACGCCGTCGAAATGCCGGACCGGCTGTCGACCGAGCCGAACAGCCCCTACTACAACGAAGCGCTGCTGGAGCTCGACGTCGGCATCCGCTTCAAGGGGCAGGAGAAGACCAATGTGATCGAATATTGCGTCAGTGAGGGCTGGATTCGCGTCGCGGCCGGCACCGCCAAGGACCGCTTCGGCAATCAGCTCGCGATCAAGGTGCACGGATTGGTCGAGCCCTATATCCGCCCGCGAAGCTGACACCTGCATCGCGCGGCGCACGCGGCGAATTTGCTACTGATTGCGTCTTGATGACGGCCTGATGTTTCTTCCGTTCTGTTTTGGCCTCAAAGTTGCGTCATTTCCGCAACTTTGAGGCGCGACATTGAAGGTTTGCGCCGACGTCCGCCGATTGCGCTTGCGGCCGCGCGGCATTACCGGCAGCATCCGACCGAATTTGTTTGTTCTCCGCCCGTCAGACTTCATGTCACGACTACGTTTGCAGGAGGATAGCTGGTGTCGATCGCCGAGAGCTGGCCGAAGCGGCGTTTTCAGCTCCTGCTGATCAAGCCCTCGCACTACGGCGACGATGGCTATGTGATCCGCTGGTGGCGCGCCACGATCCCCTCGAATTCGCTGGCCAGCGTCTATGGCATCGCGCAGGAAAGCGCCGCGCGGCAGGTGCTCGGCCCCGACGTCGAGATCGACATCGAGGCGATGGATGAGTTCAACACCAGGATCGATATTCCGAAGCTGCTGAAGCGGCTCGCCGCGCACGGCAATTTCGGCATGGTCGGCCTGATCGGCGTGCAGTCGAACCAGTACCCGCGCGCGCTCGACATTGCGCGGCCGTTCCGGGACGCCGGCATTCCCGTCGCGATCGGCGGCTTCCATGTCTCGGGCTGCCTGTCGATGCTGGACGGCAAGGCGGTCGATCTCGACGCCTGCCGCGATCTCGGCGTGTCGATCTTCGCCGGTGAGGCGGAAGGTCGGATCGATCTGCTGCTGCAGGACGCCGCGAAGGGACGATTGCAGCCGCTGTACAACTACCTCGACGATCTGCCCGGCATCGAAGGCACGCCGGTGCCGTTCCTGCCGCTCGCGAACGTCAAGCGCACGATGGGCCTGTCGACCTCGTTCGATGCCGGCCGCGGCTGCCCGTATCAATGCTCGTTCTGCACCATCATCAATGTGCAGGGCCGCAAGTCGCGCTATCGCTCGCCCGACGACGTCGAGGCGCTGGTCCGCGCCAACTGGCAGCAGGGTGTCTCGAAGTTCTTCATCACCGACGACAATTTCGCCCGCAACAAGGACTGGGAAGCGATCCTCGACCGGCTGATCTGGCTGAAGGAAGAGCAGGGCATCCCGCTCGGGCTGATGATTCAGGTCGACACGCTGTGTCACAAGATCCCGAATTTCGTCGAGAAATCCAAGCGCGCCGGCGTCACCCGCGTCTTCCTCGGGCTCGAAAGCATCAACCCGGAAAACCTGCTGCAGGCCAAGAAGCGGCAGAACAAGATCACCGAATATCGCGCGATGCTGCTGGCATGGCGGGCACAGGGGGTGATCACGCTGGCCGGCTACATCCTCGGCTTTCCCGCCGACACGCCGGAGAGCATCCTCGCCGATCTCGATATCATCAAGCGCGAACTGCCGATCGACATTCTGGAGTTCTTCTGCCTGACGCCGCTGCCGGGCTCGGAAGATCACCAGACGCTGTGGAAGGCCGGGGTCGCGATGGATGCCGACCTCAACAAATACGACATCGAGCACGTCTGCACCGCGCATCCGAAGATGTCGCGGCAGGCGTGGGAAGATGTCTATCAGCAGGCCTGGCGGGACTATTACGAGCCCGCTCATATCGAGACGCTGCTGCGCCGCGCCGCAAAGAGCGGCATCAAGCTCGGCAGCATGGTCAAGCTGCTGCTGATCTTCTCGCTGGCGGTGTCGCTGGAGAATGTTCATCCGCTGCAGAGCGGCGTCTTCCGGCTGCGGCATCCGTCGGAGCGGCGGCCCGGCCTGGCGCGCGAGAACGCGCTCGTGTTCTGGCCGCGGCTCGCGCTGGAGCTGGCGCGCAAGACCGGTGTGATTGTCTCGACCGCGTTCGGGCTGAGCAAGGTCGGCTACCGTGTGGCGCGCGATCCGATGCGCCACGGCTACATGGATGCGGCGCTGACGCCGGTGGCGGACGACGACGAGACCGAGCTCGCGATGTTCACCCAGACCGCCGCGGCAAAGCAGGCGGTGGTGCACCGGAACAAGGTGTTGAGCCTGACGCGCGGCACCGCGTAGCATCAAGGCGCGGCAGCGGCGGGCGGCTCTGACGCCGAGGCGATCTCCAGGCAGCGCGCCATGCCGAAAATCGTGACCTGATGTGCCGCGAGATCGCGTCGGACGAAATCACCATGAAACAATCGGTGGCTAAGCACGGGCGGGGTTTGGCCGGGCCGCGAGGCGCCGGGTCGCGGCGCGACGAGTTCTCTGGAGACAATGATGGCGAAGGCCACGCTGACGATCAGCAGCAAGAACTACTCATCCTGGTCGCTCAGAGGCTGGCTTCTCACCAAATTCTCGGGACTTGATTTCGACGAGATCGTCGTCCCGCCGGACGATGCCGCGGCGCGGGCCGAGATCCTGCTGTTGTCCTCGTCGATCCTGGTGCCGTGTTTGCGCCATGACGGCGCGGAGATCTGGGACACGCTGGCGATCGCCGAATATCTCCACGAAGTCAGGCCCGATGCCGGATTGCTGCCGGCAGAGCGGATCGCGCGGGCGCATTGCCGCTCGATCTGCGGCGAGATTCATTCCGGATTCACCACGCTGCGCGCCTCGCTGCCGGTCAATCTGAAGGGACATTTTCCCGGTTTCAAGATCTGGCCGCGCGCGCAGGCCGATATCGACCGGGTCTGCACCATCTGGCGCGAATGCCTGAGCAGATCGGGCGGGCCTTTCCTGTTCGGCGTGCGGACGACGGCGGATGCGATGTACGCGCCGGTGGTGACCCGGTTCATCACCTACGACGTCAAGCTCGATTCGGATCTTTCGAGCTACGCCCGAACGATCATGGAGATGCCCGAGATGAAGGAATGGATCGCAGCCGCGCAGAATGAACCGGCCGAGATCGAGGAATTGGCGATCTCGCCGTGATGGTGTCGCCGCGTTTGCCGCGAACTGAATCCAGCGATGACCATCGGGCCGCCCGTTAACGATTCAACGGCTTTACAGTGGGAGCGTGGTTTGCGGGACGGCAGATATCGCGCCGCGATCGTGATCGTCACCGAGATGTGGGGCGTGAACGGCCGGAACAGCCGATTCGCAGTGATTCGGCCCCGCTTCGTTCCGCCCGCGTTCCAGAAGTTAAGATCAGTCAGTGAAGCTGTCGCAACCCGGGACACCGAGCTCCGGAAACCAGCGCGTCGCCATCCGCGCGCTCGCAACCGAACAGCTGCGGACTAGCATCCGTTTCCAGCCGGCGGCCGTTTAACGAATAGCAGAGCATTAAACCGAGTTCTGCCACCAGCGCGAGCAAGGTCTTGTAGGCACATCCGTCGAACGGGCCGATATCTTGGGCGTGAACGGCGGGAACAGCCGATTCGCAGTGATTCGGCCCCTTTTCGTTCCGCCCGCGTTCTGGAAGTTAAGATCGGTCAGGAGGGCTGTCACAACCCGGGACAACTCATTCTGGCCCGTGCAAGGCGCTCGCTGCTGGAGCTCGGCGCGGCCAGTAACCTCTCTCCGCGCCTCCTTAACGAATTTACGGGTTTCCACCATTGAAGTCAGCTCATCGATGCCAGCGCGCTTGTGGGCGTGACGTCTGATCGTGTCGATATCTTGGGCGTGAACGGCCGGAACGGCCGATTCGAAGCGATTCGGCCCCGCTTCGTTCCGCCCGTGTTCCAATCGTTAAGACACGTCAGCAGGACTGTCGCAAACCGGTACAGAACCTCGCCGCGCTCAGCCCTGCAGGCCTTGCGCCCTGGCGGCGAGGCCGCGGCGGAAGGCCCGGTCGCGCTTCAGGTGCCATTCACGGCTCATCGCGTCCTGCCGGCGGGTGAAGCGTTCGCTGTGGAGCAGCACCCAGCTCCGGCCGCGCGTCGAGCGGGCGCCGGTGCCGGCGTTGTGCTGCGTCAGCCTGCGGTCGAGGTCGAGCGTCCAGCCGACATAGGTCAGGTATCGGCTCGGGCCGGCGCAGCCGAGCACATAGACGAAGCATTCTTCGACGAAACATTCTTCGACAGGATCCTGCATCCGGCGAAATTCGCACGCGGCGGCGAGTCCGGCAATCCGCCGCGGCTTCCGCGCGTTGACAGCGGCGCGCCGAGCCCGCTTGCTGGCTTCACAAACTGCAGATGGAGAACACGATGACCGGCCGAACGATGATGGTGGCGATGCTGATGATGCTGGGCTGGGGCAGCGTGGCGGCCGCGCAGGACGTGCCCGGCATCGAAATCTGCACCGCCGAGAGGACCATGGAGCGCCGCACCAGCTGCCTGCAGAGCAACGTCGATTTCCTGCACAAGACGATCGACAAGACGCGGCTCGATCAGCAGCAGAAACTCGACGCCGCCAACCGGCAGATCGAGGCGCTGAAGACCGCGCTGGCGGCGATGCAACAGACCGTCGCGCAATTGCAGGCGGGGTCCAAGAAGCCCGAGCCGGCGGCCGCGCCGGCCAAGGACGGCGCAACGCCGAAGTCCGACGCGAAGTAGTACGCAAGGCACGATTCCGTTCGGCGGAATTCCGCCGCGCGGCTCGGCTTGGCAATACGGGTAGATATGACCTAACATCGCCTTCCAAAGAGCAGTGTGTGCGGCACTTCAATCCGCCCTGCAATAATAACAACCATCGGGAGGATCCATGTCCAACATCCGCGTTCTCGCCACCGACCTGGCGTTTCCCGAAGGCCCGGTGGTGATGCCCGACGGCTCGGTGGTGCTGGTGGAGATCCGCGCGCAGCAGCTCACGCGGATCTGGCCCGATGGCCGCAAGGAGGTCGTCGCCAAGGTGCCGGGCGGCCCCAACGGCGCGGCGATCGGACCCGACGGCCAATGCTACATCTGCAACAATGGCGGGTTCGGCTGGTTTCCGTCGCGCGGCACGATGATGCCCGGCGCGCCGGAGCCGCACGAATATATCGGCGGCTCGATCCAGCGGATCGATCTCGTCAGCGGCAGGGTCGAGACGCTGTTCGACAAATGCGGCGAGCATCCGCTGAAAGGGCCGAACGATCTGGTGTTCGACAAGCATGGCGGGCTGTGGTTCACCGACCTCGGCAAGCGCCGCGCCCGCGACCTGGATGTCGGCGCGGCCTACTACATCAAGCCCGGCATGACCGAGATCACCGAGCAGGTGTTCGGTACGCTGCCGCTGAACGGCATCGGCCTGTCGCCGGACGAGATCACGATGTACGCAGCCGAAACACCGACGGCGCGGCTGTGGGCTTTCGACATCGTGTCGCCCGGCGAGGTGAAGCCGCGCGACGTGATCTATCGTGGCGAGAAGGGCAAGCCGATCGCGGGGCTCGGCGGCTATCAGATGTTCGACTCGCTCGCGGTCGAGGCGGGCGGCAATGTCTGCGTCGCGACGCTGGTGTCCGGCTGCATTTCGGTGATCGCGCCGGATGGCACGCTGGTCGAGCAGGTGCCGACCGGCGACCGCGTCACTACCAACATCGCGTTCGGGGGCCCCGAGCTCAAGACCGCCTACATCACACTGTCCGGCAAGGGCGAACTGGTCGCGATGGACTGGCCGCGCCCCGGCCTTCCGCTGAATTTCCTGAACAAATAGTCGCCCCGTCGGGACGCGGCGTCTCCGACACCATGCCGGACCCGCCCCGAGACGCGCCTATTGTTTCAGCACGTCGCTCCTGAATTCACCGTCGTTCATCGGGACAAGCCCGGTCGTCGCGGAGTAAGGGAGGGCGGCAAATTCATCAAGGAAATGGCAATGCCCTGGCTCGAACCCGTCACCCTCAGCGGCCCTCACGCCACACTGGAGCCGCTTCAGCCAGCGCATCGCGACGGGCTGATCGAGGCGGTGCAGGACGGCGAGCTGTGGAAGCTTTGGTACACGGCTGTGCCGGCGCCGGACCGGATGGAGGCGGAGATCGCCCGCCGGCTGGCGCTGCAGGCGCAGGGCGCGATGCTGCCCTGGACGGTGAAGGACGCCGACGGCCGGATCGCCGGCATGACGACCTATATGAATGTCGACGCCGCCAACCGCAGGGTCGAGATCGGTTCCACCTGGTACGCGCAACGCGTGCAGCGCACCGGCCTGAACACGCAGTGCAAGCTGTTGCTGCTGCAGCACGCCTTCGAGGCGCTCGACTGCATCGCGGTCGAATTCCGTACACATTTCTTCAACCATCAGTCCCGGCGCGGAATCGAGCGGCTCGGCGCCAAGCTGGACGGCATTCTGCGCAATCACCAAATTGCGCCGAACGGAACGTTGCGCGATACCGTAGTGTACTCGATCATCGCTGCGGAGTGGCCGACGGTGAAGGCGCACCTCAACTACCAGCTCTCCGGCAAGCCACGGTCGGCCGCGTCCGGCGCCGGTTGATATCGATCAAGTTCCGGCGTGCTAATTGCCCGTCGAAAGAATGATCGACGAAACAGCCTTTGTTTGATCTACATCATTCTGTGATGTGCCCAACGCCGCCATCTTGCTGCCATGCCGTTTTATCGCTTCCACGTCCGTGACCCGATCAACCGCGTCGATGGCCCGGGCCACGACGGGGCGGCGCTGGCTGACGATATCGACGCCACCCTGTTCGCCGCCGGCGTGATCCAGCGGCTGGTGCAATTGCAGCCGACGGTGCCGCTCACCTGGTCGATCGAAATCATGCAGGACCAGCGCAAGGTCTGTGCGCTACCGTTCGACAAGGGCTGCCAGGTGATGCTGCGGCCGGAGTGGGTGTGCGATCAGCCGACCGACGTGCACGAAGGCTGGCGCTGAGTCTCCGCAATTAGCTCCGGGTGGTGCGTCACCTCTCCCCGCGCGCGGGGAGAGGTCGGCTCGGCGCGTAGCGCTGAGCCGGGTGAGGGGGCGCTTCCGCGGGTCTGAGCTTTTCGAATTCGTAGTGCGGTGTGGGTGAAAAGGCTGGCGCTCGGCTGCGGGGTGACGCCCCCTCATCCCACCCTTCTCCCCGCGCGCGGGGAGAAGGAGCAGGCTGTGCCTGGTGCGACTTACCTCGTCACAGAAGAACTCTCTCCCTACGCCGCCGCACCGGGCAAGCGGTCCGGCCGGTACAGCGTATCGATCGTCACCGTGCCGCGGGCGCGGGAGACGCAGGGGCAGATCTTGCCGCTGTCATGCTTCTGGTCGGCGCTGAAGAACACGTCGCGATGGTCGATCTCGCCGTCCACGCCAGCGACGTCGATGGCGCAGACGCCGCATTCGCCGCGCTCGCAATCGGAAATCACCTCGAAGCCGGCGGCGTTCAGTGCATCCAGCATCGAGCGGTCGCGCGGCACCACGATCTCGTTGCCGGTGGCGGCGATGCGGACGCGGAATTCGGTGGTCGGCAGCCGGCCGCTGGAGCCGAAGGTCTCGAAGCACAGGTCGCTCGCCGGCCGGCCGGCCTGATGCCAGGCGAGCCGCGCCGCCTCCAGCATCCGCAGCGGACCGCACAGCACGGCGATCGCGTCGGGCGGCAGTGCGCGGAAGGTGGCGTCGAGGTCGAGGCGCGCGCCGTCATCGCCGGCGTGGACGGCGAGCCGGTTGCCGACCAGGGCGGCGAGTTCGTCGAGCAGCGCGGCATCGCGGCGGGACTTTACCGCATAGTGCATCGTCGGCGCGCGGCCCTTGCGCGCCAGCGCGGCGGCGATGCCGAGCATCGGCGTGACGCCGATTCCGCCGGCGATCAGGCAGTAGGTCTTGCGCGTCCAGTCGATCTCGAACAGCGAGGTCGGATTGGTGATCTCCAGCCGGTGACCTGCCTGCAATGTCCACATCGTGCGTGAGCCGCCGCGGCTGTCGTCGGTGAGGCGGACGGCGATGCGCAGCATCCCATCCGCCCCGCAGGGGATCAACGAGTAGCTGCGCCGCTCCGGCCGCCCGTTGATCAGCAGGGAGACGTTGATGTGGCTGCCGGGCGGCCATGTCGTGGCCGGCGCATCCGGTTTCAGCACGATCTCCCGGATCGTCGGCGCAAGATCGCGCGTCGCCATCACGGTGGCGGAGCTCCAATGTTCTGCGAAGCGCATGCGACCTCCGTTACTTGTCCGCGGGCGACGTCAGCAGCGTCAGCGCCGGCAGCAGATCGAGATGGGTACGGTTGCGCAGCGCGAGGCGCAGATTGCGCGCCGCCAGCCGGGCGTGCTCGCGCATCACCGCCTCGGCGCGCGCGCCTTCGCGGTTCTCGATGGCGTCGACCACGATGCGGTGGTGATCCTGCGCGATCATCAGAATCTGGTGCGCCTCCGGCAGCGCCGACTGCGCCATCACGAATCCGCTGGGCGACGCGAAGGGCAGGGCGGCGACGCGGTCGATCTGTCGCATCACCGGGGAGGAGCCGGACAACTCGTTGAGCAGCGCGTGGAACCGCGCGTTCAACGTGACATAGGACGAAAATGCCTCCACCGAGACCGGATCCTGTTGCACCAACTGATCGATGTCGGCGAGGCATTCCTTCAGCGGCTCGAGTTGCCGGGCGCTGACGCCGCGCTCGGCGGCGAAGCGCGCGGCGAGGCCTTCCAGCGTGCCGCGTAGTTCGATCGCGTCGAGGATGTCGCGCTCGGAAAACGCCTTGACCATGAAGCCGCCGGACGGGATCGCCTGCAGCAGGCCTTCGTCCTCGAGCCGCACCAGCGCCATCCGCACCGGCGTGCGCGACACGCCGGTGATCTCGACCGCCTGCAATTCGGAAATCCGTTCGCCGGCGCGGAGCCGGCCGGACAGCAGCATGTCGCGCAGCGCGAGTTGCGCCCGCACCGTCTGCGACATCGCGCGGTCGGCGACCTTCTCGTTCATCGCTTACTCCGCCGCCTGCAGTCGCGGCGCGGCTTCCTTCGCCGCCAACCGGTCGATCAGTCGGCGCGACCATATCGCGCCGGCGTCGATGTTGAGATTGTAGAACACGCGATCGGGATTTTCGGTCATCGCCCGCTGCTGGGCTTCGAGGATGATCTCGTCCTCGCGGAAGATGCCGGAGACGCCTTCGCGAATTTCGGTCGTGAGCCGCTGATCGCCGAGCCGATAATTGCGCACGAACGCCCAGAAGTAGTGACAGGTGGTGTCGGTCTCGGGCGTCATGGTGTTGAGGACGAAGCCGTTGACGCCCTGCGAGCGGTCGCCTTCCGGCGCCCCGCTGTCGGTGGGCGCCACGCCGACGTCGATCGTCACCGTGCCGGGCGCCTCGAAGCGGATGATCTGCCAGCGGTCGACGAGGCCGGGCTTGCGCAGCTGCGCCGCCCAGAACGGCGGCGCCTCGATGCCGCGCATCCAGCGCGTCACGGTGACAGTCCTGTCGCCATGCGTGACGTCGAATGGCGCCTCGGCCACGGCCTCGTTGCCGATCGAGGAGCCATGCACATAGGTCTCGTGGGTGAGGTCCATCAGATTGTCGACCACCAGCCGCCAGTCGCATCTGGCGTGGATGGTCTTGCCGTCGCCGGCCCATTCCGGATCGTCGTTCCAGTGCATGTCGGGGACGAGCGAAGGATCGGCCAGCACCGGATCGCCCATCCACAACCAGACGAAGCGATGCCGCTCGACCACCGGATAGGAGCGCACGCAGGCCGACGGATTGATCGTCTCTTGCGACGGCATGTAGGTGCAGCGGCCCTGCGGATTGAACTTCAGCCCGTGATAGCCGCAGACCACGGTGTCGCCTTCGAGCCGGCCCTTCGACAGTGGCACCAGCCGGTGCCAGCAGGCGTCCTCCAGCGCGGCGACGCTGCCGTCGGCCTTACGATACATCACCACGTGTTTGCCACAAATCGTGCGCGGCAACAGCGCGTGCCTGATGTCGGCGTCCCACGCCGCAGCGTACCAAGCGTTGAGCGGAAAGGCGGGCATCGTGGCCTCCCTGAATGTTATCGCTGAGTCCAAACTGTATACATAGAAGGTAAAATGACAAGGAATTTCGGCGAAAACCGGGGCGGTGGTTTGTTAATGTATACAGTCTTAGGGTGGTCGCTCGCTCTCACGAACGTCCTTAACAATTTGCATTCAACTAAAAGTAGGCCCTTCCCCCTGGGAACTTCTCTCCCCATCTTTTGGATCGCTGGGGCTTCTAAAAAGGGAGTTTAACGTGGGTAATCCGTGGGGGCGCTTGGGAGCGCCAATGATCCAGCCGAAAAAGGATGAGCTTAGGGAGTGGCTTGCCGAAGCGCGTGATGAAGCAAAGCAGCAACGACGACTCCGTCGGGCTGCGGAGTACAAGCTGTTACTTGCAAAACGAAAGCTCGGTGAACTCGTCCTTGAAGGCAAGATTGCCGTGTCAGCAGAGAGACTTGGCGAGCTCGTTCTTGAAGATTTAATCGAAGAAGAGGTTCAGGTGAGTCCATTGATTCGCCAGAAACTGATTGCGAGATAGACATAGCTCGCAAGAGCTTGGCGACATGTGGAAGCCTGCATGTCGCCAAGCTTATGCAGGAATCCGCAGTGCCGAAGAACGGTCTGCAATAATCTTGGATTCCGGGTTCGCGCTACGCGCGCCCCGGAATGACGACGTGAGAGATTGCTACACTTCCCGCCGGCTCAGAAACGCCAGTCGTTCGAACAGATGCACGTCCTGCTCGTTCTTCAGCAGCGCGCCGTGCAGCGGCGGGATCAGCTTGCGCGGGTCGCGTTCGCGCAGTTGCTCCGGCGACATCTCTTCATTCAGCAGCAGCTTGAGCCAGTCGAGCAGTTCCGAGGTCGACGGCTTCTTCTTCAGACCCGGCACGTCGCGCACCTCGAAGAAGATCTTCAGCGCCTCGGCCACCAGCCGTTGCTTGATGCCGGGGAAGTGCACGTCGACGATCGCCTGCATGGTGTCGGCGTCGGGGAACTTGATGTAGTGGAAGAAGCAACGGCGCAGGAACGCGTCGGGCAATTCCTTCTCGTTGTTCGAGGTGATCATCACGATCGGGCGCTTCTCGGCCTTGACGGTCTCGCCGGTCTCGTAGACGTGGAATTCCATCCGGTCGAGTTCGAGCAGAAGGTCGTTCGGGAATTCGATATCGGCCTTGTCGATCTCGTCGATCAGCAGCACCGGGCGCTGGCCGTGGGTGAACGCTTCCCACAGCTTGCCGCGCTTGATGTAGTTGGAAATGTCGGAGACGCGCGGATCGCCGAGCTGGCTGTCGCGCAGCCGCGACACCGCGTCGTATTCGTAGAGGCCCTGCTGCGCCTTGGTGGTCGACTTGATGTGCCAGGTCAGCAGCGGCGCGTTGAGCGCCTTGGCGACTTCCTCGGCCAGCACGGTCTTGCCGGTGCCGGGCTCGCCTTTCACCAAGAGCGGCCGTTCGAGGACGATCGCCGCATTGACGGCGACCTTGAGATCGTCGGTCGCCACGTAATCCTTGGTGCCGGTGAATTTCATGCGTTTTCTGCCTCGTCTGTCATCAGGCGCGCGCGCCGTTCTTGTTGCTTTTGTCGTGAGCGCGCGGCCGCGGACGGCGGCCGCACATCGCTGTAAACTTTGGTATCAGGCTCTGCGGATCATGGCCAGCAGCACCAGGACGATCACCGCGCCGATCGACGCGTTGATGATGGCGCGGAAGATGCCGGTGCCGAGATTGACGCCGAGGAACGGCAGCAACCAGCCGGCCACCACCGCGCCGACAATGCCGATCGCGATGTTGCCGATCAGGCCGAACCCGCCGCCGCGTACCAGCAGTCCCGCGAGCCAGCCCGCGATCGCGCCGACCAGCAGCCAGACGATGATGGAATCGATCCCCATGACAACCCCCAAGTGATTCTGTGTTCAGCCGGCCATATGAGGCCAAGCCCGGGGACTTTAGTCGAAAAACCCGCGAGGTCTAGGCAGTGAAGCCGGCGGCCGGGTCGGCTCAGGCGGGCGTGCCGGTCCGGGTGGCCGCGTCGGGGACCAGCGACCCGGCGTCGCCGACATAGGCAGGCGCCACGACGCTGCAATCGCGGCCGCGCCGCTTCGCCTCGTAGAGCGCGATGTCCGCACAGCGGAGCAACGTCGCCGGGTCGCAGGCGCCTGCGATCTTGCCGGCGATGCCGATGCTCACGGTGAGTTTGCCGCGCGTCGCGCTGGGGTTGACGATATCGAGCGCCCGGACGGCCGCCTGTAGTTCCTCGGCGAAGCCGATCGCGGCTGCCATTGCGGTGTCGGGCAGGACGATGGTGAATTCTTCGCCGCCGTAGCGCGCAGCGAAGCCCTCTGCGCCTGCCGCCGTCCCGGCCAGCAATCGACCGAGTTGCCTGAGAGCGTCGTCGCCGGCGTGGTGCCCGAGATGGTCGTTGAAGCCTTTGAAGTCGTCGACGTCGATCATCAGTACCGACAGATCTTGCCTCGCCTCGAATTCGCTGGCGATGAAATCGTCGAGCGCACGGCGGTTCGGCAGGCCGGTGAGGGCGTCGGTTCTGGCCATTTCCGCGAGGCGGGAATTCAGCGCCTCGACTTCGTCCTCCATCTCCTTGCGCCGGGTGACGTCGCGCAGCGTGCAGACGATATTCCGCTGCGGCCTGTCGTCCTGGCGGGTGAATCTGAAATTGGCCTCGAGCCAGACGAGCGTGCCGTCGGCCCGTTCCATGCGGAATTCGGCGCGCAGGCCGTTGGGGGCATGAGGCAGACGCTTGCCGATCGACCGGAGTCCCGCGACGTCGTCGGGGTGCATCATGTCGAGATAGACGCGGCCGAGCATCTCCTCGGGGCTGAAGCCGAGCACCGTCTCGACCGACATCGACACGAAGGTCAGGACGCCCTGGCCGTCGAGCACAACGACCACGTCGCCGATGTTCGCGTCGATCAGGCGATGGCGCGCGTCGCGCTCGCGCAGCAGTTTCTCGAAGCGCTCGCGGTTGCGCAGTTGTACCGCGAGCCCGGCAGCCAGCAGCACGATGCAGGCGAGCACCGCCGTCGCCACCACCGCGTCGGAGCGGACCGCCTCGCGCCAGTCCGCCAGCACCGACATTTCGGTGCGTGCCACCGTGACGACGAGCGGATAGCGGGAGAGTTGCTCGTAGGCATAGTATTTGGTGAGGCCGTCGAACGGAGAGGTTGCGAGATTGTATCCGACGGGGCTGTGCGGCAGCAGACTCTCGAACAACTGGCTCTTCGACAGGTCACGCCCGTCCTTCGTCGGCGGCCAACGAACCACGACCTTGCCGTCGCTGCTGGACAAAGTGATTCCACCGCCGGCGCCGAGATTGAAGGTCTGGAAGAATTCGTTGAAATAGTCGCTCTCGATGGTCGCGATCACAATTCCGGCGAAGGCGCCGTCGCCGTCTTCCAGACGCCGCGTCACCGCAATCACCGGTTGGCCCGACACGCGCGAGACGATCGGGCCGGTGATCCGCAGCTTGGGGTCGGCATGATCCCGGTGGTAGACGAAGTAGTCGCGGTCGGCACTGTTGATAGCGGGAGACGGCGTGATCGACGCGTATTCGACGTCGCCTTTCGCGTTCAGGGTCGCCAGTTCGTTGATCTGCTGCAGCTTGTCCGAAATCTCCCGCAGCCGCGCATTGAACGATCCGCGATCGGGAAACGGCTGGAACCGAAGAAAGGCGACGATATCGTCCATCACGACGTCGGCCGCCTGAATCGTGTGGGTGGCGTGTTCGGCGAGCGAATGCGCCAGATTGCGCATCTCGGTCTCGCTCTGGGCCAGCGCGTTGCGTCTTGCGTCGTAGCCCTTCCAGACCACGAGCGCGAGCACGCAGGCGCTCATCGCCAGCACGAACATTGTGACGATCAGCGCCGGCGTCGACAGCCGGCCGGTCGGATTGGACGATGGAAGGATGCGGGAGATCATCGGCCTGTGGGGGCTTCGTTGCGGGCACAGCAGTGCACCGGCGTTGATTACCCAACCGATAATCCGATCGGTCCGATTGAGGGCATTCGCGGTTCCTGGCGGAGTTTTCAACAACCGCTGCGAATGTATTGCACCTTGACGAGCGCGCAGGGTCGGGCAATCTGTCGGCCATGTTCCTTCAGTTTTTCACGTCGCTGCGCGACGCCCAGGTCCCGGTCACGCTCCGCGAATATCTGACGCTGATGGAGGCGCTCGACGCCGACCTGGCGGACCAGAGCGTGGAGAATTTCTACTATCTGTCGCGCTCCGCGCTGGTGAAGGACGAACGCAATCTCGACAAGTTCGATCGCGTCTTCGGCAGCGTGTTCAAGGGACTGGAGAATCTGCTCGACGCCATGGAGAAGGCGGAGATTCCCGCCGAGTGGCTGAAAAAGCTGGCGGAGAAATATCTCACAGAGGAAGAGAAGAAGCAGATCGAGGCGATGGGCTGGGACAAGCTCATGGAAACGCTGCGCGAGCGCCTGAAGGAGCAGAAGGAGCGGCACCAGGGCGGCAACAAGTGGATCGGCACCGCCGGAACCTCGCCGTTCGGCGCCGAGGGCTACAATCCGGAAGGCGTGCGGATCGGCCAGGAAAAGAGCCGCCATCAGCGCGCGGTCAAGGTGTGGGACAAGCGCGAGTTCAAGGATCTCGACGGCAATGTCGAGCTCGGCATCCGCAACATCAAGGTGGCGCTGCGCCGCCTGCGCAAATTCGCCCGCACCGGCGCGCCGGACGAACTCGATCTCGACACCACTATTCGGGAGACCGCCAATCACGGCTATCTCGACGTGCACATGCGGCCGGAGCGGCGCAACGCCGTCAAGGTGCTGGTGTTCTTCGATATCGGCGGATCGATGGATTCACACGTCGCCCAGGTCGAGGAGCTGTTCTCGGCGGCGAAGAGCGAATTCAAGCACATGGAATATTTCTACTTCCACAACTGCCTCTATGAAGGCGTGTGGAAGCAGAACAAGCGGCGCTTCACCGACCGGACGCCGACCTGGGACGTGCTGCACAAATTTCCCCACGACTACAAAGTGGTGTTCGTCGGCGACGCCTCGATGTCGCCTTACGAGATCATGGTCCCCGGCGGTTCGGTCGAGCACGTCAACGAGGAGGCGGGTTCGGTCTGGCTCGACCGCGTGCTGCGGACCTATCCGCACGCCGTCTGGCTCAATCCGGTGGCGCAGCGGCACTGGGACTACTCGGAGTCGACCACGATCATTCGCCGCCTGTTCTCGGAGCGGATGTATCCGATCACGATCGAGGGACTCGAAGGCGCGATGCGCGAACTGGTCCGCTGAGAGACAATCTTCCAGGCGTCATTCCAGGGCGCGGGCGCCAGCTCGCGAACCCGGAATCTCTGCGATCACAACAGCGAGATTCCGGGTTCGCGTTTCGCGCCCCGGAATGACTGAGCGAACCGATAAGAAACGACGCAAGGAACGACCATGCCCCAGACCATTACGCGCGGTATCAAGTCGCTGCTCGACGAGGCCAACGCCCAGATCGAAACGATCGGCACCGCGGACGCGATCGCGCTGCATCAGGCCGGCCCGGGCAGCGACGTGGTGATCGTCGACATCCGCGATCCGCGCGAGATCGAACGCGACGGCCGCATTCCGGGATCGTTCGCCTGCACCCGCGGCATGCTGGAATTCTGGATCGATCCGGAAAGCCCCTATGCCAAGCCGGTGTTTCAGGGCGACAAGAAGTTCGTGTTCTATTGCGCCGGCGGGCTGCGCTCGGCGCTGGCGGCGAAGACCGCGCAGGACATGGGGCTGAAGCCGGTCGCGCATATCGAAGGCGGCTTCGCCGCGTGGCGCGACGCCGGCGGGCCGGTCGAGGCCTGGGTGCCGAAGAAGCCGAAAGGCTGAGACGAAGCGGCGCGCTCGGGCTTGACCGGGACGGCGGTTTTCTCAATGACCATGCGGTGCCGGACAGCTTCCGGCGTTGCTGTCTTTCTTGCGCCTGCGGCGGAGACTTCCCGATGACTGCTACCGACGACCCGCTGGTCTCCACCGAATGGCTTGCCGCGCATCTCGGTGATCCCAGGGTGAAGGTGCTCGACGCCTCGTTCAAAATGCCGGGCGTGCTGCCGCGGCCTGGGGACGACTATCTCGCCGCGCACATTCCCGGCGCGATGTATTTCGACGTCGAGGAGGTCTGCGATCGCGCCGATGCGCGGCCGCATATGTATCCGGACGCCGCGCAGTTCGCACGCGACGTCGCAGCGATGGGCGTTTCGTCCGGCGACACCGTGGTGGTGTACGATGCCGGCGGCTGGGTTGCGGCGCCGCGGGCATGGTGGATGTTCCTGTCGTTCGGCCACGCCGACATCCGCATCCTCGAAGGCGGATTGAAGAAGTGGCAGGCGGAAGGCCGACCGACCGAGTCCGGCAGGCCGTCGCCGAAACCCGGCACATTCAACGCAAAACTGGATCCGAACTATCTGCGCAGTCAGGAGCAGATGGTCGCCAATCTCGACAGCGGCGCCGAGCAGGTGATCGACGCCCGCGCCGCTGATCGCTTCGAGGGCCGCGTGCCGGAGCCGCGCCCCGGCCTGCGGGCCGGGCACATCCCGGGCAGCCGCAATCTGCCGTACAATGAATTGTTCGACGCAAGCACGGGTCTGATGAAGTCGCGGGACGAATTGCGCCAGGCCTTCGCCCGCGCCCGCGTCGATCTCGGTCGTCCGATCGTCACGAGCTGCGGCTCCGGTGTATCTGCGTTGGTGTTGACGCTGGCGCTGTATCGGCTCGGCATCCGCGGCACCGCGCTGTACGACGGTTCGTGGTCGGAATGGGGCACGGCCGATGGTCCGCCGATCGCCACAGGGCCGGCGTGAGTTGAGGGCTTTGTCAGGTTGGGGGCAGTCCGAACGGCGATTGCTCCGTTGACGGGCGGGTGGCCACCGGGCGCGCACGCCGCCCCTCGACCTGCCGGCGCCGCTTGACCTTGCCCTTGGCCTGCGCCGGATTGCCGGCCTTCGGCCCTGTCGCCGCCGGCTGCTCCGCTTTCGATGCAGACTCGATCGAGCCGGTCGATTCCGGGGTGCCGGACTTCGCGGCTTGATCTGCCGCCTCGGTTTCAGGTTTGGCCGGCTGCTCGAATGACTGCGCGACCGGCTTGGTCGGAGCTCGCGGATCGGGCTTGGGAGTCGGGATCGGGCCGGTGAGCGCTGCGACCTGCGGCAGATCGAGCGCCACGGGCTCGCTCTTGGCCGTCTCCGGCGTCGCAACGTCGGTGGACGCGTGCGGTGGGTCTTGTTCGATCGCCGTCGCGGGCGCTGCCGGCTTTTCGGCTTCCATCGCGGCGGCTTCCGAACGGGCCGGCTCCGGCCTGGTCGCGGTCTCGGGGACATTCGCCGGGGCGGCCGCCTCCTGCGCTGCCGTAGCCGCCGGTCCAACTTGTTGGCCGGCATCCTGCGGCCTGTCCTGCTCGGCCATCGCCGGCTTGGCCACGGTCTGCTCGGTCATAATCTGCTCGGTCGCGGACAGGGCAGGCTGATCCGGCGCGTTGGTCTCGGGTCGCTTCGGCTCGGCCCCGGGCAGCGCCGTGATCGTATCCGGTAGGGCCGGCCCCGCAGCTTCGGATGCGCCAAGATCGGCGGCTTGCAGCGATGGCTCCGTCGCCTGCATGGCCGGTGCTGCCTTCGGCTGTTCGTCCTGCCTTGTCGGCTCGATCGCCTGTGGTTCGACCCGCAACAGGCTGAGTGTCGGCATCGCTGGTTCGGCCGTCCTCATGGCCAGCGCGATCTGAGCCGGCCGGATCGACCGGACGTTGGCAAACTGCTCGTGAGAGGCGCGCAGCAACGCCGCGGCGCCAAGCCCAAACACCAGCAGCGACACCGCAAGCGCAACCGCCGCGAACAGGAACCGGACTCCGGGAAGCATCTCGGGTTCATTCCATCTTCGGCACCGAGCGCGCGAAGACACTTGAGCAACACCAACGCGGCGACCACACGACCCCTGACCGCCAGGCACGCAATGCCGGCGGCGAATCAGAGCAGATCGAGAATAGCGCAATGGATTCTCAGCACCGCGCGAAAATTTGCGTCGCGCGACCTGGCGTCGAGTCCGCGGCTCGCTTGTCGGCCGGCTGGTCGAAGCAGTCCGCAATGATCGGAAAAGCCTGCAAACCCTTCGGTGGGTGGACTTCGACGCATCAATACGCGACAAATGCAGCACAGACCTTCAAATAGGGTCGAATTTGGCGTGATTGTGCCGGTCTTGTCTTGAATGTGCCGTGATCCTGCGGCATCTGCCCGATGACGATCCGGTCTCGGCTTCGATTTACAAACGGGCGATGATGAACAATCGAATCTTGACGTTGTTGGCGACGGTTGCGGCGATCTCGGTCGGAACATCGATGGCGCATGCGCAGAGTTATCCTGCCGCGCCTGGATCCTACGCGACATCGGCGCCGGGCGACTATCGTCAGGAGATGCCGAATTTCGACAATATCGACGACGAGGACGGCGCCGGGCCCTCCGCGGCGCTGCCGCCGCCCGGTCCGGTGACGCTGCAGGACGATTCGCGCTATGGTCGCCCCCTGGGCGCGCCACCTGCCTATTCGGATCGCGCTCCCGTGCCGCAAGGTCCGGTGATGTCGCCGGACGATCCGCGCTATGGCCGCCCGATGGCCGCGCCGCCTGTTTATTCGGATCGCACGCCCGCGCCGCAAGGTCCGGTGATGTCGCCCGATGATCCGCGCTACGGCCGGCCCGCCGGTCCGCCGTCGGTGATCTATTCCAATCGCGGCGACGGTTCGCTGCGCCCGCCCGAGGGTGTCGGCGCCGGACAGCCGGGCGTTCCCCAGGTTGCGACCGGCTCGGTCCCGCCGGCTCCCCAGATTGGCGCCGATGGACGGCCGCTACAGGTGGCCGCACTGCCGCCGGAAGAGCAGCCGGACGCCGATCAGGAGTTCCAGCTGCCGCCGCATCTGCGTCGTCAGGAGGTCGCGTTCCAGACCAAGGAGCCGGCCGGCACCATCGTCGTCGATACCAGCAACACCTATCTGTATTACGTTCTCGGCAACGGCCGTGCGATGCGCTACGGCGTCCGCGTCGGGCGCGACGGGTTCACCTGGAACGGCGTGCAGAAAGTCAGCCGCAAGGCGGAATGGCCCGATTGGCATCCGCCGACCGAAATGATCGAGCGCCAGCCTTATCTGCCGCGCTTCATGGCCGGCGGCCCCGGCAATCCGATGGGCGCCCGGGCGATGTATCTCGGCTCGACCGTGTACCGAATCCACGGCACCAACCAACCGTCGACGATCGGCAAGTTCGTGTCGTCAGGCTGCATCGGCATGCTGAATGACGACGTCAGCGACCTGTTCGAACGCGTCAAGGTCGGCACCCGCGTGGTCGTGCTGCCGGGCGGCGCGCCGTCGACTCCGACCGCCAGCGCGCAGCAGCCGGTCGCGTCGGCCGCGTCCGCGCAACAGTCGCAGATGTCCATCCCCGGCGCACAGCCGACCTCGGTGGCGCCGCTGCCGGCGCCCGTCACGATCCGCTGACGTCTCGCCCGATCATCAACAGAACGCCCGTACAGAACAATCTGTGCGGGCGTTCTGCTGTTTGCTGAGCCACCAGCCTGCGGCGGGGAGTTTTCAGGTCTGGCGCGGCGGCCCGATGTTGCCGTGCTTGGCGCGCCAGGCCGGTCCGGGACCGCGCATGTAGTGCAGCTCGGGGCGGTAGGGGCTGAACGCCTGGACGAAGAACTGGCGCCAAAACGCGAGGATTTCGCTCATCCACCCCGCACGGCTCCGCCGGCCGACAGCGTTGGGCTGGGCAGACGCGCTTGATGGTAGACTTGCCATGGGGCTCCCCGGCTTCAGCGCCATTGAGGCGAAAGGGCGCATCGGCGCAGCCTTCACGGCGAGTGTTCGCCGGGGTCATTAAGACTTTGTGCGAATTGTCGGATTCCGAGCCCAATGGCGCGGACAGGCTGAATGATTGCTTAACGTTCGGCGCGCTCGGGTTGCCCTTTGCCGGACGCACCGTTACATCAGCCACAACAAATCCCCCGCAAGCACCGCTTTCAAGGACCATGATGGCTCGCCAGTTCGTTTACTTCATGCAGGGCCTGACCAAGGCCTATCCGACCCGCAAGGTGCTGGATAACGTTCATCTGTCATTCTATCCCGACGCCAAGATCGGTGTGCTCGGCGTCAACGGCGCCGGCAAATCGACCCTGCTGAAGATCATGGCGGGGATCGACAAGGAATACACCGGCGAGGCCTGGGTCGCCGAAGGCGCCCGCGTCGGTTATCTCGAACAGGAACCGCAGCTCGATGCCGCGCTGAACGTGCGCGAGAACGTCATGCTCGGCGTCGCCAAGCAGAAGGCGATCCTCGATCGCTACAACGAACTGGCGATGAACTACTCCGAGGAGACCGCCGACGAGATGACGGCGTTGCAGGACCAGATCGAGTCCGCCGGGCTGTGGGACCTCGACAGCCAGGTCGATCAGGCGATGGACGCGCTGCGCTGCCCGCCGGACGACGCCGACGTCACCAAACTGTCGGGCGGCGAGCGTCGCCGCGTCGCGCTGTGCAAGCTGCTGCTCGACCAGCCCGAACTGCTGCTGCTCGACGAGCCGACCAACCATCTCGACGCCGAGAGCGTGTCGTGGCTCGAGAACCATCTGCGCAACTATCCGGGCGCGATCCTGATCGTCACCCATGATCGTTACTTCCTCGACAACGTCACGTCCTGGATCCTCGAGCTCGACCGCGGCAAGGGTATTCCCTACGAGGGGAACTACTCGTCGTGGCTGGTTCAGAAGCAGAAGCGGCTGCTGCAGGAAGGCCGCGAGGATGCGGCCCACCAGAAGACGCTGGAGCGCGAGCAGGAGTGGATCGCCTCATCGCCCAAGGCTCGGCAGGCCAAGTCCAAAGCGCGCTACCAGCGCTACGATGAGCTGCTCGCCAAGGCCAGCGAGAAACAGACCCAGACCGCGCAGATCATCATCCCGGTCGCGGAGCGGCTCGGCAACAACGTGGTCGATTTCGAGCACCTGACCAAGGGGTTCGGCGATCGCCTGCTGATCGACGACCTGACCTTCAAGCTGCCGCCCGGCGGCATCGTCGGCGTGATCGGCCCGAACGGCGCCGGCAAGACCACGCTGTTCCGGATGATCACCGGGCAGGAGAAGCCCGACCAAGGCACCATCACCGTCGGTGAGACCGTGCATCTCGGCTATGTCGATCAGTCTCGCGACGCCCTCGACGGCAAGAAGACGGTGTGGGAGGAGATCTCCGGCGGCAACGAGCAGATTCTGCTCGGCAGGAAGGAAGTCAATTCGCGCGGCTATTGCTCGTCGTTCAATTTCAAGGGCGGCGACCAGCAGAAGAAAGTCGGCTCATTGTCCGGCGGTGAGCGCAACCGCGTCCACCTCGCCAAGATGCTGAAGTCCGGCGCCAACGTGCTGCTGCTCGACGAACCGACCAACGACCTCGACGTCGACACGCTGCGTGCCCTGGAAGAGGCGCTGGAGGATTTCGCCGGCTGCGCCGTGATCATCAGCCATGACCGCTGGTTCCTCGACCGTATCGCCACGCATATCCTGGCGTTCGAAGACGACAGCCACGTCGAATGGTTCGAAGGCAACTTCCAGGACTACGAGAAGGACAAGATGCGCCGCCTCGGCCAGGACGCCATCATCCCGCACCGGGCGAAGTACAAGAAGCTGACGCGTTGAGGCGCGTACTGAGAGAGGTGGGGGCGCGCGCTATCCCACCTTCTCGCTGAGCCACATCTTGATCAGCGACTGATACGGCACGTCGCGCTTGTTGGCCGCGACCTTGATCTGCTCCAGCAATCCGACAGGGAGGCGGAGCGAGATCGAAACCGTCGACGGCTTCAAGTTCGGGAAATTGACCCGGACCGCCTTCGACAGGTCGAAGTAATCCGCGGTGTCGTGCGTTTCCCAGAATTCGCGTTCCTCGGCCTCGCTGGCGAAGTTCGGGACCTGCTTAAACTTCTTGGCCATATCGCGCGCGCTCCCTTGCGCTCATCGGTCGGGCAGATATCACTCGCAACAGCGCGCCATCCTGGCGCAGTGTGAAGCTGATCTGGATAAGGCGTCCGGCATCCGTCTTGCCATAAGCGTGGTATCTCGCTTCTGATCGGCTGTGCGCCGGGTCGTTGACCAGCAGCAGCGGCGTGTTGCCGAAGACCTGCTCGGCTTCCCCGCGGGTGACCGCGTGTTTCCGGGTGCTCTTGCTCGAGTTGCCCTCGTCCCAATCGAACCCGACGACGCCGTTCAGATCGACCATCTGTATATGCCACAAATATACAATCATCCGAGGATATTGCAAAATCCCGCCGGATCAATAGGTTTCCAGCCGACTCGGGGGCACGAGGGTGGAGTTGAATGGCCGACTGGAATGCCGAGCAGTATCTGAAGTTCGAGGACCAGCGCACCCGGCCGGCGCGGGAGCTGCTGGCGCAGATCCCGGTGACGGCACCGCGCAAGGTCGCCGATATCGGCTGCGGGCCCGGCAACTCGACCGCGCTGCTGGTCGAACGCTGGCCTGAGGCCCCGGTGATCGGCGTCGATACCTCCGCCGACATGCTGCGCCAGGCCCGTGAGCGGCTGCCGCAGCATAAATTCGTCGAGGCCAACGTCGCACACTGGGCGCCGCCGCCCGAAACCGACGTGCTGTTTGCCAACGCGGTATTTCAGTGGGTGCCGGATCATCTGAAGCAGCTGAAGCGCTTGTTGGCGGGACTCGACGAGGGCGGTGTCCTTGCGGTGCAGATGCCGGACAATCTCGACGAGCCGTCGCACGTCATGATGCGCGAGGTGGCGTTTCAGGAGCCATGGCGACACCAGCTCTCCCAGGCCGCCGAACTACGCGACCTGCTGCCCAAGCCGGGCGCGTATTACGATGCGCTACGGCCGCTGTGCAGCCGGCTGGACATCTGGCACACGGTCTACAACCACGTGCTCGACGACGCGGCTGCGATCGTCGAATGGGTCAAGGGCACCGGCCTGCGGCCGTTCATCGACCCGCTCGATCTGCACGAGCGTAAAGCCTATCTCGCCGCCTACACCGCGCGGGTCGCCGCCGCCTATCCGCCGCAGTCCGATGGCAAGGTGTTGCTGCGGTTTCCGCGAATATTCATGGTCGCAATCAAGTAACGGCCCGCGCATTCGCGATCGTCGGCTGCGGTTAATCGCCGCTCCCAGGCGTCTCGACAGAATCGAACGGAGTTCCCACTTGAGAGGTCCCCAATCTTGCCCGCCTGGAGCTTCCCCACATGTCGATGACGCCCGAGACGCCGCTGCCGCCGAAAGGCATGGGGCTGCGACCGATTCCCATGTTGATCTTCGGCTCGCGCTGGCTGCAATTGCCGCTCTATATCGGGCTGATCGTCGCCCAGGGCATCTACGTCGTGCTGTTCTTGAAGGAGCTGTGGCACCTGTTCCAGCACTCCTTCGACTTCAGCGAGCAGCAGATCATGCTGGCGGTGCTGGGGCTGATCGACGTGGTGATGATCTCCAACCTGCTGGTGATGGTGATCGTCGGCGGCTACGAGACGTTCGTGTCGCGACTCAACCTGCAGGGCCATCCGGACGAGCCGGAATGGCTCAGCCACGTCAATGCCAGCGTGTTGAAGATCAAGCTGGCGATGGCGATCATCGGCATCTCCTCGATCCATCTGCTGCGCACCTTCATCGAGGCGGGGACGCTCGGCGCGCCGGGCCGGGTCGGCGGCTACACCGAGACGGGCGTGATGTGGCAGACCATCATCCACACCATCTTCATCCTGTCGGCGATCGGCATCGCCGTGGTCGACCGGATATCGAACCAGGCGATCGACGAAGCGAAGGCTCATTCCGGGAAGCACTGACGAAGCGTGCCGTTGCCGCTGTCGCCACTATGGGCGCGGCGCTGTGGTTGACGCTGGCACCGGCCGCGCAGGCGGCCGATGCCGGCTTCACGCGCTTCGTCGCCTCGCTGTGGCCCGAGGCGCAGCAGGCCGGCGTGTCCCGCGCGACGTTCGATGCCGTAACGGCGGGGCTCGAGCCGGACTACAAGCTGCCGGACCTGATCCTTCCGGGGCGGCCGAAAACCGGGGCGCCGTCCCAGGCCGAGTTCGTCCAGGTGCCGGCCGATTATCTCAAGGAATCGCGGATCGAGAGCCTGGCCGCACACGGCCGCGGCTTGCTGCGGAAATATCGCCCCACGCTCGGCGCGATCGAGCAGCGCTTCGGCGTGCCGGCGACGGTGGTGCTGGCGATCTGGGGCCGCGAGACCGACTACGGCCGCTACAGGCTTCCCTACGATGCGGTGCGGGTGATGGCGACGCAGGCCTATGTCGGCCGGCGCAAGGAGCAGTATCGCACCGAGTTCATCATGGCGATGAAGGTCATCGATGACGGCGCTGTGACACGTCAGGGGATGCGTTCGTCATGGGCGGGAGCCACCGGACTGACGCAGTTTCTGCCATCGGAATACTACAAGCACGGGGTCGATCTCGACGGCGACGGCAAGGTCGACATCTGGCATTCGGTGCCGGACGCGCTCGCCTCGGCGGCACAGCAGCTCGTCAACAAGGGCTGGAAGCCGGGTGTTCGCTGGGCCTATGAGGTGCGGGCACCGGCGAATGCCGATTGCACCAGGGGTGTGCCCGAGGTCAGCCAGCCGATCGGGCAGTGGCTGCGTGACGGATTCACGCTGGCCCGCGGCGGCAAGCTCGACGCCAGCGAACTGGCGGAGCCCGCGTCACTGCTGCAGCCCGAGGGCATCTACGGCCCCGCCTTCCTGACGACGAACAACTACTTCGTCATCAAGCAATACAACTTCTCCGATCTCTACGTGCTGTTCGTCGGTCATCTCGCCGACCGCATGACCGATCCGCGACCGTTTGCGACACAATGGTCAGCGACGAAGCAGCTCCGCACCACCGATGTCGAAGCGATGCAGCGCGGGCTGACGCGGCTCGGTTTCTACAACGACAAGATCGACGGCAAGGCCGGCATGCTGACCCGCGCCGCGCTGGGCGCGTATCAGAAATCCGCGCGGCTGAAGCTCGATTGCTGGCCGAGCGAACCGGTGCTGCGCTCGCTCGAGGCGACACGCTGAATCGGCTGACGCAACACCCACCAAAAGCAGAACCCGGCCGATCGCTCGGCCGGGTCGATGAACTCTTGTGGCAACGACTTTAGAATTCGCGTGGCGCGGTCAGGTCAGGCCGATCAATCGCAGACTTCGACCGGGCGCGAACGCCAGACGCCGCGATAGTCGTCCCAGAAACGCTGGCGGACGATGCGGCAGGCCGGCTCCTCGACATACACCGGCGCCGGCGCGCCATAGGCCGGACGGCTGGCCGCAATCGCGCCACCGAGCAGAGCGCCGCCGATCAGGCCGCCGGCAACGCCGGCTGCGATCCGGCCACCATCCGCCTTCGCGTCCGGAACCGCCGTCATGAGCGAGCCAGCGAGGGTCGCGACCGCAACCAGGATCGAAACAGTCTTCTTCATTTGTCTCTCCAGAGTAGCGCCGCGACCGGCGCGCGTTGATGTAACTCGCAAGGCCGACCGCACAGCGCCAGGAAAGCGCAATGCCGTCAATCGTCGCAGATTAGCTGCCGATCACTGTCCCTCAAAAACGGTCTTTTTCGGGCCACCCCAGGGCAGAAGCCCCCAGCCCGATTCGGGGAAGTGGAGTTTGGTTAGTCGGCGCAGGTGCCTGAAGGTTCAATCTTATTCGCAGACGCGGACCTGTCGGAGCCGCCAGGCATAGCCGTCCCAGAATCGCTGCTGCTGCCAGTAACAGCCGCCATAATAGCCGGGTTCGACCACATAGGCAGGGGCCGGCCGGTAATAGCGGGGTCCGTATCCGTAATAGCCGGGGCCGGCGACCGCGCCGCCGACAATGGCGCCGCCGAGAAGCCCGGCGGCAAGTCCCACGCCGAAGCCGTCATGCGCCTGTGCCGGGGCCGGCGAGCCGACCGATGCGATCCCCAGCGCCGCCGCTGCGGCCAGCACCATCAATGGTTTCCTCATGGCGTCACCCTTCGATCTCCGTCCGTCGCGACGGGCACTCTACGTCACCGTCGCAGGCAGAAGGTTCCACGATACTGTTGAACGATCGATGAATGGAGCAGTCCCGGAGTGGCCATGTTTTCGGCTTGGATGCTGCAGCGCGTTGTGTCGGTCAACGTCCGAACCTGGGCCCGCTGCAGCGCAGACCAGTTGTGGAACGCGATGATGATGGTCCATGATCTCTCCTGAACTAAACTTGTCGCGCCGATCGAAGCGGTGCGCCGCAGGCGTTTGAGAGAGATCAAGACGGCTCATGGAGTTTGGAATAGCTTCAAAACAGCCGTTTTCCTTTTGCTTCGGACCTATCTCTTCACTATCGAAAGCTCGCACCGTCATCATTGGGACTGCTGAAATTCCATGATCGTCTGTTCCTGCAACGTCCTCACCGATCACGACGTCCGTAGCGCGTTGAATCCCGACGGCGGGAACGCACGCAGCGCCGGCGAGGTTCATCGTTGCCTCGGCTGCAGCCGCCAGTGCGGCCGCTGCATGCACACCATCAGGAAGATCATGAACGATACCGGCTGCCCGGCCGGACACGCGCACGCCCACGTATCCTGAACCCTGCAAACGCGTTAGGCCCCTGCAATCGCGGGGATTGCGATTCGTTGGGATTCTGATCTAGAATTATTCCAATTCTAAACTGGAATGGCGCGCCGGTGAATTGCCGGGCTGCGCAGTTGTGCGACAGGAGAAGTCATGAAGGGCGATGCCAAGGTCATCGAATATCTCAACCGCGGTCTGCGGAGCGAGCTGACGGCGATCAGCCAGTACTGGTTGCATTACCGTTTGCTCGACAATTGGGGGCTGAAGGACCTCGCCAAGGTCTGGCGCAAGGAATCCATCGAGGAGATGGAACATGCCGACAAGCTGACCGATCGGATCATCTTCCTCGATGGCTTCCCCAACATGCAGGTGCTGGATCCGTTGCGGATCGGCCAGAACGTCAAGGAAGTGCTGAACTCCGACCTGCAGGCCGAGATCGGCGCTCGCGAACTGTATCAGGAAGCGGCGACCTACTGTCACAGCGTCAAGGACTACGTTTCGCGCGACCTGTTCGAGCAACTGATGAAGGACGAGGAGCATCACATCGATTTCCTCGAGACCCAGATCGAACTGGTCGGCCGGATCGGCGTCGAGCTGTATCAGCAGCACCACATTGGCGAACTCCACGACTGATCGAAAGCATCGGCGCGTATCCCGTTTCGGGGTGCGCGCCGTATCCGGTCGATCCCGGGTCACATCGTCCGGGTCACAGGAGCCTTGATCGGGCAGCCTTCATCGAGTTGCCTTGATAACTCCCTTGATTTGATAACTCCCTTGATCAAGTCGTCCGGCGCGCGGGGGGCGGCGACAGCGGACAGTCCGCATAAGCAGCCTCGATCGCCGGCTCGGCGCCGGCGACGTTGAACTCCACCGAACTGACGCCTGCATTGAGTGAGCGGATCCGGACGTAGAGTCTCGTCGAGCCGCGCAGATCGTCGATGAATTGCTGTAAGGCGGCGGCGTCTTCGATGACGATGACCCTGTTACCGAACAGAACGCGGGACTCGACGGCGTCACGTCCTGGCTTGTCGTCGAAGCGGTAGCCGAGGCTGGTGTTCCGGTCGGAGCCGATCCTGAAGGCGAAAGCGATCTTCGCGATCGGACGCTTCTCGAAACAGGTGAGTTGCAGGCTGGCGTGACGGATCGCCGAGTCGGTGCTGTTGGTCGCGCCCCAAACCCGCGTGAACGCGCCAGAGACCGGCGTACCGGTAATCCGATCTGGCCTCTGATCGATCAGCCAGCTTCCGGACCGGGACGTCCCGGCGTCGGTGACGCATCCGGCCAGTATCGCGACTGCGCCATATGCCGAAACCCGCAACAGGATACGCAACGAACCACGCAACGCAGCCTCCCACCCTGGTTCCATTCTGCAACCATGACGGGTAGTAAGCAAGGGGATTTGAAATCTGGTAGTATCGTCCGCGCCGCGGTCAGGCTTGCCGGCGCCGGAACGGCCAGTCAACGACGCCAGCGGCATACAAAGATGCCCAGATGATCAGCGGCTGCGCGACGAGTCTCGGGCCGTGATACCACCAACTGCTCGGCAACCCCGGGATTTCGATACCGCTGATCGCGTGGTTGATGTTCGCCGGCCAGACGCACAGCGAATAGAGCGCAAACGCAATCCCGGCCCACCAGCGCAGCGGCCGCGTCACCAGCGCGATCGCGCCGGCCAGTTCGCATAGCCCGGTGAGCAAAATCACCTGCGGTGCGAACGGCACCCAGTCCGGCGTCATGGCGAGCAGTTTGCCGGGCACGGCGAGATGCGCCACGCCGGCGGCGGCGAAGAACGCCGCGAGGATCCAGCGCAGCACAAGGCGCGGCAGGTCGGGCTGCGAGACGTCCGGACCCGCCGGCGAACGCAATGACGTCGTCACACTAGGTCTTGTCCACGATCGCAGTCGCCGGTCGATCGTTGCCGGCCGCGGTCTCCTCGTGCCATTTGCCGGATTCATCCTCGTACTGAATCACTTCAGTCGAGCCCGGCACGCGCTGCTCCTCCGCGGCCCGGCGGGCGGCGGCGGCTGCCGCGTCGTGCGTCGGGTAGGGTTCCGAAAAAACGCCGTTGGCGGTGTAGGCCCAGCCGCCGTCGTGTTCGACGATCGCATAGGTGATTTTGGTCATGACGGCCTCGCTGATGAACCCCGTGAATCGTCCGACGCGATCCGGCGCGTCGATGCACCAACCGCCCCCGGCCACCACTGTTCCACTTCGCTCATCGCGCCGTCACCGTGACCGCCGCTTCATTGCGGCGCAGGAAGGGGATGGTGAACGGCGCGTCGTAGAACAGGCCATAGGGCTGGCCGGCGGGTTGCCAGCGCGATTTGTCGAGCGCCGCGATCAGTTCCTGCTGGCGTTCCGCGAGGTCGCGGCCGGTCCAGGTGAAGCGCAGCGTCGCGACGGTTTCCTCCGGCACGGCGACGATCTTGACGCGGTCGTCGGTCGGCTTCGGCGCGGTTTCGGGCGTGAGCTTCGCCGGCAGGAAGAATCGCATCCGGATCGCGCCGTTGCTGCGCTCGGTCTGCACCGGCGCGGTCATTGCTATCTTCTCGGGCCGTGCCACGTCGACCGGCGACGTCATCGCCACGCGCTCCGCTTCGCCGGCGGCGTTGCGGTTTGCGCCGGCGATGTAGTTGAACAGCAGCGTGAAGGCGCGGCCGCCGTCGCCCTCGCGATCGAGCGCGACCTCGGCGGCGACGCGCGGCGCGTAGCGGCGGATCTCGATATTGTCGGCGGGGCGGTCGAGCACCGTATAGGCCGGCTGCTCGTAGAGCCGCAGCCCGAACACGCCGAGAGCGGTTTCGAACACCAGCACGGTGTAGTACCAGATCGCCGACATTCGTGTCCTCGCAGCATTCGAACTGCAGTCTCAGCTAATCACCGGGACGGCGATCACAAGGGCTGCAAGTCCGGAGTTCCGCGTTGCGCGCCAGGCGATCGGCGTTACCATCGGGTAACAGGCTGACAACGATCGAGGGTCGAGCATGTGCCGGAATATCAAGACGCTGTTCAATTTCGAGCCGCCGGCGACCGAGGATGAAATCCGCGCCTCGGCGCTGCAATTCGTCCGCAAGCTGTCGGGGTTCAATACGCCGTCGCAAGCCAACGCGGCGGCGTTCGAACGCGCGGTCGACGACGTCGCCGATATCGCGCGCAGGTTGCTGGCGTCGCTGCAGACGCAGGCCGAGCCGCGCAATAGGGACGTCGAGGCAGAGAGGGCGAGAGAGCGCTCGCGCGCGCGGTTCGGTTAGCGCGCGCGACTTCACTCAATCCTTGTGCTTGCGCTTCTTCTTTTTCTTGCCGTCGGTCCGCTCGTCATCGTCCTCGCGGTCGTCGTTGTCGGCGTGCTCGGATTCGTCGAGCGCTGCTGCGACCTCGCGCTCGGCGGCTTCGCGTTCGATCGCCTCGCGTGCCTCTGCGGCCTCGCGCTCGGCGCGTTCGCGCGCTTCCTGCTCGCGCTTCGCCTTGTAGTCCTCATAGGCGTCGAAGATCAGGTGCAGCCAGGGCATCACCTGCTCGATCGAGGGGAGAGCGCCGGCAGGGCCGGGCTCGCCGCGCGGACCCTGATCGCCGCGCAGACCCTGTTCGCCGCGGGGGCCTTGCTCGCCGCGCGGGCCTTGCGGGCCGGCCTTGCCGTCGGCACCGATCGGGCCGGCCTTGCCGTCGGGGCCGGGCTTGCCTTGCGGACCCTGCGGCCCCGGCTTGCCGTCGGCGCCGGGCTTGCCTTGCGGGCCGGCCTTGCCTTGCGGACCGGGTTTGCCGACCGGCCCCGGCTTGCCGCGCGGGCCTTCCGGTCCCGGCCGTCCCGGATGTCCCTGCGGTCCGGGACGTCCCGGTTCGCCTGGACGTCCGCGTGGTCCTTGCGGTCCCGGACGTCCACGGCGGGTCACTTCTGTATCGGCCACACGCGCCCCCAAACGATTCCTGTCCTCTCACCCTTAGCAGAGGTGAGGTGACGGCATCAATTCGGCGCGGCGCTGTCCCAGACCACCGGCAGATTGAGCAGGCCGCGAAACGCCCAGCCGCCGATCCGCACCGGCTGCTGCGGATCGAGCCGCAATTCCTGCAGCCGCGCGAACACGCTCGGCAGCGCGACGTCGGCGACCATCGCGCGGGAGGCGAAGGCGCCCGCGCAATAATGCGGCCCGGCGCCGAAGGCGATGCTCTTGGCGTGGTCGCGGCCGACGTCGAACACGTCCGGATCGCTGAAGCAGGCCTCGTCGCGATTGGCCGAGCCGAACATGAAGAACACCCGGTCCTCCGGCTCGAAATCGACGCCGCGATAATGAAACGGCTGCGCCACGCGGCGCGGCGACATCCCGATCGGCGCGATCCAGCGGGCGTATTCCTCGAACACGTCGAGCCAGCTCGCTTCGCCCGCGACCACCTTCGCGTATTCTTGCGGATGCGTCAGCAGCGCCCAGACGCAGCCCGCGATCGCGTCGCGCGGCTCGTTCTGCCCGCCGGAAATCGCGAGCTTGATGTTGGCGCGGATCGACTCCATCGCCATGCCGCCGGCGATCAGCACGCTGAGCATCGAATGGTTCGGATGCTTGCCGACGACCGGCGCCATGTCGTCGATCGCGGCGTCGATCCCCGCGGTCGCCGCGTGGCAGCGCTGCTCGACCGCCTTGTCGCCGGTGTAGTTGGCGATGCCGTCGATCATCGCTTGCGACCACGCATCCATCTCCTGATAGCTGATATTGGTCAGGCCGGTGATGTCCTTCAGACATTCGCCCGACAGCGGCAGCGCGAACGCCTTGACCAGATCGGCGGCGCCCCGCGGCGCGAGGTCCTCGAGAATGCGATCGGCATGGGCCTGAAACTGCCTGCGCCAGACCTCCTTCACCGTGCGCGGCGACACCGCCGGAAACAGCGCGGTGCGTTCGGCGATGTGCGCGTCGCCATCCTTGCGCATCATGTTGTGGCCCATCAGCCGGTTCATCAGCCCGGCCGGCTGGTGCGACGAGAACACCTCGATGCGCTTCTCGTTGACGAAGATGTCGTCGCGCCGGGTGAAGATGGTCGAGCCGAGCTGCGGTACGAAGGCGATCGGTGCTTCGGCACGCATCCTTGCGAGGGCGGGATAAGGATCGGCCCAGAACGCGGCGACGTCGATGTCGAAATGCGGAGCGTTGCTCATGCGATGATCTGCTGCAGTGCGGGAAATACCGGCGGGCACTGCAAGCGTGATCAAGCGCGGCGCGGCTGTCAAACCGAAACCATGTGGCGCCGCAGCATGGTTTCGCGGGGGATTTTCGAATCTCTATGCGTAATTCGCTGCTACTCGGCCGCGTCGCTACGTGGCGGCGCGGCTGCCGGAGCGCTGCTTGCGGGCAGGAACACCAGGCCGTCGTCCTTGCGGCAGATGCCGTAGGTGCCGGCGCTGTTCGAGGTCAGCACGATCGCCGGCTCGCTGCAGGTTTCGCAGACCAGGCTGCCGGCCGCGTTGAAGTGGCCGGGCAGGCGGTCCTGCTTGCTGATCAGCGTGCATTCCTGCCCGAGCGGATCGATGCTCACCTTGGCGCCGCAGGAGAAGCAGAACCGCGTCTCCGACTGCTGCTTGCCCTGGTCGATATTCGCCGGGATCTTGCTCGAACACACGGGGCAGTTCACCGACACCGCGCGGGTGAATTGCGAGGCGCCGGGCATCCGCAGGAAGATGTTGCCGGTGGTCGAGCGATGGGCGTGGAAGCGCTGGCCGCAATGCGGGCAGGTCGGCTTGGCGCTGTCGCCGGGCAGGCTGCCGATCTGGAATTCGACCGCCTTCTTGCAGGCCGGGCAATTCTCGGTCTCGGTGGCGAGCTTGCGCTCGGGGGCGCGCGCGTCGGTGATATGCGCCTCGATATGCAGCGTCTCGCGCGCGGTCAGCATTTCGATCACGTCGAACGGCAATTGCCGCCCGGTGATCTCGCCGATCTCGTGGGTGACGCCGATCAGATTGTCGATGCACTGCTCGATCTGCGCCAGATACACCGCCGAGGGCAGCGATTCGTCGCGGCCGCCCTTGATCGATTTGTGGATCTGGCTGATCGAGGTCTCGAGCTGGCGCGCCAGAACGTTGAGATGGGCGGCGGTCCGCGCCTCGGCGGCGCGCTGGCGTACGGTCCAGACCACTGCGAGCGTGGCGAGGCTGGCGCCGAAGATCGCCGAGATCTGGCCCCAGAACCACACCCAGCCACTCTGCGTGCCGAGCGCGAAGCCGAGCACGATCATGAACAGACCCGTGCAGGCGGCGATGGTCTCGACCGGATGGGCCGAGAACACTTTCATGAAAGCTTTGCGCAGCACCGCGAGTCCCCACATCATGGTTGCCCAACCTATCGTCAAACCTGCGCCGCCGGAAGCCGCAGCTGCGTCCCGAGGCGGGTTTTACCCATCGATCATTGCTGCACGGCGCGAACAAATGACCGCGAGCGGCGGCGCGGCTTTGACCTGCATCAAGGACGGATCGGTGCGGATGGCAAAGCGCCGACTCGGCTGGCGGCGCGCGCGTCGCGAATGAGGATGGGGATGCTGTCGCGCGGTGCCACAGAGTTTGCGGCCATCGCCCGCGCCGGACGATGACGGGGAGTGAGTGGGGCGAGCGCTGCCACATCCCGGCGCCGTCATCCTGAGGTGCTCGCCCGAAAGGGCGAGCCTCGAAGGATGCGGACACGGGTGCGTGCGGCCCATCCTTCGAGGCTCGCTGCGCTCGCACCTCAGGATGACGCTGTGCATGTTGATCGACATATCAAACACCCACAGCGAATTGCTCTCGCGGCTCGCTGAGCCCGAGCTGTGCACCCGTCGCTGCAAAGCGAGGGGTGGGGGCGCGCCGGTCGGCGCGGGTTGGTGGTGGTTCTCGCGATCACTTCTTGCGAAGGACCGCGCAACGCCGTTCCGGCGCGCCCACCGCGGCGGTTTTGGGCATCGGGACCGTTCTTCCGGGAGCACAGCGGAGCGGGATCTCCCCGGCCTTGCTGCGCCCGTCCAGCCACGAAAGCGGCAGCCGCTCGTAGTAGCGGCGGACGGTGACCTCTGCCTCCCGGACGTGCGGGTGCGAGCCGCAACGCGCAGGACGCCGCGTCCGTCCGACTCCACCGGCAACATGCCGGCGTCATCGAACCATCGTTCCGGACCGGTGACCCGGCCCGTCGATCTGTCCCGCTATCCGACGCCTCGCGAAGCGCCCCTCACGGACAGGACGATGCGGACTATAATCATAATAGGATTATTGTCAAGGGGTGCAGCCAGCCCTTCCACCTGCACAGCCTCATCCCAAGGAGCGCGCTGAGCGAAGCATCCTCGGGGCGCTGCGTTCGCCGGGCGTTGCGGCACCGCGCGCTCTGCTATGGTCGCGCCACGAATCGTCGCGGCGTCGCGGCGCGATCGTGTCGCCGGTCGCCGACCGGCTCGTCATCCGCAGGAGAGACCGATGCGTCGATTGTTTGGAGTTGCGTTCGTCGTGATGCTTGCGATCGCCGGCACCACCGCCGCGCGGGCGGCCGAGGGCCGCATCGCGCTCACCATCTTCAAGGGCGGCTGGATCATCGGCGGCTCGGGCGGCTCCGGCATGCTGACCTTCAACGGCCGTCGCTACCCGCTGTCGATCGGCGGGCTGTCCTACGGCCTGGTGTTCGGCGGCTCCAAGGCCGATCTCGTCGGCCGCGTCAGCAACATCCGCTCGGCGCGCGACGTCGCCGGCATCTACGGCGCCGCCGGGGCCGGCGCCGCGATCGGCGTCGGCGCCCGCGCCATCGTGCTGCGCAACGAGAAGGGCGCGGTGCTCGAACTCTCCGGCCGGCAGGTCGGCCTGATCGCCAACCTCGACCTCAGCGGCCTCGCGATCGGGCTGAGGTAGCGCGCCTCGCGTCGTCAAGGGCGTCGGTACGGAATAGCCGCTCCTGCTATCAAGTAACTGTCCGACGCCCAGCGTCTTTTGCCGGTATTTGACGCGAGTCAAATCACCGACGGTGTACCTGTTATATAATTGTTTAGTTGCATGTTGAAATTTTCTATTGTTGCCCCACGGGTGGTGGCAGTTGCAGTGAATTGCCGAAGCGCTAGTCGGTAGCGCTAATCGGTCATTAGTCCGGTCGTAATAACTGGCGCGCGTGCTCGGCAAACCGGGGAAGACCGGGGCCGAATCGATGCTGGCTGCGTCGCGGATCTTGGCGACGCGATACAGCCGCCGCTGAGCGCGGAGCGTGCAATTCAGCAGAATGCACCAGCTTCCCAACGAAGGGATTCGCACCGTGTCCCATATTCCCACATTTGATCTCGGATCAACAATACCTAGGGTAATTCATCAAATCTACTTTTCGCCGACTCCAATGCCGAAGGTTCTGACGGAGAACGTCGATCACATTAGGTCGATGAATCCCGACTGGGAGCATCGACTGTATGACGGTCGAGCGATAGACGAGTTCGTCCTTGAGCACTACGGCACCGACGTCGCCGATCTCCTTCACCGAATCAATCCGCTATACGGAGCGGCGCGCGCCGATCTGTTTCGCTATCTTCTCATGTACAAATGCGGCGGAGTGTACCTTGATATCAAGAGTACGACTAACAAATCGCTCAATTTGTCGATTCGAGAGGACGATCAGTTCATCTTGTCGCATTGGCGAAACGGCCCCGGCGAACCGCATGCTGGCTGGGGTCTGCAGAGAGAATTCGGGAACGATCTGAAGCGCGAATTTCAGCAGTGGCATATCATTTCCGCGCCGGGGCATCCGTTTCTGAAAGCCGTGATTGAGCGCGTCCTGTCGAACATTCAGAGCTATCGATCGTGGGTGTTTGGTGTCGGAAACAGGGGGGTCTGGAAGACCACCGGGCCTATTCCGTACACCTTGGCGATAGAACCTCTCATGAGTGGCAATCCTTATCGATTGATAGCCGACGAGACTGCGATGTTCTTACAGTTCAATATATTCAAAGATTCAGGTCATTCGAATCTCTTCGGTACATACTATGGATTGTTATCGGAGCCTGTCGTTCAGATGGACGGATGGATGTCGCCTCCACTACATCGCGTCTATGCTCAGGCGCGCCGGTGGTACCGTACAGCTCGTGAATGGCGAAGGCTTGGAGTCGTGCCAATGCGCGGATGACCATCGGATTTCAGTTCGGTTGGGAAAAGCTGCGACATTTTCAGTCGTCGCGAACTGGGTGACAACGAAACGAGGTCCGCGTACGGAATCGGCCAAGGTTGCGATTTCGCTGTGCGGAAGCGCTCCCTGCCAACCGGGTCGCCGCGGGGTTGCGCCCGTCGCGCGCGCTGGATAGAGCAGGCCCGGGCTTTTCCAGCAGCGAGCGCAAATCATGAGCGACAAGGTCATCATCGCCGGCGGCGGCATCGGCGGGCTGGCGACGGCGCTGACGCTGCATCAGATCGGCGTGCCCTGCGTGGTCTATGAGGCGGCGCGCGAGATGCGGCCGCTCGGCGTCGGCATCAATCTGCAGCCCAATGCGGTGCGCGAGCTCGGCGACCTCGGCATCGGCGAGGCCGCGCTCGACCGCGTCGGCCTGCCGGCCAGGGAATGGGCGCTGGTCGGCCTCAACGGCAACGACATTTATGCGGAGCCGCGCGGCCAGCTCGCCGGCTATGCCTGGCCGCAATACGCCGTGCATCGCGGCGCCTTCCACATGCTGCTGCACGACGAGGTGGTGAGGCGGCTCGGCGCCGACGCGGTGCAGCCCGGCTGCCGTGTCGCCGGCTATAGCAACACCGCCGACGGCGTCAGCGTCCGGATCGAGCACGTCGACGGCACCACGTCGGAGGATCGCGGCGCGCTGCTGATCGGCGCCGACGGCATTCACTCCGCCATTCGTGCGCAGATGCATCCGGAGCAGCCGCCGATCCATTGGGGCGGCGCGGTGATGTGGCGCGGCACCACCTGGGGCAAGCCGACCCGCACCGGCGCCTCGTTCATCGGGCTCGGCACCCATCGCCAGCGCGTGGTGATCTATCCGATCTCGCATCCCGATCCTTCGACCGGGCTGTCGATGATCAACTGGATCGCCGAAGTGACGCTCGACAATTCCGAGGGCTGGAAGCAGCAGGGCTGGTTCCGGCAAGTGCCAACCAGCGATTTCGCGCATCATTTCGACGGCTGGGTGTGGGACTGGCTCGACGTGCCGGCGCTGATACGCGAATCCACCAGCGCGTTCGAAAATCCGATGATCGACCGCGACCCGGTGTCGACCTGGCGCGACGGCGCGGTGCTGCTGATCGGCGACGCCGCGCATGCGATGTATCCGACCGGCTCCAATGGCGGCAGCCAGGCGATCATCGACGCCCGCGAACTCGGCGCCGCGATGGTCGCGCACGGCGCGAACGAAGCGGCGCTGGCGGCGTTCGATACCAGGATGTGCGGCCCGATCTCGCAACTGATCCTGCGCAACCGCGGCGCCGGCCCGTTCGGCCTGTTGAACCTCGTCGACGAGCGCTGCGGCGGCACCTTCGACGATATCGACGAGGTGATCCCGGCGGAGGAACGCGCGGCCTTCATGGCCGGCTACAAGGCGGCGGCGGGCTTCGCGATCGAGACGCTGAACGCCGCGCCGCCGACGATTGCGCCGGGGGCGAGGGTAAGGCAGGCCGTGCAGGCCTAGCGCGCGGCTGCGGGAGCCGCCCATTTCAGAACGTTCAGCTCCGCCGGCGGGCGGTCGATCTTCAACAGCTTTCCGCCGCAGATGGCTTCGGCTTCAGCTTCGCGCGCGAGCCGCGTCAGCGCCTGCTGGTCGAGGCGGTCGGCGACCACGAAGGTGGTGCGACCGCCGTGGTGCAGAGAGCGCCAGCGCGCGTTGCTGATCCAGTCCCAGGGCTCCAGCGCGGCGCCCACCTGGACCAGATTGTGGCGTCGCCCGGTGCCTTCGAAGACGATTTTGGCCGGCCAGTATTGGGCGGCGATCGAGGAGCCGGGCCGATCGGCCGCGTCAATGCAGGCGATCTCGTCGCGATAGGGCGACAGCGCCGACGACGGCTTCAGCCCGACGACCGTCAGCGCTGCTCCGACGCTCGCGGCCGCCGCCACGAGCAGCGTCGCTTCGCGCTTTGCCGGGACGTCGGCGACGATGTCGAGCACCAGCACGAGCGACACCGGCACCAGGATCGCCAGATAGCGAAACGCCGACAGGTCCTTCATGAGTCCCGCGACCGCCAGCGCCGCGAGCATCACGAGCAGTGACAGGTAGAGGATCAGGCTGCGCCGCGACAGCGCACCGCGAAGCCGCAGCACCAGCACCAGCGCCGTCGGCACGATCATCAGGCCGATCATGCGCGCCGCGACCTGCCACGATCCCAGCTCCACCGGCGTCGCGGCGCTCTCCCGGATATGGACGCCGAGCGAGGGGTTGAGCAAATACGAGCCGGCGAACACCGCGGCGGACAGGCCGCCGACGGCGACCACGGGCAGCAGCAAAGCCCGGGATCGTGACACCAGCAACGCCGCCGCCAGCATCGCGCCGAAATAGACCGCGAAGAAAAAGTCCGACGCGGTCAGCAGCGCGACCGCGACCAGCGTCGCCGGCAGATGCTCCCTGAGCAACCTGAAATCATCGTCGCAGGCGACGACGGCCAGCAGCGTCGCGCAGATCGCCGCGAAGCCGTGGTAGTTCAGGATGAACAGCGGCTGCACGGCGAAATATCCGAACGGATAGAACGCAGCGCCGTACAGCAGCACGACGAACGCCGCGCCGATCGCGAATGCCAGCATCGTCCGGTCGAACGGTCGCCGCTGCGTCCGCGCCAGCCGGGCCGACAGCGCAACGCCGAGCACGACGATCTGCACCGGCGCGGCGGAGAAGTAATAAGCGCGCGGGCCGGGGACGATCGCCGCGATCGGCAGCGCGGCCAAGAGATCGGGCACCGTGAACGGGATCGCCGACAACGTCCAGCCGCGCAGCGACTGAAACGCGATCAGATCCTTCGCCTGCGAATAGACGTAGAGCGCATCCGAATTGTAGCCGCTGGGCAGCGTCACCGCGACCGACAGGCCGATCAGCAGCAGCAGCGCGGCGAGGACGCGCATGGCTGGCGCGAGGCGAGCGGCCCGGGCGAGGAACAGGCTCGGCGGAGCGAGGGCAGGCACGCGGCGGGGCTCCCGTCGGGGCGATCAGCGGTGAAACGGGTGTGCCACGCCGCGCGGCGGCACGCCATCCTCGATGTGCCGCGGACGCGCGGATCACCCCGCCACTCGACAGCGTCATCCGCGGGCTCGACCTACGGCTGTCAGCCGAAGACGTCACCCGCCGAGCGACTGAGCTTGTGCCGGAGAAATGGCGGATGACGCTGCGCTGATCCGCCCGACGGGCTGCAGCATGCGCGTGGGTCACGCCAGGAAGGGGTGACGCAGATCGACCGCGGCGAGATCGGCGCGACCACGCCGGCGCTGTCGGCTCGCTGCGACCTTCGGCGATCATGCACCCGGATCAATGCCGCGGCCGGCGGCCTTGCTAGGTTGCCGCCGCTGTCTCGGATTCGGAGGGTGTGATGATCGCGCGTCGTCGTCTGTTTGGCTTGGCTGTCGCGCTGCCGGCGCTGGTCGCGGCGGCGCTGGCGCCGTCGTCCTCGGTGCGCGCCGGGGACGGGTTGGAGCCGTTTGCGCCGCTGCTTGTCGAGCTGCCGGGCTGGAAAGCCAGCAGACTCGGCGGCATGGCGATGCAGGACGGCGGCAGCCGGATCGTGGTGGTGCAGCGCGGCTACGCGCGCGGCGAGGTGCATGTCAGCGTCCAGCTGCTCGCCGGCCCGCCGGCGCAGAGCCGGCTGGCGTCCGGCGGCGCCGGCATGAAGACCGAGGCCAGCCACGGCCCGGTCAGCACCGCGACCATCGACGGCTTCAAGGTGACGCGGACGTTCCAGCCGAGCGACAAGTCCGGCACCATCATCGTCGCGCTCGGCCCCGCCGCCGCGCTGTCGCTGGCGTTCAAGGGCCTCGGCGAAGACGAAGCCCTGACGACGGCGAAGAGCTTCGACTGGAAGGCGATGCGGGCGGCGGTGAAGTAGCGACGTAGCCGGCAGGCGCGCAGTGCGTAGTGCGTAGGGTGGCGAAGCGTGCCCACCAGCTTGGCGTTGAAGCGCAACGCGTGGGCACGGCGCAAGCGCGCCTTTGCCCACCCTACGCTTGCTGGAACAAGACCCTATGCGCATTCTACGCCCACCTCAGAGCCCGAGGCTACGCACACAACTACGTCCTCGTCGCCTGCGCTCGCAAGCTCCTCATCTACGCAAACACCGTCGTCAACCGCGGCTCCCCATGGGTCGAAAAACAATCGCGGTTTAATGGTTGTTACGGGCTGCATTCAATGGTTGGCAATCAAGAACGTTGGATGGAAACATAGGGGACGCAACGGGACATTGATCTCAGGACAATAATGAAGAACTTGCGCTGTAGTGACGAAAAATAGTGTCGTGTGAGAAGAGATACGCCGGAAGATACTTCGTTGGTGAGGACGCTACCCCATTCGTCCGGGCGGTAGCGCATGATATTCGAAAACATATTCGTTATGAGGAAGTGAATACAGACTTCTGGCAAGATCACAGGAAAGAACGGATTGTCGATGAACCAGAAATTCCCGTAGATGTCTGAATAAATGCACGCTTTGATTTGGTGAGCCTCGGTGGCGGGAATGGTGACCACAATTTTCCCGTGCCGTTCTGCTGTCGCAAAACCAGAGAATGAATTTTCCACAATCTCTGGCCGAGGTTTCGATTCTCCGTCCCCAATGTGAAACTCCCACTTTAAAGTCCGTGCATCATTCGCGTTGATTATTTCCAAGGGGTAGCAGCGGCTATGCTTCCTTGTCGTGAGCTTATAGTAGTCGGCCATTTCGGGGACGAGGCTTAGCAATGTCCCTAGGCTGACACTGTGTCTTATTTCGTAGAACTTCTTCAACGAATCCCGACAATCTAGATTAATCTCTAGGCCTCGAGTTTTGACAAGTTGAGTTGGAAAGGCCGTCGCAAGATCGCTGAAAGTGCCTCGCGGAGTATCCCCTCCAAATTGAGCTTGAATATCGGTCGGCGAATACGCTAGCCCATGAGAGCCGGGAAGATTGTCTTTTCGAAAGCGTAGTGGATTATTGAGTACTATTATGCCATATGCATACGCAGTCAAAGCGTAGAAGAAATTCAACGGCTTCACCATAAGTGATCCGTTCTTGCCGGCTATGTATAGCTCTCTGCCTTGAGAGAAGCAGTTCTTCAATCGTCCCGCTTCTTCCAGATTTATCCCGCCTTTCTTGTCTCTACTGACTGTCTTCTTTCTCAGCTTATACAATTCGCGAATGTCGGCTACATTCTCCAGGCTCTCTGCAAGTTCCAGTACTGAATCGTCGAAATCAATCGCGTCAATTGGCAATAGTCGTAGATCGTCGGTCGAATTCAAGCGGGCTTCGACTTCTTTGGTGACGAGATAGAGATTTCGAGCTGGCTGTAGGTCCGGAGACTTCAGATTCGGAAGTCCTTTCTCTGTCTCAAAACTACTTAGATCGCCAAGTCGTGTTTTTTCTTGCTTTGAGAGATTGTCCCATTCGGTCTTTATCAGCTCGCGAGTTCTGATTAGTGCTTCGTAGTCAATTGCGGTATCAAACATGGCTTGGTTGGATGCTCCCGTTGCCGCAACTTCATCTTTTGCAATTTCATCCAACATGAAGATTCTCCAAATGATTTTGGAGTTCCTACCCTTTTCCGTATTCAACCTCAATGCATAGTGTGGCTAAGGTCGTGGCTGTATCGATAATGCGTAAAGGCGAGCAGCGGCCGGGCTTTTCGCACGGCGGTGCTGTTCAATTGGATGCCCGGGTCGAGCCCGGGCATGACGTTGTGCGTGGGGAGAGCCCGCCGCCTTACGACAGCGCCTTGTTGCTCTCCTTCACCTTCTCCGCGTCGAGATACAGCTTCTCGCCCATATCCCGAAACTTCTCGCTCATCTGCGCCATGCCGTCTTCGATCACGCCGGACATCGTCATCCCGACGCTGCCGAACGAGCCCGCGCCGGCGAGGTTCAGCGCCGCCTTCTCGTTGTCGCCCAATCCGGCCGCGTAGTCGCGGACGTCCTGGGTGATCTTCATCGAGCAGAATTTCGGGCCGCACATCGAGCAGAAATGCGCGACCTTGTGGGCTTCCTTGGGCAGGGTCTCGTCGTGGAAGGCTTTGGCCGTGTCCGGGTCGAGGCCGAGGTTGAACTGGTCCTGCCAGCGGAAGTCGAAGCGGGCGCGGCTCAGCGCGTCGTCGCGCAGCTGGGCGGCGGGGTGGCCCTTGCCGAGGTCGGCGGCGTGGGCGGCGATCTTGTAGGTGATCACGCCGGTCTTGACGTCGTTGCGGTCGGGCAGGCCGAGGTGCTCCTTCGGCGTCACGTAGCACAGCATCGCGCAGCCGAACCAGCCGATCATCGCAGCGCCAATGCCCGAGGTGATGTGGTCATAGCCCGGCGCGATGTCGGTGGTCAGCGGGCCCAGCGTATAGAACGGCGCCTCGCCGCATTCCTTGAGCTGCTTGTCCATGTTGATCTTGATCTTGTGCAGCGGCACGTGGCCGGGGCCTTCGATCATTACCTGGCAGCCCTTGGCCCAGGCGATCTTCGTCAGTTCGCCGAGCGTCTCCAGTTCGGCGAACTGGGCGCGGTCGTTGGCGTCGGCGATCGAGCCCGGGCGCAGGCCGTCGCCCAATGAGAACGACACGTCGTATTTGCGCATCAGGTCGCAGATCTCATCGAAATGCGTGTAGAGGAAGCTCTCCTGATGATGCGCCAGGCACCACTTCGCCATGATCGAGCCGCCACGGGACACAATGCCCGTCACGCGATCGGCGGTGAGGTGGATGTATTGCAGCCGCACGCCGGCGTGAATCGTGAAGTAATCGACGCCCTGTTCGGCCTGCTCGATCAGCGTGTCCTTGTACAGCTCCCAGGTCAGCTTGACGGGGTCGCCTTCGCACTTCTCCAGCGCCTGATAGATCGGCACGGTGCCGATCGGGACGGGCGAGTTGCGCAGGATCCATTCGCGGGTGGTGTGGATGTTGCGGCCGGTGGAGAGGTCCATCACCGTGTCGGCGCCCCAGCGGATCGCCCACACCATCTTGTCGACTTCCTCCTCGACCGACGAAGTAACCGCCGAGTTGCCGATATTGGCGTTGATCTTGGTGAGGAAGTTGCGGCCGATGATCATCGGCTCGAGTTCGCCGTGATTGATGTTGGCCGGAATGATGGCGCGGCCGCGCGCGATCTCGTCGCGGACGAATTCGGGCGTGATGAACGCCGGCACGCTGGCGCCGAAGCTCTCGCCGTCGGCGAGCGCGGCTTCAGCGCGCGCCAGTTGCTGCTTGCGGCCGAGGTTCTCGCGCTCGGCGACGTAGATCATCTCTTTGGTGATGATGCCGCGGCGGGCGAATTCGTATTGCGTGATCGGCGCGTCGCCGATGCCGCGCAGCGGCTGGTGATGCGCAGTGAACGACTTCGCCGCATGCGCGGCGCCGACATTGCCGTTGTCTTCGGGCTTGATGTCGCGGCCTTCGTATTGCTCGACGCCGCCGCGCTCCTTGACCCACGCCGTGCGGGCGCGCGCGAGGCCCTTGTTGACGTCGATGGTGACGCTGGGATCGGTGTAGGGGCCCGAGGTGTCGTACACCGGCAGGTTCGGCTCGCCGGCGCCTTCACTTAGCACGATCTCGCGCAGCGGCACGCGCAGATCCGGCGCCGTCGCCGGCACAGCATAGATCTTGCGGGAGGAGGGCAGGCCGCCGGTGGTGACGGCGGGACGCGTGGTGTCGGGATTGGAGCGGATATTCATGCCATCCTCCTGTTTGTGTTGTTATTCGGGCCGCTTGGTCAGTCCGCCATCCTGAGGTGCGCGCCCTTGCGCGCCTCGAAGGAAGACCGCAACGAATTCAGTGCTCCCGCCGTCGCCCTTCGAGGCGAGCCGAAGACGGCTCGCACCTCAGGGTGACGGCGACATCCTTTGTGCCGCGGCTCACGCCTTCTCCGCAACATAGTCCAGCCAGGCGCGCACGCGCGCGTCGGGGTCTTCGTTCTGCGTCACGTCGCTGACCACCGCGATCGAGTCAGCACCGGCGGCGAAGATCTCCTCGGCGTGTTCGAGCTTGATGCCGCCGATCGCGACCAGCGGGATGTTGCCGACGCGCTGCTTCCATTCGGTGATCTTCGGGATGCCCTGCGGCGCGAAGCGCATCGATTTCAGTGTGGTCGGAAAAATCGGTCCGAGCGCGATGTAGTCCGGGTTGGCGGCCAGCGCGGTCTCCAGCTCCGAATCGTCGTGCGTCGAGAGGCCGAGGGTGAGCCCGGCGCTGCGGATCTCGTGCAGGTCGGCGGTCGCGAGGTCTTCCTGGCCGAGATGCAGATGCCGCGCGCCGGCGACGATCGCGGCGCGCCAGTAATCATTGATCACCAGCTTGATCTCGGTGCCCTTCACCGCATCGAGCGCGTCGGTGACGAGCTGCAGCGCGGCGCCGTCGTCGAGGTCCTTGGCGCGCAGCTGCACGGTGCCGACGCCCAGCGCGGCGAGGCGTTTGACCCACGCGATGCTGTCGACGACGGGATAGAAACGATCAGGATACGGCATGCCAGAACGGGGTCCCGATCACAGGGGTTGAGGGGGAGGCGAAATCGCGGGCGCCCATCAGCCCGGCTTCAAAGCCGGTGCGGCCGGCTTCGACCGCGAGCCTGAAGGCGCGGGCCATCGCCACCGGGTCTTCGGCCCTGGCGATCGCGGTGTTGAGCAGCACGGCGTCGTAGCCGAGCTCCATCGCCTCGGCGGCGTGGCTCGGCGCGCCGAGACCGGCGTCGACCACCAGCGTGATATCGGGCAGGCGGTCGCGCAGCAGCTTCAGCGCGTCGCGATTGACGATGCCGCGTGCGCTGCCGATCGGCGCCGCCCACGGCATGATGACGCGGCAGCCGGCATCGACCAGCCGCAGCGCGACGCTGAGATCCTCGGTGCAATAGGGAAACACCTCGAAGCCGTCCTTGATCAGGATCTGGGCGGCCTCGACTAAACCTACGACATCGGGCTGCAGCGTGTCGTTGTCGGCGATCACCTCGAGTTTGATCCAGGAGGTCGCAAACAATTCGCGCGCCAGCTTCGCCGTGGTCACCGCCTCGCGCACGCTGCGGCAGCCGGCGGTGTTGGGCAGCACGGTGACGCCGAGCTCGCGGATCAGCGACCAGAACTGATCGCCGGCCTTGCCGCCGGCGGCCTCGCGCCGCAGCGACACGGTGACGATGTCCGCGCCGCTGTCGCGGATCGCGTCCTGCATGATCGCCGGCGACGGATACAGCGCGCTGCCGATCAGCAGGCGGGAGGAGATCTCGCGATCGTAGAATTTCACCATGAAGCATCTCCAGTGCCGCGGCGCACTCCCTCTCCCCGCGTGCGGGGAGAGGGTTGGGGTGAGGGGGCGTCTCGGCGAGTCTCAGCCTCTCGGCTGCGCGGAGGCGCCCCGTCACCCGAACGCTTCGCTGCGCTCATCGTCATCCCCGCGAAAGCGGGGATCCAGTAGTCCAGGGCGGCGGTGATGGATCGCAGGCGCTCTGCGATACTGGGTCGCCCGGTCGAGCCGGGCGATGACGGCGGGACGTGGCGAGCGGCACTGCCCGTCATCCTGAGGTGCGCGCTTGCGCGCCTCGAAGGATGACGTGCCGCGAAGAAGGTGCCTGCGGCCATCCTTCGAGGCGCGCCCAAGAGGGCGCGCACCTCAGGATGACGTCGGGAAGCGCGGAGGGCATTAGTCATCATCCTCATCCGCCCTGCCTCGGCGTCAGGATCTCGATCTCGTCGCCGGCGTTCACGGCGGTCTCGTCCCATTTGCCGCGGGGGACGACGTCGTAGTTGATCGCGACCGCGTAGTGGCCGCCGGTGCAGTCGAGTTCGCTCATCAGCGCGGCGACGCTGGTCGCAGTCACCTCGCGCTGTTCGCCGTTCAGCGTCACAAGCATCGCATCACCTGATTGTCGACGACGCCGCGCTCGACATAGGCCAGCATCTTCTCGGCCAGCGCCGGCGCCAGCAGGAAGCCGTGGCGGTACAGGCCGTTGGTGGCGATGCGGCGGTTGCCGATGGAAATGCGCGGCAGATTGTCGGGGAAGGCCGGGCGCAGCCCGGCGCCGATCTCGACGATATGCGCCTCGCCGAACGCCGGATGCACCGCATAGGCGGCGCTGAGCAGCTCCAGCGCCGAGCGCACGGTGACGAGTTCGTCTTCGCTCTCGATCGAGGTCGCGCCGAGCATGAAGTGATTGTCCTCGCGCGGGATGACGTAGAGCGGCCAGCGCGGATGCATCAGCCGCACCGGGCGCGACAGCGTCACCTCGGTGGTCTTGATCACCACCATCTCGCCCTTGACGCCGCGCAGCTCCGGCGCCTTGTCGCGCGCGGCGAGGCCGCGGCAATCGATCACCAGGCCGTCGAGTTCTTCCGGGGTGATTTCCGATTCGAAATGGATCGCGCCGCCGGCCTCGACCAGGCGCTGGTGCAGCCGCGCCAGCACCAGCCGCGGCTCGACATGGCCTTCGTCGGGGAAGTACAGGCCCTCGCGGAAGCGGCCGGCCAGCGCCGGTTCCAGTTCGGCGACGCCGTCGGCGTCGAGCCGCTTGTGGCCCGCGGTCATCTTGGCGAAGCGCTCGAAATCGGCGCGGTCGCGCGCATGCGCCACCACCAGCGAGCCGTTGAACGCGGTCTCGGGGAATTCCTTGCGCCACATCTCCAGCGAGCGCATGCCCATCAGGCCGACCATCGGCTCGGCGGTCTCGGCCTCGCAATACGGCGCCAGCATGCCGCCGGCCCAATGGCTGGTGGCCTGGGTCATCTCGCGGTCGCCGCGCTCGTACAGCGTGACGTTGCGGCCGGCGCGCGCCAGCAGCAGCGCCTGCCAGGCGCCGGCGATGCCGGCCCCGATCACCGAGACCGGCGCGTCCTTGCGCAGGTCCGGCGGCGTGCCGCGCAAGGCGGCAGCGGCCTCGTCGGTGGCAACGGATGCAATGGCGTCCTGATCGATAGCTATATGATGATGCGCGGAATCGGCCCCGCGCTGGCCTTCGATGGTCTGGTACATCCCTGTCCCTTCGCCGGCATGACCCGGATCAGGTTCAAAGGGTCACCGCGGTCCCGCTCAACTTCAACAGAAGCGGCGAGCTTGCGGTATCTCAGCTCCTCGTCGGAGCCCCCCTCGGAACGGACTCAATGTAGGCCGATCGCCCCCGGTGTCAACGTGCCTTTGGGCGAGGGCCAGTTCCATCGGCCCGGCCCTGCGGTTTACTTCAAATTATCCGGCCGCGTGTTTGATCGCGGAACCTCGACCCGCGACCGGACACCGCCGATGACGATCCTCACCGCTGATTCGAGCGACCTCGCCGGCGCGCGGCGCAGCGCGCTGCCGCTGTGGATCGGGGTCGCGGTCTACGCCTTCCTGCTGGTCGCGGGCGACCGGCTGCTGAACGACCCTGATACGCTGTGGCAGGTGACGCTCGGGCAGTGGATCATCGACCATCGCGCGGTGCCGCAGACCGACGTCTATTCCTTCACGATGGCCGGCCAGCCGTGGATGTCGACGCAATGGCTGTCGCAGGTGCTGCTGGCGGCGAGCTACCAACTCGCCGGCTGGGCCGGGCCGGTGGTGCTGTCGGCCGCGGCGCTGGCGGCGACCTTCATGCTGTATGCGCGCTGGCTCGGCCAGCGCCTGCGCGGCAGCACCACGCTGGTGTTCGTCGCCGCCGCTGTGGCGCTGATGGCGCCGCATATGCTGGCGCGGCCGCATGTGCTGGCGATGCCGGTGATGGTGGCGTGGGTCGGCGCGCTGATGGCGGCGGCCGATCGCCGCGCCGCGCCGTCGTTCTGGCTGCTGCCGCTGATGGCGCTGTGGGCCAATCTGCATGGCGGCTTCGTGCTCGGCATCGCGCTGGTGGCGCCGATCGCGCTCGACGCGGTGCTGGCGGCGGCGCCGTCGCGCCGGCTGTCGCTGCTGCTGCGCTGGGGCGCGTTCGGCGTTGCGGCGCTGATCGTGAGCTGCGCCAATCCGTATGGCTGGAACGCGATCCTGGCGTCGCAGCGCATCCTGTCGCTCGGCGGCGCGCTGGCGACGATCGGCGAATGGGCGCCGGCGAATTTCTCCCAGATCGGCGCGTTCGAAGTCGCGCTGCTGGGAGGTCTCGGCCTGGCCTTGTGGCGCGGCGTGACGCTGCCGCCGGTGCGCATCCTGATGCTGCTCGGCCTCCTGCACATGGCGCTGAGCGCCAACCGCAACATCGAAGTGCTGGCGCTGCTGGCGCCGCTGATCATCGCGGCGCCGCTGGCGCGGCAGATCGGTGGCGCGGTCGCAGGCGAACAGGGGCCTGCGCGCGGGTCGGCCGCCGGGTCGCTCGGCGCGGTGGCGGCGGCGGTCGCGCTCACGCTCGGCGGCACGCTGGCGTTCGCGTCGCTGCATCGCTTCGCGCCGCATCCGGCGAATTCGCCGGCGGCGGCGGTGACCGAGCTGAAGACGCTGGGCGTGCAGCGGGTGTTCAACGATTACGATTTCGGCGGCTATCTGATCGCGAACGGCGTCGCGCCGTTCATCGACGGCCGCACCGAACTGTACGGCGAGTCCTTCGTGGTCGAGCAGAACGCCGCGGTCCGGCTGAAGCCGCCGGAGAAACTGTTCCGGCTGCTCGCGGACTACAACATCGACGCGACGCTGCTGCGCACCGAGGATGCGGCCACCCATCTGCTCGATCACATCGACGGCTGGCAGAAGATCTATTCCGACGACGTCGCGACGATCCATCTGCGCAGGCCGGGCGCCGTGCACAGCGTCGAGCCGAAGGTCACGCCGGCGAACTGAGCGCGTCGCTACGCCTGCGCGGGCAAGTCGAGCCGCACGATCAGGCCGTGCGGCTTGCGGTCGTTCAGCGTCAGTTCGCCGCCGTGGTTCTGCGCGATGGTGCGGGCGATCGAGAGGCCGAGGCCGAAGCCGGAGGTCTCGTCCATGTTGCGCGCGTCGTCGCCGCGCACGAAGGGCTCGATCACGTCGGCCCTGCAGCTTTCGGGAATCCCGGGGCCGTCGTCCTCGACTTCGATCGTGACGCGCCCGGGCGATGCCTCCAGGCGGACGATGACGTCCTGGCCGTAGCGAACCGCGTTGTCGACCAGATTGGTCACGGCGCGGCGGATATCGTCCGGCCGCGCCAGCAATTCGGCATGTTCGGGCCCCAGATAAGTCACCTTGTGGCCAAGATCGGCGAACTGATCGGTGATCAATTGCAGCGTGCTCGCCAGATCGATCCGCGTCATCGGCTCCAGCGCGCGACCGGTGCGCAGGAACGACAGCACCGCGTCGAGCATCGCCCGCATCTGGTCGAGGTCGCGAAGCATGTTGTCGCGCTGGGTGGCGTCTTCGATGAATTCGCTGCGCAGCCGCAGCCGCGTGATCGGGGTGCGCAGATCGTGGCCGATCGCGGCCAGCGTCCGGGTGCGGTCGTCGATCAGCGCCGTGATCCGGTTGCGGGACCGGTTCATGGCCCGCGCAAGTGCGCGGATCTCATCCGGGCCGCTTTCCGGCAGCGGCTCGTCGGTGCCGTCGAGCTTGAAGCTCTCCGCGGCCCTGGCGAAGCCCGACAGCGGCGTCGACAACGCGCGATCGGCCCACAAGCCGAACATCGCCAGGCTGATGATCACGCCGAGGAACGCGCTCAGCCACGGCCCGCTGGAGATCGGCGGCCGGCCGCGCATTTCCGGAATCGCGGTGGCGATCGCGGTGCCGTCCGGCAGCGCGATGCCGACCTGCGGCGTCTGCCCGCCGGGCAGCGCGAACACCCGTGCCAATGGCCCGAGCGCGCGCGCCACTTCGCGGATTTCCGGCAGGTCAAGGTCGGACCGCGGCGGCACCTCGGCGGCGTCGAGCAGGCGGAGTTCAAGGTGCGGGAAAGTTCTGGTAATCTGCTCGACGAGTTGCGGCCTCTGCTCCTCGGGCGTCGCCGCGATCAGAAGGACCGAGATTTCAAACTGGGCGCGCCGATGTTCGGGCGGGCCGAACCGGTCCGGCCCGCGCAGCAGGAAGGTCGCCATGATCAGCAACTGGGTGCCGATCAGCGAAGCGATCACCAGCACCGCGATCTGGCTGCGAATCCCGCTGAAACGAAACCGGCCGAGCCGCTCGAGCATGAAGCCTCCGGCCGCAGCGGCCTCGATCAAACCGTTTCGACGGCGGGCGTGAACATATAGCCGCCGGAGCGCACTGTCTTGATGATGCTGACGCTCTGCGGATCGGGCTCGATCTTGCGGCGGATCCGGCTGACCAGCACGTCGATCGAGCGCTCGAACGAGCCGGCGTTGCGGCCGTGGGTGAGATCGAGCAGCGCTTCGCGCGACAGCACCCGGCCAGGCCGTTCGCAGAACGCCTGCAGCAGGTCGAACTCGGCGCTGGTCATCGCCACCAGCGCGCCGTCCGGATTGCGCAGCTCGCGCAACCGGAAATCGATCCGCCAGCCGAGGAAAGCCAGTGCGGTCGCCCCCGAGGTGGCGCTGGCCGTCTGGGCCAGCGACTGCCGCCGCAGCACGGAGCGGATCCGCGCCAGCAATTCGCGCGGATTGAACGGCTTGGCGAGGTAGTCGTCGGCGCCCATCTCGAGGCCGAGAATACGGTCGACGTCCTCGCCACGCGCCGTCAGCATGATGATCGGCAGCGGCGAGGCGGCGCGCACGCGGCGGCACAGGCTGAGGCCGTCCTCGCCCGGCAACATCACGTCGAGGACGACGAGATCGACGCGCTGGTCGGCGAGCCGGCTATCCATCTCGCGGCCGTCCTGCGCGGTCACGACATGACATTCGTTGTTGCGCAGGTATTTCGCGATCAGCGCGCGGGTCTCGCGGTCGTCTTCGACGACGAGAATGTGGGGTGGGGCGATGCTCATGAGGCCGTTTACCGAGAATCCCCGCGAAGCTGAAACGGGTTTTTTGTTTCCGGACATGTCCCGCCGGAAGGCCGCAACATTCCGCAATCAAGCCGTGAGCGATCAAAAGGTCTCGTTAATTCCGTTAACCATATCGTGGCGCGCGATCAAAGCACTCCGGAGCTTGTCATGACCTCCATCTCCGCCACAAGCAGTTATCTGTCACCGCTTCAGCAGCTCCAGAAGGAACTGGCGTCAGAAGTCTCCGCCGGCCAGGTCAGCTCGACGGATGCGACCGCGCTGTCGTCGGCGCTGACCGAGATCAACTCCGCGCTGCAGGGCAGCCGGACGAGCGGCTCCGGCAGCGGCACGCGATCGTCGCCCGATGATATGAAGTCCAGGATCGACGATCTGATCGCCGATCAGGTCTCCAGCGGCAACCTGACCAGCGAGCAGGCCGAAGAACTGAAGAGCGTTTTCGAGAATGCGTTCGCCGGCGGCCCCGGTGGCGCCGGCGGTCCTCCACCGGGGCCTCCGCCGGACGACAGCACGTCGACGACGTCGACCGACTCGACCTCGGGCACGTCCAGCTCCGGCACCGACATCAGCGATGCGCTGCAGGAGTTCCTGAAACTGCTGCAGGAGCAGCAGGCATCGTCTGCGAGCAGCTACAGTTCCAGCGGAACCAGCAGCGGCAGTTCGACATCTCTCTCCGCGCTGGTCGTCAACTACCAGACCTGACTGTGTGACGCCGTCAGGACCAGCGAGCATCCTCGCCGCCTCGCGGCGGGGATGCTTTGCTGCGTGTTGCCGCCGCGTCGTAACGTCACGCGATGGAACTCGAACGTGTCCGGCTGATGCGAACAGTTGTCGTGCGTAGTTGACGCAATAAAACGATCCACCTTCGGAACTGTGTGCAGACTCGCTCGTTTGTCCGGGACCATTCGACAAACATGGAGGGTACTACACAATGAAAACCAATACCGTTCTGGCCGGCCTGCTCGGCACCACGCTTCTCGCGACCGCCGCTTTCGCGCAGTCCCCCGCCACCACCGACAATTCCACCACGATGTCGAAGTCGACCACGGCGCCGTCGCCGGCCTCCGACACTGGCCAGTGGCGTACGTCGAAGCTGATGGGGCTCGACGTTTACAACCAGGCCAATGAAAAGCTCGGCGACATCAACGAAGTGCTGATCGACAACTCCGGCCGGGTCCAGGCCGTGGTGATCGGCGTCGGCGGCTTCCTCGGCGTCGGCGAGCGTGACGTCGCGGTGTCGTTCGACAAGATCAAGTTCGTCAACACCCCGGTATCCGGCAATACCGCGATGAACCGGACCAACAACAACATGGCGTCCGGCACGACGGCCGCTCCGGGAACGGCAGCCGCTCCGGCGACGACGACCGGCTCGGCGGCGACCACGGCCAACACGACCGATCGCTGGTATCCGGACCACGCGGTGTTCAACGCCACCAAGGACCAGCTAAAGTCGATGCCGGAGTTCAAGTACAACAAGTCGTAAACAGCAGGATCTAAGCCCGGACGCGATCGACGCGTCCGGGCGGCTGTCTGCGAAGCCTTGTTTGCGTAGCGAAGTTCGCCTGGTGGCTCGGAGCCGCCGGGCAAATTTTGTTGCGAGCAGCCGCAGTTTTTCGCCGCCGGATATCGCGCAAACAGCGCGCTGCTCAGGGCGCCTTCAGCTTGGTGAGCGTGACCTCGAGGATGCCGTTGGCCTCCGCGGTCACCCGCAGCATGCTGGAATCGAACGCCACCTCGGTCAGCCGCAGGCTCGAAATCTCCGAGGAAATCCGCAGGCCGTCCTCGTTGCGCTGATACGCCGCGATCACCGCGCCGATCCGGCGCTGCACGTTCAGCGATTCCGGCTTGAGATCGATCACCGCCCGTTCGGCGATCGCTTTTTGCAGATAGGGCACGGCTGCGCGCGCGGCTTCGCCGAGCAGGCCGAACGCCGCCTCGGACTCGACGGCGAGCTGCATGTCGGACAGCCGCAGCGTCTGATCCTCCTGGTTCAGCACCGGCCGGCCCCAGATGTGCAGCGTGGCTTCACCGCCGAAGCCGAACAGGCTTTTCTGTTCTTTCGCATCCACCAGCATCGAGATCAGCAGGCGGTCGCCGCTGGCGGCGACGTTGACGCGCTTCACCGTGACCGCGGCGGCTCCGCCGTTCTCGGGGAAGGTGCGGCCGACGAATTGCGGCTCGATGACGCGATCGAGCTCCTTGAACGGAATGTCGATCGGCACCGCGACCTTCACGCCGGTGCTGTCGGGGGCGACCATTTCGAGCTGCGCCGGGAACGGACATTCCGGCTTGGTCGGCGCGGTGGTGATGCGGCTGTCGGCGACGATGCCGAGCGTCAGCACGACCGTCGCGGCGTCGAATTGCGGTTGCGCGGCCAGCGCCTTGGTTGGACGCAGTTCGAGCCAGAAGCCGTTCGGCACGCCGGCGCCCTGCAGCGGAATCGAGCGGCAGATCCGCGCCCATTCGCGCCGCGCGCTGCGCTCCAGCGCGCCGTCGTTGCGGATCGTCTGCTGCAGCCGGGCGAGCTGTTCGTTGACGGCCTTGTCGATCACCGGCTTGACCTGCGCCGGGACGTCGATCCTTGCGCCGCCCATCGAGACATTGGAGTCGGACAGGATCACCTGCGCGGTGAGATTAGGGTCGACGTGCCAGTCCGGCAGCACCTTCGGCCGCGCACTGATCGCGACGACGCCCTTGATGTCGCCATTGGCGCTGAACGACTTGATGTTGACGCCGACCTGCTTGGCGACTTTGTCGCCGAACAGCTTGCCGAGGGTGTCGCCGACCTTGCTCTGGGCGCTGCTCGAGAGCGAGCCCCGTGCGGAGAGCGTGCCGGTGAGCGGCGCCGTCACCGTGACCTGTTCGGGCGCGCCCTTCGCCGCAACGGCGCCGCGCGCCACGGTCCAGCTGATATCGGCATTCTGCACCAGCTGCGGCATCGGGTTGTCGACCTTGCCGGAAAAGTTGCGCGGCGCGGTCCGATCGACCAGATCGCGGATCGCGGTCAGCGGCACGATCACCGGCACGACGACCGAGGATTGACGGATCGCCGGCAGCGGCGGCAACGCCTGCAGCGACGGCGGACTGACCGCGCGCGGCGACAGCCAGTCGAACGCCTTCAGCGTGACGCCGAACGAGATTGCAACGATCGCCAATGCGACCAGGACGGTCTTGAAACGCATCAAATCCCCGGGGGCAAACGAGCCGGACCATACAGGTCCGCGCCGGCAGGCGCCAGCAGAGGCGGGACGCGAACCGGGCGGCGCCCGTGAAATCGCGACAATGCATGCGCGCGGCCGCAGCCGCTGTGTCACAAGGGACACGCCGGCAACGATACGACACCCCATAACGATACGACACAACATAATGGCGCGGTCGCCCGCGCCATTCGCCCTTCGTTACGCTGTCGGTCCCGTCCGCTAACCGCGGCGGCCTTTTGCATTGTCGGCGCGGCGGCCGTCGGGCAGCACGATCACCTTGGCGCCGACGCTGACCCGCGCATACAAATCGGTAACGTCGTCATTGGTGAGCCGGATGCAGCCCGACGAAACCTGGGTGCCGATCGTCGACGGCGCATTGGTGCCGTGGATGCGATAGATCGTGCCGCCGAGATACATCGCCCGGGCGCCGAGCGGATTGCCCGGGCCGCCGGCCATTTGGCGCGGCAGATAGGGCTGGCGCGCGATCATCTCCCGCGGCGGGGTCCAGTCCGGCCACTCCGCCTTTCGGGTGATCGACTGCACGCCCGACCAGGTGAAGCCGTCGCGGCCGACGCCGATGCCGTAGCGGACCGCTCGGCCGCTGCCGAGCACGTAGTAAAGATAGGTGTTCGGGGTATCGATGACGATGGTGCCCGGCGCCTCGCGGGTGGCGTAGCTGACGATCTGGCGCTTGAGCCGGGCCGGCAGCTGGGCGGCGGTGCCGTCCTCGTCATCCTGCGGCGCCGCCTGGGGCTGCGGTGCGGCCTGTTCGACCGGGGCGTAGGCCAGCGGCTGCATCGCCACCGGTTGCGGCAGCAGCGGCAGGAACGGGAAGGGAAGCGGTTGGGCCGCCTGCGCCGCGCCCGTCATGGCAACGGCCACGATCGCGAATGCAGCGACCGCGGAGGCGCCGCGGATCAGCCGGAAATGGGTCATTGTCGGTCCCCTGTTTTGAAACGCCCTGTGTCGCGCCTGCGCCGTTTTGGCGACTTGTTGGCGTTATCAGTACCCGCCGAACCGTTTCAGGAGGTTTTCGTCGACCACCGAATTTGGTTTCATCGCGGTAGGGATTTGTTTCTCCTGTGGTCTTCCCGCACCGTTCGTGAATGCGACCGGTGCCCCGTTTGATCGGGCGCAATTCGGATTTCCGGGCCGCTCGATAAGCCCAAGGCCCCGCGCGGTGCGGGCCTTGGGGAAAGCACGACATGGCGACAGTGAAGTTCTACGGCAATGAAACGGTGCCGCTCGAGATGCACAAGGTGCGGATCGTGCAGAAGCTCAGCCTGCCGCCGATCGAACGCCGCCTCGAGAAGATCACCGAGGCCGGCAACAACACCTTCCTGCTGAAGAACGACGACGTCTTCCTCGACATGCTGACCGACAGCGGCGTCAACGCGATGAGCGACCGCCAGCAGGCGGCGATGCTGGTCGCCGACGATTCCTACGCCGGCAGCGCCACCTACACCCGGCTCGAGGACAAGCTGCGCGAGATCTTCGGCATGCACTATTTCCTGCCGACGCATCAGGGCCGCGCCTGCGAGCACATCCTCGCCAAGGTGTTCGTCTCGCCCGGCAAGGTGGTGCCGATGAATTATCACTTCACCACCACCAAGGCGCACATCACGCTGCAGGGCGGCGCGGTGGAGGAACTGGTGACCGACGCCGGCCTCGAAGTCGTCAGCGTCAACCCGTTCAAGGGCAACATGGACATCGCCAAGCTGCGCGCGGTGATCGGCAAGCACGGCGCCGACAAGATCGCCTTCGTGCGGATGGAGAGCGGCACCAATCTGATCGGCGGCCAGCCGTTCTCGCTGCAAAACCTCGCCGACGTCAGCAATGTCTGCAAGGAGCACGGCGTGCCGCTGGTGCTGGACGCCAGCCTGCTCGCGGACAATCTGTACTTCAACAAGACCCGCGAGGATCACTGCAGGGCGCTGTCGATCCGCGAGATCACCCGCCGCACCGCGGATCTGTGCGACATCGTCTATTTCTCCGCGCGAAAACTCGGCTGCGCCCGCGGCGGCGGCATCTGCATCCGTGACCGGGCACTGTACGAGAAGATGCGGCCGCTGGTGCCGCTGTACGAGGGCTTCCTGACCTATGGCGGCATGTCGGTCCGCGAGATGGAAGCGCTCACGGTCGGTCTCGAAGAGACCATGGACGAGGAGATGATCAACCAGGGGCCGATGTTCATCGGCTACATGGTCGAGCAATTGCAGGAGCGCGGCGTGCCGGTGATCACCCCGGCGGGCGGGCTCGGTTGCCATATCGACGCCAAGCGCTTCGTCGACCACATCCCGCAGTCGCAATATCCGGCCGGCGCGCTGGCGGCGGCATTGTACATCGCTTCGGGCATCCGCGGCATGGAGCGCGGCACGCTGTCGGAGCAGCGCGAGCCGGATGGCAGCGAGATTTTCGCCAATATGGAGCTGGTGCGGCTGGCGATGCCGCGCCGCGTGTTCACGCTGTCGCAGGTCAAATATGCGGTCGACCGCATCGCCTGGCTGTACGCCAACCGCCGGATGATCGGGGGCCTGACCTTCGTCGAGGAGCCGGAGGTGCTGCGGTTCTTCTACGGCCTGCTCGAGCCGGTGTCGGACTGGCAAAACAAGCTGGTCGCCAAATTCCGCGAGGATTTCGGCGACAGCCTGTAAGTTTCGTCATTGCGAGCGAAGCGAAGCAATCCAGCATCGTGCACGAGCCGGATTGCTTCGTCGCTTCGCTTCTCGAGAGACGTTGGTTATCACGCAGTGATTCGTTCCACTGTGCGGCGCATTTCTCCGGAACCTGCGAATCCTCGGCGCGTTGCTCCGTCGGCAACATCAGGAGGACACGATGGCTGCGAAGAAGACCACCAAGACCAAGACGACGCGCGGGCGGAACCAGGATCGGGCCAGAGTCGCCGGCGGCCAGAAGCACGAAGTCAGCTACGAGGCCAAGAAGACCGGCCGCTCCGCGACGGCGGTGAAGAAGGCCGTCAAGAAAGTCGGCAACGCCCGCAAGAAGGTGGAAAAGCGATTGGCGAAGAAGGGCTGATCGGTCGTCGTTTTCCGCGCCGGCCCTGTCGTGCGGCGAATTCGTGGTGCGTGACTGGCGCGCCGGTCGCGAGATCGGCGCGCCATCGCGATGATCACGAGCCGGAACAGCAGCCGGTGGACGTCCCCGCAACGCCCGGCTTGGTCGCCCGCACGAAGCCGCTGAAGAATTTGCCGTCGATCTGTGGCGCGATCGCGTCGACGTCGAGGCCGCGGCCTTCGAGGAAGTCGCGGGCGTCTTCCACCTTGTAGATCCGGGTGGGTTCGATCGAAATGCCGTCGAAGCCTGCGGCCGCGAGCTTCGCGATGTAGTCGGCCTCGTCGAGCGCGCCGGCGAGGCAGCCGACCCACAGCAGGACATCGCTGCGCAGCGCCTCCGGAATCTCGCCGCGCGTCACCACGTCGGACACCGCGAAGCGGCCGCCGGGCCTCAGCACGCGGAAGGCTTCGTGCAGCACGCGATCCTTGTCGCCCGACAGGTTGATGACGCAGTTCGAGATGATCACGTCGACCGAATTGTCCGGCAGCGGGATCTGCTCGATCTGGCCTTTGAGGAATTCGACGTTGTCTGCGCCGGCCTTGCGCTGGTTGTCGCGCGCCAGCGCCAGCATCTCGTCGGTCATGTCGAGGCCGTAGGCCTTGCCGCTCGGCCCGACGCGGCGCGCCGACAGCAGCACGTCGATGCCGCCGCCGGAGCCGAGATCGAGCACGGTCTCGCCCGGCTTCAACTCTGCCAGCGCGGTCGGGTTGCCGCAGCCGAGCGACGCCAGCATCGCTTCGGCGGGCAGGCCCTGGGCCTGGGCCGCATCGTAGAGGTTGCTGGTGATCGGGCTGACATGGTCGAGGGCAGGGGTGCCGCAGCACGAGCCGGCGCGGGTGGCGGCCGCGGCGTATTTCTCGCGCACGATTTCGGTGATCTCGGTGGTCGACATCGGAGCTCTCCTCACGGTTGATTTGCAGGGCGATGGTACGGACTGTCGATAATTCGATCAGGCTAGAAGTATCGAATTAGCGGCCGGAAAAAGATCAGGCGGCGGACCTGGTATCCTTGAGTTCGACGGCGTCGGCGCAGCACTCCGCGACCATGAAGTCCATCAGGCCGCGCATCACCTCGTAATTGGCGTGGCAGTTCAGCGTGGTGGCGTCGCGGACCTGGCGGATCAGCCCGGCCGCAACCAGCGTCTTGAGATGATGCGACAGCGTCGAGGGCGCGATCTTCAGCCGCTCCTGCAGCCGGCCGACCGGCGTACCAGCCTCGCCGGCCCGCACCAGCGCCCGGTAGATCTTCAGCCGGGTCGGATTGCCCAGCGCCTCGAATTTGGTGGCGGCGTCGTCGATCTTCATGGCGTCATGGTGCGATCGAATCCCTTCTCCGTCAATCGATAATTCTAGGATGATAGAAATACAGATGCGGTGCCGCTTGACTTCCGCATTAATATCGATAAATCTGGATTTATGGAATCAGAGAACGCAATCCTGGCCCTCGGGGCACTGGCGCAATCGACCCGGCTGGAGGCATTCCGGCTGCTGGCCGCGCACGAGCCGGAGGGCCTCGCGGCCGGGGCGATCGCCGACGCGCTGGCGGTGCCGCAGAATACGATGTCGTCGCATCTGGCGATCCTGGCCCGCGCCGGGCTGATCGCTTCGCGCCGCCAGAGCCGCTCCATCGTGTATCGCGCCGACCTCAAGCGGTTTCAGGAAATCGCATTGTTTCTGATCAAGGATTGCTGCGGCGGCAGCCCGGAATTGTGCGCGCCGCTGGTCGCCGATCTTCAACCGTGTTGTGTTCCCAAGGAGCCCGCCGATGTCTGACCGCATCTTCAACGTGTTGTTCCTCTGCACCGGCAACACCGCCCGCTCGATCCTCGCCGAGAGCATCCTGCGCAAGGACGGAGCCGGTCGCTTCAACGCCTTCTCCGCCGGCAGCAAGCCGAGGGGCGTGGTCAATCCATTCGCCCTGAAGGTGCTCGAAGCGAGCCAATATCCGACCGAGGGCCTGCGCTCGAAGAGCTGGCAGGAATTCGCGGAGCCGGACGCCCCGGTGATGGATTTCGTGTTCACCGTCTGCGACAACGCCGCCGGTGAAGTCTGCCCGGTGTGGCCGGGCCAGCCGACAAGCGCGCATTGGGGTATCGACGATCCCGCCGCGGTCGAGGGCAGCGATATCGACAAGGAGCGCGCGTTCGTCCAGGCGTTCCGCTTCCTGAAAAACCGGATCGACGCCTTCACGGCGCTGCCGATCAAGCGGCTCGATAGCGTCGCGCTCGGCGCGGTGCTGCAGGAGATCGGCCTGTTCGCCGGCGTCAGCTTCGGTCGTCCGAAAGTGGCGTGATGGATGTCGTCATCTATCACAATCCCGCCTGTGGCACCTCGCGCAATGCGCTCGGCATGATCCGCAATGCCGGCATCGAACCGCATGTGATCGAGTACCTGAAATGCCCGCCCGGCCGGGCGCTGTTGCAGCAACTGATCGCGCGCGCAGGGCTGACGCCACGCGCCTTGCTGCGCGAAAAGGACACGCCCTACGCCGAACTGAAGCTGAATGATCCGGCGTTCGGCGACGACGATCTGCTCGACGCCATGATGGCGCATCCGATCCTGATCAACCGCCCGCTGGTGGTGACGCCGAAGGGCGTGCGGCTGTGCCGCCCGTCCGAAACCGTGCTCGACCTGTTGCCGCCGCAACGGGGCGAATTCGTCAAGGAGAACGGCGAGCGCGTGATCGACGAGACCGGCCGGCGCGTGGCGACGGCGTAAGTGACATCGAGTTTGTAATGAGGCGGAGCGCGGCAACGCGCCACCACGTCATCGCCCGGCTTGACCGGGCGACCCAGTATCCCAGAGCGCGGCCCGGAAGGCACAGCTAAGCCGCCGTTCGAACGCCGGCGCTCCGGGATACTGGATCCCCGCATGCGCGGGGATGACGGTTGTTGTTCTTGTGGTTTTGCCGATCGGGATGACGGCTGATCTTGTGATTTCGCCGAGCATAGATGAAGTAACGAGGAAGAGACGTCCCATGTCCACCTTCGAACGCTATCTGACACTTTGGGTCGGGCTGTGCATCGCCGTCGGCATCGGGCTCGGCCATGTCGTGCCCGGCTTGTTCCAGACGGTCGGCGCAGCAGAAATCGCCAAGGTCAATCTGCCGGTCGCGGCGCTGATCTGGCTGATGATCATTCCGATGCTGGTGAAGATCGATTTCGCCGCGCTGGCGCAGGTGCGCGAGCATTGGCGCGGCATCGGCGTGACGCTGTTCATCAACTGGGCGGTCAAGCCGTTCTCGATGGCGGCGCTGGCCTGGCTGTTCATCGGATATCTGTTCCGGGATTATCTGCCGGCCGACCAGATCAATTCCTACATCGCCGGGCTGATCATTCTGGCCGCGGCGCCGTGCACCGCGATGGTGTTCGTGTGGTCGAACCTGACCAAGGGCGAGCCGCATTTCACGCTGAGCCAGGTCGCGCTCAACGACACCATCATGGTGTTCGCCTTCGCGCCGATCGTGGGACTGCTGCTCGGGCTGTCGGCGATCACCGTGCCGTGGGACACGCTGGTGCTGTCGGTGGCGCTGTACATCGTGGTGCCGGTGATCATCGCGCAGGTGCTGCGGCGGAGCGTGCTGGCGACCGGCGGCGAGGCGGGCCTGCAAAGGTTGCTCGGCGTATTCCAGCCGCTGTCGCTGGTGGCATTGCTGGCGACGCTGGTGCTGCTGTTCGGCTTTCAGGGCGAGCAGATCATCAAGCAGCCGCTGGTGATCGCGCTGCTGGCGGTGCCGATCCTGATCCAGGTGTATTTCAATTCCGGGCTGGCCTATCTGCTGAACCGGCTCGCCGGCGAGCAGCATTGCGTCGCCGGCCCGTCGGCGCTGATCGGCGCCAGCAACTTCTTCGAGCTCGCGGTGGCGGCGGCGATCAGCCTGTTCGGCTTCGAATCCGGCGCGGCGCTGGCCACCGTGGTCGGCGTGCTGATCGAGGTTCCGGTGATGCTGACGGTGGTGTGGATCGTCAACCGCTCGAAGGGCTGGTACGAGGGCGAGGCGCGCGCGCCCGTCACCACCCGACCGGGCTAGCTGGTCCGCAACTTCAGGCCGGTCGCGGCTTCCAGTTCCGCGATCGCCTGATCGGCGCTGACCACCTTGATGGTGGTCATGCCCATCTCGCGCGCCGGCTTCAGGTTGACGCCGAGGTCGTCGAGATAGACGCAATTGGCCGGATCGACGCCGAGCGCGTCGGTCATCATGCGATAGATTTTCGGATCCGGCTTGCGCAGCCCGATTTTCGCCGACTCGATGATGTGATCGAACAGCGCCATCACTTCGGCGACATACAGTGTACGGCCGGACGCCGAGCCGATCGCGTTGGCGGGCAGATTGTTGGTGATGCAGCCGGTCTTGAAACTCCCGCCGACGATCCGCAGTGCCTCGACCATCTCCGGTCGCAATTCGCCGAACAGCAGCGGCAGCACGTCCTTGCCGCGAACCTCGGCGCCGAGCACCAGCGATTCCGCCGCGAACAGTTCGTCGAAGGTGTCGAGATCGACCTCGGCGCGCTCGAACTTCGCCCAGGCGTTCTCGAAATGATTGGCCGCATTGGTACGGCGGATGATGTCGGCCGGCAGCCCGCGTTCGGTCTCGTAGCGCGCGAACGCCTCGAATGGCGAGGAGGTGAGCACCCCGCCGAAATCCCAGATCACCGCCTCGACCATCGCGTTCCGTCTCCCGCTGTTGCTTGGCCGAACGGCTAGCACGCGTGCGTGGCCGCGGCCAGTTCTGCCCGGTTCCAGCCATTCGCCTCGTGCATGACCCGTATTCGGATACGGAATTGTTCAATATAGCACTGCGTCTTTAGGTTGCGCATCGGGACGAGTCCGTCGACGACTCGCGTTGGAAATGGGGTGGGCGTTTGCAGGACGGACGGAGTGTCTGGCGCGCATGGTCGCGATCGGCAGTGTGCAGTTTGGTTTTCGGGCAACGGGCCGACCAACGCCGAAAAATCCTGCTGGCGTCGTTGCTGGCGTCGACGGCGTTGGTGGGCGTTGCAATTCCAGCCGCCGCCCAGCAAGTCTGGACCGGCGGGACGGACTCGGATTTCGGCACGGCATCGAACTGGAGCAGTCCAGCCACGGTGCCGGGCTCGTCCGCAACGGCGGTGTTCACGAACAACGGCGCGCCGGTCGCGGTGACGCTGTCCGGCAATTTCGGCGTCGGCGGATTCACGTTCGACGCGGCCGCGCCGACTTACACGCTCTCGCTGGCGGCGGCCGCCCGGCTGGCTGTGCAGGGCGTCGGCATCGTCAACAATTCCGGCGCTCCGCAGAATTTTGCCGTGGGCTCCGGGGCGGACATCGACTTTCGCGGCACCAGCACGGCCGGCAACGCGACGATCAACGTGGCTTCGGGCGGCGCACTGGTGTTCAGCGAGAACGCGTCCGGTGGCACGGCGCAGGTCGTGAACAATGGAACTCTCTACTTGCGGACCGACATCGGCACTGTCGAGATCGGCTCGCTCTCCGGCGGCGGGACGGTCGCCGCATTCCTCGGCACGACCGGCACCGTGCAAACCCTGAATGTCGGCAGTCTGAATACCTCCACAACGTTTTCCGGCTCGATGATCGACGGCGACGCGCCGCTGGTGCTCGGCAAGGTCGGCACCGGCACGCTGACGCTGACCGGGATCAACAGCTACACCGGCGGGACGATCATCTCCGCGGGCACGCTGCAGATCGGCAATGGCGGCACCAGCGGATCGATTGCCGGCAACGTCGCCAACAGTGCGACGTTGGCGTTCAATCGTTCGGATGCGACGAGTTTCGGCGGCGTGGTGTTCGGAACGGGCAATCTGGTCAAGCTGGGCACCGGCACGCTGACGCTGACGGGTAGCAACAGCTATCTCGGCGGCACGACGATCTCGGACGGTACGCTGCAGATCGGCAATGGCGGCACCACCGGTTCGATCGTGGGCGACGTCGTCAACAACGCCACGCTGGCGTTCAATCGCTCCGACGCGATCGGCTTCGGCGGCGTGATCTCCGGCACCGGCAGTCTGTCCAAGCTCGGCACCGGCACGCTGACGCTGACGGGCGCCAACACCTACACCGGCGGCACCACGATCTCCGCCGGCACGCTGCAGATCGGCGATGGCGGCACCGCCGGCTCGATCACCGGCGACGTCACCAACAACGCCACGCTGGTGTTCAATCGCTCCGACGCGATCGGCTTCGGCGGCGTGATTTCCGGCACCGGCAGCGTCACCAAGCTCGGCACCGACGCGCTGCTGCTGTTCGGCGACAACACCTACACCGGCGGCACGACCATCAGTGCCGGTTTCTTGCAGGTCGGCAGTGGCGGCACCACGGGATCGATCGTCGGCAACGTCGTCAACAACGGGACGCTGGAGTTCGCCCGCTCGGATGCCCATGCGTTCAGTGGCGCGATTTCCGGCACCGGCAATCTGATCAGCTTCGGCGGCAGCGTCGGCAGCGGCGTTTTCACGTTGACCGGGACCAATAGTTACACCGGGGGCACGACCGTCTCCACTGGCACATTGCAGATCGGCGACGGCGGCACGTCGGGTTCGATCGTGGGCGATGTCACCAACAACGCGACGCTCGCGTTCAATCGATCCGACGCCACGAGCTTCGGCGGCTCGATTTCCGGCGGCGGCCAGGTCGTCAAGCGCGGCGCCGGCAATCTGACGCTGTCGGGGCTCAGCACCTATACGGGCGCCACCACCGTCGAGGCCGGCACCTTGAGCGTCGACGGCTCGATCGACTCGTCGTCGCTGACGACGGTGAACGCCGGCGCGGCGCTGGGCGGCACCGGCATCGTCGGCACCACGCTGATCAACGGCGGCGCGCTGTCGCCGGGCAACTCGATCGGCACGCTGAGTGTGAGCGGCAACCTGACCTTCACGGCCGCCTCGAGCTACATGCTCGAAGTCTCTCCGACCACCGCCGACCGCGTCAACGTCACCGGCATCGCGACGCTCGGCGGCGCGACGGTGAACGCGTCGTTCGCCAGCGGCGGCTATGTCGAGCGGCAGTACACCATCGTCAACGCCACCGGCGGCGTGGTCGGCACTTTCGGTGCGCTGGTCAACACCAACCTGCCGTCGGGCTTCAAGTCCAGCCTCGGCTACGACGCCAACAACGCCTATCTCAATCTGGTGCTGGACTACACGCCGACGCCGCCGACCCCGGAGCCATCGCCGACGCCGCCCGTCATCAATAGCGGCCTCAACGGCAACCAGACCCAGGTCGCCAACGCGCTGAGCGGTTACTTCGCCCGCAACGGCAGCATCCCGATCGTGTTCGGCGCGCTCGGCCCGGCCGGGCTGAGCGCTGCGTCGGGCGAGACGCCGACCGGGGCCCAGCAGTCGACGTTCAACGCGATGACCATGTTCATGGGCGTCCTGACCGATCCGTTCAGCAACGGCCGCGGCCGCATGGATGCCGCGCCGGGCGCGATGTCCTACGCGGACGGTGGCGCGGGTGATCGCGGCGGCGCGCTGCGCGGCGCCCACGCGATGTTCACCAAGGCAGGCGTCAAGCCGGCGTTCGAACCGCGCTGGGTCAGCTGGGCGGCGGGCTTCGGCGGCTCGCAGACCACCGACGGCAACGCCGCGCTGGGCTCGGCCACCTCGACCAGCCGGCTCTACGGCATCGCGGCCGGCGCCGATTACTGGCTGTCGCCGCAGACCGTGGCCGGCTTCGCGATGGCCGGCGGGGCGACCAGTTTCGGCCTGTCCGGCGGCCTGGGATCGGGACGATCCGATCTGATCCAGGCCGGCGGCTTCGTCCGCCACAGCGTCGGCGCCGGCTATCTCACCGCCGCAGCCGCTTATGGCTGGCAGGACATCACCACCGAGCGGACACTCGGCATCGGCGGGATCAATCAGTACCGCGCCAGTTTCAGCGCCAATGCGTTCTCGGCGCGCGTCGAGGCCGGTCACCGCTGGGTCGCCCCGATCGTCGGCGGCGTCGGGCTCACGCCCTACGCGGCCGCGCAAGTCACTGCATTCGACCTTCCCGCTTACGCCGAGCAGGCGGCGAGCGGCAACGGCGTGTTCGCGCTCGACTATGCTGCGAAGACCGCAACCGCAACGCGCAGCGAGATCGGCCTGCGCAGCGACAAGTCGTTTGCGCTGGATGGCGCGCTGCTGACGCTGCGCGGGCGGGCCGCCTGGGCGCACGATTTCGACGTCGAACGCTCGATCGCGGCGACGTTCCAGGCGCTGCCCGGTGCGAGTTTCGTGGTGAACGGCGCGCGGCCGGCGCGGGACGCGGCGCTGACGACGGTGTCGGCGGAGGTGAACTGGCTGAACGGCTTCTCGGTCGCGGCCGCCTTCGAAGGCGAATTCTCCGACGTCACCCGCAGCTATGCGGGCAAAGGCGTGCTGCGCTACGCCTGGTGATCGCTCGAACCCCTGTCATTGCGGCGTCGGAGCCCGGCGTCGATCCGCACCTCCTCAGTGCATGGTCTTGCTGCTCTTGAGAAACGGGCGGCGGGCGGATTCGTGCTTTTCGTAGAGCTCGAGCCAGCGGCGATCCTCGGGACGGTGCCACTGCTCATTGCCGCCCGGTGGCGGCCCACTCTTGCTGATGATCTCGTCCAGCCGGAAGAACTCGGCGGTTTCTTCCGACGTGAGGCCGATCAGCACCCTCTTGCCGGAGGGATCGAGTTCGTAGTCGTCGTCCTTGATCATGCCGCCAGTTGACCATCGGCGCCGGCACGGTCAACGCAAATACGCGCTTAACCTAACTGATCAACCTTACCGGCCGCTCTCGCGTCGGGTTCAAGCAACGCCCGGCCGTAATACCCAATTCGTTAATACAATGTTTTACCTCTCGAACTACAGGATTACCGGGTATCGGCCGGCGCGGCGGCGTGCGGCGATGCCGGGCAGGGGGACCTTCAAATGTTGAGATCGATTTCGGCGCGGATGATCGTGGCGATTACGCTGGTGGCCATCGGATCGTGCGCGATGCTGGCAGGCTTCAGCTTCTGGCGGCAGCAAGCGACCATCGATGTTGCGCTGGAGCGAGAACTTCGCTCGGACTACGCCAATCTGTCCGGCGCGATCGAGGCGGAAACCCGCACGACGCTCGCGATCAGCGAAACCATCGCCGCGATGCAACCGGTCAAGGATGCGGTTCGTTCCGGCGATCGCGACGTCACTTTGAAGCTTCTGAAGGAAGCCCACGGCAAGCTCGCGCCGCGCGGCCTCGATCTGATCACCATCCAGGTGCTTCCGGCCACGACGTTCTTGCGGATCCACAAGCCGGACACCTTCGGCGACAACGTCGCCAATCGGCGCAAGATGGTGGTCGATGCGCTGACGAATGCGCGCGCCGAAGGCGGCATCGAGCCCGGTCGCGACAACCTCACCGTGTTCGGCACGGCGCCGATCGTCGACAGCAAGGGGCTGGTCGGCACGATGGATATCGGCGCGCCGTTCGGCAAGAATTTCGTCGAGCGCATGAAGTCGCGGTTCGGAGTGGACGTTGCGATTCTGCAACCTGCAGGCGAGAAGACCAATATCATCGCCTCTTCGATCCCCGGCCTGACCCCGGACGCCGATGCGGTTCGCCGCGCGATGTCCGGCGAGCTGGTGATCCGCAAGGAAGAACTCGGCGGCAAGGCCACCGGGGTGAGCTTCGGCCAGATCAAGAATTTCTCCGGCAACCCGGTCGCGGTGCTGCAGATCGTACGCGACGCCAGCGCCTATGCGGCGTTGACGGCGAGCGCGATGCAATGGCTCGGGCTGGCGACGCTCGGCGCCGCCCTGGCCGCGATGGCGATCGCATTCTGGCTCGGCCGCGGCATGGCGAAGCCGATTCAGGCGCTGGAAGGAGCGATGCGCGAGATCAGCCAGGGCCACCACGCGGTCGAAGTGCCCGGCTGTGCCCGGCGCGACGAAGTCGGTTCGATGGCCCGCACCGTCGAAGTCTTCAAGGAAAGCCTGCTCGAGACCGAGCGGCTGCGCGCGTCGCAGGATCAGCAGCGCGTCGCCCACGAGAACGAACGACGGCAGGCAATGCTCGAACTGGCGGCGCGGTTCGAGTCGAGCGTCGGCAGCGTGGTCGAGCTGGTCAGTTCGGCGGCCACCGAGCTGCGCGGCACCGCCGACTCGATGGCCGGCACGGCGAAGGAATCCGAACAGCGGATCGTGGCAGCCACCGCCGCCTCCTCGCAGGCGACATCGAACGCGCAAGCGGTCGCCGCTGCAGTCGAAGAACTCGACGCCTCGATCAACGAAATCGGCAAGCACGTCGATCAGTCGGCGCAGGTGGCCAGCGAGGCGGCCAATCAGGCCGGCCGTACCAACGAAGAAGTGAAGGGGCTTGCGGAAGCGGCGCAGAAGATCGGCGAAGTGGTGACGCTGATCAGCGACATCGCCGCGCAGACCAATCTGCTGGCGCTCAACGCCACCATCGAGGCGGCACGCGCCGGCGACGCCGGCCGCGGTTTCGCGGTGGTCGCCGCCGAGGTCAAGGCGCTCGCCGAACAGACCTCCAAGGCGACCGACGAGATCTCCTCACAGGTCGGATCGATTCAGACCGCGACGCAGAGTTCGGTGACGGCGATCGAGGGCATCACCACCATCATCGGCCGGGTCAACGAAATCGCCACCGCGATCGCCAGCGCTGTGCGCGAGCAGGGCGTCGCGACACGCGAGATCGCGCACAACGTCGCCGAGGCGGCGCGGTCCACCACCGAAGTTTCGAACAATATCGGCGGCGTCCATGACGCCGCGCGCGAGACCGGCGTGGCCGCCGGCCAGGTCGTCGACTCCGCGACGGAACTCTCGCGATCCGGCGAGACCCTGAAGACCCAGGTCGACACGTTTCTGCGCGAAGTTCGCGCCGCGTGATCGGCTGATCGCTGTCAGCAGCAAAGCGGGGGCTTCGGCCCCCGCTTTTGCATGGTTAAGCGAAGCTGAACCGATACCGTTCAATTCTCTTTAATCAGATTGATGGACTGTGCGCGGATGACGCGCGGAGTTCGTTTGTATCTCGTCGGCTCCTTGGTCCTTGTGTCGCTTGCCGGTTGCGGACGCGGGTTGTTTCAAACCGCCGAACGCGAACCGTGGCGAACCGAGGCCGAAGTCGCTTGTCTGAAATCCGGCGCCGTCAAGGAGAGCCCCGAACTGGTCCGGGTCGATCCGATCTCCGGCCCCGGGGTCTGCGGCGCCGAGTTCCCTCTGAAAGTGGCTGCACTCGGCGAAGCCGGTGCGATCGGCTTTGCCGACGATCTGCGTCCGCCGGCGGCGATCGGAGGTCGCGCGAGCCAGCCGCGCTGGCCGGGCGCGCAGCCGTCCTATGCCGCACCGGCGCGCAACTATCCGCCACAGCAAATGCAGCAGCCCGCCAATGGCAGATCCGCGTCCTCCGGTTATGGCGGTTCGAACCCAGGCTATGTGAATTCAAGCGCGGGCTATGGCGGCGACAACGGCCCGGTGTCGCTGACGCCGCCCGGCGTCGGACCGGCCGGCCGCGACATCGATCTGCCGGACGACGGCGCGCTACCGCCGGCCGATCGTCCTCCGGCGGAGCACGTCACCGGCTATTCGCGCGATCCGGGCTACGCACCGGCGCCGGCCGGCCGCATGCCGGACGATGCGCAGCGGCCGCTGCCGCGGCTCGGTCCGGCGCAGCAGGGCAACATCACAGGCTCGGTCGGGCCGGTCGCCCTCAAGCCGGTGGCGACGCTGGCCTGTCCGATCGTCTCAGCTCTGGACCGCTGGCTGGCGGAATCGGTGCAGCCGTCGGCGCTGCGCTGGTTCGGCGTGCCAGTCGTGGAGGTCAAGCAGATCTCGGCCTATTCGTGCCGCGGCATGAACGGCAATCCGAACGCCCACATCTCCGAACACGCCTTCGGCAACGCGCTCGACATCTCCGCCTTCGTGCTGGCCGACGGCCGGCGCATCACGGTGAAAGGCGGCTGGAAGGGGCTTCCGGAAGAACAGGCGTTCCTGCACGACGTGCAGAATTCGGCGTGCCAGGTGTTCAACACCGTGCTGGCGCCGGGCTCGAACATCTATCACTACGATCACATTCACGTCGATCTGATGCGCCGCAAGAGCCAGCGCAGCGTCTGCAAGCCTGCCGCGGTGCCGGGCGAAGTGATCGCGCAGCGGCTGCAGCAGCGCAATCCCTATGCCGCGAGCAACTGGAATGGCGTCACCGGCTCGATCGGAAAAGGCCCGCTGCGGTCGAAGGCAGTCTCCCGCGACGAAGCCGAAGACGATTAGTCGGCTGTTGCGTTCGGCGCGGCCCGATAGGCGGCGAGGAACATCCGGGTGGCGCTGTCCACCACTTCGGCGATCCGCGCCGGCGAGGGCGTCTCGGTCATCTGGAAGATGTACGGCAGAAACAGCGTCGCCTGGCACAGTTTGGTGAATTGCGCCGCGGCGAGCTGGCAGTTCTCGATCTGCAGTTCGCCGGCCTGCACCTGCAGTTCGAGATAGCGCGCGAACCGGCCGAGCGAATTGGCGATCACCCGCTCGTAATAGCGCTGGCCGATCTCCGGCATCCGTTCGGCGATCGCCATCACCGTCCGGATCGCCGACGCCCCGTGCGGATTGCACAGCGCCTGGATATAGGCGGTGCCGAACGCCTCGAGGGTGGTCTCGACGTCCCGCTCCGGGTTGAAGTCGAACGCCAGCATCCCCTGGGCGAGACTCTCCTGCTCGATGATCTCGCAGAACAGCGAATTCTTGTCGGCGAAATAGACGTACAGCGTCCCCTTGGAAACGCCCGCGGCGCGGGCGATCTCGCCCATGCTGGCGCCGTCGAAACCGTGCTCCAGAAACACCGCGCGCGCGCCCTTGACGATCTGACGGCGCTTGGCGCTGTCGTCGTCGGGATGCAGAGCCTGGGCGGCGGTGGCGTTTGCAACCATTGGTTCAGCGTGTCCGAAAATTCTGGCGGCCCCTGTCACAAACACGGGACCGCGCTGCTAAGCTCTATAACGAAATCTATCTTGACCGAACCGTTCGGTCAATTTATTTGAGAACAGCTGTCAGGACGGGTGGTCCGGGCAAGCGCTCACGATGATGAGCCAGTCAGGAGGAAGCCCGATGTCCGGACGCGACCAAGCTGCCCGCGTTCTCAGGTCCGAGCCGGTGCAAGAAACCGATGCGCGGGCCGCCGCGCCGGCGCAAGGCGCGCGGTTGCCGGACGATCCGTCGACGCTGAAACTCGCCGAGCCTGCCGGGCGCGAAGCCGAGTCCGAGCCGGTCGCGCCGGCGACCGCGCCCGCGGTCGCGGCGAAGAAGCCCGGCCGGAAGCGGCTGGTGCTGGTCGGTGTCGGTATCGCGGCGCTGGCCGCGGTGGCTTACTTCGGTATCGACTACATGCTGGTCGGCCGCTTCATGGTGTCGACCGACGACGCCTATGTCCGCACCAACAACACCACGCTCGGCGCCCGCGTCGCCGGCCACATCGCCGCAATCGTCCCGGGCGACAACACGCTGGTGAAAGCCGGCGAGGTGGTGTTCCGGATCGACGACGGCGACTACAAGATCGCGGTCGCCTCCGCCCGCGCCAGGATCGCCACCCAGCAGGCGACGATCGAACGGATCGGCCGGCAGGTCATTGCGCAGCAGAGTGCGGTCGAGCAGGCGCAGGCGCAGCGCGACTCCGCCGAAGCCTCGGCCAGGCGCGCCGCGCTCGATTTCGATCGCCAGCAGGCGTTGAGCACCAAGGGCTTCGCCTCGCGCGCCGTGTTCGAGACGTCGCAGGCCAGCCGCGACCAGGGCGCGGCCTCGGTCGCCGCCGCCAAGGCGGCCTATGACGCCGCGCGCGACAATGTCGAGGTCACCAGGGCGCAGCAGAACGAGGCGCGCGCCCAACTCGTCGAACTGCAGAGTTCGCTCGCCAAGGCAGAGCGCGATCTCGACTTCACCAATGTCCGCGCCCCGGTCGACGGCGTGTTCTCCAACCGAATGGTCAACACCGGCGACTACATCAATGCGGGCCAGCGGCTCGGCAACATCGTGCCGCTCGACGGCGTCTATATCGACGCCAATTTCAAGGAAACGCAATTGGCTCGCCTGAAGCCCGGGCAGACCGTCGACATCTCGGTCGACGCTTACTCCGGCCGCAAGATCGAGGGCACGGTCGATAGCCTGTCGCCCGCGGCGGGGCAGGTGTTCACGCTGCTGCCGCCCGATAACGCCACCGGCAATTTCACCAAGGTCGTGCAGCGCGTGCCGGTCCGCATCCGCGTGCCCGCCGACGTGGCACGCGAGAACCTGCTGCGCGCCGGCATGTCGGTCTATATCCGGGTCGATACGAGGACCGGGAAGTAAGCGAAACCAGTCCCCGTCATTGCGAGGAGCGAAGCGACGAAGCAATCCAGCTCAGCGCACCGAGCCCTGGATTGCTTCGCTTCGCTCGCAATGACGGATAGCCCATTTCAGGTTGGCCCCTAAGGAACTGCCGATGGCTGCATCGACCACCATGACGGGCGCGGCGGTGCCGCAGGCGCCGTCGGAACACGTTCCGGCCAGCCGGCTGATCGCGTTCCTGATCATGGTGTTCGGGATGTTCATGTCGATCCTGGACATCCAGATCGTCTCGGCATCGCTGTCCGAAATCCAGGCCGGCCTGTCGGCGTCATCGTCCGAGGTCTCCTGGGTGCAGACCTCGTATCTGATCGCCGAAGTGATCGCGATCCCGTTGTCCGGCTTCCTGTCGCGCGCGCTCGGCACGCGCAACCTGTTCGCGATCTCCGCGGCCGGCTTCACCTTCGCCAGCCTGATGTGCGGCCTGACCTCGTCGATCACCGAGATGATCGTGTGGCGCGCGATCCAGGGATTTCTCGGCGCCGGCATGATCCCGACCGTGTTCGCCTCGGCCTATACGGTGTTTCCGCGCAGCAAGTTCAATCTGGTCGGGCCGATCATCGGCCTGGTCGCCACGCTGGCGCCGACCATCGGCCCCACGGTCGGCGGCTACATCACCGACCTGATGTCGTGGCACTGGCTGTTCTTCATCAACGTCGTGCCGGGAATACTGATCACCATCGGCGTGCTGGCGCTGGTCGATTTCGACGAGCCGCATTACGAGTTGCTCGATCATTTCGACTGGTGGGGGCTGGGCTTCATGGCGGGCTTCCTCGGCTCGCTCGAATACGTGCTGGAAGAAGGCCATCGCAACGACTGGTTCAACGACGAGTCGATCCTGATCTTCGCGGTCGTCTGCGTGGTGTGCGCGATCGGGTTCTTCTGGCGGGTGCTGACCGCGCGTGAGCCGATCGTCGACATCCGCGCCTTCACCAACCGCAATTTCGCGTTCGGCTGCCTGTTCTCGTTCTGCGTCGGCATCGGCCTGTACGGCCTGACCTACATCTATCCGCGCTACCTCGCCGAAGTCCGCGGCTACAGCGCGCTGATGATCGGCGAGACCATGTTCGTCTCCGGGATCGCGATGTTTCTGTCCGCGCCGCTGGTCGGCCGGCTGATGACGCTGATCGACATGCGCATCCTGATCGCGATCGGCCTGCTGCTGTTCGCCACCGGCACCTGGCTGATGACCGGGATCACCCGCGACTACGACTTTTACGAGCTGCTGTGGCCGCAGATCTTCCGCGGCGTCGGCATGATGATGGCGATGGTGCCGGTCAACAACATCGCACTCGGCACGCTGCCGGCCGAGCGCGTCAAGAACGCCTCCGGCCTGTTCAACCTGACCCGCAATCTCGGCGGCGCGCTCGGGCTGGCGCTGATCAACACCATCCTCGACGGCCGCACCGATTTCCACATCTCGCGGCTGCACGACAAGGTGAATTGGGGCAATGCCCAGGCGGTCGACTTCCTCAACATGCTGACGCAGAAATTCCAGGGCATGGGCGACGCCTCGATGATGGCGCTGAAGCAGTTCAACCAGATCGTCCACCGCCAAGCCGTGACGATGAGCTTCGGCGACGCGTTCTTCCTGCTGACGATCTTCTACGTCGGCCTCAGCACGCTGGTCGTGCTGGTTGCCAAGCCGGCGAACCCGGCGGCAGCGGGGGATGGGCATTGAGGGAGGGCTATCGCAATAGTCCGCCGCTGTAGTGCAGCGCGTAGACCTTGCGATCGTTGCAAGAGATCGTCTCTTGCCCATGAAAGCGAGAGAGCGTTCCGACCGCGTTGTTGTCGTAGGCGAGTCCTCCGTCGCGGACGTGCCGCGGCCCGCGGAAAGGCAACGCCGGATCGACCGCAGCCAAGGACCGACGCAAGAACGCGTAGATCGCGCGCAACGTGGCGACATCGGTGATGTCGTCTTGCGCGCCGCCGCTGTAGGCCATCGACCAGACCACCTGATCGTCGACCGACACGGTTTCCTGCCCCACGAAGAAACCCATCCCGAAGTAGATGTCGCGATAGGCAAACGGCGACGCGCGATGTTCGAGTTGCTTCGAGCCGCGCAGCACCGGTGACGCGATCGTCGCGTCATCGTCGAGCCCGGCGTAGGTCTGCCGCTTGGCCTCGACGAGAAAGTCCGTCAATCGAACGATATCCATTGCTCGCCTCGCGATCGGATTGAGGGAGGATGAGACTGTAGCAACGGATTTGCTTTTTGACACGTCGTGCCCGCGCTTGTCGCGGGCATCCACGCCTTGCGGGCCGACAGTGGTCACAGACGTCGATGGCCGGGACGAAGCCCGCCATGACTCCGGTCCCCGTTCGGGATTGACGGCGGGCGCTGTGAATCGAATGGCGAAGGGCCCGGCGTTTCCGCCGAGCCCTTCATTCAACGAGTATCAGTCGGCCTGTAAGCCGGGTTCTGGAGGGCAGCGCCCGAAGACGCTACGTGACGGCCATTCCTCTGGGACGCTGTTTGCACAGCGCCTCGAGCAACCTACCCGGACGGCGGGTTTGACATCACCCTGCGGAGTTATCGCCCGAGAGCGAACTGTCCACTATGCCGTCCCTATTCGGTTTTGCTCCCGGTGGGGTTTACCATGCCGTCGCCGTTGCCGGAGACGCGGTGCGCTCTTACCGCACCTTTTCACCCTTACCCGCCGTCGCAGCTTGCGCTGCTATGGCGCGGCAGGCCCGAGGGCTTGTCGCGCCGAAGCCCCGAAGGGGCGTAGGCGGGCGGTTCGTTCTCTGTGGCACTTTCCCTGGGGTCGCCCCCGCCGGACGTTATCCGGCACCGTATGTCGATGGAGCCCGGACTTTCCTCCCCCGCAGCCTTTCGACCGTAGCGGGAGCGGCCGTCCGGCCGACTGACGCGACAGCCATGCGGGCTGCGGACGGCGGCGTCAAGGCGGAAGGTCGGGCGGGGCCCGCGGCGTTGTTGTCAGCCCAGCGCGGCGGTGGTGCGCACGTCGACCGGCAACTCGCCGAGCAGTGCGTGCAGGGTCGCCAGCGTCGAGCCGTCGGCGATGCCGTCGACCTTTTCGGGCCGGAAGTGGCGCTGGAAGGCGGTGACGACCTCGAAGGTGGCGTGATCGAATTTGCCGGTGACCGCGATGCCGTAGCCGTAGTCGGCCAGCGCCTGCTGCATCACCTGGACCTGTTCGCCCTCGGCGCCGTGCCGCAACACCGCGCCGGCCTCGATCCGCGCCGGCTCGATCCAGTGGCCGACGCCGGAGGCGGCCAGCGCCCGCCACGGAAACTTCTCGCCGGGGTCCTTCTTGCGCGCGGGGGCCACGTCGGAATGGCCGAGGATGCGGTGGGGCTGCACGTTGCGGCGGATGATGATGCCGCGGCACAGCGCGATCACCGCGGCGATCTGGCGGAGCGGATAGTCCGGATAGCCCCAATCATGGCCGCGATTGATGATCTCGATGCCGATCGAGCAGGAATTGACGTCCGCTTCGCCGGCCCATTTCGCCACGCCGGCGTGCCAGGCGCGCTTGCTTTCCGGCACGCATTGCAGGATCCGGCCGTCCTCGAGCACGACGTAGTGCGCCGACACTTCGGTGCCGGCCTTGCACAGCCGGGTCAGCGCGCCCTCGACATCGGGCATCCCGGTGTAATGCAGCACGATCATGTCGGGCTGGCGGCCCTTGTTGCGCTCACCGAAATTCGGCGACGGGATCACGTCCGAGACGACCGACGAATCAGGCGTAAAGGTCTGCATGGCCACGATGCCCTTGGGCAGTGGGACGACACGTCGACGTTTCGACTCCGAACCTGCAGACGCGAACGAACCTGACAACATCAGACGATCCAAACCCGGCAGGAGAACGGCGGAGGCGCGAATGCAGCCAGCCGGAGCGCCCGCCTACTATCCGGGTGATTACCATCGGTCGCAACGCGGCTGTTTCACGAATTTGCCATTTTCTGTGGACTGTGGACGAGCCGCACCACTCCTGCCGCACTGCAACCGGGTGCGATCGCCGGTGTCGGGTCAAGCTGTGTGGGCTTCATCAACGTTTTCTTAAGCCTAAGGGACGTTACTGAGGGATGAAGAGTCGAACCGCCGGGGACGGCCGGAACTCCCTCTGACAACCCATAAGCCGATGGAAATCCAACCGATTCCAGCCGGGACGCCGGGTTCGCCAGTGTGGGCCGGCGGCCGACCGGCTGGACCCGCCGTGGAACCGGGAGTTTCGAAGGACGATGCACCCGTTGCCGCCGATATCGCAGCCGAACCGCGCCGCAGCCGGTGTCCGCACGCCGCGCACCGGGCGGACGGCCGCGCCGGCGAGGCAGGGCGCATGAGCGAACTGCGACCGCACCATATCCCCGTGCTGGGCCCCGAAGCCGTCGAGTTGCTCGCGCCGCGCGACGGCGGGGTCTATGTCGACGGCACCTTCGGCGCCGGCGGCTACACCCGGCTGATGCTTGGCGCCGCCGATACGCTGGTGATCGCGATCGATCGCGACCGCAGCGCTATCGCCGGCGGCTTCGATCTGGTGCAGAGCGCAAACGGCCGGCTGACCCTGGTCGAGGATCGCTTCTCCAATCTCGCGGAGGTCTGCGAAGCGCAGGGCGCAGCAACCGTCGACGGCGTAGTGATGGATATCGGCGTGTCGTCGATGCAGGTCGATCAGGCCGAGCGCGGCTTTTCGTTCCGGCAGGATGGGCCGCTCGACATGCGGATGGGCACCGACGGGCCGACCGCGGCCGACGTCGTCGCGCATGCGTCGGAAGCCGACCTCGCCAACATCATCTACATCTTCGGCGAGGAGAAATTCTCGCGCCACATCGCCCGCGCCATCATCGCCGCGCGCAAGGAGGCGCCGATCGCCACGACCCGGGCGCTGGCCGAGATCGTCGGCAGCGTGGTGCGCAGCAAGCCGGGCCAGATCCACCCCGCGACGCGGACGTTCCAGGCGCTGCGGATCTTCGTCAACGAAGAGCTCGACGAATTGTATCAGGCGCTGGCGGCGGCGGAGCGGGTGCTGAAGCCGGGCGGCCGGCTCGCGGTGGTGACGTTCCATTCGCTGGAAGACCGCATCGTCAAGACCTTCCTGACCGAGCGCAGCCGCACCGGCGGCGGCTCGCGGCATCTGCCGGCACCGGACTTGCCGGCGCCGAGCTTCACCGTGCTGACCAAGCGCCCGATCATCGCCGACGATGCGGAGGTCGCCGCCAATCCGCGGGCGCGCTCGGCCAAGCTGCGCGGCGGCGAGCGCACCGATGCGCCGGCACACCGGCCCGACGATCTGCCGGGCTGGCCGACGCTCGCCAGTGTGATGAAGGCAGGCGTGATGAGGGCCGGCCGATGATGCGCCTCATCCATGTCGTGGTGATCGGAATGCTGGTGTTCGCCGCGGCCTATGTCTACCGGATCAAGATGGATTCGACCGTGCGCACCGAGAAGGTGCTGCAGCTCCATGCCGAAGTGCGCAAGGAGCGCGAGGCGATCGCGCAGCTTCGCGCCGAATGGGCGAAGCTCGACGCGCCGGGCCGGCTGCAGGGCATCGCCGAGCGGCACCTCAAACTGAAGCCGATCACGGCGCGCCAGTTCGACCAGTTGAAGAACCTGCCGGCGCGGCCGCCGAGCATCGTCAACCCGAACGATCCCGATCCGATCGCCTCGATGATCGAGAAGATCGACCCCGACATCGTCACCGGCGCGCTGCCGGCCAGGGAGGCCGCGCAGTGATCGAACCCTCGGTTCCGCTCGTCGGGCATCACGTCAACTGGCGCCAGCGGGTGATCCGCAGCCTGATCTACGGCCGCGACGTCGATCGCGACGCCAAGGCACGCGCCCGCGTCGGCCTGGCGATGCTGGCGTTCGCTGCGGTGTACGGCGTGATCGCCTTCAAGCTGACGTTCATCGCGGTGGTCGGCGACAGCCACGGCACGCGGCGCACGGCGTCGCAGGATGCGATCGCCACCGCGCGGCCCGACATGGTCGACCGCAACGGCACCATCCTGGCCACCGACGTCAAATCGCCGTCGCTGTTCGGCGAGCCGCGCCGCATCATCGATCAGGACGAGGCGGTCGAACTCCTGACCGCGACGTTGCCGGACCTCGAGACCCAGGAGGTCCGCGATCGGCTGGCCTCGAAGAAGGGCTTCGTCTGGCTGAAGCGCGAGATCACGCCGCGGCAGCAGGCCGACATCAAGAAGCTCGGCGTTCCGGGGATCGGCTTCCTGCGCGAAAACAAGCGGGTGTATCCGACCGGGACCGAGGTGTCGCATCTGATCGGCCTCGTCAACATCGACAACCAGGGCATCGCCGGCATCGAGAAATGGCTCGACAACAACGGACTGGCCGATCTGCATCGCGCCGGCTTCGCCTCCGACCGGCTGCAGAGGCCGGTCGAACTCGCGGTCGACATCCGCGTCCAGCACGCGCTGCGCGATGAACTGCTCAAGGCGAAGGACAAGTACAAGGCCAAGGCGGCGTCGGGTCTGGTTTCCAATGTCAACACCGGCGAGATCGTGGCGATGGTGTCGCTGCCGGATTTCGACCCCAACAATCCGCGCGAGGCCAACGACCCCGACCGCATCAACCGGCTCACCACCGGCGTCTACGAGATGGGCTCGACCTTCAAGACGCTGACGCTGGCGATGGCGCTGGACAGCGGCAAGGCGACGCTGAACACGATGTACGACGCGCGCGGGCCGCTGCGCTACGGCAAGTTCGCGATCCACGACACCCATCCGCTCGGGCGCGCGATCTCGCTGTCGGAAGTGTTCACCTTCTCGTCCAACGTCGGTGCGGCGCGGATCGCGCTGGCGCAGGGCGTCGAGGCGCACAAGGCGTTCCTGAAGAAGGTCGGCCAGCTCGACCGGCTGCGCACCGAACTGCCGGAAAGCGCGTCGCCGATCGTGCCGAAGCGCTGGGGCGAACTCAACACCATCACCATCTCGTTCGGCCATGGCGTCGCGGTGGCGCCGCTGCAGGCGGTGATGGGCATCAACGCCATGGTCAATGGCGGCTATCTGATCCCGCCGACCTTCCTCAAGCGCAGCGAGGAAGACGCGCTGAAAATGGCCAAGCGCGTGGTCAAGAAAGAGACCAGCGACAAGATCCGCTATCTGATGCGGCTGAACGCCGAGATCGGCACCGCCAGGACCGCCGACCAGATCGCCAAGGGCTACTACATCGGCGGCAAGACCGGCACTTCCGAGAAGGTGATCAACGGCCGCTACGCCAAGAAGCAGGTGCTGAACTCGTTCACGGCGGTGCTGCCGGCGGACAATCCGCAATTCCAGGTGCTGGTGATGCTCGACGAGCCCAAGCCGCTGCCGGAGACCCACGGCTTCATCACCTCGGGCTGGAACGCGGTGCCGACCGGTGGCAAGGTGATCGAGCGAATCGCGCCGCTGCTGGGGATCGAGCCGCGGTTCGATCTGCCGCCGCCCGACCGCCTCATTCTTGCGTCATCGAAGACGGCTCAGGCTGAATCGCGCTAGCCAAGTTGCGCCGGCTCGTGCGTGTGCTTAAAGGCCGGTTCACGTTGGAAGTTTTCCGAACGGCCGGGCTTCCGCTCGGCGTCCCGAGGAATCAATGACTCGCCACGTCATTGCGAGCGAAGCGAAGCAATCCAGAGCGCAGTGCAATGAACTGGATTGCTTCGTCGCTTCGCTCCTCGCAATGACGAACTTGGTGGGCGAATTGTTAGTCAGATCGGCCAGACCGCGACCATGAAGCTCATTGACCTCTTCAGCGACGCCGCCACGAACGTCGCGCCGGGTCTGGCGCCCGATGCCGCCGATCTCGACGCCGGCGGCCTCGCGGTCGACAGCCGCGCGGTGAAACCGGGCGATGTGTTCTTCGCGCTGGCCGGGGCCAAGACCGACGGCGCGCGCTTCATTGCCGCTGCGATCGAGGCCGGCGCCATTGCGGTGGCCGGCGATCATCCGCCCGCGGGTGAGCTTGCCGTGCCCTTCGTTCGCCTGACCAATCCGCGCCGCGCGCTGGCGCTCGCCGCCGCGCGGTTGTTTCCGCAGCAGCCGCAGACCATCGCCGCGGTCACCGGCACCAGCGGCAAGACTTCGGTGGCAGCGTTTACGCGGCAGATCTGGCAGCGGCTCGGCCATGCCTCCGCCAGCATCGGCACGATCGGACTCGTGACGCCGACGCGCAGCGTCTACGGCTCGCTGACGACGCCGGATCCGATCGCGCTGCATCGCTCGCTCGACGAGATCGCGCGCGAGGGCGTCACGCATCTGGCGCTCGAAGCCTCGTCGCACGGGCTCGATCAGTTCCGCCTCGACGGCGTCCGCGTCGCCGCCGGCGGCTTCACCAACCTGTCGCGCGACCATATGGATTACCATCCCGACGTCGCGCATTATCTTGCGGCAAAGCTGCGGCTGTTTCGCGACCTCGTTGCCGCAAGCGGCGCCGCGGTGATTTCGGCCGATCACGACTGCTCGGCGCAGGTGATCGAGGCGGCGCGGACGCGGGGCCTGCGGCTGATGACCGTCGGCCGCAACGGCGACGCCGGCGACGGCATCCGGCTGATCGAGGCCGCGATCGACGGCCTCGCGCAGACGCTCACGCTCGAACATGCCGGGCGCAACTACCAGGTCCGTCTGCCGCTGGTCGGCGAATTCCAGATCGAGAACGCGCTGGTCGCGGCCGGGCTCGCGATCGGCACCGGCGGCGATCCGGCTTCGGTGTTCGCCGCGCTCGATCATCTCGAAGGCGCGCCGGGCCGGCTGGAGCGGGTCGGCGCGCGCAATGGGGCGCCGGTGTTCGTCGACTACGCACACAAGCCCGACGCTCTGGCCAAGTCGCTGCAGGCGCTGCGGCCTTATGCGAAGCGCAAGCTCGTCGTGGTGTTCGGCGCCGGCGGCGATCGCGATGCCGGCAAGCGGCCCTTGATGGGCGCGATCGCGGCCGGGCAAGCCGACGCCGTCATCGTCACCGACGACAATCCGCGCAGCGAAGATCCCGCGGCGATCCGCGCAGCGATCCTCGCCGCCGCGCCGGGCGCCCGCGAGATCGGCGATCGCGCCGAGGCGATTCGCACGGCGATCGCGGCGCTCGAGCCCGGCGACGCGCTGCTGATCGCCGGCAAGGGCCATGAAACCGGGCAGATCGTGCAGGGCACGGTGCTGCCCTTCAGTGATCACGAAGCCGCCGCGGCGGCGCTGTCAGCGAGCGCGGCATGAGCAAACAACCGCTGTGGACGTCCGAGGCGATGGTCGAGGCGATGCACGCCGCGATCAACGGCACGCCGGCGCGCGACGTGTTCGGCATTTCGATCGACAGCCGCACGCTGGCGCCGGGCGACGCTTACTTCGCGATCAAGGGCGACGTCCATGACGGCCACGCCTTCGTCGAGGCGGCGCTGAAGGCCGGCGCGGCGCTGGCGGTGGTCGAGACGGCGCAGCGCGGCAAGTTCGCCGCCGACGCGCCGCTGCTGGTGGTCGACGACGTGCTCGACGGCTTGCGCGATCTCGGCCGCGCGGCGCGGGCGCGGCTCGACGCCAAGGTGATCGCGGTGACCGGCTCGGTCGGCAAGACCTCGACCAAGGAGGCGCTGCGCGGCGTGCTGGGCAGCCAGGGCGAGACCCACGCTTCGGTGGCCTCGTTCAACAATCACTGGGGCGTGCCGCTGACGCTGGCGCGCTGCCCGGCCGACGTGCGCTACGCGGTGTTCGAGATCGGCATGAATCACGCCGGCGAAATTGAACCGCTGGTCAAGATGGTGCGACCACATCTGGCGATCATCACCACGGTGGAGCCGGTGCATCTCGAATTCTTTGCCGGCATCGAGGCGATCGCCGACGCCAAGGCGGAAATCTTCGCAGGCCTGGAGCCCGGCGGCATTGCAGTGCTGAACCGCGACAATCCGATGTTCAAACGGCTCGCCGCGAGCGCCCGCAAAGCCGGAGTCGGACGCATCGTCTCGTTCGGCGTCCACGCCAAGGCCGATGCGCGGCTGCGCGACATCGCGCTGCATGCGGATTGCTCAGCGGTGGATGCGAGCATCCTCGGCCACGACGTCACCTACAAGCTCAACATCCCCGGCCGCCACATCGCGATCAACTCGCTCGCCGTGCTGGCCGCGGCGGAACTGGTCGGCGCCGACCTCGCGCTGGCCGCGCTGGCGCTGGCGCAGGTTCAGCCCGCCGCCGGCCGCGGCGTCCGCCGCGCGATCGAACTCGGGCAGGGCGAAGCGACGCTGATCGACGAGAGTTACAATGCCAATCCGGCTTCGATGGCGGCGGCGCTGGGCGTGCTCGGCAGCGCCGAGATCAGCGGGCAGGGGCGGCGCATCGCGGTGCTCGGCGACATGCTGGAACTCGGACCCGCCGGGCCGGAGCTGCATCGCGGCCTCGCCGAGGCGGTGCAGACCAACGCAATCGATCTGGTGTTCTGCTGCGGGCCGCTGATGCGCAATCTGTGGGACGCCCTTTCCTCGGGCAAACGGGGCGGCTATGCAGAGAGCGCGGCCGCACTCGAATCTCAGGTGGTGGCGGCGATCCGGACCGGCGACGTGCTGATGATCAAAGGCTCGCTCGGTTCGCGCATGAAAACGATTGTCACCGCGCTCGAGAAGCGCTTTCCCGGCAAGGCCGCGCTCGACGACGCTGCGGTGTGAGGCGGCTTCAATGCTCTATTGGCTGATCGATTTTTCCAGCTCGTTTCCTGCCTTCAACGTCTTTCGCTACATCACCTTCCGCACCGGCGGAGCGGTGGTGACGGGCGCTTTGTTCGTGTTCCTGTGTGGGCCGTGGATCATCGACAATCTGCGGCTGCGCCAGGGCAAGGGCCAGCCGATTCGCAGCGACGGCCCGCAATCGCATCTCGTCAGCAAGAGAGGCACGCCGACGATGGGCGGCCTGATGATCCTGTCGGGGCTGACGGTCGGCACGGTGCTGTGGGCCAACCTGCTCAACCCCTATGTCTGGATCGTGCTGGCGGTGACGCTCGGCTTCGGCTTCGTCGGTTTCTACGACGACTACATGAAGGTGACCAAGCAGACCCATGCGGGCATTTCCGGGCGCAGCCGGCTCTTGATCGAATTCGCGATCGCGGGCCTGGCGTGCTTCGCGCTGGTTTGGGTCGGCCGGGGCACGCTGTCGAGCGCGCTGGTACTTCCGTTCTTCAAGGAGGTCGTGCTCAATCTCGGCTGGTACTTCGTGATCTTCGGCGCCTTCGTGATCGTCGGCGCCGGCAATGCGGTCAACCTGACCGACGGCCTCGACGGCCTCGCCATCGTGCCGGTGATGATCGCGGCCGCGAGCTTCGGCATGATCTCCTATCTGGTCGGCAACGCGGTGTTCGCCGAATATCTGCAGATCAACTACGTCGCCGGCACCGGCGAACTGGCGGTGCTGTGCGGGGCGCTACTCGGCGCCGGCCTCGGTTTTCTGTGGTTCAACGCGCCGCCGGCCTCGATCTTCATGGGCGACACCGGCTCGCTGGCGCTCGGCGGCATGCTCGGCTCGATCGCGGTGGCGGTGAAGCACGAGATCGTGCTGGCGGTGATCGGCGGCCTGTTCGTGCTCGAGGCGGTGTCGGTGATCGTGCAGGTGGCGTCGTTCAAGCTGACCGGCAAGCGCGTGTTCCGGATGGCGCCGATCCATCACCATTTCGAGCAGAAGGGCTGGACCGAGCCGCAGATCGTCATCCGATTCTGGATCATCGCGGTGATCCTGGCGCTCGCCGGCCTCTCGACGCTGAAGCTGCGGTGAGGGTTTTCATGCTGGACCATTGCCGCCGCCGCAGCGTCATCCTGAGGTGCGAGCTCTTGCGAGCCTCGAAGGATGGCCACGGGCACACGCCGCCATCCTTCGAGGCTCGCCGAAGGCGGCGAGCACCTCAGGATGACGCTGTGCTGGTTGCGGGCGAGGCGCTTGTGGTCGGAGCGCGCCGATGATCCCCGTCACCTCCTTCGCGCGGCAATCCGTCGCGGTGTTCGGGCTCGGCGGTTCCGGACTGGCGAGCTGCCACGCGCTGCGTGCCGGCGGCGCCGAAGTGATTGCCTGCGACGACAATCTCGACCGCATGGTCGAAGCCGCGCAGGCGAATTTCATCACCGCTGATCTGCGCAACCTGTCGTGGAGCAATTTCGACGCGCTGGTGCTGACGCCGGGCGTGCCGCTGACGCATCCGACGCCGCACTGGAGCGTGCTCAAGGCGCGCGAGGCCGGCGTCGAGGTGATCGGTGACGTCGAGCTGTTCTGCCGCGAGCGGCGGCTGCACGCGCCGACCGCGCCGTTCGTCGCCATCACCGGCACCAACGGCAAGTCGACCACCACGGCGCTGATCGCGCATCTGATGCGGCAGGCCGGCTACGACACCCAGATGGGCGGCAATATCGGCACCGCGATCCTGTCGCTGGAGCCGCCAAGCGCGGGCCGGGTGCATGTGATCGAGATGTCGTCCTACCAGATCGACCTGACGCCGTCGCTCGATCCCAGCGTCGGCATCCTGCTCAACGTCACCGAGGATCACATCGACCGCCACGGCACGATCGAGCACTACGCAGCGGTGAAGGAGCGGCTGGTCGCCGGCGTGCAGGACGGCGGCACCGCGATCATCGGCGTCGACGATGGTTTTGGCCGCGACGCCGCCGACCGGCTGGAACGCGCCGGCAAGCGCGTGGTGCGAATTTCGGTGAAGCAGCCGCTGGCCTCCGGCATCACCGCCGATCGGGAGACCATCGTGCGCGCCGATGGCGGCGCATCGCATGAGATTGCAAAGCTCGGCGGCATCGGCTCGCTGCGCGGCCTGCACAACGCGCAGAACGCGGCGGCGGCCTCGGCTGCGGCGCTGGCGCTCGGCGTCAGCGCCGAGCTGCTGCAGAAGGGGCTGCGCAGCTTCCCGGGCCTCGCGCACCGGATGGAGCAGGTCGGCAGGCAGGGGCTGACGCTGTTCGTCAACGACTCCAAGGGCACCAATGCCGACGCCACCGCGAAGGCGCTGTCGTCGTTCGGCGAGATCTTCTGGATCGCCGGCGGCAAGCCGAAGACCGGCGGCATCGAAAGCCTCGCCGAGTACTTTCCGCGCATCCGCAAGGCGTATCTGATCGGCGAGGCGGCGCAGGAATTCGCCGCGACGCTGGAAGGGCGGGTGGCCTACGAGATCAGCGAGACGCTGGACAATGCGGTGCCGGCCGCCGCACGCGACGCCGCGGCGTCGGGGCTGCCGGAGCCGGTCGTGCTGCTGTCACCGGCCTGCGCCTCGTTCGACCAGTTCCGCAATTTCGAAATCCGCGGCACCAGGTTCCGCGATCTGGTGACGGCGCTGGACGGCGTCGTGCCGGTGGTGTGAGTCGCTGACTTAACCTCGCCCCGCTCTTTGCGGGGAGAGGTCGACCGGCGTAGCCGGGCGGGTGAGGGGCCAGGCACGGGATTGCCACGCGGGCTGAACTCTCGGTTAGCGCTGGCTCTTCCGCTGCAGGCCCACGGATGGGCCTTCCTTGTTGATCGGCCGTGCCTCGCCCCTCACCCGGAAGTCCCGCTGCGCGTGACTTCCGACCTCTCCCCGCAAAAGGGCGGGGCGAGGTTCAAGGTTCGCTACGGCTCTTGGTCCGGTGTTCACAACCTCGATTCCTTCCCTTTCCATTAACCTCTTGGCAACCACGCGGGCGCACCAATAAGCCGACCTCTGGCCCAGGATCGCCGATGATTTCCCGTGAGCAACGCACCCCGTTCAGCGAATGGTGGTGGACCATCGACCGCGTGCTGCTGGTGGCGCTGATCGCGCTGATGCTGGCGGGCGTGATCCTGTCGCTGGCGGCGTCGCCGCCGGTCGCGACCCGGATCGGGCTCGACCCGTTCCATTTTTTCAATCGCCATGTGCTGTTCCTGGCGCCGTCGCTGATCGTGCTGATCGGCGTCTCGTTCCTGTCGCCGCGGCAGATCCGGCGCACGGCGCTGATCGTGTTCGCCGTCAGCATCGTGCTGATCGTGGCGACGCTGATGTTCGGCCCGGAAGTGAAGGGCTCGCGGCGCTGGATCACGCTGCTCGGCCTCAACATCCAGGCCTCGGAGGTCGCCAAGCCGTCCTTCGTGGTGCTGGCGGCGTGGCTGTTCTCGGAAGCGGCGCGGCGGCCGGAGATGCCGGCGACCTCGATGTCGATGGCGCTGCTGCTGACGCTGGTAGCGCTGCTGGTGATGGAGCCGGATTTCGGCCAGACCATGCTGGTGCTGATGGTGTGGGGCGCGCTGTTCTTCATCGCGGGGATGCGTATCGTCTGGGTGTTCGGGCTGGCCGGCGTCGCCGCAGGCGGTCTGTTCGCGGCCTATCTGTTCGTTCCGCACGTCGCCGGCCGCATCAAGCGCTTCATGAATCCGGCGTCGGGCGATACGTTCCAGGTCGACATGGCGAGCGAGGCGTTCAGCAATGGCGGCTGGTTCGGTCTGGGGCCCGGCGAGGGCATCGCCAAACGCAGCCTGCCGGACAGCCACACCGATTTTGTGTTCGCGGTCGCCGGCGAGGAGTTCGGCATCATCCTGTGCCTGGCGCTGCTGGCGCTGTTCACCTTCATCGTGCTGCGCACGCTGTCGCGTGCCTACAAATCCGACGACATGTTCGCGCGCTTCGCTGCGTCCGGGCTGGCGATCCTGTTCGGCATCCAGGCTGCGATCAACATGTCGGTCAATCTGCAACTGATCCCGGCCAAGGGCATGACGCTGCCGTTCATCTCCTATGGCGGCTCCTCGATGGTGTCGCTGGCCTATGGGGTCGGCATGATGCTGGCGCTGACGCGGCAGCGGCCGAAGACCGAGGTCAATGCCATCGGCGCCGCGCCGGGCTACGCGTGACGCCATGACCGACGCGCCCCTCATCCTGCTCGCGGCGGGCGGCACCGGCGGGCATCTGTTCCCCGCCGAGGCGCTCGGCGTGGTGCTGATGAAGCGCGGGCTGCGCGTGCGGCTCGTCACCGACAGCCGCGCGATGCGCTACAGCGGGCTGTTCTCCGCCGACATGATCGACATGGTGCCGAGCGAGACGGTGCGTGGCAGGACGCCGTGGGCGCTCGGCCGCACCGGGCTTGTGCTCGGCGCCGGGACCGCAAAGGCGCTGGCGCTGATGCTGCGGCTGAAGCCCGCCGCGGTGGTCGGCTTCGGCGGCTATCCGACGCTGCCGCCGCTGTTTGCGGCGCGGGCGTTGCGGATTCCGACGCTGATCCACGATTCCAATGCGGTGATGGGCCGCGCCAACCGGCTGCTGTCGAAGGGTGTCACGGCGATCGCGACCTCGCTGCCGGGCGTGCTCGACCGCGATCCGGCGCTGGCGGCGAAGACCACCACCACCGGCACGCCGATGCGGCCGGCGATCCTCGCCGCCGCCGCGGTGCCGTTCGCGCCACCCGCTGCGGAGGGGCCGCTGCGCCTGCTCGTCGTCGGCGGCAGTCAGGGCGCTCGGGTGATGGCCGATATCGTGCCGGGCGCGATCGAGCAGCTCGATCCGGCGCTGCTGCGGCGGATGGTGCTGACGCAGCAGGTCCGCGACGAGGACATGGCGCGGGTGAGGGCGGTCTACGATCGGCTGGAACTGAGCTGCGAACTCGCGCCGTTCTTCTCCGATCTGCCGGCGCGGCTGGCCGCCAGTCAGCTCGTGGTATCCCGGTCCGGTGCCGGCACCGTCGCCGAACTCGGCGCGATCGGCCGGCCGTCGATCCTGGTGCCGCTGCCGGGCGCGCTGGATCAGGACCAGTTCGCCAATGCCGGCGTGCTGGCCGACGCCGGCGGCGCGATCCGGATCGCGCAGGGCGATTTCACTCCGCAGCGACTGGCCGCCGAGATCGCGGCGCTCGCCGCCGATCCGCACAAGCTCGGCGCGATGGCACAGGCGGCCCGTACCGTCGGCCGGCTCGACGCGGCGGAGCGGCTGGCCGATATGGTGACGCGGGTGGCACGGATTTAAGCGATTTCAAGCCTAATTTACGCTTGTCAGCGTGAGCGGAAGCGGGGCATCCAAGGGGACGCAGGCCGCCCGAATCGGGCCGCCGCGCCGATCTGCCGTCCGCTCCGGACGATGATTTCAGGGAACTGCCAATGAGACTGCCGCGCGAGATCGGACCCATCCACTTCGTCGGGATCGGCGGCATCGGCATGAGCGGCATCGCCGAGGTGCTGTGCAATCTCGGCTACACGGTGCAGGGCTCCGACGCTTCCGAGAGCGCCAATGTCAACCGGCTGCGCGAAAAGGGCATCCAGATCCATGTCGGCCATCAGGCCGACAATGTCGCCGGCGCCGACGTGCTGGTGGTGTCGACGGCGATCAAGCGCGACAATCCGGAACTGCTGGCGGCGCGGGCGCAGCGCATCCCGGTGGTGCGGCGCGCCGAGATGCTGGCGGAACTGATGCGGCTGAAGAGCTGCGTCGCGATCGCCGGCACCCACGGCAAGACCACGACGACCTCGATGGTCGCGGCGCTGCTCGACGCCGGCGATTTCGATCCGACCGTGATCAACGGCGGCATCATCAACGCCTACGGCACCAACGCCCGGCTCGGCGCCGGCGACTGGATGGTGGTCGAGGCCGACGAGAGCGACGGCACGTTTCTGAAGCTGCCGGCCGATGTGGCGATCGTCACCAATGTCGACCCGGAACATCTCGATCACTTCAAGACTTTCGATGCGGTGCAGGACGCATTCCGCAATTTCGTCGAGAACGTGCCGTTCTACGGCTTCGCGGTGATGTGCATCGATCACCCGGTGGTGCAGACTCTGGTCGGCAAGATCGAGGACCGCCGCATCATCACTTACGGCGAGAATCCGCAGGCCGACGCGCGGCTGCTCGACCTCAAGCCCTCGGGCGCCGGCTCCACATTCAAGGTCGCGTTCCGCGATCGCAAGGCCGGCACCGCGCACGAGATCGCCGATCTGATGCTGCCGATGCCGGGGCCGCACAACGCGCTGAACGCCGTGGCGGCGATCGCGGTGGCGCACGAACTCGGCCTGTCCGACGACACCATCCGCAAGGCGCTGGCGGCGTTCGGCGGCGTGCGGCGCCGCTTCACCAAGACCGGCGAGTGGAACGGCGTCACCGTCATCGACGATTACGGCCATCATCCGGTCGAGATCGCCGCGGTGCTGAAGGCGGCGCGACAATCGACCGACGGCAAAGTGATCGCCGTGGTGCAGCCGCATCGCTTCACGCGGCTGCAATCGCTGTTCGAGGAATTCTGCACCTGCTTCAACGACGCCGACAGCGTCATCGTCGCCGACGTCTATCCGGCCGGCGAGGCGCCGATCCAGGGCATCGACCGCGATCACTTCGTGCTCGGCCTGCGCGCCCACGGCCATCGCAACGTCATCCCGCTGCAGGATTCCGGATCGCTCGCCGGCGTCGTCGCCGGCGTCGCCGGCAGCGGCGACTACGTCGTCTGCCTCGGTGCCGGCAATATCACCCAATGGGCCTATGCACTGCCGGGCGAATTGAAGGCGCTGGGTAGCTGACGCAAGAGGAGGCGCCGATGGCTGTCCTGAGCGACGAGACCTGGAAGCGGCACGCGAATCCATGGAGCGTATGGACGCGCTACGCGGCGTTCCCGGTGCTGATCGCGGCGATCTGGAGCCGGGCGTGGCTCGGCTGGTGGGCGCTGGCGCCGATCGGGCTCACGATCGCCTGGCTGGCCTATAATCCGCGCGCGTTTCCGCCGCCGGTCTCGACCGACAATTGGGCCTCGAAAGCCGTGCTCGGCGAACGGATCTGGGTCGCCCTGCAGCGCGACGAGGTGCCGGCCCGGCATCGCATTGTCCCCGGCGTCGCCGCCGGCATCTCGATGGCGGGCCTGCCGTTGCTGGCGTGGGGACTGATCGTGTTCGATCTCGCCATCACCGCATTGGGGGCGGTGGTGGTGATGCTCGCCAAGACCTGGTTCGTCGACCGGATGGTGTGGCTGTTCGAGGACATGAAGGATCAACGCCCGGAGTATCGCTCTTGGCTGTACTGATGTCTTCCGCTCTCGCCGCCGATCTCAAAGCCGCGATGCCCGAACTACGCGGCCGGCTGCTCGGCAATGAGCCGCTGGCGCCGCTGACCTGGTTTCGTGTCGGCGGCCCCGCGCAGGTGCTGTTCACCCCCGCGGACGAGGACGATCTCGGTTACTTCCTGTCGCTGCTGCCGGCGGAGGTGCCGGTGCTGTGCATCGGGGTCGGCTCCAATCTCATCGTGCGCGACGGCGGTCTGCCGGGCGTGGTGATCCGGCTCGCGCCGCGCGGCTTCGGCGAAGCGCGCAGCGACGGCGAGATCGTCCATGCCGGTGCGGCCGCGCTCGACAAGCGCGTCGCCGAGACGGCAGCGGCGGCGAAACTCGGCGGACTCGAATTCTATTTCGGCATTCCCGGCACGATCGGCGGCGCGCTGCGGATGAACGCCGGCGCCAACGGCCGCGAGACCAGGGACGTGCTGATCGACGCCACCGCGCTCGACCGCGCCGGCCGCCGCCACATCATCGATGGCGCGGGGATGCAGTTCAGCTACCGTCATAGCGGCGCGGATCCGTCGCTGATCTTCACCTCGGCCCGGTTTCGCGGCACGCCGGCATCGCCGGACGCGATCCGCGCCAAGATGAACGAGGTGCAGGCGCATCGCGAGTTGGCTCAGCCGGTGCGCGAGAAGACCGGAGGCTCGACCTTCAAGAATCCGCCGGGCCACAGCGCCTGGAAGCTGATCGACGCCGCGGGCTGCCGCGGGCTGCGCATCGGCGGCGCGCAGGTTTCCGAGATGCACTGCAACTTCCTGATCAACACCGGTGACGCCACCGCGGCCGATATCGAGACGCTGGGCGACACCGTGCGCGAACGCGTCAAGGCGCAGTCCGGCATCGAACTGCAATGGGAGATCAAGCGGATCGGCGTCGCCGCCGGGACGGCAGGCTGAGCGATTACTTCGGCGCGGCGGAGGGCGGAGCCGTCGCAGGCGGTTGGGCGGGCGCGGGCGGCGCCACCGTGTCGGGCAGCGCGAGCAGCCGCTCGATCGGCTTCGGCGATACCCGGAACACGCCGCCGAACGGATCTTCCTGCAGCGCGATCATGCCGAGCGCGACGATCGCCCCGGTGCCGAACACCGTTAGCGCCGCGAGCATCGCGCGCGGCTTGTCGAGGTGCACCAGCGTCAGCGCCACCTGGGTGATCACGCCGAGCAGCAGCACCGAGATCCATTTCAGGTCGCTGGTGCGATCGGTCGACAGGCTGAGCCTTGCATTGCGGGCGGTGCCGACCCGCACCGCGGCGCTGAGCATCGCCACGTGGACCGCGGCGCTGGCGTCGCGACTGATCGCGGGCTCGCTCAGTTCGTTGAGCAGTACGTCGTAGGCCGCATTGGTCCGCGGCGCGCTCTCGCCATGCGCGGCCGGCCATTCGTCAAGCAGGACCGACGAGGCATAGCCCTTCAGCGCGATGCGGATATCGCGCATGTCGGTGACGGAGGCGACGCTGAGCGTATACAGGTTCTGCAGTTCGCCGGCCTCGGCCTGCACCGCGCGGGAGGCCTGCCGATTGCGCTCGGTGACGTCGTAGCCGAGGAAACCGGTGAGCAATCCGAACAGCACCGCGACCGATGAGAAGAACGGCGCGACGATACCGTTCAGCCTGGAGACCGGTCCGCGCAGCGGCGAGGCGCAGGTCAGGACGACCAGCGCCAGCGCGACGCCGTAGTACAACAGCGCCAGCGTGACGAAGGTGCCGTAGGTGGGAAGGTCGAGCCACGCCCTGATCATCTTGATTCCCAGTATCGATCGTTGTGTCCCCGGCGCCACGGTCGTTGCCGAATCGGGAGCCTGTCCGATGCCTTGCGCGGTGGACCTTGACCGGTTCTGCCGGGTCCGTCCACCGAGCGGCGCGGTCGCGCCGGGACTGCCCCTTTACAAGCGTCGCGAAGGCGGGCCTGCTGTCGGGTCTGTCTTGCCTCACCTACACGGCCAGCAACGCACGCGCCATTGTTCCGCCCCGCCGGGGTGCCATTCACGCCGAAAATTCGACTGGAGCGATCTCGTTGCAACGACAATTCGCGCCGCGGCTGCGGCAATTGCACTGGTACGAGATCGCGCTGATCGCCGCCGTCGCGCTGGCGCTTTGCGTCTATCTGCCGATCGTGGTGAAGCGATCGGCGGTGCACGGGTTCGGCGACGTGCAGGTGTTCTTCCGCGCCGGCTGGGCGGTGTGGACCGGCTACCCGCTGTATGAAGTCGCCGACCATCACGGCTGGACCTATCACTACCCGCCGTTGTTCGCGCTGCTGATGGGGCCGTTCGCCTATCCGCTCGACGGCTATCCCAAGCCGGCCTGGGCGCTGCCGCTGCCGCTGTCGGTCGCGGTCTGGTACGCCCTCAGCGCCGCCGCCGTGCTGATCGCGATCGACTGGTGGGCGAGGGCGCTCGAACGCAGCGCGCCGCCGCTGCTCCGGCAGACGGACTGGAATGGCTGGTGGATGCTGCGGATCGGGCCGCTGGCGACGCTGCTGCCATTCATCGGCGACGGCTTCGGCCGCGGCCAGCCGAGCGCGCTGGTGCTGCTGACGATGGTGGCATTCCTCGTGCTCTATGTGCAGGGCCGGGTCTATGCGGCGGCGTGCGCGCTGGCGATCGGCTTCACCATCAAGCTGTTTCCGATCGCGCTGCTGCTGTTTCCGCTGCTGCGGCGGGACGTCAAGACGGTGCTGGCCACGGCCGGTTTCAGCCTGGTGTTCCTGTTCGTCGTGCCGATGCTGTGCCTCGGCCCGTCCGAAGTGGTGAAGCTCTACACCGCGATGTGGAGCGAGCATCTCAGCGGCATTCTCACCGGCGTGCCGAACGCCAAGATCGCCGCCGAAATCACCTTCACCTCCTACGACATGCTGAGCATCGGCGCGATGCTGACGCGGATCGGCGCCGGCGGCCTGCCCGTGGCCGACACGCTGCCGGCCTTCGCCACCGCAGGACAGATGGCCTTCAACGCCGCGTTCGCGGCGGCGCTGCTGTGGATCGGCCACGGCCGGTTCTGGCGCCTGACGGGGCCACAGCCGCCGCCGTCCGAAGCGCTGCTGATCGGCGGCGCCATCCTGTGCGCGGCGTTGCCGGTGATCCTGTCGGTGTCGCAGCCGAACTACGTCGCCTTCGTCGCTCCGCTGGTGGCGGTGGTGCAGCTCGATGCGTGGCGCCGCAGCGGCGAGGTCAGGATCGTGCCGCTGCTGATCGCCTGGGCCGGCGTGGTGTGGCTCGGCATGGTCGCGACCGAAGGCGGGCTGTGGCAGCCGCTGCGCGTGATCGGGCTGGTGACGCCGGCGATCGTGGCGCTGCTGGGCTGGGGTCTCGTCTGCCTGCGGCGGGCGCGATAGCGCGGCTTCTCCGAATCAGCCAAATCGGGGAGATTGCGCCCGCGCCGGCCCGTGCCGCTTCACGCACCATCGATCGAACAGGGACCCGCACGGCGGACCGAATTCATGCGACAGACAATTCTCTTCGGCGGCACCAGCAAGGAGCGACTGGTGTCGGTCGCCTCGGCGCAGGCGCTGCACGCCGCGCTGCCCGACGCCGAATTGTGGTTCTGGAACGACGACGACAGCGTTCATGCCGTGACCGCGGAGGCGCTGCTGGCGCATGCGCGGCCGTTCGAGGAGGCGTTTCAGCCCGCCGGCGAGACCATCGGTCCGCTGGTGCGCGCGCTCGATCGCGCAGCGTCCGAACAGCGGCTGCTGGTGCTGGGTCTGCACGGCGGCGTTGCCGAAAACGGCGAGTTGCAGGCGATGTGCGAATTGCGCGGCGTGCCGTTCACCGGCTCCGGCGCGGCGGCGTCGCATCTCGCTTTCGACAAGGTGGCGGCGAAGCGCTTCGCCGCGATCGCCGGCGTGCGTGCGCCGGCCGGCATCGCGCTCGCGGACGCCGAGGCGGCGCTGGCCGCCCACGGCCGCCTGATCGCCAAGCCGGCCCGGGACGGGTCGAGCTACGGCCTGTTTTTCATCAATGCGAAGCAGGACCTGGTCGCGGTGCGCAACGCGGCCAGAACCGAAGACTATCTGATCGAGCCATTCGTGTCCGGCATCGAGGCGACCTGCGGCGTGCTGGAGCAGGCCGACGGCTCGCTGCTGGCGCTGCCGCCGATCGAGATCGTACCGGCCGACGGCGGCTTCGACTACACCGCGAAATATCTCGCGAAATCGACCCAGGAGATCTGCCCCGGCCGGTTCGCGCCACAGATCTCGGCGACGATCATGGACGATGCCGTTAAGGCGCACCGGGTGATGGGCTGCCGCGGCTATTCGCGATCCGACTTCATCGTCGCCGCGGACGGTCCGATCTTTCTCGAGACCAACACGCTGCCCGGCCTGACCAAGGCGTCGCTCTACCCCAAGGCGCTGCAGGCGCAGGGGATCGCCTTCGTCGATTTCCTGCACGGCCAGATCGCGCTCGCGGAACGCGGTGTCCGGCGTTAACGACTTTCGTCGGGTTCCCGCATATCGCGCTGCAAAAATGCCGCGCGCGCTCGCAAATCCCTCAGCAAACGTAACAATTCCCGGCCTGAACCGGGTGTCTTTACTTTTTGTTTACCAGGAGAGCCGAAGGTTAACGCTGGCCGCGCATTCTGACGCTCGGCTGCGGCGGCGTGACCGGGCGGATTCTCCGCGACGCGATCCCGTGCAGCATCGAGCCGTCACTTGCGCCTGAGCCCGGTTGGTTGCGGGCACAACGAGTATGAGCGCAAGCAATGCATGGTGGAGGGCGCCTCGCCAAGTCGTCGCGACTGTCGGGGATTCAGTCTGATCTGAAAGCGGTCGCCGTCGCGGCCGTCGCGCTGCTGCGCCATCGGATGGCCCGCCGCAACCGGCCGCAGCCGCAGCCGCGCCCGACCAGGCGGCTGGCCCGGCCCGAGCCGCAACGCGGCATCATCGCCCTGCTGGAGAAGTACACGCCGCGCCGGATCGGCGTCGTCGCCACCATGCTGATATTGCTCGGCAGCGCCGGGCTCGGCATCGTCAAGGGCGGCCATGTCGATGAGTTCGTTCAGGGGGTGGACGACGCCCGCAACGCGGTCGCCAACATCGCCGGCTTCCGCATCGAGCAGGTCGCCATCAGCGGCCGCAAGCAATTGACGCAGGACGAGATTCTGGCGATCGGCGGCGTCACCGGGCGATCGTCGCTGCTGTTCCTCGACGCGGCGGCGGTGCGTGACAAACTGAAAGCCAACCCGTGGATCGCCGACGCCACGGTCCTGAAGTTCTATCCGAGCGAATTGCAGATCGACATCGTCGAGCGCACCGCCTTCGCGCGCTGGCAACTCGACGGTCGCACCTCGGTGATCGCCGAGGACGGCGCCGTGCTGGAGCCGTATGTGGCGCGCCGCTTCCTGTCGCTGCCGCTGGTGGTCGGGAAGGGTGCCGGCGAACGCGCCAAGGATTTCCTGGCGCTGCTGGCGCGCTATCCGCAGGTGCAGTCGCAGACCCGCGCGGTCGCGCTGGTCGGCGAGCGGCGCTGGAATGTCTGGCTGAGCAGCGGCCTGGTGATCCGGCTGCCGGAGCACGAGGTCGGCAATTCGCTGGCGATGCTGAGCAAGCTCGACCAGGACGACAAACTGTTTTCGCGCGACATCACCGCGATCGACATGCGGCTGCCCGATCGCCTGACCGTGCGGCTGTCGGACAATGCCGCGAAGGCGCGCGAGGAGCAGTTCAGCAAGGACAAGAAGTCCAAGAAGAAGGCTGGTGACGCGTGACCGGCTTCGATCGCACCCAGACGCCGAAGACCCGCCCGATGCCGCCGCATCGCACCGCGATGGTGGCGTCGCTCGACATCGGCACCAGCAAGATCGCCTGCATGATCGCGCGGCTCAAGCCGTGCCCGCCGAAGGACGCGCTGCGTGGCCGCAGCCACGCCGTCGAACTGGTCGGCTACAGCCAGATCCAGTCGCGCGGCGTCAAGGCCGGCGCCGTGGTCGACATGGTCGAGTGCGAGAAGGCGATCCGCCACGCCGTCGCGCTCGCCGAGCGGATGGCCAAGGTGCGGGTCGAGTCGGTGCTGCTGTCGGTGTCGGCCGGCCGGCTGCAGGGCCAGCTGATCGAAGCCGCCGCCGATATCAGGGGCGGCGCGGTCACCACCGACGACGTCGGCCGCGTCACCTCGACCGGCATGCACCACGCCACCGCGCCGGGCCGCGCCGTGCTGCACGCGCTGCCGATCGGCTACACGCTCGACGGCGTCAAGGGCATCCGCGATCCGCGCGGCATGGTCGCCCGTCAGTTCGGCGTCGACATGAACGTGGTCACCACCGACGCCACCGTCGCCAGGAACCTGATGCTCGCGGTCGAGCGCTGTCATCTCGAGGTCGAGGCGATGGCGGCGAGTCCTTATGTCGCAGGCCTGTCGGTGCTGACCGACGACGAAGCCGATATCGGCGCCGCGCTGATCGAGATGGGGGCGGGGACGACGACGATGGCGATCTACTCGGCCGGCCGCTTCGTCCACGCCGCCGGATTTGCGCTCGGCGGGCATCACATCACGATGGATCTCGCGCGTGGCCTCGGCGCGTGCATTGCGGATGCCGAGCGAATCAAGACGTTATATGGCACGGTGCTAACCGGCGGTTCTGATGCGCGCGAGCTGATGTCGATCCCTGCCGCCGGGGACAATGAGCGGGATACTCCGCAAGTGATCTCCCGCGCGACGATCGCGAACATCATCCGGCATCGCGCCGAGGAGATTTTTGAGATGGTCCGGGACCGGCTGGCGGATTCGCCGTTTGCTGCAGAGCCGCGCGCGCGCGTGGTGCTGAGCGGCGGCGCGTCGCAGCTCACCGGCATTCCCGAACTCGCGACGCGCATTCTCGGCCGCCCGGTGCGGGTCGGCCGTCCGCTCGGCTTCGGCCGGCTTCCCACCGAGGCCAAGAGCGCATCCTTCGCCGTTCCCACGGGGCTGCTGGTGTATCCGCAATACGCCCACCTCGAACACATCGAGCCCAGGCACTCCCGCCAGGTCCGGACCGCCGACCACCCCGGTTACTTCGGCAAGGTCGGCCGCTGGCTGCGCGAGGGCTTCTGATGACTCTTTTCCGCCCCCTTCCGCTTTCACAAATTGTCCAGGCCGATCGCCCGGGACTTCACGAACCAACGCGCGCGTAATCGAGAGGCAACTCATGACCATCAATCTCAACGTTCCTGACATTCGCGAGCTGCGGCCCCGGATCACCGTGTTCGGCGTCGGCGGCGCCGGCGGCAACGCGGTCAACAACATGATCACCGCCGGGCTCGATGGCGTTGATTTCGTCGTCGCCAACACCGACGCGCAGGCGCTGACGATGTCGAAGGCGCAGCGGCTGATCCAGATGGGCACCCAGGTGACGCAGGGCCTCGGCGCCGGCTCGCAGCCCGATGTCGGCTCCGCTGCGGCGCAGGAAGTCATCGACGAGATCCGCGATCATCTCACCGGCGCCAACATGGTGTTCGTCACCGCCGGCATGGGCGGTGGCACCGGCACCGGCGCGGCCCCGGTGATCGCCAAGGCGGCGCGCGAGATGGGCATCCTCACCGTCGGCGTCGTCACCAAGCCGTTCCACTTCGAAGGCGCGCGGCGGATGCGGACCGCCGAGACCGGCATCGCCGACCTGCACAAGGTCGTGGATACGCTGCTGATCATCCCGAACCAGAATCTATTCCGCGTCGCCAACGAGAAGACCACCTTCGCCGACGCCTTCGCGATGGCCGACCAGGTGCTGTATTCGGGCGTCGCCTGCATCACCGACCTGATGGTCAAGGAAGGGCTGATCAACCTCGACTTCGCCGACGTCCGCGCCGTGATGCGCGAGATGGGCAAGGCGATGATGGGCACCGGCGAAGCCTCCGGCGAGAAGCGCGCGCTGACCGCCGCCGAAGCCGCGATCGCCAACCCGCTGATCGACGATTCCTCGATGAAGGGCGCCCGCGGCCTCCTGATCTCGATCACCGGCGGCAAGGACCTGACGCTGTTCGAAGTCGACGAAGCCGCGACTCGTATTCGCGAGGAAGTCGACCAGGACGCCAACATCATCGTCGGCGCCACCTTCGACGAGAGCCTCGACGGCATCATCCGGGTTTCGGTCGTGGCCACCGGCATCGAGCAGGCGCAGTTGTCGCGGAACGCAGCCGCAGCCGGCGCGGCTTCCAATGCTGCGCCGGCTGACAGCCGTCTGGCTGAACTGACCGCCAAGCTGCGCGCCGACAACCAGCGCATCGCCGAAGCCGCCGCCGCCCGCGCGGCGCAGGTCCCGGCGTCGCCGGCGCCGGCCGCCGCCCCGGTGGCGCGCGCCGCCAATGTCGAGCGCGCTGCGCTCGCCGCGATCGCCGCCGCCGTCAGCAACGAGCAGATGCCGGCCCAGCAGGTCGCTCAGGCGCCCGTCCAGTCCGCGTCCTATGGCGACGTCACCGTCCGTCCGATTCCGCAGAAGCCGTCGCTGTTCCCCGACGTCGAGCCGGCGCGCGCGGTGAACGAGGAGCCGGAGACCCCCGACGCCTTCATTCCGCAGCAACCCGACCGCGCCGCGTTGCGCGCGCCGCGGATGCCGCGGTTCGACGAACTGCCGGTGCCGGCCCAGAACGAGATCCGTCAGGCCGCGCGCGGCGAGATCGACGACGAGCCGCAGAAGACCCGGCTGTCGCTGCTGCAGCGTCTCGCCAATGGCCTCAGCCGTCGCGAAGACGAATCCGAGCCATCCGCCCCGGTCCGGAGCGCCGCCGCGCCCGCCATGCCGCAGATGCCGCCGATGCCGGAGCGTCGTCCGCAGCGCAGCATCGCCGACCAGATGGCCGCTCACGACCCGGTCTCGGAATATGCCAAGCGTCCGGCGCCGCAGGGCCTCGACGTTCACGGCCGCCCGGCACCTGTTGCCCAACAGCCACAGGGCGACGACCATCTCGATATCCCCGCCTTCCTGCGGCGTCAGGCGAACTGATCCGATGCCTCATTTCTGACGATGACAGGACCCCGGAAGGCAGCTTCCGGGGTCTTTTTTTGGGTCCCCGCGAAGGCTGTGATCTGCCGATAAGTCGTTGTTCTAAAGAATAGAAAAATAGAACGTCACAATTTGGAACGGGTCCGGCCCTGCCATGATTGAGTCCGAAATCGAGGAGCCCGCGGCGGTAATGCGGCGGAGTTGGGGTAACAATCCGTAAAAAAGCGTGAGTTGGCGCTCTTTGAGGCAGTGCTATGGTTTCCGGGACTTGGGGACGCACGGTCGAGTCGCCCCGGACAAATCGTCCGGTGCCGACTGACAGGTGGTCATTGGTGGGCAATAACGCATGAAATTCAGCCGGCAGACAACGCTGCGATCGCAAGCCACGGTCACGGGCGTAGGTGTTCATTCCGGTCGGCCGGCCAGCCTCACCATCGGACCCGCATCCATCGACGCGGGTTATATTTTTGTCCGCAGCGGTCTCGACGGCGGCGATCGCGAAATCCAGGCCAACGCCAAATCGGTGGTCGCCACCGAACTCGCCACCGTGCTGGGCGACAGCGACGGCCCGCTGGTTTCGACGGCCGAGCACGTCCTCGCCGCGCTGCGTGGCATGGGCATCGACAATGCCACGATCGAAGTCGACGGCCCCGAAGTTCCGATCATGGACGGCAGCGCTGCTCCCTTCGTTGCCGCGATCGATCAGGCCGGCATCCGCGAGCAATCGGCGCCCCGCCGCTTCATCCAGGTTCTCAAGCCGGTGCGCGTGTCGCACGGCGACTCGTTCGGCGAGCTTCGCCCCTATACCGGTGGGTTCCGTGTCGAGGTCGCGATCGACTTCGCCAATCCGGTCATCGGCCGGCAGAATTACACCCTCGGTGTCGAACCGGAAGCGTTCCGCCGTGAAATCGCCCGCGCCCGCACTTTCGGCTGCATGAGCGACGTCGCCCGGCTGTGGGAGATGGGCTACGCGCTCGGCGCGTCGTTCGAGAATTCGGTGGTGTTCGACGACGAGCGGCTGCTCAATACCGAAGGCCTGCGCTACGCCGACGAATGCGCCCGCCACAAGCTGCTCGACGCGATCGGCGATCTGGCGCTGGCCGGCCTGCCGATTCTGGGCGCCTATCGCTCGATGCGCGGCGGCCACAAGCTGAATCATTCGGTGCTGACCGCGCTGCTGGCCGATCGCACCAATTTCCGCGTGATCGAAGCCGAGCCGGCGCGCCGCCCGGTCCGGGGACATGCCGAATCCGTCACCCGCCTGGCCGGTGGCATGGTGGCCCCGGCCTACGGCCCGGATCGGTCCTGATCCGACGGACCTGCCGTCGATTGCGTGACGCCTCGCTGCACATCATCCGCCGCAATGCCATCTCCGGTCGTCCGGCGACTTGGCGGAGTCAGACCGGCTGCCGTCCGATCGCCTTATTCCCGGCGAAATGCCTGCGTACCCGGTTGGTCCAGTAACCTTTTTCGGCTACACAGCCGGAGGTCGACTCCATGCTTCGGGGACAGGTCGGTGGCTTTTGCCATTGCGGCCTGATCGGATGCCGGGGCGCACCGTTCTCCAGTATGTCAGGTTGGAATTGATGTCGGCACAGAGGCTCGGACTGCGAAACAGGCTGGTCTTGCGCAGAAGCGATCGGTTCTGGCGCAGCCTTCCCTTGGTCGCCAGCCTGATGATGCTGGCGCTGCCGCTCGGCGGCTGCGGCACCGGGGCGATCTGGGACAAATTCCTGGCCAAGGACGAAGACAAGTTCAACGACGAGCCGGCGGACAAGCTCTACAATGAGGGCTTGTACCTGATGAACAAGGAGAAGGATCCGAAGGCGGCATCGAAGAAATTCGAGGAAGTCGACCGCCAGCATCCTTATTCCGACTGGGCGCGCAAATCGCTGCTGATGTCGGCCTATTCGTTCTACCAGGCCGGCGACTACGACAGCTGCATCGGCTCCGCCACGCGCTATGTCACGCTGCATCCGGGCAGCCCGGACGCGGCCTACGCGCAATATCTGATCGCGGCGTCGCATTACGACCAGATCCCCGACATCTCCCGCGATCAGGGTCGCACCGAGAAGGCGATCGCAGCGCTCGAGGAGGTCATCCGCAAATATCCGACCTCCGAATACGCCACCCAGGCCAAGCAGAAGCTGGAAGGCGCCCGCGACCAGCTCGCCGGCAAGGAGATGGATGTCGGCCGCTATTACATGGAGAAGCGCGATTACGCCGCGGCGATCAACCGCTTCAAGACCGTGGTGACGCGCTATCAGACCACCCGCCATGTCGAGGAAGCGCTGGCGCGCCTGACCGAGGCCTATATGGCGATCGGCATCGTCGGCGAGGCGCAGACCGCCGCCGCCGTGCTTGGCCACAACTTTCCTGACAGCCGCTGGTACAAAGACGCTTATAATCTTGTAAAGTCCGGCGGACTCGAACCCACCGAGAACAAGGGCTCCTGGATCAGCAAGTCCTTCAAGAAGCTCGGTCTCGGATAGGACTTTTCTCGCATGCTTTCGCGCCTGTCGATCCGCGATATCGTGTTGATCGAGCGGCTCGATATCGAGTTCTCCCGTGGCCTCGCCGTTCTGACCGGCGAGACCGGGGCGGGCAAATCGATCCTGCTCGATGCCTTTGCGCTGGCGCTGGGCGGCCGCGGCGATGCCGCGCTGGTCCGCCACGGCGCCGAGCATGGCCAGGTGACCGCGACCTTCGACCTCGCCAACGGCCATCCCGCTTTCGCGATACTGTCCGCCAACGGCCTCGACGACCGTGATGTCGAAGATTCCGGCGAACTGATTCTGCGCCGGGTTCAGCTCGCCGACGGCCGCACCCGCGCTTTCATCAACGACCAGTCGGTCAGCGTGCAGACCCTGAAAACGGTCGGCGCGACGCTGGTCGAGATCCACGGCCAGCACGACGAGCGGGCGCTGGTCGACGCCGCCACCCATCGCCGGCTGCTCGACGCCTTCGCCGGGCTGGAGAAGGACGTCATCGCGCTGGAGACGCTGTGGGAGGGCCGGCGCAGCGCCCGGGCCGCGCTCGATGCCCACCGCGCCGGCATGGAGCGCGCCGCGCGCGAGGCCGACTATCTGCGCCACGCCTCCGACGAACTGAAGAAGCTCGCGCCACAGGACGGCGAAGAGACCGCGCTGGCCGAGCGCCGCACCGGCATGATGCAGGGCGAGAAGATCGCCTCCGATCTGCGCGAGGCGCAGGAGGCGGTCGGCGGCCATCATTCGCCGGTGGCCGCGCTCGCCGCCGCCGTGCGCCGGCTGGAGCGCCGCGCCGGCTCCGCGCCGCAACTGGTCGAGCCGGCGGTGCGGGCGATCGACGCCGCCATCAACGCGCTGCAGGAAGCCGACCAGCACCTCAACGCCGCGCTCGCCGCCGCCGATTTCGACCCGCTCGAACTGGAGCGGATCGAGGAGCGGCTGTTCGCGTTGCGCGCCGCGGCGCGCAAATACTCGACGCCGGTGGACGGGCTCGCCGCGCTCGCCGCGCAATATGCCGCCGACGTGGCGCTGATCGACGCCGGCGCCGATCGACTCGTTGCGCTGGAGAAGGCCGCCGGCGAGGCCGATGCGCGCTACAGCGCTGCCGCGGCGAAGCTCTCCGCATCGCGCAGCAAGGCCGCCGACAAGCTCAACAAGGCGGTCAACGGCGAACTCGCGCCGCTGAAGCTGGAGCGCGCCAAATTCATGACCCAGGTCGAGGCCGATCCGGCGACGCCGGGGCCGCAGGGCATCGACCGCGTCGAATTCTGGGTGCAGACCAATCCCGGCACGCGGCCGGGGCCGATGATGAAGGTCGCCTCCGGCGGCGAGCTGTCGCGGTTCCTGCTGGCGCTGAAAGTGGTGCTGTCGGACAAGGGTTCGGCGCCGACGCTGGTGTTCGACGAGATCGACACCGGGGTCGGCGGCGCCGTCGCCGACGCGATCGGCGGACGCCTGGCGCGGCTCGCCACCAAGGTGCAGGTGATGGCCGTGACCCACGCCCCGCAGGTCGCGGCCCGCGCCGACCAGCATCTGCTGATCTCGAAAGCCGCGCTCGACAAGGGCAAACGCGTCGCCACCCGCGTCGCCGCCCTGGAACAGGACCACCGCCGCGAGGAAATCGCTCGCATGCTCGCCGGCGCGGAGATCACCGCCGAGGCAAGGGCGGCGGCGGACCGGCTGATCAAGGCGGCGGGGTAGGGTTCGTACATCCGCAGTGCCACGACGGTCGAGATTCCGGGTTCGTCCGCCGCTACGCGGCGGTCGCCCCGGAATGACTCGTTGAGAGGTGGGAGCCACACACGCCGTCATTCCGGGGCGCTCGCGAAGCGAGCGAACCCGGAATCCCGAGATTCAGGGCACCTCGATCCCGATCATTGAACGATCGTGTCGAAAAGGTCCTCCCACCCCGGATTGTCCCGCTCGATCAACGCAACCTTCCACGCCCGCCGCCACTTCTTCAGCTCCTTCTCCCGCGTGATCGCGGAAATCGGGTCGTCGTGGATTTCGAACCACACCAGTCTGGCGATGTTGTATTTCGACGTGAAACCCGCCACGGCTTTGGTTCGATGCTCGTACACCCGGCGAACGAGGTCGTTGGTCACGCCGATATACAACGCCCCGTCTTTCCGACTGGCGAGCAGATAGACATAATAGGCCACCGGCGCCTTGCGCGCGGCGAGATTCCGGGTTCGCTTGCGTGCCGCAAGCGCCCCGGAATGACTCGCGGTAGAGTTCGTAACCCAATCACCTCGGTCATTCCGGGGCGCGAGCGTAGCTCGCGAACCCGGAATCTCAAGTGCGAAGATGACTGCAAAAAGCAAACCCGCCCCCGACATCGCCACCCTCACCAAAGCGAAAGCCAAGGTGGAGGCGATGCGGTTGCGGCTCGAGATCGAGCGGCACAACAGCGCGTACTACCAGCACGACGCGCCGACGGTTTCGGACGCGGAGTACGACGGGCTGCGACGGCGGCTCGAGGCGATCGAGGCGAAGTTTCCCGAACTGGTCAGCGATTCGTCGCCGACGCAGACCGTCGGTGCCGCGCCGGCGCGCGGTTTCGCCAAGGTGCAGCACGCGGTGCCGATGCTGTCGCTCGGCAATGCGTTCGCCGACGACGAGGTGACCGAGTTCGTCGAGCGTGTGCAGCGCTTCCTGCGGCTCGACGACGTGCCGGCGATCGTCGCCGAGCCGAAGATCGACGGGCTGTCGCTGTCGCTGCGCTACGAGCGCGGCGAACTTGTGCGCGCGGCGACGCGCGGCGACGGCTTCACCGGCGAGGACGTCACCGCCAATGTGCGGACCATCAAGGATATTCCCAACGAACTGCGCGTGAGCCGTCCGCCCGCCGCCTGCGAGTTGCGTGGCGAAGTCTATATGCTGAAGCAGGATTTCCTCGCGCTCAACAGGCGGCAGGAGGAAGCCGGCGACACCGTGTTCGCCAATCCGCGCAATTCCGCCGCCGGCTCGCTGCGGCAGAAGGACGTCGCGGTCACGGCGTCGCGGCCGCTGAAATTCTTCGCCTATGCCTGGGGCGAGATGAGCGACTATCCGATGGACGAGCCGACGCAGTTCAAGATGCTGGCGTGGCTGAAACAGGCGGGCTTCGTCGTCAATCCCGAGATCACGCTGTGTACCAGCGTCGACGACGCGCTCGCGTTCTATCGCCGGATCGGCGAGCAGCGCGCGTCGCTGCCCTACGACATCGACGGCGTGGTCTACAAGGTCGACCGGCTCGATTATCAGGAACGCCTCGGCTTCGTCTCGCGCAGTCCACGCTGGGCGATCGCGCATAAATTCGCCGCCGAGCAGGCGACCACGGTGCTGGAGAAGATCGACATCCAGGTCGGCCGCACCGGCGCGATGACGCCGGTGGCGCGATTGCAGCCGGTGACGGTCGGCGGCGTCGTGGTGCAGAACGCGACGCTGCACAACGAGGACTACATCAAGGGGCTCGGCAATGACGGCTCGCCGCTGCGCGACGGCGTCGATATCCGCGAGGGCGACACCGTGGTGGTGCAGCGCGCCGGCGATGTGATTCCGCAGATCGTCAGCGTCGTGCTCGACAAGCGGCCGGCCGACTTGCCCAAGTACGAATTTCCGCACAAATGCCCGATCTGCCACAGTCACGCGACGCGCGAGGAGGGCGAGGCGGTGTGGCGCTGCACCGGCGCGCTGATCTGCCCGGCGCAGGCGGTGGAGCGGCTGAAGCACTTCGTCTCGCGGCTGGCCTTCGACATCGACGGGCTCGGCGAAAAGCAGATCGTGCTGTTTCACGAGAAGGGCTGGGTGCAGGAGCCCGCCGACATCTTCACGCTGCAGGCGCGCAATGCCGAGCTGAAGCTCGAAGAGCTCGAAGGCTATGGCGAGACCTCGGTGCGCAACCTATTCGCGGCGATCGACGCGCGGCGCACCATCGAACTGCACCGGCTGATCTTCGCGCTCGGCATCCGCCATGTCGGCGAAGGCAACGCCAAGCTGCTGGCGCGGCACTACGGCACGCTGGATGCCTTCCTGGCGGCGATGCGCGCCGCCGCGGAAGGGCAGACTGAGGAAGGCAATACGTCGGAGGCGTATCAGGATCTCGACAATATCGCCGGCATCGGCGAGGTCGTCGCTGCCGCGGTGGTCGAGTTCTTCGCCGAGCCGCGCAACATCGCGGCGCTGGGTGCGCTGCTCGCGGAGTTGAAAGACGTGCTGCCGGCCGAGCAGGCGCGGCGCGACACCGCCGTCGCCGGCAAGACCGTGGTGTTCACCGGATCGCTGACGAAGTTCACCCGCGACGAAGCCAAGGCGGCGGCGGAGCGATTGGGCGCCAAGGTCGCCGGCTCGGTGTCGAAGAAGACCGACTACGTCGTCGCCGGCGAGGACGCCGGCTCGAAGCTGACCAAGGCAAAAGACCTCGGCGTCGCGGTGCTGACCGAGGACGAGTGGCTGGCGCTGATCGGCTGAAACGTTCCTGCGCGTGCTCCGTCATCCTGAGGCGCCGCCGCGCAGCGGCGGCCTCGAAGGATGGGCCGCGCATACGACCCGTCGCCGCATCCTTCGAGGCGCGCCGAAGAGGGCGCGCACCTCAGGATGACGGTGCTGTGCTTGGTGCTTGGGGTGGTGTGCTCGGCTGAGCGAGAGCCACTCCTCACATCACCGGCGGTTCCTCGCCTTCGGCCTTCTCGATCAGCTCTTCGGTCGCGACAAGATTGCTGCGCGGGACCAGGAAGATCATCGACGCGGCGCAGGCCAGTGCGAGGGCGGCGACGGCGATGTTGAGCGGCAGCGGCGTGGCGAAATGGCCGCCGAGATACGCGCCGAATTGCGAGCACAGCGCGCCGAAGCCCATCTGGGTGAAGCCCATCAGCCCGGACGCGGTGCCGGCCGCCTGCGGCCTTATGCTGATCGCGCCGGCGGTGGCGTTGGCCATTACGAAGGCGTTGCCGAACATGATGATCATGTGGGTGGCGAACAGCCAGCTCGGTACCTGATTCCAGCCGAGCACGCCCCACAGCAGGTTCAGCGCCGCGCCGCCGATCTGCATCGCCAGCCCGAACCAGATCAGTCTGTCGAGCGAAGTGCGCGGCGAAAACCGCACGCAGAACAGGTTGCCGAGCAGATAGGCGAAGCCGGAGCTGGCGAACCACGCGCCGTATTCGGCCGAGCTGCGGCCCATCTGCGTCACCACGACGTAAGGCCCGCCGCCGGCGAAGGTGAAGATGATCGCCGAGGCCAGCACCTGGCACAGCACATAGCCGATGAAGGCGCGGCTCCGGAACAGGCTGCCGACATCGCCGCGGAAGCCGCCCGCGGCGGGGCCGTGACGGCGGCGGGTCTCGGGCAGCGCCAGCGCGATTGTCGCGGTGACGGCGATCGCGCCCGCGGTGACGACATAGAAGATCGCGCGCCAGCCGAGCGCGGTTTCGATCACGCCGCCGAACAGCGGGCTCAGCATCTGCGCGATCATCATCACCGCGATGACGAGGCTGAGCATGCCGCCGACGCGGTCGCGGCTGTAGAGATCGCGGATGATGGCGCGGCTGATCACCATGCCGGAAGCGCCGCCGAGCGCCTGCAGGAACCGCGCGGCGATCAGTTGCGGCAGGGTCTCGGCGAAGATGCAGCCGACGCTGGCGGCCACCATCAGCGTCAGCCCGCCGAGCAGCACCGGGCGGCGGCCGAACCGGTCCGACAGCGGCCCCATGATCAGCTGCGAGCAGGCCAGCCCGACCATGTAGAGCGATACCGTCATCTGCGCGACCGAGATGTCGCTGCCGAAATCGCCGGCGAGCACCGGCAGCGCCGGCACGAAGATGTACAGCGCGATCGGCGCCGCGCCGTTCATCAGCACCAGCAGCAACAGCAGCAGCTTCGACGGCGGCCGGTCGATCCGGCCGGGGTCGATCGCGAAGGTTCTGCCGGTCTTGCCGTGCATGCGGGGGCGGTTCCGACCGGTCAGCAAATGACGATGTGCGGTGTGAGAAGACTGTAGCGCGCCGCAGGATCGTTCACAGGCCGTTTTCGACATGAGGCCATGCGGAGAGCGCGAGGGGCTGGCCGATGGTCCGGCACACCACCTTGGAGTTCGTCATTCCGGGGCGCGCGCAGCGCGAGCCCGGAACCATATCCCCTTGCGCCGGCGATTGGTTGGGGCGGTGCAGCCGTTGGGTCTCGCCGTGAGTCCAGGGGCTATGGATTCCGGGCTCACGCGCTACGCGCGTGCCCCGGAATGACTCGGGGAGAGGACGCGCTCCAGTGTCTCAAGCGCTCGATGCTCAGCGCTGCAGCGGCGCGGTGGCGGCGTCGAGCCAGGCTTGGGTCGGGCCGTCGAGATGCGGGCGGACTTCGGCGCGCACGCAAGTGTGGTAGTCGTTCAGCCACGCCAGCTCCTTCTGGCTCAGCATGTCGAGGTCGATCAGCCTCCGGTCGATCGGCGCCAGCGTCAGCGTCTCGAAGCCGTTCATCGGCTTCTCGGCGCCGTCGATCTGTTTCTCGATCACCAGTTCGAGATTCTCGATCCGGATGCCGAAGCCGTCGGTCTTGTAGTAGCCGGGCTCGTTGGACAGGATCATGCCGCGCTTCAGCGACGTGGTGCCGAGCTTGGAGATCCGCGCCGGGCCTTCGTGCACCGACAAATAGCTGCCGACGCCGTGGCCGGTGCCGTGGTCGAAATCGATTCCGGCCTGCCACAGGAATTGCCGCGCCAGCGTGTCGAGCTGCGCCCCGGTGGTGCCGTCTGGAAATACCGCGCGGGCGATCGCGATGTGGCCGCGCAGCACACGGGTGAAGCGGTCGCGCATTTCGGCGGTCGGCTCGCCGATCGCAATCGTGCGCGTGACGTCGGTGGTGCCGTCCTGATACTGCGCGCCGGAATCGATCAGCAGCAGGTCGCCCGGCTGGATGCGGCGGTTGCTCTTGCGGGTGACGCGGTAATGCACGATCGCGCCGTTCGGGCCGGTGCCGGAGATGGTCGGGAACGAGACGTCCTTCAGCGCGCCGGTGTCGCGGCGGAAACTCTCCAGCGCCTCGACGGCGTCGATCTCGGTCAGCGCGCCGGCCGGCGCCTCGCGGTCGATGAAGGCGAGGAACCGCGCCAGCGCCACCGCGTCGCGGCGATGCGCGGTCTTTGTGCCTTCGATCTCGGTCGCGTTCTTCACCGCCTTCAGCAGCGCCACCGGATCGGCGCCGCGCAGCGGCTTGCCGCCGGCATCCCTGATCAACCGCGTCAGCGCATCGGCGGCGGTGGCGCTGTCGAGCGCGATGGCTGCGCCGGTGGCGGCGAGCGCCTGCAGCGCCGGCGCCAGTGCCGCGGGCTCGGCGACCTGGGCGGAATGTTCGAGGTGGTCACGCGCCGCGTTCGACAGCTTGCGGCCGTCGATGAAGATGGTCGGGCGGCCGTCCTTCGGCACCAGCGCGTAGGACAGCGGCAGCGGCGTGTGCGAGACGTCGGCGCCGCGGATGTTGAAGGTCCAGGCCACCGCGTGCGAATCCGACAGCACCAGCGCGTCGGCCTTCAGCCGCGCAAGCTCGCCTCGGATCCGCTCGAGCTTGGCGCTCTCGCTTTCGCCGGAGAATTCGAGCCCGTGGATGCTGACCTGGCCCAGTGGCGACGCGGGACGTTCGGTCCACACCCCATCCACCGGGTTGCCGTCGACGGGAACCAGCTCCGCGCCGGCCTTGGCGCAGGCGGCCTGCATCCGCTCGACTGCCGAAGAAGTGTGCAGCCATGGATCAAATCCGAGGCGGTCGCCCGGTTTGAGATGCTGTTCCAGCCATCGTTCCGGCGGCGGTTCCACCAGCGACTCGATCGTCCAGGCCCTGGTGTCGACCTGCTTGGCAGCCTGCAGCGTGTAGCGGCCATCGACGAACAATCCTGCTTCGCGGACCAGCACGATCGCCAGGCCGGCCGAGCCGGTGAAGCCGGTGAGCCAGGCCAGCCGCTCGTCGCAGGCCGGTACATACTCGTTTTGCTGCTGATCTGCGCGCGGGACGACGAAGCCGCTGAGCTTCTTCCGCGCCAGCTCTTCGCGGAATGCGGCGAGCCTTGCAGTGAGGGCGACGCCGCCTTCCGGCTCCTCGAAGGTCTGGAACTGCGCTTCGAACATCGGTGCCCTTCCTCATTGTGCGCGACGCGCCGGTCGTCTGCGAAAAGCTTCTCTCATGGCACGAGTTATGCTTGATTTATCGGGCCTGCAAGCAACAGGCCCGAGTGCCGACGCACTCTGATAACGCGTCCGGGAGAAACCCGGGAGTGTCTCAACTCAACGATGAGGGGATACACATGCCTGCATTTTCGTTCGAGAAGATTTCCGCGCCCGTTCGTCCGAACCCGAACCCAGGCGCGAATGTCGAACCCTCCGACAAGAAGCAGCGCGGCGTCATCACTCAAATGCTGGATCGGCTGGCCGGGGCGCGCGGCAAGCGCGCGGTGCCGAAGGACGGCGTCTATGTCCGCTTTCCGAAGCCGCCCGGGAAGTAGTTCTCAGAACGTCTTGGCCAGCAGCAGGCTGCTCCAGCCCTCGATCACGATCTGCCGCAGGAGCACGCAGCCGCGCGCCCGATAGGCCGCGATCACGCTCTGCGCCTGCGGCTGCAGCAGGCCGGACAGGATCACCAGCGCCGACGGCGCCAGGTGTTCGGACATCGGCTGCGCCAGCGCGCGCAGCGGGTTGGCCAGAATATTCGCCAGCACCAGGTCGAACGGCGCATGGGCGGCGAAGGCCGGCGAGGCGAAGCCGGTGGCCCATTCGGCGTGCACCAGATTGCCGACGCCGTTGAGCCGCGCGTTCTCCCTGGCGACCGCGACCGACTGCTTGTCGATGTCGGTCGCCAGCACCGGCTGGCGCAGCGCCTTGGCGGCGGCGATCGCCAGCACGCCGGTGCCGGTGCCGAGGTCGAGCACGCTGCGCGGCGGGCCGGCGCGCAGCACCAGATCGAGCAGCGTCAGGCAGCCGCGGGTGGTGCCGTGATGGCCGGTGCCGAAGGCGAGCGCGGCCTCGATCTCGATGCCGAGCTTGTTCGGCGGAATGCGGGCGCGGTCGTGCTGGCCGTGGACCACGAAGCGGCCGGCGGCCACCGGCACCAGCCCCTCGAGGCTCGCCGCCACCCAGTCCTTGGCCGCGATGGTCTCGACGCTCATCGCCTTCGCCGCGGCGTCGCCGGCGGCCTGGGCGACCAGATCGCGGATGCCGTCGAGGTTCGGCAGCTCGCCGAAATGCAGCGCGATCTCCCAGCTCCGGTCCGGCCGCTCGAACGCCGCGATCGCCATCTCGGCCTCGTCGAAGCACTCGCCGAGCAGGTCGGTGACCCGGCGCGCGGTGGCCTCGTCGCCGATCACGAAACTGGCGCGGGTGGTGGGAGCGGGATCAGGCATGGCAGGTCCGATGGTTGGCGGGGCGGGCGCCGTTTGATGTAATGTCTCAACGCGATGTCCACAGCTTCTGCGCCCGAAAGCCGGTGTTTGTCCACGACTTACCCACAGGCTTGAAGGTGGCGCTTGCGGTATCTTGGGAGTGGTCATTGGACTTTCGAGTGGTAAATTGAGATGCGGCCGGTAACCAAAAAGCCATATTTGTGTCCCAAGGGACACAGGGTAGGGATCGGCCTGACGATTCCTGCTTTAAGAACCCCCGGAGGAGTGGTGCGGACTGGGCCAATGACGTGCCCGTGTCCATGACTGCTGGATTGAGCATCGGCGCCCCCTCCCGCGCTCGGCATGAGCGCAAAGGAAAGTTGAGGGCGAATGATCAATACCGGCGAAGTTATATTCACAAAGTCGACCCGCAGCGGCGGCATTTGCGCGGTGGTTGCGGTGTGCCTGGCCGGCTCCTGGGCCGGCACGGTCGAGGCGGTCGCGGAACAGCAGCCGTTGTATCAGCCGCAGTCCTTGCAGCAGCAGCAGTCCTTTGCGCCGCCCGCGGCCAATCTCGATTGCGCTACCATCCGATACCATGTCGCCGAACACGGCAAAGCCAAGTCGATCGCCTGGGCGGTCAAGAACGGCTATTCCTGGGCCCAGATCAACCAGGCGCGGCGGTGTCTGAAGGGGTGAGGGCGCGAGCTGTCCCGTCCCGGAGGCGCGGATTGATGCCTCGTTTGCGGTAGCCCATCCACAGCTTTTCCCCGCGATTCACACCGTGCTTCAACAGATTCGCGCACAGCTTTAACGGCCACTTTTCCACAGCCTGTCCACAGGCTTCCACACAGTCTTATCCACGCTTTGTGAACAGGCTGCGGTGATCTGCGAGGATCGCCGCCGCGGCGTTGTGGCCGGGGGCGCCGGTGACGCCGCCGCCGGGGTGGGCGCCGCTGCCGCAGTGGTAGAGACCCTTCAGCGGGCCGCGGTAGTCGGCGTGGCCGAGCATCGGCCTCGCAGAGAAGAGCTGGTTCAGGCTGAGCGCGCCGTGAAAAATGTCGCCGCCGAGCAGGCCGAAGTCGCGCTCGAGATCGAGCGGCGACAGGATCTGGCGGCCGAGCACGCTGGCGGCGAAGCCGGGGGCGTAGCGGTCGACGGTCGCGATCATCAGGTCGGCGACCTCGTCGCGGCGGTCGTCCCAGGACACGCCGCCGGGCAGTTGCGGCGCGACGTGCTGGCAGAACAGGCTGGCGACGTGCCGGCCGGGCGGGGCGAGGCTGTCGTCCAGCGTCGAGGGGATCAGCATCTCGACCACCGGCTCGCGGCTCCAGCCATGGGCGCGGGCGTCGCTCCAGGCGCGGTCCATGTAATCGAGGCCGGGGGCGATGATGATGCCGGCGGTGAGGTGGTCGCCGGTTCCGGGCAGCGCCTTGAACGAGGGCAGGCCGGACAAAGCGACGTTCATCCGGAAGGTGCCGGAGCCGTTCTTCCACGCCTGCATGCGCCGGCGGAAGTCGACCGGCAGCGCATCCTTCGGCAGCAGCCGGGTGTAGAGCAGCTTCGGATTGACGTTGGCGGCGACGTATTTCGCCCGCAGGCTGCGGCCGTCGTCGAGGGTGACGCCGACCACGCGATCCTTCTCGACCAGCACCTCGCGGACCCCGGCCGAGGTCTCGATCTCGGCGCCGGCGGCGCGGGCGGCGGCCGCCATCGCTTGCGAAATCGCGCCCATGCCGCCGATCGCGTGTCCCCAGACGCCCTTTTTGCCGTTCACCTCGCCGAAGGCGTGGTGCAGCATGACGTAGGCGGAACCGGCCGCATAGGGGCTGGCGTAATTGCCGACAATGGCGTCGAAGCCGAACAGCGCCTTGACCAGATCGTTCTCGAACCGCGCGTCGAGCATCTCGCCGGCCGAGCAGGTGAACAGATCGAGCAGCAGCCGCTGCTGCTCCAGCGTGAGCGCGCGCAGCCGGTTGGCGGTGCCGAGCGCGGCAAAGCCTTCGCGGATCGCGCCCGCGCCGAAGCGCTCGACCAGATTCGGCGGGGCGCGCAGCACGAAATGCCGCAGCACGTCGGCGATGGTCTCCAGCTCGGCAGTGAAACCGTCGATCGTCGCCGCGTCGCGCTTGCTGAGATGCGCCACCGATCTGGCGGTATATTTAGCCCCGGTCAGCAGGTATTTGCCGCCCGGCGCCGGCAGGAAATTCTGCGCCCGGCGCTCGACGATGCGCAGCCCGTGCTCGGCGAGCTTCAGGTCGGCGATCACCTTGGGGTTGAGCAGGCTGACGGTGTAGGCGGCGACCGAGTTGCGGTAACCGGGGTGAAACTCCTGCGTCACCGCGGCGCCGCCGACCACGCTGCGGCGCTCGACGACCTTCACCTTCAGCCCGGCCTGCGCCAGATAGGCGGCGCAGGTGAGGCCGTTGTGACCGGCGCCGATGATCAGCACGTCGGGATCTGACATGGGTGTTCCAGGAGGGGCGGGCGGCGGCTCCTTGGCCGCGCCGGCCACACGGAGTCCACACTCCGTTATCAGGGATTGAATATCAAAGACCCGGCGACCGGCACAAGGGTCGCCCCGGAGCCACGGCACAACGTCGCGGTGGCCTGATCCGAGTGGATGGCGGCGTCCGGTTCTGCGATGGTCGGACGCGGCCGCGCCGCATCGGGCCCGCCTGGGGGCGCCCATGCGCCCCCGCGACGTCCGATTGTCTGCGCCGGCATCGCCGGGGCATCCTGGCTGGAGACCGTATGACCGACTCGATGCCGCCCGTTGCGGCTCACAATTCCGAGGCGCGCAATCGGGTGATCCTGATCGTCTACACCGCCGCGATCTTCACCAGCGCGCTGCTGCTGTTCTCGGTCCAGCCGCTGTTCACCAAGATGGTGCTGCCGCGGCTCGGCGGCTCGCCGGCGGTGTGGTCGGTGGCGATGGTGTTCTTCCAGTCGCTGCTGCTCGGCGGCTACGCCTATGCGCATTACATCAGCCGCTTCCGCAACCGCGCCGTTCCGGTCGCGATCCATCTGGCGCTGCTGGTCGCGGCCTTGCTGATGCTGCCGCTGTCGATCGCGAGCGGCTGGGGCACGCCGCCGTCGAGCGGCTATGCGTTCTGGCTGCTCGGCCTGTTCGCGGTCTCGATCGGCCTGCCGTTCTTCGCGCTCGCCGCCAACAATCCGCTGCTGCAGGCATGGTTCGTGCGCACCGGCCATCCCAACGGGCCGGATCCGTATTTCCTTTATGCCTCGTCGAATATCGGCAGCTTCCTGGCGCTGCTGTCCTATCCGGTGCTGCTGGAGCCGGCGCTAACGCTGCGCGTACAGAACATCGTCTGGACCGGCGGCTACGGCCTCCTGATCCTGCTGATCGGCGGATGCGGCTATCTGTTGCTGCGTTCGCCGCGGATGGACATCAACGCCAGCACCGGTGAGGACGATGCGGGTGCGGTCGCGCCGTCCTGGACGACGCTGGGCCGCTGGATCTTCCTCGCGGCGGTGCCGTCCGGCCTCCTGATCGCGGTGACCGCCCACATCTCGACCGACGTCGCGGCGGCGCCGCTGCTGTGGGTGCTGCCGCTGTCGCTGTATCTGCTGACCTGGGTGCTGGTGTTCCAGTCGCGGCCGCTGCTGCCGCACAAATGGATGCTGGCGGCGCAACCGCTGGCGATCGCGGTGATCGCGGTGCTGCTGGCCTATTCCGGCACGCCCAATCTGCTGGTGATCCTCGGCGGCCATCTGCTGTCGTTCTTCATCATCGCGATGGCCTGCCATGGCGAGTTGGCGCGGACGCGCCCGGACGCGCGCCATCTCACCGGCTTCTATGTGGCGCTGTCGTTCGGCGGCATGGTCGGCGGCCTGTTCGCGGGGCTGGTGGCGCCCTACAGCTTTTCCTGGATTGCCGAATATCCGATCCTGCTGGCGCTGGCGGTGCTGTGCCGGCCGCAGGCCGCCGAGCGCGTGCCGGCCTGGACGCGGTGGTACTGGGCGTTTCTCGCCGCGCTGGCGGTGGTGCTGATCGCGCCGGCGTTCAGCTCCGGCCAGGTGTTCGAATGGCTCAGCATCAACCGCGTGCTGCTGGTCGGCGACGTCGCGGCGGTGGCGGCGTTCGCGGCGCTGGCGCTGCGCGCCAATCGCTGGAAGGTGTTCGCCACGGTGGTGCTGGCGCTGACGCTGGCACGGCTGTATCCGCCGGACGACGGGCGGGTCGACACCGTTCGCAGCTTCTTCGGCGTCCACAAGATCCAGGTAACATCGAACGGCCAGTATCACGTGCTGTTGCACGGCACCACGATCCACGGCGCGCAGAAGATGCTGAACGATGACGGCTCGCCGGTCACCGGCCGGCCCGAGCCGATCACCTATTACGACAAGGACGGCGGCATCGGCCGCGGGATCGCCGCGATCCGCGGCCGCAAGGCCGGGCCGCTCCGCGTCGCGGTGATCGGGCTCGGTGCGGGGTCGCTGACCTGCGCGGCGCAGCCCGGCGAAAGCTGGCGTTTCTTCGAGATCGACCAGTCGATGGTCGACACCGCGCGCGACCCGAAATACTTCACCTATGTCAGCCAATGCGCGCCGGACCTGCAGCCGGTGATGGGCGACGCGCGGCTGACCTTCGCAAGCGAGCCGGCCGGCACCTACGATCTGATCATCGTCGACGCCTATTCCTCGGATGCGATCCCGATCCACCTTGCGACCCGCGAGGCAATGGCGATCTACAAATCGAAGCTGGCGCCGGAGGGCGCGGTTCTGATGCACGTCTCCAACCGGCATCTCGAACTGTCGAGCGTGGTGGTCGGCATCGCCGCTGCCAATGGCCTGAAGAGCTGGGCCTATGGCGACGATCCGGAGCGCGATGCGGAATACATCTTCGCCACCTCGGTGGTGATTTCGGCGCGTGAACCGGAGGATGTCGGCGACATCGCGTCGTCGCCCGACTGGACATTGACGACGCCGCGTCCCAATCAGCGGGTCTGGACCGACGACTATTCCAACGTCCTCGGCGCAGTCTGGCGTCGGCTGCGGGAAGGCTCCGAATAAAGCGTTTGCGAGCGAAGCGGGCAGGCCGTTCGCGTCAAGACCACGCGCCGCAACCGGGACTGCGCCGACGCGAGGCAAAACGCGTGCCCACCGGAGCGGACGCGCGTTCCAAGCTCACGATCAGTTTCGATCAATAGGCCGAGTAGCCGCCGTAATAGCTGCGCGGCTGGTAGTAGCGCCGGGGTTGGTAGACCTGCGCCGCGTAGGCGTCTTCATCCGAGTACTGGTACTGCGGCTGAGCGTAGCCTCGGCGATAGCCGGGAGGGGCCGGGTAGCGGCGGCTGTCGCTGCCGTCGGCCGGATAGATGTAGCCGTCGTCGGCGACCTGCGGCGCGACCACACGCGGCTGCGCGCGCGGCGCCAGTTCGACCGGCTCGCCGGTGCCGTCATAGCCGGGCGCCGGCGCGCGCCGAGCCGCCGCGGTGGCCGTCCGGTTGGCCGGCTGTCGCGCCAGCGCCACGCGCGAAGATCCGGTGAGGGTGACGGTGGTGTTGAGCACGCCGTCCTTCTCGACCAGCGCATAGAGCTTCGAGGCGTTCTCGCGCGACAGCCGCACGCAGCCATGCGACACCGGCACGCCGAGCTTGCCGGCGGCGTCGGTGCCGTGGATGGCGTGGCCGCGTTTGGTGAAGAAGATCGCGTGCGGCATCGGCGCGTCGTCGAATTCCTTCGAATAATGGTCGGGCTCCATCCGGAAGGTGCGGAACGAGCCGTTCGGCGTTTCGTGCGACGGGTTGCCGGTCGAGACCGGCCAGCGATAACGCTCGACGCCGTCGACCGCGACGGTCATTTGCTGATTGTCCTTGTCGACGGTGATCGCGACTTTCGCCTGGGCGGCGCCGGTCGCCGCCAGCAGGATCAGACCGGTGAGGGAAACGAGATACGAACGCATTCTTGACGGCCTCCTCGGCCCGATCCTTCGACTTCACAACCCGTCCCCGACGGTAATATGCATAGTGGCTTCCACAGTTTCCAGTGGCGGCGTCGCATCGGGAAAACCGCGGGCATCGTTAACTCGCCGCTGCGCCGGGCGGGGCCAAGACCGAGCTGCGGCGAAACCGGGGCCGGATGGAACTTATGCGGCGGTCGCGGGTTATCGTGTCACAACTGCTCCGACGCTCGATCGGGGGACATATCCCGAAGGATGGACACGATGAAAACGACAACCAAGACGCTCGCCATTCGCGCGGACCAGTCGCCGCTGAAGGCGATGCTGGCTGCCGCCGCGCTGGCGCTGGCGCTGCTGGCGATCCCGACGATCGGCCATGCCCAGGGCATCGTCCGCGGCGCGCAGGAAGGCTCGCGCGAAGGCAACCGCGCGGCGGGTCCGGTCGGTGGCGTGGTCGGCGGCGCGATCGGTGCCGGCGTCGGTGGTGCGGTGGGCGCCGTGAACGGCGTGCTCGGTCTGCCGAACAACGGCCCGCGCTATCGCTATCACCGCGGCCACCGCTGCAAGGGCTACTACACCCGCAGCGGCAATTTCCGCTGCTATCGCCGCTGACCCGGCGGACATTCCAAAAAAGGCGCGGCCGTTCGGGCCGCGCTTTTTTCTTTGGCCGATCGCAGCCTCTTTGGATCGCAGCGTCGGCCGATCGGCGATTTGAGGATCAGGCTTTCAGCCGGTAGCCGGTCTTGAAGATCCACCACACCACAGCCATGCAGAACAGCAGGAAGCCGAGGGTCGCGGCGACGCTGATGCCGATATCGACGTCGGAAATCTCGTAGAAGCTCCAGCGGAAGCCGGAGACGAGATAGACCACCGGATTGAACAGCGCGATGGTCTGCCAGATCGGCGGCAGCATCGAGATCGAATAGAAGCTGCCGCCGAGAAACGTCAGCGGCGTGATGATCAGCAGCGGCACCACCTGCAGCTTCTCGAAGCCGTCCGCCCAGATGCCGATGATGAAGCCGAGCAGGCTGAACGCCACCGACGTCAGCACCAGAAAACTCAGCATCCAGACCGGATGCGCGACCTTCAGGGGCACGAACAGCCAGGCGGTGGCGAGAATGATCAGGCCGAGGATGATCGACTTGGTCGCCGCGGCGCCGACATAGCCCAATGCGATTTCCAGAAACGACGCCGGCGCCGAGAGGATCTCGTAGATCGTGCCGGTGAACTTCGGAAAGTAGATGCCGAACGAGGCGTTCGCCACGCTCTGCGTCAGCACGCTGAGCATGATCAGGCCGGGCACGATGAAGCTGCCGTAGCTGACGCCCTCGACCTGGTCGATCCGCGAGCCGATCGCGGCGCCGAACACGATGAAATACAGCGAGGTCGACAGCACCGGCGACACCACGCTCTGCATCAGCGTGCGCCAGGTCCGCTGCATCTCGAACAGATAGATCGCCCTGACCGCCCGGTGGTTCATGCTCATGCCCTCACCAGGCTGACGAAGATCTCTTCCAGCGACGACTGGCTGGTGTCGAGATCGCTGAAGTGGATGCCGGCGGCGCGGATGTCGCCGAGCAGCGCGGTGATGCCGGTGTGGCCGGCGCGGGTGTCGTAGGTGTAGACCAGCCTGCGGCCGTCGTCGGCGAGCGCCAGATCATAGGCCGCCAGTTGCGGCGGGATCGCGCCGAGCGCTTCGTCGAGATACAGCGCGAGCTGCTTCTTGCCGAGCTTCCGCATCAGCGCGGCCTTTTCCTCGACCAGGATCAGTTCGCCGTTGTTGATGACGCCGACGCGGTCGGCCATCTCCTCGGCTTCCTCGATGTAATGCGTGGTGAGGATAATAGTGACGCCGGTCGCCTTCAGCGCGCGCACCACTTCCCACATCCCCTTGCGCAATTCGACGTCGACGCCGGCGGTCGGCTCGTCGAGGAACAGGATCTGCGGCTCGTGGGAGAGCGCTTTTGCGATCATCACCCGGCGTTTCATGCCGCCGGACAGCGTGATGATCTTGCTGTCCTTGCGGTCCCACAGCGACAGGTCGCGCAACACCTTCTCGATATGCGCGGGGTTCTTCGGCTTGCCGAACAGCCCGCGGGAAAAGCTCACCGTGTCCCACACCGATTCGAACGCGTCGGTGTGCAGTTCCTGCGGCACCAGCCCGATCATCTCGCGCGCCGCGCGATAGTCGTCGACGATGTCGTGGCCGTCGACGCTGACCTTGCCTTCTGAGGCGTTGACGAGGCCGCAGATCGTGCCGATCAGCGTGGTCTTGCCGGCGCCGTTGGGGCCGAGCAGCGCGAAGATCTCGCCGCGCATGATGTCGAGATTGACGCCGTTAAGCGCCTTGCGGCCGGTGCCATAGGTCTTGCTGAGATTCTGGACGGAAATGATCGGGGCCATGCGGGCTCGTCGTCGGTGGGGCGCAGGGGCAGGGCTGCGGGCGCAGCCGGTCGCGCGGGTCGGTTACATAAGGACGAAGGAGGCGGGGCGCAACCGACGGAGGAGCGGGCAGCCGCTCTACCCGATCTGCCCGCATTTGCATCGAGTTTCTCAGAAAGCCTCTGAATCAAGCCACAAACTACTTGGCGTGCCAGTTTTTTTGTGCTCATATGAGGTAGAAAAAACTGACAGGGGCTGTCATGCCGGCGGTGATCTTCAGAGATTCCAGAGAAGTGGATGGGCGGCTTTCTTCGCTCGGCGTCACCCGCGAGCAGCTCATGGACGTCGTCCAGGCGATGGTGGCAGCTAGGGCTGCTTGCACTGAAAACGACCCTCCTGCTGCCCGAGGCTGGTCCTCTTGGCGGTTTGGCATTCGTCGTTCCCGCGAGATTTTGCGCCCCCATGGCTGGCTCAAGGATGATAGCGATCAGTTGTCGTGCATTGTGAACCACAAGCTTGGCATGCGGATCGCGGTAGCGAACACCGATGAAGCAACGGGTATCGCTCTGCCAGCTTCTGTTCCACAGAACTGTTCAAAGAAAGGTGCGGCGACAGATCGGGCGATTGACGGCACTCAACATACTCTCTTTGGCCTTGAGCCGGCGGCGAGTGACGACAGGGTTGTCTTGTTCAAGCCCAAAGCTAGCCACTCGTCGGGCTATGCAACGTTCTACGTTTGCGTCTTCAACGAGGGGGATATCGTACGGGCAGAGTTCTCCTGTCCGATCTCAGTCGAGAATGGATACTTCACTGGCTTCAGCGAGAGAATCATTCTAGTCGGACCTGGTGATTGGCCGCCCGAAGTGAAGGTTCGTAAAGACGCGCCGCAATCTGACTCAGATGGGTCTGAGTTCGATATCCCGGTTCGCCGCAAGTAAACATGGAACGAAAATTCAATGGAAGTAGGTTCGGCATCGCCCGGAAACGGCGACTGCTGAATAAGCGTCAACTTGCCGACGCACTTGGTGTCAGTGAGTATACGGTTCTTCGTTACGAAGCTGGGAAGACAGCGCCTGCGGAGGAGGTCTTGCCGATACTGGCGAAAACGCTTCGCTTCCCGGTTGAGTTCTTTTTTGGTTGCGATCTGGACGAGCCATTGGCTGACAACGCCAGTTTCCGCAGTCAAGCTGCTATGACAGCCGCAATACGGGATGCTGCACTTGCTGCAGGTTCGATCGGATTCTTGATCGCTGACTACGTTGAGGCGCGCTTTGATCTTCCTAAGGTCGTCGTGCCTGATTTGAGTTTTTACTCTCCAGAGGCGGCGAGCAGGGCCTTGCGCGAAGAGTGGGCGCTCGGTGAGCGGCCGATCTCCAATATGATTCATCTTTTGGAATCCAAGGGAGTTCGTGTGTTCTCTTTGGCGGAAAACTCGCTGAAGGTGAATGCGTTCTCTTTATGGAGGGCGGGGAAGCCTTATGTTTTCCTAAATACGATGAAAAGCGCTGAGAGCAGCCGCTTTGATGCTGCTCATGAATTGGGGCACCTTGTGCTTCATCAGGATGGAACGCCGAAAGGGCGCGAGGCGGAAGACGAAGCTAACAGATTTGCATCTTGTTTTTTGATGCCTGAAGCAGATGTTCTCGCGGAAATGCCCCATGTCTATTCGCTCGACCATATAGTTCAGAGTAAGGCTAGATGGAAGGTGTCTGTGGCGGCTCTTAACTATCGTCTCCGGAGACTCGGAGTTACTTCAGAGTGGCAGAATCGAAATCTTTGTATTCAGATTTCTCAGCGCAGATTCAACAAGGAGGAGCCGCTCCCAATGCCACGCGAAATGTCTGTGGTGTGGGAGAAGGTACTAAAGTCTCTTTGGGCGGACCGTATTACGCGTGCGGAGATTGCTCGCGATCTCCATCTTCCTGCCAGTGAAGTTGAGTCACTAGTGTTTGGAGTGTTGGGTCAGTCTACGCCAAGGCCAGAAGCGAGAAAGCTCACTGCTATCTAGCTTTGTCTCTGTGGAGGCCGTCTTCATATCTATTTTCTTGCCAATGTGGGCCACGCTTGCTCGGTGGAGGCGTGGCGCGCAAAAATGCGTCTTCAGGTGGTCAAGACCAAGTATCGCCACACCCGCTCCACGAAACTATCGATCGCCTTCTTCTCGCCGGCCTTGTCGAACACGATGGTGAGTTTGCGGCCGTCGATCTTGGTGACCTGGCCGTGGCCAAACTTCTGGTGGAAGACCCGGTCTTGCAGCGAGAAGGCCGACTGGGTGCCGGTGGATTTAGCGACCAATTCGCTCTCGTGGTGAAGTGGCGCCGAACCTCAGCGCGTCGTCGCTTCGTGGCGCCGACCTCACCGCGTCATTGCGAGGCGGCGAAGCCGCCGAAGCAATCCAGAGCCCCAGTGCACTGAGTTTCTGGATTGCTTCGCTTCGCTCGCAATGACGGGGAGAAGCGGTGCGATCACTCCGCCGCGTGGGCGCGGGTAGGTGTTTCGATCAGCGCGACGATGTAGTTCCGAATGTCGTCGGCGACTTCAGGGTCGGCCTTCAGTTCGGTCAGCGAGCGCGGCTTGGGCACCGGCTTGCCGTCTTGCTCGACCTGCTCAAGGTACAGCTCCAGTGCCTCCGGCGCATTGCGCAGCGCCTCGTCGATATCGTCGCCCGCCGAGACGCAGCCCGGCAGATCGGGAAACCACACCCCGACCGCGACCCCCGGTCTGGCGTCTTCGATGATGGCGATGTAGTGGGTCATGGCGGACCTTAGTCGGTGATGACGTGACCGCCCCCAAATGAAACGGTAAGGACAATGTTCAGCAAAGGCGAGAGTTTACAATGGTCCCGGAGATTTCTGAGTTTTCATATGGCTTCGCATTGACGCACGAACTGGCAAATCTTGCCGGTGTTGGTCTTAAGGCCGCTCCTATTTTCCCGAGTCTAATCGAGGAGGGAAAGTCTGGAGGGGGTTACGACGTGAAGTTGGACTGGGTCGGTATTCCGGTCTTTCTTCAATTCAAAAGAGCAGATTGCATGAAATTGGCAACGGCTAAACCCGTCAATACTGGAGCGGCGCTCGATTTGCCGTTTTATCGGTTTCCAATAACCCCTAATTGGAAGTCTGCTCAGCACGACATGCTTCTTTCCCTTGATCAAGGGGCAAACGAAGTTTTCTATGTCGCGCCACGCTTTCATCTAGTCCGCGAATTCAACGACGCTTACATCGCGACGAGTATTGTGAATCGCTCATTCTTCATAAGACCATCGGCTATCGGACCTCTCGGTGACGGAGATCACCATGTCGCTTATGATGATAAAACCCATTTGGTCTGTTCGGAGCCACGCCGAATAGAGGCCTTCACCGGAGACGCTCTGCTGCGCAGGATTGCCGAGCGACTTCATCAGACCGAAGAGTCGTTGAGCTCAGTTTTGTCGAATGTTGAAGGTGGGTTAAGGAGTATTTTGAAAGAGCAGTTAATTGAACCAACTGAGGTTGATCTGGGGCGGTCCGGAAAGTCACCCGAACAGGCGGAGCTCAGGCGCATTGCGGACTGGGCACTCAGATACTTCAATCTTCAGTTCTTTGTTGTTCAGAGTACGACCCAGACAATTCGTGCATAGCTTACACCCGCTGCACGAAACTATCGACCACCTTCTTTTCGCCGGCCTTGTCGAACGCAATGGTGAGTTTGTTGCCGTCGATTTTCGTCACCTGGCCGTAGCCGAATTTCTGGTGAAACACCCGGTCGCTGACGGTGAAGTCGGAGTCGGTGCCGGTGGATTTGGCGACCAGCTCGCCTTCGATGGTGAAGGGCGCGCGGCGGGGGCTGCCGCCGAATGGTGAGCCGCTTTCGCTGAAGCCTGCGCCGCCGCTGCGGCCGCCGCCGTTTTTACGTTGGGCCTGCGCCCGCTGCCAGCCCGGGGTCGAATAGGTCGAGCCGAAGGATTCGACATTGTCGAAGCGCGACGGGCCGTAGCCGCTCATGCCGCCCCAGCCGGAGCCGCCTTTCGACTCGGTGATCTCGACATTGGCCTGCGGCAGTTCGTCGAGGAAGCGCGACGGGATCGTGGTGTTCCAGGTGCCGTGGATGCGGCGGTTGGTGGCGAAGTACAATTTGGCCCGTCGCCTCGCGCGCGTAATGCCGACATGGGCGAGGCGGCGTTCTTCTTCCAGCCCGGCGCGGCCCTGATCGTCGAGCGCGCGCTGATGCGGAAACAGGCCTTCCTCCCAGCCGGGCAGGAACACCGTCTCGAATTCCAGGCCCTTGGCGGAATGCAGCGTCATCACGCTGACGGCGTCCTCGTCGGCGGCGCCATCGCGGTCCATCACCAGCGAGATGTGTTCGAGGAAGCCTTGCAGGTTCTCGAACTCCTCCATCGAGCGGACGAGTTCTTTCAGGTTCTCCAGCCGGCCGGCGGCGTCGGCGGAGCGGTCCTTCTGCCACATCTCGGTGTAGCCGCTCTCGTCGAGCACGATCTCGGCCAGCTCGGTATGCGACAGCGCGTTGCGCTGGACCTGCCAGCGCTCGAAATTCTCGATCAGCCCGCGCAGCGAACTACGCGCCTTCGGCTTCATTTCGTCGGTGTCGATCACCAGCCGCGAGGCCTCGAACAGCGGGATGCGGCGCTTCCTGGCATGGTCGTGCAGCATCTGCACGGTGGCGTCGCCGAGGCCGCGCTTCGGCACATTGACGATGCGCTCGAAGGCGAGATCGTCGGCCGGCGAATTGATCACCCGCAGATAGGCCAGCGCGTCGCGGATTTCGGCGCGCTCGTAGAATCGCGGCCCGCCGATCACCCGATAGGGCAGGCCGAGGGTGACGAAGCGGTCTTCGAATTCGCGCATCTGGAACGAGGCGCGCACCAGGATCGCGATCTCGTTGAGCTTGTGGCCCTGGCGCTGCAGCTGCTCGATCTCCTCGCCGATGCCGCGGGCTTCTTCTTCCGAGTCCCAGGCGCCGGTGACGGTGACCATCTCGCCATCGACGTCCTCGGTGCGCAGCGTCTTGCCGAGCCGGCCTTCGTTATGCGCAATCAGGTGCGACGCTGCGGCCAAGATATGCCCGGTCGAGCGATAGTTGCGCTCCAGCCGGATCACCTTGGCGCCGGGGAAATCGTGGTCGAAGCGCAGGATGTTGTCGACCTCGGCGCCGCGCCAGCCATAGATCGACTGATCGTCGTCGCCAACGCAGCAGATGTTCTTGAG